>NZ_SDOY01000117.1 GCF_004117935.1 Streptomyces roseicoloratus | reverse complement strand
CGAGGTGAAGCTGGCCCTGCAGGAGCTGCGGGACCTGGCGCGCGGCATCCACCCGGCGGTCCTGACCGACCGCGGCCTCGACGCGGCCCTGTCGGCGCTGGCCGCGCGTTGCACGGTGCCGGTGTCGGTGGACGTGGACCTGCCGGGCCGGCCGGCCGCGGCGATCGAGGGCATCGCCTACTTCACGGTGTCGGAGCTGCTGCAGAACGTGTCCAAGCACTCCCGGGCCCGGCGGGCCTGGGTGGAGGTGTGGCGGGCGGGTGACCGGCTGATGCTCCAGGTGCGCGACGACGGCGCGGGCGGCGCCGACCCGGCCGCCGGCAGCGGTCTCGCCGGTCTGGCCGAACGCCTCGGCGCCGTCGACGGCGTCCTCGCCGTCGACTCCCCCACCGGCGGCCCGACCTCCGTCACGGCCGAACTCCCCTGGCGGGCGTGACCCGCCCCGGCCGGACGGCACGCCCTCCGCACGGCCCCGGCCCCCCGCCCTCATGCTCTCCCGCCCCCCTCAGCCCTCAGCCCTCCCTCAGCCCTCAGCCGCCGGCTTCCGGCCGCCAGCCGTCACCACGCCCCCGGCCCTCGTGCTCTCCCGCCTCCCCTCCCCCGAACCCGAAACCCCCCTCCCCTCAGCCCCGTTGAAGCAGTCCGCTGAAGCAGTCCGTTGAACCCCCGCCACCTCCGCCGCGTCCCTTCTGCTGCGATGCTGGGGCACCCAGCCGCCGGCAGAAAGGCAGAAGAAGTGACGGACAGCGTGCGGGTGGTCATCGCCGAGGATTCGGTGTTGCTGCGCGAGGGACTGACCCGGCTCCTCACCGATCTGGGCCATGAGGTGGTCGCCCAGGTGGGTGACGGCGAGGCGCTGGTGAAGACGGTGGCGGAACTCGCGGACGAGGGGGCGCTGCCGGACGTGGTCGTGGCCGACGTCCGGATGCCTCCGACGCACACGGACGAGGGCGTGCGGGCGGCGGTGCGGCTGCGGAGGGAGCATCCGGGGATCGGCGTGCTGGTCCTTTCGCAGTACGTCGAGGAGCAGTACGCCACGGAGCTGCTGGCCGGGTCCAGCACGGGCGTCGGCTATCTCCTGAAGGACCGGGTGGCCGAGGTCCGCGAGTTCGTGGACGCGGTGGTGCGGGTGGCCCGGGGCGGTACGGCGCTGGACCCGGAGGTGGTGGCGCAGCTGCTCGGCCGCAGCCGGAAGCAGGACGTCCTGGCGGCGCTGACACCGCGCGAGCGGGAGGTCCTGGGCCTGATGGCGGAGGGGCGTACGAATTCGGCCATCGCGAAGCAGCTGGTGGTGAGCGACGGCGCGGTGGAGAAGCACATCGGCAACATCTTCCTGAAGCTGGGGCTCTCGCCGAGTGACGGGGATCACCGTCGGGTACTCGCCGTACTGACCTACCTGAATTCCTGAACAACTGACACCCTGTCAGATGGGGTGGACGCCGCCCCGTCCACCCTCCGGACCAGGAGAGATCGACAGAGGACCGGCCGCGGGTCGGGTGTGGCGCGGGAGCGACTCCCCACGACCGGTCGTCACCGAGAATGAGCACGGCGTGACCCTCCGGGTGGACCCGGCGGTTCACGGAGAGCGACAATTGACCGTATAAGTGGTGCGAGTGGGCGTCTCGAAACGAGGTCCACGATGCGAGAAGTCCCGGGAAGGCCCCCCTCTCGGACGTAGGGTGGCCACGGGGCGACCGGGATGCCGGCCGTCCCCCGAGCCTTCTCCGCGGGGACAGCCTCGACGGAGAGACCCTGCCGCGAGGGAGGTCCAGTTCAGTGACCAGCCAGGTCAGTAGCGAGGCCGGTGAGGCCCTGGTCGGGGAGCAGCGCAGCGCCCCGGCGACGGGCGAGCACGGCTCAGCGAAGGAAGTCCGCCGGCTCGACCGGGTGATCATCCGCTTCGCGGGCGACTCGGGCGACGGCATGCAGCTCACCGGTGACCGGTTCACCTCGGAGACGGCGTCCTTCGGGAACGACCTCTCCACGCTGCCGAACTTCCCCGCCGAGATCCGGGCCCCCGCCGGCACGCTGCCGGGCGTGTCCTCGTTCCAGCTGCACTTCGCCGACCACGACATCCTGACCCCGGGCGACGCCCCGAACGTCCTGGTCGCGATGAACCCGGCCGCGCTCAAGGCCAACATCGGGGACGTGCCGCGCGGCGGCGAGATCATCGTCAACACCGACGAGTTCGCCAAGCGCGCCATGGCCAAGGTCGGCTACGAGACCTCCCCGCTGGAGGACGGCTCGCTGGCCGGCTACCGGGTCCACCCGGTGCCGCTCACCACGCTCACCGTCGAGGCCCTGAAGGACTTCGGGCTGTCCCGGAAGGAGGCCGAGCGGAGCAAGAACATGTTCGCGCTCGGACTGCTCTCCTGGATGTACCACCGGCCGACCGAGGGCACCGAGAGCTTCCTGCGCCAGAAGTTCGCGAAGAAGCCCGAGATCGCCGAGGCGAACGTGGCCGCCTTCCGGGCCGGCTGGAACTTCGGCGAGACCACCGAGGACTTCGCCGTCTCCTACGAGGTCGCCCCGGCGACCCGGGCCTTCCCGACCGGCACCTACCGCAACATCTCCGGGAACCTGGCCCTCTCGTACGGCCTGGTCGCCGCCTCCCGGCAGGCGGACCTGCCGCTCTACCTCGGCTCGTACCCGATCACCCCGGCCTCGGACATCCTGCACGAGCTGAGCAAGCACAAGAACTTCGGCGTGCGCACCTTCCAGGCCGAGGACGAGATCGCCGGCATCGGCGCCGCGCTCGGCGCGGCCTTCGGCGGCTCGCTCGCGGTGACCACCACGTCCGGGCCCGGTGTGGCCCTGAAGTCCGAGACGATCGGGCTCGCGGTCTCCCTGGAGCTCCCGCTGCTGATCGTCGACATCCAGCGCGGCGGCCCGTCCACCGGCCTGCCGACCAAGACCGAGCAGGCCGACCTGCTCCAGGCCATGTACGGGCGCAACGGCGAGGCCCCGGTGCCGGTCGTCGCCCCGCGCACGCCCGCCGACTGCTTCGACGCGGCGCTCGACGCGGCCCGGATCGCGCTCACCTACCGCACCCCGGTCTTCCTGCTGTCCGACGGCTACCTCGCCAACGGCTCCGAGCCCTGGCGCATCCCCGACGTCGACGAACTGCCCGACCTGACCACGACGTTCGCCACCGGCCCGAACCACACCCTGGCCGACGGCACCGAGGTCTTCTGGCCGTACAAGCGCGACCCGGAGACCCTGGCCCGGCCGTGGGCGCTGCCCGGCACGCCCGGTCTCGAGCACCGCATCGGCGGCATCGAGAAGCAGGACGGCACCGGCAACATCTCGTACGACCCGGCCAACCACGACCTCATGGTCCGCACCCGGCAGGCCAAGATCGACGGCATCGAGGTGCCCGACGTCGAGGTCGACGACCCGGACGGCGCGAGCACCCTGGTCCTCGGCTGGGGGTCCACCTACGGGCCGATCACCGCCGCCGTCCGTCGGCTGCGGGTCGCCGGCCGCCCCATCGCCCAGGCCCACCTGCGGCACCTCAACCCCTTCCCGAAGAACCTCGGCGAGGTCCTCGAGCGCTACGACAAGATCGTGGTCCCGGAGATGAACCTGGGCCAGCTCGCCACCCTCGTCCGGGCGAAGTACCTGGTCGACGCCCGCAGCCACAACCAGGTCAACGGCATGCCGTTCAAGGCCGAGCAGCTCGCCGCGGCCCTCAAGGAGGTCATCGATGAGTGAGTCGCTGCTGCACCTGGTGCCCAAGGCCGAGGCCAAGCAGTCCATGAAGGACTTCAAGTCGGACCAGGAGGTCCGCTGGTGCCCCGGCTGCGGCGACTACGCCGTGCTCGCCGCCGTGCAGGGATTCATGCCCGAACTCGGCCTGGCGAAGGAGAACATCGTCTTCGTCTCCGGCATCGGCTGCTCCTCCCGCTTCCCGTACTACATGAACACCTACGGGATGCACTCCATCCACGGCCGCGCCCCGGCCATCGCCACCGGCCTGGCGACCTCGCGGCGCGACCTGTCGGTGTGGGTGGTCACCGGTGACGGCGACGCGCTGTCCATCGGCGGCAACCACCTCATCCACGCGCTGCGCCGCAACGTCAACCTGAAGATCCTGCTCTTCAACAACCGGATCTACGGCCTGACCAAGGGCCAGTACAGCCCCACCTCGGAGCTCGGCAAGATCACCAAGTCGACCCCGATGGGCTCCCTCGACGCCCCCTTCAACCCGGTGTCGCTGGCGCTGGGCGCCGAGGCGAGCTTCGTCGCCCGCACCGTGGACTCCGACCGCAAGCACCTCACCGAGGTGCTGCGCCAGGCCGCCGACCACAACGGCACCGCCCTGGTGGAGATCTACCAGAACTGCAACATCTTCAACGACGGCGCCTTCGAGGTCCTCAAGGACAACGAGCAGGCCAAGGAGGCGGTCATCCGCCTGGAGCACGGGCAGCCGATCCGCTTCGGCGCCGAGCTCGACAAGGGCGTCGTCCGCGACCCGGCCACCGGCGACCTGGAGATCGTCACGGTCACGCCGGAGAACGCGTCGCGCGTCCTCGTCCACGACGCCCACGCGTCCTCGCCGACGACCGCCTTCGCCCTCTCCCGCCTCGCCGACCCGGACACCCTGCACCGCACGCCCATCGGCGTCTTCCGGTCGGTCGAACGCCCGGTGTACGACACGCTGATGGCGGACCAGCTGGAGCAGGCGGTGGAGCAGCAGGGCAAGGGCGACCTGACCCAGCTGCTCACCGGCAAGGACACCTGGACGGTGGTGGGTTAGCTCCCACCCCGGTCAGCGTTGCGCTGCCTCGGCGAACGGGCCGAGGCAGCGCGGCTTTGCGGACCTGATCTGCCAGAGGGTGAGGCCTTCGAGGGCGGACGTCGAGGTGTCGTTCGCCCTGGCGTTGTACGACCTGGCCACGCCCTTGTACAGCATGTCGGTCACCATCAGCGCGTTCGCGACCGCGGCGCCCGTGACGCCGGCGTTCCTGCCGATCGCGGTGCGCAGCGCCTGCCCCAGCCAGAACAGGGTGTCGTACGTCTCGACGGCGAACCGGTCTACCCGGTCCGTGGCCGTGAGCCCGTAGCGCTCGCGGTAGGCGGCGGCGAACTCCTTCGCGGCCGGGACGGTGTCGGGATCGGTGTACCCCACGCCGAAGTACCAGCCTTCGGCGGCGGCCCCCGCGACGGTGAGGAACTCGGGCTCCAGCGCGTACTCGACGCTGCCGCACGGGCCCCGGAACCCCTGCTCCTTCAGTGCCCTGGCGCACAGGGCGGCCCGGCGCGGCGAGGTGCCCGCGTACATCACGCCCTGCGGGGAGGTGGCGAGCGCGGCGCGGACCGCCGGTCCGAAGTCCTCGCTGTCGGCGGCGACTTCGTGCGAGGTGACCGTGCCCCCGGCCGGCGGTGAGTTCTTCATGCTGCGGACGGCGGACCAGCTGTACGTGCCGCCGGCCCGGTCGTGGACGACCGCGGTGCGGCCGAGCCGGTGCTCGCTGAGGTAGCGGGCGAAGGGCACGATCAACGTGTCCGGGTGGGGGCGCAGTTCGTAGTATGTGCGCGGATCCGTCGACCCGCCGCGGACGACACCGGCGGGGACCGACGCGACCAGGCTCATCACCGTCACCTTCGCGGGGCCCATGACCTCCGCGGTCGCCATGGCGGTCTCCGTGGTCGTCGGGCCGAGGACGGCGACCAGCGCGCGGTCCTGGAGCAGGGCGCGGGCCGCGGTCGTGGACCGGCGGGGGTCCCCGCCGTCGTCCCGCACCTTGGGCACCAGGTCGAAGGGCCGGTCCGAGCGGGCGTTGAAGGTCTCCGCGGCGAGGCGCAGCCCGCGTTCCTGGGCCCGCCCGTCCGTCTTCCCAGGGCCGCTGAGGTCGGTCACCATGCCGAGGGTGTACGCGGCTCGCGGGGCCCCGGTGGCCCCGCCCGTCCCGGTGGCGGGGTCGCGGCCGAACAGCCAGGCGGTGAGGCCGCCGGCCGCGGCGACCGCCCCGGCCGAGCCGAGGACGAGGAGCCTGCGGCGCGAGGTCCCGGGCGGCGGCGCGGGGTCGAGCCGGGTGGGGTCGGCGACCGGCAGGTCGAGGACGCGGGAGGAGCGCCGGGCGATCAGCGCGGGCAGGCCGGGCGGCAGCCAGTCGCCCGCGGGCCCGGAGGCCGGGCCGAGCGCGGCCCGTACCTCGGCGGCGGTGGGCCGGTCGGCGGCGTCCTTGGCGAGGCAGGCCGTCACGAGGGGCAGCAGGGAATCGGGCAGCCCGTCGAGGTCGGGCTCCTCGTGGACGGTGCGGTAGACCACCGCGGCCACGCCACCGGTGCCGAAGGGGCGACGGCCGGTGAGGGCGTAGGCGAGGACGCAGCCGAGCGAGAAGACGTCGCTGGCGGGGCCGACCTCGCCGGCGCCCAGGGCCCGGGCCTGTTCGGGGGCGAGGAAGCCGGGCGTGCCGATCATCGCGTCGGTGGCGGTGAGCGCGGTCGCCCCGGTGACGCGGGCGATGCCGAAGTCGATGAGGCGGGGCCCGTCGAGGGCGAGCAGGACGTTGCCGGGCTTGACGTCGCGGTGGACGAGCCCGGCCTCGTGCATGTCGTGGAGGGCGTCGGCGAGCCGGGCGCCGAGGGCCCGGACGGCAGGCTCGGGCAGCGCGCCGTGCGCGTCGACGGCCTCGACGAGCGAGGGCCCGGGGACGAACTCGGTGGCCAGCCACGGTTCGCGGGCCTCCGGGTCGGCGCCGAGCACCCGGACGACCCAGCGGCCGGTGATCCGCTCGGCGGTGGCCGCCTCGCGGCGGAAGCGGGCGCGGAAGCCGGGGTCGGCGGCGTGCTCGGCCCGGATCAGCTTGAGTGCGGCGAGGGCACCGCCGGCGGTACGGGCGAGGTAGACCACGCCCATGCCGCCGGCGCCGAGCCGCCCGAGCAGCCGGTAGCCGGCGATCGTGGAGGGATCGGCCTTCCTGAGGGGCTGCACCGTCAGCTCTTCTTCGGCTTGTTCGGGGCGCCGGGCGCGCTGCCGATGAACTTGTAGGCGCCGTTCTCCACTCCGTAGACGAACGTGCCGACGCCCTTGAGGTCGCCTCGCTGGTCGAACTCGTAACCGCCCATCGCCCCGGTGAACCGCTGGGCCCGCAGGGCCTCCCACAGGCCCTTGCGGGAGAGCGGTCCCTTGCCGGCGCTGGTGGCGAGCCAGGCGGTGACCATCGTGACGAGGTCGAAGGACTCGCCCGTGTAGGGGGCGGGGACGGTGCCGTACCGCTTGCGGTACGCGGCGAGGAAGTCCTGCACCGGCTTGCGGTCGGCGGGCTTCAGCGCCTCGTTGCCGGCCCGCTGGACGGGGTCGACGACCGGCGCGCAGACGAACCAGCCCTCGGCGGCCCGCCCGGCCTCCTTCAGGAAGTACGGCCCGTAGGCGTCCTGGCCCGTGAACCTGGGTCCGGTGAAGCCGAGTTCCGCGAGCGCGCGGGCGGCGAGGACGGCCGTGGAGCGGACGCCACAGTGGATGTACGCGTCGATGCCGGCCTCGATCATTTCCCCGAGGATCTTCCGGTAGTCCCTGACCCGGCCGGGGATCACCCGGAAGTGCGGGGTGATGCCGGCCTGCTTGTAGCCGAAGCGGACGCCGCCGGTGTACTGCCAGCTGTAGACGTCGTCGGTGCGTTCCTGGAGCACGCCGGGGCGGCGGACCTGCGGCAGCAGGGTGGTGGCGAAGGCGAGGTACGTAGCCGCCATGATGTGGTTCGGGATGGCGCGCAGCACGGTGGTGTTGGAGTCCCCCAGGGTGAGCAGGTTGTAGCCGGCCGAGACGGTGAGGAGCGGCACGCCGGCCTCCTCGAAGGCGGGCAGCGCGGCCTGGCCCGCGGCGTCCGAGGTGGGGCCGAGGACGGCGACCACGGCGGGGTCGGTGGTCAGCCTGCGGGCGGCGGCGAGCGCGCCGCCGCGGTCGCCCCGCTCGTCGGAGACCTTGAGTTCGAGGGTGATGGGCTTGCCCTTGTGCAGGGCGTTGAACTGCTCGACGGCGAGGCGGGCGCCGCGCTCCTGGGCCCGTCCGATCTCCTTGTCGGGCCCGGACAGGTCGGCGAGCAGCCCGATCGCCCAGGTGTCCCGGGCCTTCGGTGCGGGGGATTTGCCGTCCTTCCCGGTGTCGTCGCGCCGGGAGGCGGCGAGGGCGTAGGCGCCGCCGCCGGCGGCGAGCACGGCGGCTCCGGCGCCGAGCAGCAGGAAGCGGCGCCGGCTGGGCTCGGGCGGCGGGGCCGTGGGGGCGCCGGGGGCGGTCGCGTCGATGGCGGGGAGGGCGAGCATCGCGGCCGAGCGGGTGGCGATGGTGGTGACGACGGGCGCGGGCAGCCAGTCGGCGGCGGTGCCGGGGGTGTCCTCGGTGAGCCGGGCGGCGAGCTCCTCGGCGGTGGGCCGTTCGGCCGGACGCTTGGCGAGGCACTGCCGTACGAGGTCGAGCAGCCCGTCGGGTACGCCGGCGAGGTCGGGTTCGTCGTGGACGGTCCGGTACAGCAGGGCGTCCAGGCTGCCGCTGCCGAACGGCGGCCGGCCGGTGGCGGCGAAGGCGAGGAGGCAGCCGAGGGCGAAGACGTCGGCGGCGGGGCCGATCTCGGCGGCGCGGGCCTCGGCCTGTTCGGGGGCGAGGAAGCCGGGGGTGCCGACGACCATGTCGGCGGAGGTCAGGGCGGTCTCGTCGGTGACGCGGGCGATGCCGAAGTCGATGAGCCGGGGGCCGTCGACGGCGAGCAGGATGTTGCCGGGCTTGACGTCGCGGTGGACGAGTCCGGCCGCGTGGACGGCGGAGAGGGCGCGGGCGACGGCGCCGCCGAGGATCCGTACGCTCCGCTCGGGCAGCGGGCCGTGGGCCCGTACGGCCTCGCCGAGGGAGGGGCCGGGCACGAAGGCCGTGGCCATCCAGGGTTCGGGGGCGTCGGGGTCGGCGCCGATGACGGGGACCGCCCACGGGCTGGCGACCCGGCGGGCGGCCTCGACCTCGCGGCGGAAGCGGGCCCGGAAGTCGGGCTGGTCTGCCTGGTCGGCGAGGGTGACCTTGACGGCGGCGAGTTCGCCGGTGTCGGTGCGGCCGAGGTAGACGACCCCCATGCCGCCGGCGCCGAGCCGGCCGAGGAGCCGGTAGCCGGCGAGCCGGGACGGGTCGGAGGGAAGCAGCGGCTGGAGGGCGCCGGGCTCAGGGGCGCCGGGGCCGGCGGCGGGCTGGGACATCGGGCTCACGACTGGGCTCCCCACTGCTTCCTGATCCGCTCCTGCATGAGGACGTTGGCGCGCACCTGGTCGGAGTTGGTGACCGATTCGGTGTAGCCGGGTGCCCCCTTGACGACGCTGGCGAGGGTGACCTGCCCGATGCGGGTCTGGTACCAGGAGTAGTACTGCGGTTGCTTGAAGGCGTCGTTGTGGTAGTCGCCGCGTTCGAGGACGGAGTCGGCGGTGGTGGCGTTGCCGTTCACGCCGTAGGGCGTGCCGAGGGACATCAGCCCGGTGATGCGTTCGTTCTCGCGCAGCCGCTGGTCGGGGCAGCGCAGCGCCTCTTCCAGGGTCTCGGCCAGCTCCCAGTCGGCGTCGGACTCGGTGCGGTGCACGGTGACGGTGGCGGCGACCCGCAGCGGTCCCTTGCCTCCGGCGGCCGGGATCTCGCTGTAGGCGGTGACGCTGGCCAGGACCGTACGGGGGCGGGCGCCGCCCTCCCAGGTGCAGTCCTTGTCGAGCACCGGCCAGGAGCCGGGGGCGCTGAGGTACGGGGCGCGCTTGACGTAGTCGGGGCCCCAGCTGTCGGGGCCGGCGACGACCGCGAGGGCGAGCCGTTCGGCGTCGGCCGTGGTCTTCGGCGCGCGCGACGGGTCGAGGCGGAGGTCGACGGCGGTCGGGGTGGGGCTGGGCGCCTGGGTCCCGGGCGCCGGGGCGCTCGTACCGCCCTTTCGGTCCCTGCCGTCACCGCCGGCGGGTTTTCCCCCGCCGTCCTCCGAACAGCCCGCCAGGAGCAGTGCTCCGCCCGCCGCCAGCGCGCCGCAGGCGCGCAGCAGTCTTCGGCTCACGTCCGACACGTGTCCCCCCACATATGGTCATGGTTCCCCCGCATGTGAGCAGATCGTACGGCCCGGGGCCCCAACGGGCCCTGCCTACAACATCATTGGGTCCTCATCGGGACGATTCGCGGACGCTGTCGTAGCGTTCGCGTGCCTCCTCGACGGCGGCGAGCCGCCGTTCCGTCCACCGGGCCAGGCCCCAGACCTGCCGGGCGGCCTCGCGGCCGAGGGCGGTGAGGTCGTAGTCGACGCGGGGCGGGATGACGGGCCGGGCGTCGCGGTGGACGAAGCCGTCGCGCTCCAGGGTCCGCAGGGTCTGGGCGAGCATCTTCTCGCTGACCCCGCCGACGGCGCGGCGCAGCTCGCCGAAGCGGTGGGGGCGTTCGAGCAGCAGGGCGAGCACGAGGACGCCCCAGCGGCTGGTGATGTGCTCCAGGACCAGGCGGGAGGGGCACATGCGGTCGTTGACGTCGGGCTTCCTGGCGCCCGGCTGCGCCGGGTCACTTACCTGCATGCCAGTACCTTACTTTAAGGTGGGTACTTACGAAAGGATAGCGCCAGTCGTACGGTGAGTGCGTTGCCCTCGACCGCACCACATCTCCAGGGAGAACCATGAGCATCGTCGTCACCGGAGCCACCGGACAGCTCGGCCGTCTCGTCGTCGACGCCCTCCTCGCCACCGAGCCCGCCGGATCCGTCGTCGCCGTCGTCCGCGACAAGGCGAAGGCCGCCGACCTGGCCGAGCGCGGCGTCGAGCTGCGGGTCGCCGACTACTCCGCGCCCGAGACGCTGGCCGGCGCCTTCCGGGCCGGCGACCGGGCGCTGCTGATCTCCGGCAGCGAGGTCGGCCGGCGCGTGCCCCAGCACGCCGCCGTGATCACCGCCGCCAAGGCCGCGGGCGTCGCCCAGCTCGCGTACACCGGCATCCTCGGCGGTCCCGCGGCCGACTTCGTCCTGGCCGAGGAGCACCAGGCGACCGAGCGGGCGATCCTCGACTCCGGACTGCCGTACACCTTCCTCCGCAACGGCTGGTACACCGAGAACTACACCGCGAACCTCGCCCCCGTCCTCGCCCACGGCGCCGTCGTCGCCAACGCCGGCGAGGGCCGGGTCGCCTCCGCCGCCCGCGCCGACTACGCCGCCGCGGCCGCCGCCGTCCTGACCGGCCCGCTCGACGAGCACCTGGGCCGGGCGTACGAGCTGAGCGGCGACGTGTCCTGGTCCTTCGCCGAGTACGCGGCCGAGGTGGCCCGCCTGTCCGGCCGGGAGATCGGCTACACGAGCGTGCCGGCCGCCGCCCACCTGGAGATCCTCGTCGGCGCCGGCGTGCCGCAGCCCTTCGCCGAGATCCTGGTCGACGTCGACGAGGCCGTGGCGCGCGGCGCGCTCGCCGCCCGCGGCGACGACCTGTCCCGGCTGATCGGCCGCCCGACGACGCCGATCGCGGAGACGATCGCCGAGGCGCTGGCGGGGCAGGCACCGGCGACCCCGACGCCCGCGGCTTCGTGATCCGCGGGCGGCCGTCCGGGCGGGGTGTGCCCTCCGGGCGGGGTATGCCGTCCGGGCGGGGTGTGCCGTCCGGGCGGGGTGTGCCGTCCGGACGGGGTGTCCCGGCTCCATGATCCGTCAGGACCGTATGGCGATACGGACATGACAGCGGGCCCTCGCGGCGCTACCTTCGTGAGGAGCGCGGCGCAGGGCCGGCAGGGGCAGGAGGTCCGGTGGAGACGGAGCACGATCAGCGGGCGGAACGAGCGGGACTGCTCTACGGCATGGCCGCCTATGGCATCTGGGGCCTCTTCCCCCTCTACTGGCCGCTCCTCGAACCCGCCGGAGCGGTCGAGATCCTCGCGCACCGCATGGTCTGGTCGTTCGCCGTCGTCGGCCTCGCCCTGCTCGCGCTGCGCCGCTGGAGCTGGGTCCGCGACCTGGTGCGCACCCCGCGCCGGCTCGGCCTGATCGCCCTCGCCGCCGCCCTCATCACCGTGAACTGGGGCGTCTACATCTGGGCCGTGAACGCCGGCCACGTCGTCGAGTCCTCGCTCGGCTACTTCATCAACCCGCTGGTCAGCATCGCCCTCGGCGTGCTCGTGCTGAAGGAACGGCTCCGGCCCGCCCAGTGGGCGGCCGTCGGCGTCGCGGTCCTCGCGGTGGTCGTCCTCGCCGTCGGCTACGGGCGGCTGCCGTGGATCTCGCTGGTCCTCGCCTGCTCCTTCGGCACGTACGGCCTGGTGAAGAAGAAGGTCAACATCGGCGGCCTGGAGTCGCTGGCCGCCGAGACCGCCGTCCAGTTCCTGCCCGCCCTCGGTTACCTGCTGTGGCTGGGCTCGCAGGGCCGCTCGACCTTCGCCTCCGAGGGCACCGGCCACGCCGTGCTGCTCGCGGCGACCGGTGTGATCACCGCGGTCCCGCTCGTCTGCTTCGGGGCGGCGGCCATCCGCGTGCCGCTCTCCACGCTCGGCCTGCTCCAGTACCTGGCGCCGGTCTTCCAGTTCCTGCTCGGCGTCCTCTACTTCCACGAGGCGATGCCGCCGGAGCGCTGGGCGGGCTTCTCGCTGGTGTGGCTGGCCCTGACGATCCTCACCTGGGACGGCCTGCGGACGGCGCGGCGCAGCCGCGAGGCCTTGGCGGCCGCGGAGGCGGAAGCGGCGTCCGCGGCGGAGGCGATGCCCGCGGGCGCACCGGCGTCCACGGCCGCACCGGCGTCCACGGCAGTACCGGCGTCCGCGGCCGCACCGGCCTCCAGTGTCGGACCGGCGGAGGCCGCACCGGCGCAGGCCGTGCCCGCGGCCACCGCTCCGGTGGCCGCGGTGACGGCCTCCGTCGAGCCGGCGCCGCCGGCGCGGCCCGGCCGCTGACGTCCGGCGGGCCGCCCCGCCCGTGACCGGGCGGGGCGGTCAGGTCGCCAGGAGGTCGTACTCGCGGATCAGCCAGCAGACGGCGGTCAGGCGCAGGGTCGCGAAGTCGTGGCCGGCGGGCTCCGTCCAGGCGACCTCGGCGAGCCGGTCGGTGAAGCCGAGGACGTAGTCGGCGAGGTCCTCCCGGCGGACGCTCCGGTTCGGCGAGGCGTGCGGCGAGCTGCTCGGCACACCCTTCGGCGGACCGGCGAGCGCGCCGTTCCACGAGCCGTTCCTCGCGCCGTTCCACGAGCGGTTCCACGAGCCGTTCCACGGGCGGTTCTTCGAGCCCCGTTGCGCCGGGATGAGCGCGTCGCGCACGGCCGCCGCGTGCTGGTCGACGGCGGCCACGAGACCCGGATCGGCGGAGAGTTCCGAGAGCCGGGTCATGTACGTGGCGGCGACACCGACCAGGGGGCAGTCGGGCGAATCGTTCATGTCCTCACATTAGGCGCGGAACGCGCGCCCCGGACCGTGACGTCGGTCGCAGATCACCAGGGGCCGTTGTCAGTGCCGGCCCCTATAAAGGGGCACATGACTGCCATCCACTGGAAGCTCGTCATCGACGCGACGGACCCGCACGCCCAGGCCGGGTTCTGGGCCGCCGCCCTCCGCTACCGGGAGGAGGACCACAGCGCCCTGGTCTCCCGACTGCTCGGCATGGGCGCCGTACCGCCCGACGCCACCGTCACCGTCCACGGCCGGCCGGCCTGGCGCGACCTCGCCGCCGTCCGCCACCCGGACGAACCCTTCGACCCGGACACCGACGCCGGCCTCGGGCACCGCATCCTGTTCCAGCGGGTGCCCGAGCCGAAGACCGGCAAGAACCGTCTCCACCTGGACCTCCATCCGGGTCCCGACGCCCGCGAGGCCGAGGTGGCCCGCCTGGAGGAGCTGGGCGCGAAGGTCGTGCGGCAGGTGGCGGAACAAGGCGGCTCGTGGACGGTCATGGCGGACCCTGAGGGCAACGAGTTCTGCGTGCAGTAACGCCTTCCGCCCGGGCCCCCCACCTCCGGGCGGCGGCTCAGGCCGCCGCCTCCGCCGCCCGGCCCTGGGCCTCCGCCCGGCCCTGGGCCTCCGCCGGGACCTGGACCCGGGCCTGCTCCCGTACGACGCGGCGGCGCCGGGCCGGCATGCCCAGGGTCGGGTTGGCGACGCCCCAGGCCGCGCCCTTGCAGATCAGCTCCTTGTAGGTCGCGGCCAGGCGGCCCGTCAGCGCCTTGTCGACCGCCCGGTCGTCGGCGGTGACGAACTGGATCAGGCCCTCCTTGCGGCCGAGGGAGATGCACTGCTGGGCGTAGCGGATCCCGATGGCCGGGACCTTGGCGCCGGTGAGACGGGCGGCGATGGCGTCGGCGGCCTGCCAGGCCATGGGGACGCCCGAGGCGCAGGACATGCGGAGCGGCTTGTCGCCGGGGCCGTTCGCCAGGGCCGCGTCGCCGACGGCGTACACGTCGGGGTGGGAGACCGAGCGCATCGTGCCGTCGACGACGATCCTGCCGTCCTCGCCCAGCTCCAGGGTCGTGGCCTCGGCGATCGGGTGGACGGCGAAGCCGGTGGTCCAGACGGTGACGTCGGCGGGGATGGCGGCGCCGTCGGCGGTCCGCACGGCGTCCGCCGCCACGGCGGCGACGGTGGTGTGCTCGTGGACGGTGATGCCGAGCCCGTCGGTGACCTTGCGCAGGTGGGTGCGGCCCTTCTCCGACAGCCAGTCGCCGAGCCCGCCGCGCACGGCCAGGGCCACGTCGAGGTCCGGACGGGCCTCGGCGATCTCGGTGGCGGCCTCCAGACCGGTCAGGCCGCCGCCGACCACGACCACCGGCCGGCCCGCGTCCAGGGCGGCGAGGCGGTCGCGGAGGCGGAGGGCGCCGGGGCGGCTGGAGACCTCGTGGGCGTGGGTGGCGGCGCCGGGGACCCCACCGTCGTTCCAGCCGCTGCCGAGGGCGTAGACCAGGGTGTCGTACGCCAGCTCCTCCTGCCGGCCGAAGACGGTCGGGGCGCCGGGCGCGGCGGCGGTGACGGTCACGGTCCTGCGGTCCACGTCCACACCGGTGACCTCGGCGAGCTTCAGCTCCACGCCCGTGCCCGCGAACATCTCGTCGAACGGGCGGGGCCGGAGGTCCTGTCCGGCGGCGAGCTGGTGCAGCCGGACGCGCTCGACGAAGTCGGACTCGGGGTTCACGAGGGTGATGGTCACGTCCTCGCGGCGCAGCCGCTTGGCGAGACGGCCGGCGGTGACGGCTCCGGTGTAGCCGGCTCCGAGGACGACGATGCGGTGCTGCATGGCCCTGCTCCTGTCTGTGCGGGTCGGTCCGCCCTGTCTTGCGCGGCGGTGTCGACCCTTGAACCGGACAGCGCGTCGTTTCCTGACAGGATCGGGATGTGACCTGCGCCACATGCCACCGTGGTGAGAAAACCCCAGATCAGCCCCCCATACCCATCGGCCAGACACGCGCGAGGAGGGCTGTCAGGGCACGGACAGCTGTCAGAGCACGTACAGAGGCTCCCCGTGGTCCGCCGCCGCCCACTGCTCGGTGGCGCGGACGAGCTTGTCGGGGTTGACCTGGCTGCGGATCGCGACGATGCCGCCCTCCCCGACCTCCAGGCAGGTGATCCCGACGACCCGGCCGTCGACCACGGCGACGACGGCGGGCCCGCCGTTGGCGGTCGTGGCGTAGATCTCGGGCACGCCGCCGACGAGGGCCCGCTTGGCGGGTGCGGGCTTGAACAGACCGCGCAGGAACGTGGCCACGGCGAGCGCGCCCTCGAACGCCTTCGCACGGGCGGGGACCTTGCCGCCGCCGTCACCGACCGCGACGGTGTCCTGGGTGAGAAGCCGCACGAGGGGTTCGGTGTGGCCGCTGGTGGCCGCGGCCAGGAACTCCTCGACGATCCGCCGGGCGGCGGCCTCGTCGATCTCGGTGCGCGCCTTGCCCGCGGCGACGTGCTTCCTGGCCCGGTGGAAGATCTGCTGGCTGCCGGCCTCGGTGATGTCGAGGATCTCGGCGATCTCCCGGTGCGGATAGTCGAAGGCCTCGCGCAGCACGTACACGGCGCGCTCGTTCGGCGAGAGCCGCTCCAGCAGGACGAGGACGGCGTACGAGACGGACTCGCGCTGCTCGGCGGTGTCGGCGGGACCGAGCATGGGGTCACCGGCGAGCAGCGGCTCGGGCAGCCACCTGCCCACGTACGTCTCGCGCCGGGCGCGGGCCGAAGTGAGCTGGTTGAGGCAGTAGTTGGTGAGGACCTTGGTGAGCCAGGCCTCGGGCACCTCGATCCGCCCGACGTCGGCGGCCTGCCAGCGCAGGAACGTCTCCTGCACGGCGTCCTCCGCCTCGCTCGACGAGCCGAGCAGCCGGTAGGCGATGGCCTCCAGCCGCGGCCGCGCGGCCTCGAACCGGTCGACGTCACTCGTGATCAGGGCCATGCCGGCGATCCTATAGAGCGGCGGGCGCCCCGGGAGGGGGCAGCCGGCGGGATCGCGGAGATCGCTTCGTACCATCGGGCGCCATGGCCACCTTCGTGCACCTCACTCCCGCCGCGTACACCGCCCGAATACGCCGGAACGGCGTGCGGGCCGCCGGCCACGGCCGCGGGACGGTCAACGCGGGCGTACGCGGCGTGTACGTGTTCCCCGTGCTGCCCTCGTACACCCTGACCCATCAGTGGCTGCGCGAACTCGGGCGCCGC
The DNA here is from genome assembly GCF_004117935.1 of Streptomyces roseicoloratus. Classification (GTDB taxonomy): domain Bacteria; phylum Actinomycetota; class Actinomycetes; order Streptomycetales; family Streptomycetaceae; genus Streptomyces; species Streptomyces roseicoloratus. Next base: position 2,995 of record NZ_SDOY01000117.1, on the reverse strand, counting down.
CCGGGGCCGCGGGGCCTCGTCGCCGTGCACGTCCGCCTCCCGGACGGGGAGCCGGTGACCGTCGGACGCTACAGCGACCGGGAGCCGGTGCGCACCACGGCGGCGGAGGCGGTGCGGCGGATCGGCGCGCTGGAGGATGCCCGCGGGTGGGAGGTGTTCCTGCCGCGGCCGGTCGCGCGGGGCGAGGTGCGGCAGATCCGCCCGGTCCGGCAGGTCCACGGCTGGCGCTACTTCCCCGACGCGCACGGCGTCACTCCGTGCACGTGCGACGGCTGCCGGGTGCGCGGCGAGTACGGCTCGCGCAGGCTCCGCGCCCGCCGCCCGCACCCCCTGGACGGCCCGCCACCGGCGCCGCGCATCCTGCTCGACCGCCTGGACCAGGCGGAGTCCCGCGACGACCGGGCCGCGCTCCGCGAGATCCTCCACTGGTACGGGCTCCGCCGCCGGGGCCCGCTGTCCCGCCTGGCGACCCTGGCCGGCCATCCCGACCCGATCGTACGAACCGCCCTCGCGGAGGCGGTGGCGGGCTGGTCGACGCCCGGAGTGGACGCGCTCCTGCGGCAGTCGGCGGGGGACGGCACGCCCGAGGTCCGCCGCGCGGTCGCCGCACACGCCGCCTACCGCGAGCCGGCCGAAGCCACCGCCCTCCTGACGATCCTGGCCGCCGACCCCTCCCCCGCCGTCCGCGAAGCCGCCGCCGACTCCCTCGCCGAGCTCGACACGCCCGAAGCCGCGTCCCTGCTGGCGCACTTGGCGAACGACCCGGCACCGGCAGTACGCGAGGCGGTGGCGGCGTACCTGGACGAATGACGGCACGGGTCCGGGGCCGGGAGGCCCGGACGGTCAGGAGCCGTCGGAGGCGTGCGCCACGAACCCGGCCCAGGCGGCGGGACCGAACGCGAGACAGGCGCCTTCGGAGTCCTTGGAGTCACGGACGTGGACGGTGGTGGGGGTGGCGGCGATTTCTACGCAGTCGTTGCCGTTGGGGCCGTCGCTGTAACTGCTCTTGAACCAGCGCAACTCGCTGTTGTCGATCATGTCTCTCCCAGCAGTCGTTCCACGAAGTCCCGTGACTCCGCAGGAGTGAGGGCCTTGGAGCGGATAATGCCATAGCGCAAATCAAGGAGCCGGAGTCGTTTGAGGTCGGAGACGGGGCGGCCGTTGAAGTCGCCGTCCATGCGTCCCACCGACGTTCCGTCCCCGAACTTGAGGATCGCGATCCGTCCCGCCGCGCCGGGATGGTCGGCGCGCTCGGTCGGCATCACCTGGATCTCGACGTGGGGCAAGTCGCCCACCTCCAGCAGATGCTCGAGCTGACGGCGCAGCACCATTCTCCCTCCGATGGGCCGCCGCAGCGATACCTCTTCGAGGACGAAGCTGAACTCGGGTGCGGGCGTCTTCGCCAGGACCGAGCGACGGGCCACACGTGCCGACAGGTACCGGTCGAGCTCCTCTTCCTCGTACGCCGGCCGCCATGTGCGCAGCATCGCCTGTGAGTACTCGTCGGTCTGCAGGAGGCCGTGGACGGTGAAGTTGGAGTACAGACAGAACTCGACCGCGCGTGCCTCCAACTTCGCCAGGTCCCGTACCTGCTTCGGGTAACGGACCTCTTCGACGTCCCGCTTCATCGCCGAGACCAGCCCGCCCGCGCCCAGCGCCGCGTCCGCCTTGTCCAGGTACTCGGGGCGCGGGATCCGGGCGCCGCGTTCGATCTTGCGGATCAGGTCCTCGCCGTAGCCGATCAGCGCACCGAACTCGACGGCGCTCAGCCCCTTCGCCTCGCGCCACAGCCTGATCTGCCGGCCGACCGTGGCGACCACGGCAGCACCCGACTCGTCACCGGGCTCCACTTCCCACCCGGCGTCCTCGGTCGCCGTACCGTCCGCTTCGTTCACGCTCATGCGTGCCCACCTCCTTCGGGCAAGCCCTTCCCGGAGCGGCGCGCGGGACAGTCGGGACACGACCGGACAGTCTCGGGACAGTCACCGTACGTAAGGGCATGTTCGATGGGCAGCGTAGGCAGGCGCCGCCACGCTGGGTGACATGAACGAGGAATCGGCCCGACTCCTGGCGCCCGTACGCCAATTCGGAATCCAGCTCTCCGCCACGCCCAGGGGTGCGCGGCTGGCCCGCCTGCTGGCGGTCGAGCAGTTGCGTTCGTGGGGGTTGGAGGCGGTGGCGGACACGACGGCCCAGATCGTGGCGGAGCTGGCGGCCAACGCCGTGACGCACGGCCGCGTGCCGGGCCGGGACTTCCGGCTCGCGCTGGTGGCGAACGGCGCGGTCCTCAGGATCGAGGTCACGGACACCCGGGCCGACCGGCTCCCGCGGCGTGAACGGCGGGACGGGGCGGAGTCGGGTCGAGGACTGGTGCTGGTCGAGGCCCTGTCACGGGACTGGGGCGTACGGCTGGGGCCGACACCGCGGAAGACGATCTGGTCGGAGGTGCCGCTGCGTTGAGGTGTCGGGGGGCGTGGGGGTTACGGCGGGCGGAGGGCGCGGTAGGGCTTCTGGGGTTCGTGGGGCGGGCCGTGTCTGGTGGGCTTCTGGTGCGGCCGCCCTTGTTCCGAGTGTGGCTCCCTCCACCACCGCGTCAAGGGCGCTCCCTGGCGGTCGCGTCGCTTCGCGATTCCGCTTCGCTCCACCCTTGACCCGGTGGCTCCGGGAGCCTTTTCACACTCGGAGGGCGGCCGGGGGCGGGCCCGCGCGGGGGCGTTCGGGGGTGGCGGGGCGCCGTGGGCGGGTGGCGGCTGCGTGGGTGGGGGCGTGTGGCGGGGCTTGGTGGGGCGGTGTGCGTCGTGGACGGTGCGCGGTAGTGGAGTGGGGTGCCCATTCCCGGCTTAGCGGCCTGCGGGTTGTTGTTTTGGCGGGGGTGCATGCCCCGCTGGTCATTCCCGGTGGGTGGAGAGGAGGAGGCGGGGGCGAGCAAAGTGGGATCTCGACGGGCCTTGATCGCCTCCCAAATCACAGCAGTTCACTGTTGTCACACGCAGGC
>NZ_SDOY01000116.1 GCF_004117935.1 Streptomyces roseicoloratus | reverse complement strand
GGTTCTAGTGGTTGTCGCAACACCCCAGTTCAAGGGGTGCGATGGACTTCCAGATCCGAGCGGACCGGACACCGCAGGGGCGTAAGAAGTTGTCCCGGGAGCGGGAGGCATACTCCCGGCTCGTGCGGCAGGGATACAGCAACACCGAAGCGTGCCGGATTGTCGGCATCGATGAGCGGACCGGTCGGAAGTGGCGCAACGGCCGCTCCGGGGAACGCAACCGGAAGCCGGTACCACCGATCAATCTGGTGGTGCCGGCTTCCGGTCCGTCCCGATACCTGAGCGAGGACGAGCGGATCCACATCGCGGACCGGCTGCGGGAGAAGGCCACGGTACGGGCGATCGCCGCGGAGCTGGGCCGAAGTCCGTCCACGGTCAGCCGGGAGATCCGCCGCAACCGCACCGACGGCACACGCGGCCAGTGGCACTACCGCCCGCACGCCGCCCAGGCCCGCGCCGACGCCCGCCGTCCCCGCCCCAAGCCCCGCAAGATCCTCCGGAACCCCGAGCTGCGGGACGCCGTCCAGACGATGCTGGACGAGAAGTGGAGCCCGGAGCAGATATGCCACGCTCTGCGGACACAGTTCCCCCAGCGGCCGGAGATGCACGTGGTCCACGAGACCGTCTATCAGGCACTTTATGTCCAGGGCAGGGGTCAGCTGCGGCGCGAGCTGGCCGGCGCCCTGCGCTCCGGGCGGGCCCGCCGCAGACCCCAGCGGCAGGCGAACTGCCGCCAGCCGCGTTTCACCACCCCGATGGTGATGATCAGCGAACGGCCCGCCGAGGTGGAGGACCGGGCCGTTCCCGGCCACTGGGAGGGCGACCTGATCATCGGCAAGGACGGCAGGTCCGCGATCGGCACCCTGGTCGAACGCGCCACCCGCTACGTCATGCTCCTGCACCTGCCCGGCGACCACGGAGCCGAGGCCGTCCTGACTGCCCTGACCGCCACCGTCCAGACCCTGCCCGCCCAGCTGATGCGGTCCCTGACCTGGGACCAGGGCAGCGAGATGGCCCGCCACGCGCAGTTCACCCTCGCCACCGACATCCCGGTCTACTTCTGCGACCCCGCCAGCCCCTGGCAGCGCGGCTCGAACGAGAACACCAACGGCCTGCTGCGGCAGTACTTCCCCAAAGGCACCGACCTGTCCGTCCACGACCCCGAGCACCTGGCCGCCGTCGCCGACCAGCTCAACCGCCGCCCACGCAAAACGCTCGGCTGGGAAACCCCGGCCGAGCGCCTGCATAAACTACTCGCGGCCTGACCAACACGACCACGTGTTGCGACGACCCCTAGAAACCGCCCACGACGGCCCGGCCCCTCACGCGGGTGCGTGCGTCAGGCGGTGGCCCCGCCGTCCACCGCGAGAGTGGCGCCGGTGACGAACGCGGCACCGGGCGAGACCAGGTAGGCGACCGCCTCGGCGATGTCCGCCGGGGCGCCGTAGCGGCCCAGCGCGGTGCCGGCCCGCTGGAAGTCGGCCGAGGGCCCGTCGGCCGGGTTCATGTCGGTGTCGACCGGACCGGGGCTCACCTGGTTGACGGTGATCCCGCGCGGGCCCAGGTCCCGCGCGAGTCCCCTGGTCAGGCCCAGGATCGCGGCCTTGCTGACCGCATACGGCGTCATCCCGCCGCCCGGCACCCGCTCGCCGAGGCAGGAGCCGATGTTCACGATCCGGCCGCCCTCGGGCAGATGCCGGGCCGCCGCCTGCGCGGTGAGCAGCGCGCCGCGCACGTTGACGTGCAGGGTGCGGTCGACCACCTCGGGGGTCACGTCGGTCAGCTCGGCCCCGCTGACGTCCATGTAGCCGGCGTTGTTCACCAGGATGTCGAGGCGGCCGAAGTGCGCGACGGCGGCCTCCACGGCGGCTGCCGGGCCCTCGTGCCCGGAGGCGTCCGCCCGGATCGCCAGGGCCCTGCCGCCCGCCCGCTCGATCGCGCCGACCACCTCGTCGGCGGCCGCGGCGCCCCGCGTGTAGGTGAGCGCCACCCGGATCCCGTCGGCGGCCAGTCGGCGGGCGATGCCCGCGCCGATGCCACGGCTGGCGCCGGTCACCAGCGCGACCCGGTCCTGCGCGGGTGCGGAGGACGGCGTGGTGGGGTCAGACACGGGTCGGCCTTTCGGTCGTCGGGAGCGAGGGGTCCGCGGCGGAGCGCGCGGACGAGCCGTCGGAGGCGGAGGAGTCGGAAGAGGCGGAGGAGGCGGTCCGGCGCAGGGCGTCGGGCAGCAGCGTCAGCAGGCCGAGCACGGCCATGACCGCGCCCGTCCACAGCGGGGCGCGCAGGCCCCAGTGCGCGACGCCGATGCCGCCGCCCCAGGACCCGACGACCACGCCGAGGGTGATGAAGGAGGTGTGGACGGTGTTGACCAGCGGACGGTCGTTGGCGGTGCGCATCACGCGGGTCACCATCGCCGGGTTCATGGTCACGCCGACCAGTCCGATGCCCGTCATCGCCGCCAGCGCCGTCACCGCGTTGCCCGCGCCGAGCGCGAAGACCGTCAGGAACACGGTGTTCAGCGCCAGACCGGTGCCGAGCACCGTCATGGTGTGGCGGTCGGCGAGCCGGCCCACGACGGCGTTGCCGACGACGGTGGCGGCGCCGTAGACCACCAGCAGCAGCGGGACGGTGCCCGCGGCGAAGCCGGTGACGTCGGTGAGGATCGGCACGAAGTACGAGAAGGCGGCGAAGGTCGCGCCGATGATCAGCATGCTGGTGGCGAAGGCGGCCCACAGCCGGGCGTTGCGGAACGCACCCAGCTCGGCCCGTACGGAGCCGCCGGCGCCACCCGTCTCCTCCTTGGGCAGGGCCGGGACAGCGCCGCAGGTGACGGCGAGGGCCAGCGCGGCCAGGGCGGCCACCGCCCAGAACGCGAACCGCCAGCCGTACTGCTCCCCCGCCAGCTGTGACAGCGGCAGCCCCAGCACGGTGCCGACCATCAGGCCGCCGAGCACGATGGAGGTGGCCCGGCCCCGTACCTCGGGCCCGGTGATGCGGACGCAGACGGCGAGCGCGACGCCGAAGAACGCGCCGGAGGCCGCTCCGGTGACCAGGCGGGCGGCGACCATCAGGCCGTAGCCGGTGGCGAGGGCGCCGAGCGCCTGGCCGGCGAGGAAGACGGCGTACAGGAGGACCAGGGCGGTCTTCTGACGCAGCCTCAGCATCAGGGCGGTCAGCAGGGGCCCGCCCAGGGCCATGGCGGCGGCGTAGACGGAGACCAGGTAACCGATCTGCGGGATGCCTGTGCCCAGGTCCTCGGAGAGCTGGGGCATGAGCCCGGCCACCAGGAACTCGCTGGTCACCATCGTGAAGATGCCGAGGCCCAGGACGTAGATGGCGAAGGGCACGGCTCACTCCCCCTTCGTGCCGGCCGGACCGGGCTGCGGGTCCCCGGGCGACTCGGCGATCTGGTACGAGCCGAGCGACTCGGCGATCTCCTTGGCCCGGGGGTTGTCCGCCGGGTCGAAGACCGGGATCGGCTCGCCGGGGCGGGCCTCGACACCGGCCTGGAGGAAGAACTCCTCGAAGCCGCTCGGGGTGAAGATCAGCAGCTGCTTGGCGGCGTGCAGGCCCTTGTTGCGGAAGCGGTGCACGGTGCCCTTGGGGACGAAGACGAAGTCGCCGGCGCGTACGTCGTAGGTCTGGCCGTCGGCGTAGAACTCGAGTTCGCCTTCGAGGAGGTAGAAGGCCTCGTCCTCGTTGCGGTGGTCGTGGGCGGGCGGGCCGCCGCCGGGCGGGACGGACGCCTCGAGCAGCGTGATGGTCCCGCCGGACTGCGCGGTGTCGACCTTGACGGTGTAGACGTCGCCGTTGAGCCAGACCGAGGGGCCCTGGCCGGCCGGGACGTGCAGCACCTTGCCGAGGGTCGGCGGGTGCTCGCCGTGGAGCTGTTCGTTCAGTGACATGGGGTACGGACCTCAGGGGACGGGGGCGGGGGTGGGGGCGGGCGGTGGTACGGGGGCCGGGCCGGGTACGGCGGCGGGGCCGGAAGCGGAGACCCGGCCCGCCACGGAGACCGGCTCGCCGGGTGCCGGGGTGTTCGGTGAGACCAGCCGGGTGCCGTCGGGCAGTTGGCCGGTGCCGCCGGCCGCGGTCTCCCGGCCGTCGCACTCGGTGGTGAGCACCTCCAGCCAGCCATCGGCGCAGCCGGCGAAGATCCGGCCCGCCGCGCCGTGCACGACCAGGCCCGGCACCGGCGGCCGGCCGGGCGCGTCGGCGGGCGCCGGGTCGGCGGACAGGATCCGCACCCGGCGGCCGGCCTCGTCGGCGGTCCAGGCGCCGGGCGAGCGGTAACCGGCGCGGACGTGCCGCGCGACGACGGCGGCCGGCGAACGGAAGTCCAGCCGCAGGTCGGCGTCCGACGGGCGGCCGAAGTACGAGCGCCGGGACGGGTCCTGGGGGATCGGGCGGTAACTGCGGTCGACGAGCTGCGGGATGAGCTCGAGGAGCATCAGGACGTTGGCCCGCTCCTGCGCGGTGCGCAGCTCTATGGCGGTCTCGTTCCCGGTCAGCGGCACCTGGTGCTGCATGATCAGGTCACCGCTGTCGAGGACGGGCGCCATCTCTATGGCGGAGACCGCGGACTCGGTCGCGCCCTCGCGGATCATCCAGTAGAAGGGCGAGAGGCCGGCGAAGGCGGGCAGCGGGGACGGGTGGAAGTTGACCGCCGTGACCCGCGGCACCGACAGCAGCCGCTCGCGCAGGATCTGCTGGAAGTTGGCGACGACGAAGTAGTCCGCGCCGTAGCCCTCCAACTCCTCGACGAAGGCGGGGCGGTTGACCGAGGACGGTCTCAGCACCGGCACGCCGAGCGCGGCGCCCTGGGTGACCAGGTCGACCTGCTCGGGGTCGTCGGTGAAGTACGAGCAGCGCTTGCCCTGCGGGGAGGTGACCACCGCCGCCAGGTCGACCTGCGGATGGCCGTGGAGCATGCTCAGGAACGGCGAGCCGAGCTTGGAGTTGACCTCCGAGAACAGCACGACGCGTATCCGGCCCGCGGGATCCTGGGAAGCCGTGGGAGCCGTGGGAGCCATGGGTCGTGACACCTTTCTCTACGACGTACGGGAAACCGGCCGGGTCCGGAACGGCCCGGCCGGGACGGGCCGGTCTAGAAGAAGGGGCTGGTCGACTTCCCGCCGAGCAGCACGTTGCCGGTGAGCTGGAGGATCGAGTCCTGGGCGACGGCGTGCTGGTTCATGGTCCAGGCGTCGCGCAGCCAGCGGTCCAGCGGCGAGGGCTTGTAGACGGAGGAGCCGCCGACCAGGTCGAAGAGGGTCTGGACGATGTCGCGGGCGGTGCGGAAGGCGTGCCGGCGGGCGATGGCGGTGGCCACCCGGGCGTCGTCGGTCAGCTCGGTGCCGCCGGCCAGCGCGTCCCACTGGCGGGTCAGGCTGGCGTACACCCCCGAGCGGGCGGCGAGCAGTTCGCCCTCCAGCCGGGCGATGGTGCTCTGCACCCGGTGGTCCTGCGTCCACGGGGTGCCGGTCTCGCGGTCGGTGCGGTGCGCGGCCATCTCGCGTACGTGGTCGAGCGCGGCGCGGGCCATGCCGAGCGGGATGCCGGACATCTTGCGGAGGATCGCGTCGGGGCTGGAGTGCAGGGGGCCGGTGCGGCGCGGGTCGGAGAAGCTGAAGGTGCGCTCCTCGGGGACGAACAGGTCCTCGCAGGAGTAGTCCTGGCTGCCGGAGCCGGCCAGGCCGGTGGTGTGCCAGGTGTCGTGGAAGGTGTAGGCCTCCGGACGGGAGATCAGCACCCGCCAGTGGGTGGGCTCGCCGGAGACCGGGTCGGGCTCGGGGTTGCCGTCCTCGTCCACGATCAGGCAGCCGGCGCCGAGCCAGTCGCAGTGGGCGGAGCCCGAGCCGAACTTCCAGCGGCCGGTGAGCCGGTAGCCGCCCTCGGTCCGCACGGCGCGGCCCTGCGGGTAGATCCAGCCGGAGTTGGCGAGGTCGAGCGAGGGGTACATCTCACGGGCGACCTCCTCGTCGAGGTAGCCGGAGTAGATGCCGGAGTCCATGCCGATCATGGCGCACCAGGCGGTGGAGGCGTCGCCGGTGGCGAGGGTCTCGATCAGTTCGCACTGCTGCATGGAGGTGAGTTCCGGGCCGCCCCAGGTCTTGGGCATGGCGGCGCGGAAGACGCCGCCGTCGCGCAGCAGGGCGACGATGTCCTCGGGCAGGGTGCGGTTGGCCTCGATGCGGGGGCCGGCCTCGCGGAGCAGCGGGACGAGGGTGCGAGCGTGGGCGAGGATCGCCTCGGCCGTGTCGGGGACGTGTGTGCGGCCCGCTTCGGCGTCGGTGGTCGGGGACGGGGTCGTGGTCACGGAGGTGCTCCTGGTCATGGCGGGGGTCCTTCGGTGAGCGGGGCGGGGTGGTCAGAGGTAGCGGCCGGGCGCGAGCGTGCGGTGCGGGTCGACCAAGTCCGCGATGGTGCCGACCAGTTCGGCGTCGGCGGCGTCCGGTGCGTGGGTGCGGCCCCAGCCGCCGTGCGCGGCGTCCAGCCGGTACGGCGCCCAGCCGGAGTGGGCGAAGAGCTCGTACGCCCGGTCGAGAGCGCGGTGCGCGGCCTCGGCCTGGGTGGCCCGGTCGAAGGGGAAGGAGACGACCAGGTCGATGACGTCGGCGTCGAGGGCGTTGACGGTGGCGCCGGGCCGGATGCCGGTCTCGGCGTGGATGGTGTCGAGCAGGGCCAGGGCGCGGGAGGTGTCGGGGCCGGTGAAGGGGATCAGCGGCAGGAAGAACAGCCAGCCGTTGCCCTCGGTGTCGACGAGGTCGGCGCGGGTGCCGGTGGCGGAGGCGAGCATGTCCTCGTTGAACTCGACCGAGCCCGCGTAGGCGGCCTGGACGACCTGGGAGACGGTGTCGTCGGCGGCGGGCTCCTCACCGGCCGCGATCCGGTCGAACAGGCCGGTGGCGCGGGCCTCTTCGACGAGCGCGCCGGTCAGGGCGCCGAGCGTGCCGGCGGTGGCGTCCACGCACAGGTGGGCGAGGTAGCCGTGGCCGCGCTCGCCGCCGTAGGTGGCGGTGGAGGCGGTGTCGTAGATCTTCACGACGCCGGACACCACGTTGCCCGCCCGCCACCGGCGGATCAGGTCCACGGCCTCGGGCAGCCGCTCCCGGCCGAAGGAGAGCCGGACCACGCGCTGGGCCTCGGGGCGCGGCAGCAGCCGGACCACGGCGGCGGTGACCACGGCCAGCGGTGACTGCGTGAAGAGGTGCAGGGTGCTGGGCCCCAGGCCGTACGGGTTGGCGGCGGCGCCCGCAGTGGTGTCCGGCCACCAGCCGGTGCGCACCAGGCGCCCGTCGGGGAGCACGGCCTCCAGGCCGAGCAGGTCCTCGGTGCGCTGGCGGCGCAGGCCCACGCCCCGGTCGACGAGGTTGCCGACGAGGGAGGTGTGGCCGGAGGAGGCGGTGACGTTGAGCATGCGGTCGGTGCCGGCGAGCCGGGCGGCGAGGGCGGCCTGGGTGACGCCGGGCTCGACGACGGCGTACCCGGCGTCGGTGTCGAGGGCGCGGACGGCGTCGAGGCGGTCGAGTTCGAGGCGGACCACGGGCCCGGCGGCCGGTTCCTTCGAGCCCAGGCCCCAGTTGCGGCCGGTGGAGACGGCGTGCAGGCCGGGCAGCCCGGCGCGGGTGCCGCCGAGCGCGTCGAAGGCGCGGACGGCGAGCCGTACGTCCTCGGTGCTGCCGGGGCGCAGGACGGCGTGCAGCGGTCGGGCGGCGAAGGCGGAGACGTTGGCCTCGGCGGGCAGCGGCTCGGCGGCACCGCCGGCGGACCGGATCACGTGCTCGGGGCCGAGGGCGGCGGCGAGGCTGTCGAGGACCGTGGCGAGGGCCGGGCCGGGGACGGGGGCCGCGGGGTTCTGCGCGGCGGGGAGGTCGGGGTGGGTGGCGGTTTCGGGCATGGCGAATCCTCGGAGGGCGCGTACGCGTCGGCGGACGAGGGCGTACGACGGGTGGTGGGAGGTGGGAGAGGGGCGGGCATCGGGGCGCGGAAGCGCCGGGGCGGTGAGCCGGGTCGGGTCCGGACCCGGGCCTGACGAAGCACGGGGCTGCGTCCGGGGCTCGCTCCGCAAGCGGTGATCGGTCGGGCGGCGGTCTCGAGTCGGATCGGATCGGACGGACGGACCGGATGGAACGGATGGACCGTTGGATTCGATCGACGCGGGACGGCTCAGGTCGGCTCGGAAGAGACCGGTTCCTCGGGCACGGGTTCCCCGGAAACCGGCTCAGACTTTGTCAGGTTCCCTGGTGCTGCCCGGCCCGGACGCCGCCGGCCGGGTCGGTGCCGCGCCCGCGAGGTAGGCCGGGACGGGCCGGCCGGGCCGGGCCCAGCGGAGGTGGGCCAGCACCCGCAGGGTGCGCGCGGGAGCCCCCGCGAAGGCGGCGTCCTGCGCACAGAGCGCGGGCAGGTCCCAGCCCGCCTCGTGCAGGGCGAGCGCGGGGTTGGTGGCGGTGAGGTCGGGGGTCTGGGTGAACATCAGGCTGACCAGGTCGTCCCGTTCCAGGCGGTTGGCGGTCAGCAGTGCGGTGAGGAGGTCGTGGGTGGCCCGGGCGATGGCCGGCGCGGTGTCGGCGTCGACGGCGATGGCGCCGCGGACGGCGGCCAGGCCGACGGCACGGGTGTCCTGACCGGAGACCGCGGCGGGATCCTCGGCCGTGGCCGGAAGCGCGGCCGAATCCGCCGGAGTCGCGGCCGAATCCGCCGGGGTCGTCGGTGAACCCGCCGCCGGTGCGGCGTGCGGGCCCGCCTGCGGCCTCAACTCCGTTCCGCGGCGGCGGAGGTGAAGCGTCCCTGGTGGAACACCAGGGCGTCCTGCGGCTCCTCGGTGCACGTGGTGTGCAGGACGCGGGCCAGGAAGAGGCTGTGGTCCCCGCCGGAGTAGGTGTCCTCTATCTCGCAGGCGAGCGAGGCGAGGGCGCCGGGCAGCACGTCGTGCCCCTCGGCGGAGCGGTCGAGGTAGGCCCCCAGGGTGTGTCCGGAGGGCTTCTCGCGGGAGGCGAACAGGCGTGCCACGTCGCCCTGATGGGCGGCGAGCAGGTGGATCCCGAGCCGGCCGCTTGCGGTGATCACGGGGTGGGCGCGGGCGGTCTTCATGACGGAGACCAGGACGCGCGGCGGGTCGAGCGAGACCGAGGTGAACGCGTTGACGGTCATGGCCACGGCGCTCTCCGCACTGCCGCTGCTGAGGACGGTCACTCCGGTGGGATAGCGGCGCATGACGTCCCGCAGATCCGCGGGCGCGCGGCCCGCGGTGGTGCCGCGGGCATGGGTGATGGACGGTGCAGGCATGAATCCCCCTTCGCACGGTAGTGCGAATCTTGTTGCTGCCTAAACGCTAGCGCGACTTGTAAACGCTGATAGCTTTTCTAACACAGATTGCGCCAACCTGGTCAACCGAGCCCCCCACCGACGAACCGCTTGCACAAGGGAAATCCGTGACGCCACCCCCCGCCCGAACCGCCCAAGCCGCACTCCGCTCCCGCCATTTGGCGATGCTCGCCCTCGGCGGTGTGATCGGGGCCGGACTGTTCGTCGGCACCGGCGCCGGGCTCGCCACGGTCGGCCCCGCGGTGCTCGTCTCGTACCTGCTGGCCGCCGCCCTCGCCCTGGCGATCATGCGCATGCTGGGCGAACTGGCCGCGGCAATACCGGAGTCGGGCTCGTTCTCGGTCTACGCACACCGGGCACTGGGGGCTTGGGCCGGGTTCACGACCGGCTGGTTGTACACCTGGGTCACCGCGGTCGCCATCGCGGTGGAGGCCCTGGCGGGCGCGGCGATCCTGCACGCGTGGTGGCCGACCGTGCCCACATGGGTGTTCACGCTCGCCGCGATGACGGTCTTCACCATCGTGAACATGACAGACGTCCGCACCTTCGGCGAGGCCGAGTTCTGGTTCGCCTCGTTGAAGGTCCTGGCGGTCCTCGCCTTCATCGCGCTGGGCACCGCGGCCCTGCTCGGCCTGCTGCCCGGCACCCGCTCACCGGGCCTGTCGCACCTCACCGGTGACGGCGGGTTCGCCCCGCACGGCCTGTCCGGGATCGTGACGGCGCTCCTGGGAGTGGTGTTCGCCTTCGGCGGCATGGAGGTCATCGGCATGGCGGCGGCCGAGTCGCACGACCCGGGCCGCAGCATCCGCACCGCGGTCCGCACCGCGATCTGGCGGATCGCCCTGTTCTACCTCGGCTCGGTGCTCGTCCTCGTGCTGCTCCTGCCCTGGCGGTCGGCGCGCCCCGACGAGAGCCCGTACGTCGCCGCGCTCGTCCGCCTCGGCATCCCGCACGCGGACGTGATCACCCAGGCGGTGATCCTCGTGGCCCTGCTCTCCGCCCTCAACGCCAACCTGTACGGCACCTCCCGCATGCTGCACTCCCTCGCCGAACGCGGCGAGGCGCCCCGGGCACTCGCCCGCCGGACCCGGCGCGGGGTGCCGGCCCGCGCGGTGGCGGCCGCCGCGGCCGTCGGCTTCGCCGCGGTCGTCCCGGAGGCGGTGGCCCCGGGAGCGGCCCTCCCCCTGCTGGCCAAGGCGATGGGCGCGGCGATGCTGTTCATGTGGCTGGCGCTGGCCTGCTCCCACCTGGTGCTGCGCCGGTCCCTGGAACGTTCGGGTCGTCTGGTGCTGCGCACCCGCGGCTTCCCGGCCACCACCCGCATGGTGATCGGCGCCATCGCCGCCCTGATGGTCCTGATGGCCCTGTCCCCCGCCACCCGCCCCCAACTCCTCACCTCCGCGGCCCTGTCGGCGGCCCTGGCCCTGACCGGCACCCACCTCGCCCGTCGCCGCCGCCCCAGCGGGCAGCCCGCGGCCCTTCCCCCTTCCGTCCCGCCACGGGAACCGGTCGGGCCGACGCCACGGGAGCCGTCCGTCCCGGTCGGCGACTGACGCACGGCGGCCCGAGACGTACACCCGGCTCCCCCGGGCGGCGGAGCCCCGCGCCGGGTGTCCGTCCGGCGGACGATGTGACGGGACCGGTACGACGGCCAGGCTCGCCCCATGACCTGGAAGACCCGGAACACCTCGACGTCCTGGAAACGGCTCACGGCCTGCTGGCCGTCCTGGGCGGAGGCCGCCGCGCTCCGGTGGTCGGTGCTGTACGCGGCCGGCGCCGTCGCCGCCGCCCTGACCGGCCCCGCGTACGGATACGCCCTGCTCGGCAAGGCGACCGGTACGGTCGCCGAGTGGACCACGGCGGGGTTGTACGGCGCCGCCGCCCTGCTCGCGTACGCGCTGCCCCGCCGCCCGGACCGGGCCTGGCCGTCCCGCCTCGCCTGGCCGGTCGTCGCGCTCTGCCTGACCTCGGGCTTCGCCTTCCTGTTCAGCCCGGCGCACCTGCTCGCCGTCTTCCTCGGCCGCAACCAGCCTCCGATGGACTGGGCGGCCTGGGCGAACCAGGCTTTCGCGGTGACGGGCGCGGCGCTGTGGGCTCGCGCCGCGCTGGCGCACCGGCGACGGGCGCGCGGACGGTGCGGGTACTGCGGAGGCCACGAGGCCCCTGCTCCGGTGGCGCGGCGGACCAGGGCAGGCCTCGTCGCGGTCGCGGCCCTCGTCCCGTACGCGACGCTGAAGACCGCGTGGGCTCTGGGCGCGACCGTGGGCTACACCGGCACGGGCAAACCGGGGATGGATCCCCGGTACACCAGCGACCTGGGCATCCGTCTGTACGAGCACGGGGTCGACGTCACCGCCGTACTCGCCCTGGCCGGCATGGTCCTTGCCCTCGCCCTGACCCGCCCCTGGGGCCTGGCACTCCCCCGGCTGCCGCTGCTGGCGCTGGGCTGGGCGGGAGCGGGCGCGCTCGCGCCGTTCGGGATCTTCCTGGGCGTGCTGGGCGTGCTGTCCTGGACGGGACTGACCGAGCTGGGCATCACCGACCACGCGCCGTGGGTGGTCGTGGTCGCGTACGGGGGCTTCTGCGCATACGGCCTGGCGCTCGGCCGGGCGACCCTCGCCTTCCAGCGGTCCGGCCGACGGGCGTGCACCCGGTGCACGGGCGCCCGGGCGGGTCAGGCCATGCCTCGGCCGGCACGCTAGGGGTGTCCGACATTCCCCGCGGCGTCGCGGCGTCGCGGGGAATGTCCGACACCCCCTAGACTTTCGCCCCTCAGTGCGAACGGGGGCAGGGGCATGGGGCGGCGGAGCCTGCGGACGGTCATGGCCGGAGCGGCCCTGGGCATGCTCGTCGGCTGTGGTGCCGGGACCGCCGGGACGCCCGGGGAGACGACGGACTCGGCCACGGCCTCGGCCGCGTCCTGGACGGTCTCCGCTCCGATCCGCGTCGACGACGTCCGCACGGCCGCCGGCGGACGGTCCCTGGTGATCGGCGTCGACGTGCCCGGCGGCGCGGGCACGTGCGTGCGCGGCCTGCGCGGCACGCTCGAATCCGTCGCCAACGGCACGATGTACGTGCAGGTCACGTACGAGTCCCCTGCCATGGACCGGGAGTCCGGCTGCACCGGGGTCCGGCGGGTCGAAACGACGGTGGAGCTGGGCGAGCCCCTGGACTCCCGCAGGGTCATGGTGAACAGCGGGAGCGTGTACACCCCCGCGGGCGCCGCCCCGCCCGCCCTGCGCAAGTGCGGCGAGAACGGCTGCGACCCCACCCCTCCGCGCTGCACCTCGTCCTCGTACAGGCAGGCCGTCAACGACACCGACGTCCCCCGTCACACGACCTGGGAGGAACGCGGCTGCGACGGCGCCTGGCTCGTGCTGGAGCTGTCGACCCGGATGGGCCCGGTGTGCGGTGACGCCGACGCCGGCTGTTCCTCGCACGTCTCCCAGCGCTGGTTCTACCGGGCCGAGCCCTCGGGCTGGCGGCCGGTCACCACGAACGGCGACGCGGGATGCGCGGGCATCCACCAGGTCCTTCCGGCCCTGCCCACCCGCCTCTGCGCCGAGCTGCCGCGACTCGACCGCAACTGATCCTCCGGCCGGAGCCGCCGCGCGGGAAGCGGACGGGGAGCGCTCCTGACGCAGCCCGGGCCTCCGTGCGAAGGAGCCGGGGGCGCGCGGCGAGGGGCGCGCACCCCCTGGCGGGACGTCACCCTCGAACTTCTCCACGCGGACGGGGAGTTGCATCGGCGGGAGGGGGCGCGGAGATCTTGTGCACCCGATCGGATGTTCCGGTTGCGCCATCCGGGTGGCGCCCGCACGGGATGTCAATTCGGGGCGTTTTGTATAGGGCCCATGATCTTTTCAGCAGCGACACAGGCATCCGTCCGTCCGGTCGGCGACGCCGGTGTCCCCCTGCCCGTGCACCGCGCCGTCGCCGCGACCGCACTCCGCGAGCCGGACCGCACCGCGGTGGTCGAGGAGGGCCACGCCAGGTGGTCCTACGGCGAACTGAGCGCCTGGGCAGGTCAGTTGGCCGCGCTCCTGCGCGAGGCCGGGGTCGGGCCGGGGGCCGCCGTCGCCCTGCGGCTGCCGCGCTCGGCCCGGCTGGTCGCCTCGTTGCTCGCGGTCTTCGAGACCGGCGCCGCCGCGGTGGTGCTGGATCCGCGTACGCCGGCGGAACGGCTGGCGGCCGTGGAGGCCGACGCGGGATGCGTGGCGGTGCTCCTGCCCGCCGGCGAGACCGCGCGCCCCGGCGGCCCGTGCCCGGTCGCCGTGGCCGCTTCGCCGGGTGCCGCCTCCCCGGCGGCCGGGGCGCTGGACCCGGCCGTGCCGGACGGTGAACTCGACCGCGTGGCCTGCGTGTTCTACACCTCCGGGTCGACCGGCCGGCCCAAGGGCGTCCAGATCACCCACCGCAATCTGGGACGCTTCGCCGCCGACCCGCACTGGGACGGGCCCGGGCACCGGGTGACGGCGCTCGTCTCCGCGCTCGGTTTCGACGCGCTGAGCCACGACCTGTGGCTGCCGCTCACGCGGGGCGGCACGGTGGTCGTGCCGGCCGAGGACCGGGTGGACGCGCACCGGCTGGCCGCCCTCGTCGCGGACCACGGCGTCACCGGGGTCTTCCTCACCACCGCCTGGTTCCACCAGATCGCCGCCGACGACCCGGGCGCGCTCCGCGGACTGCACACGGTCCTGACCGGCGGCGAGGCCGCCGACGCCCGGGCGTTCGCGCGGGTCCGGGCCGCCTGCCCGCATCTGGAGCTCGGCCATGTCTACGGGCCGACCGAGTGCACCACCTTCACCACCCTGCACGCCCTGCCGTCCGGCGCGACGGTGCCGGAAGGGCGCGTGCCGATCGGCACCGGGCTGCCCGGGGTCACCGTACGGCTGCTCGCCCCGGATCTCACCGAGGTGCCGGCCGGCGGGTCCGGCGAGGTGTACGTCGCGGGGGAACAGGTCGCCCGCGGCTACCTGGGCCGGCCGGGACTGACCGCCGAGCGGTTCGTCGCCGACCCGTACGGCCCACCCGGCAGCCGTATGTACCGCACGGGCGATCTGGCCCTACGCGGGACGGACGGGGCGCTGGAGTACCTGGCGCGCGACGACGACCAGGTCAAGATCCGCGGACACCGGGTCGAGCCCGGCGAGGCCCGGGCCGCGCTGGCCGCGCTGCCGGGGGTCGCCCGGGCGGTCGTCGTCGCGCGGGACGGGCGGCTGGTCGGCTACGCGGTTCCCGAACGGGACGCGAGCGGCGTCACCGGGGACGACCTGCGCGACCGGCTGGGCCGGGTGCTGCCCGAGTACCTGGTGCCGAGGGCCGTGGTGCTGCTGGACGAGATCCCGCTGACCGTGAACGGCAAGGTGGACCGGGCGGCGCTGCCCGCGCCCGCGACCGTCCGGGCGGGAACCGGCACGGCGAGCACGCCCGCCGAACGGGCGCTGTGCGCGGCCTTCGCCGAGGTGCTCGGCCTGCCGCAGACGGGCACCGACGACGACTTCTTCGCCCTCGGCGGCGACAGCATCACCGCGATGCGCCTGGTCAGCCGGGTACGCCGGGAGAACGTGGCCATCAGCTCGCAGGACGTCTTCCGCCTGCGCACTCCCGGCGCGCTGGCCGCCGCCGCGCAGGCGGCGGCACCGGCCGCGGACCTGCTGCACCAGTCGGCCACCGGCGGCCTCGGACTGCCGCCCATCGCCCTGTGGCTGCGCGAACAGGGCGAAGGCGTCGAAGAGTTCGTGCAGTCGGTGCTGCTGGAGACGCCGCCCGGGCTGGAGCGCGAGGCGCTGGCGAACGGCCTGCAGGCGGTCCTCGACCGGCACGACGCCCTGCGCACCCGGCTGCCCGACCCGGCCGCCGACGCGGTGTGGCGGCCCGAGGTGCTGCCGCCGGGCGAGGTGGCGGCGAGCGCCCTGCTGGACGTGGTGGACGTGCGGGAACTGCCGGACGCCCCGTCGCCCCGCGCCGTCCAGGAGTCGGTGGGCCGCGCGATGCGGACGCTGGACCTGCCCGCGGGGCGGACCCTCCGCGCCGTGTGGTGGGACGCCGGGCCCGCCCGGCCGGGCCGGCTCCTGCTGGCCGTGCACCACCTGGTGGTGGACGGGGTCTCCTGGCAGGTGCTCACGCAGGACCTGGCGCGGGCCGCCGAGGATCCGCGCCTGCTCGGCGCCTGGGGCACGGCCGCCCCGTACCGCGGCTGGGTGGAGACGCACAACACGCGGGCGGAGAGCCCCGAGGTGCTGGCGACGCTGCCGCACTGGCGGGCGGCGAGCGTCCCGGCGGCCACGCCGTGGCCGGCGCGCGGCCCGCTGGACCCGGGCCTGGACACCGTCGCCACCTCGCGCACCCTGGAGACGGTGCTGCCCGCCGGGGTGGGCCGGGCCCTGCTCACCACGGCGCCGGAACACTACGGCGCCACGACCCAGGAACTCCTGCTGACCGCGCTGACGGTGGCGGCAGCGCGGCGCGGCGGCCTCGGCACGCTCGTCCTGGACACCGAAGGCCACGGCCGGGACGCCGTGACGGACGACGGCGCGGCGCCGGCCGACGTCTCCGCCACGGTGGGCTGGTTCACCTGCCTGTTCCCCGTGCGCCTGACCTGTCCCCCACGGGCCGCCGGCACCTCCGCGGACGCCGCCGCACCGGACGCGGCCCTCGCCGACGCGGTACACGCCGTACGGGAGCAGTGGCGTCACGTGCCGCGCGACCGGGCGTCGTACGGGCTGCTGCGACATCGGCATCCGCAGACGGCCGGACTGCTCGCCGCCGCGCCGAAGCGGCCGGTGCTCTTCAACTACCTGGGCCGGTACGCGATTCCGGGCCGTGACCCCTGGCCGTACGCCGCCGAGGCGCCCGTCCTGGGCATCCACCGGGCCGCCCGGCAGCCGCTGTCCCACCCACTGGAGGTCAACGCGGTCGTCGACGAGCGCACCGGCGAGCCTTTGCTGACCGCGCTGTGGCGGTGGTCGTCGCGGCTGGTGGACGGCGCCGACGCGCGGGGCCTGGCCGAGGAGTGGGCCGCGGTGCTCACCGCCCTCGCCCGCGCGGCGGACGCCGGCGGACCGGCTCGGGCACGGTCGGCGGCACCGGCCGTGCCCGAGCAGCGCGCCGAGGAACCCGCCGACGGGCTCACGGAGGAGCGCTGGCCGTGCTCCCCGCTTCAGGAAGGGCTGCTCTACCACGCCCACAAGGGCGGGGGGAGCGCCGACCCCTACCACGTCCAGACCGTGCTCGACCTGGAAGGGCCGGTCGACGCGGCCGCGCTGCGGCAGGCGCTCAACGCGCTCGCCGAGCGGCATCCGGCGCTGCGGGCCGGGTTCCGCTGGGACTGCCGGGGGCAGGCCGTGCAGTCCGTGCCGGACACCGTCGCGGTCCCGCTGCAGGAGGTCGACCTCACCCTGCTGCCGGAGGCGGACCGGGCGCGGGCCGCCGACGAGGAGACCCGCCGGGACCGGGACGAGCCGTTCGACCTCGCCGTGCCACCGCTGCTGCGCGCCGTCCTGCTCCGCCTCGACGCACGCGGGTCCAGGCTGTTGCTGAGCTACCACCACATCCTGATGGACGGCTGGTCGATGCAGGTCGCCCTGGCCGACCTGGCCGAGCTGTACGGGCAGGCCGCCTCGGGCTCCGTGCCGGGGCTCGCCGCAGGCCCGTCGGCGCTCGGCTACCTCCGCCATGTCGCCGAGCAGGACGGGGAGTTGGCGGGCAAGCACTGGCAGGCGCTGCTCGGCGACGTGACCGAACCGACGCTGCTGACCCCGCCGGGCGACGACGCGCCGCGGACCCGTCCCCACACGGTGCTCCTCGAGCTGCCGGCCGAGCGCACGGCCGCCCTGCGGGCGAAGGCCCGCGAGCGGGCCCTGTCGCTCAACACCCTGGTCCTGGGCGCCTGGGCGCTGGTCCTCGCCCAGCTGACCGGCCGCACCGACGTGGTGTTCGGCACGGTCGTCGCCGACCGTCCGCCCCACCTGCCCGGCGTCGAGTCCATGGTGGGCCTGATGAACAACGCCGTGCCGGTACGGGTGGACACCGCTGCGGCCGGGGACCGGGGCGCCCTGCTGACGGCCCTCCAGGAGCAGCGGACCGCGATGATGCCCTTCCAGCAGCTGGGTCTCGCGGAGATCACCAGGGCGGCGGGGCTGCGGGAACTCTTCGACACGGTCGTGGTGCTGGAGACGTACACCGACGCCTTCGCCACCCGGTGGGGAGCGGACCTGCGGGTGACGTCCAGCCGGGTGGAGAACGGCACCCACTACCCGCTCTGTGTGCTGGTCTCGCCCGGCGAGCGGATTGCGGTCCGGGTCCAGTACCGACCGGACAGGCTCGGCGAAGCGGGTGCCCGGGACATCGGCGCGCGGTTCGTCGAAGCCCTGGACGCGCTGGCCGCCGATCTGTCCGTGCCCGCCACGCGGCCGGTCACGCCCGCGGTCGCCGAGGCCCGACCGCACGCGACCGAGCCGCTGCCCGCGCCCATGCCCGTCCTCGGGCGGTTCGCGGCACACGTGCGCGCGGCTCCCCGGCGGGCGGCCGTGGTGGACGGCGGCGGGGTGCTGGACTACCAGGGCCTGGACGAGGCCTCGGACCGGCTCGCCGGAGAACTGACCGCCCGGGGCATCGGAGCCGAGGACGTGGTCGCGCTCTGCCTGCGGCGCGGCCGGGACGCGGTGACCGCGATGCTCGCGGTGCTCAAGGCCGGCGCCGCCTACCTGTGGCTCGACCCGCGCCATCCCGCTCCCCGTGTGGCGGCGCTGGCCGCCGAGGGGCGTCCCGTACTGCTCGTCCACCAACGGGAGTTCGACGAGGCCCTGGCGCTCGTCGACGCCACCGTGCCCCGGATGCGGCTGGAACCCCACCTCGTGTCCTCCGGGCGGCCGGCCGGCGGCGGCCGGGTCCGGCCGGCGCGGCTGCCCGGCCACCCCGCCTATGTGGTGCACACCTCCGGGACGCAGGGAACGCCGAAGGCCGTGGTGATGCCGGGCGCCGCCATGGACCGGCTGGTGGACTGGCACGAGCGTCGCTTCCCGGCCGAACCGGACGCGGTGACGGCCCAGTTCACCTCGATGGCGTTCGACGTCGCCACCCAGGAGGTCCTCACCGCACTGTGCACGGGGCGGACGCTGGCCGTTCCCGATGCCGACACCCGCGCCGACGCCGCCGCGTGGACCGCCTGGCTGCGGGAGCACCGGGTGACCGAACTGTTCGCCCCCACCCCCGTGTTGGCGGCCCTGTGCGAGTTCGCCGACGGGGAGCGCGAGTCGCTGCCGGACCTGCGGCACCTGGTGCAGGCCGGCGAGGCGCTGGTCGTCGGACCTCAGCTGCGCTCCCTCTGCGCCCGCGGCGGCAAGCGCCTGCACAACCACTACGGTCCGGCGGAGACGCATGTGGTGACCGCCGGCGAGGTCACCGGAGACCCGGCCGGCTGGCCGGCGCGCCCGGGCATCGGCGGCGAGGTGCCCGGCTCCCGGGTGATGCTGCTGGACGCGGGGCTGCGCCCGGTCCCCGACGGGCTGGCCGGCGAACTGTACCTGGCGGGCGACCAGGTGGCCCGCGGCTACCTGGGCCGGCCGGGACTGACCGCCGCGCGGTTCGTCGCCGACCCGTACGGCCCGCCCGGCAGCCGTATGTACCGCACGGGCGACCTCGCCCGCAGGCTGCCGGACGGCACGATGGAGTTCACCGGCCGCAACGACGACCAGGTCAAGATCCGCGGGCACCGGATCGAGCCGGACGAGGTGCGGGCCGCCCTGGCCGCCCTCCCCGGCGTGGTGCAGGCCGCCGTGGTGGCCGGGCCGGACGGACGCGGCGGCAAGGAACTCACCGGCTACGCGGTGGGCGCGTCCGGGACCGGTACGCCCCTGGAGGGCGGCGCCCTGCGCGACGCCCTGGCCCGGGTGCTGCCCGACTTCATGCTGCCCGCCCGGATCATGGTGCTGGACCGCATGCCGCTGACCGTCAACGGCAAGGTGGACCGCCGGTCCCTGCCCGAGCCCCGGCGCGTCCCGGCCCTGATCCGTGAGCCGCGCACACCGGCCGAACGGGTGGTGACCGAGGCGTACGCCGACGTCCTGGGGCTGGAGCGGGTCGGCATCGACGACAACTTCTTCGACCTGGGCGGTCATTCGCTGCTCGCCGCCCGCCTGCTCCAGCGCCTGCGGGACCACTTCGGCCCCGCGGCCACCCTCGACCAGGTGATGCGGCACGCCACCCCGGCGTCCCTGGCCGCCGGCCTCACCCACCTGCCGTCACCGACACGGGCGGCGGATCCGGCGGCGGACCCGGGCATCCGGCCGACCGGACCCGGCGACGCCTCCGTACCCGCACGCGGCTGACCGAGTGCCGGTCCCGGCCGTGACGGCAGGGACCGGCCGCCGCCCCGGACGCCCCTCCCACGCCCCCTGCCCCACCGACCACGACGCTGCCCCACCGACCACGACGCTGTCCCGCGGCGCGATGCGCCGCCCACCCGAGGAGACCCGTGAACCCCTTCGACGACCCCGACGGCACCTTCCTGGTCCTCGTCAACGACGAGGACCAGCACAGCCTCTGGCCCGCCCACATCAGCGTTCCCGACGGCTGGCGCGAGGTGCATCCGCGCGCCGACCGGGCCACCTGCCTGGCCTGGATCGAGACGTCCTGGACCGACCTGCGGCCGCGCTCGCTGCGAGCCGCCGAGGCCGCTCGATGACCGCCCCGCACGCGCCACGGGCGACGACGCGCGATCAGGACGCCCCCGCACTGAGCGTCGCCGTCGTCGCGGCGCTGCCGCAGACCGCTCCGCCGCTGGTCGAGGCGCTCGGCACGCTGGGGCACCGGGTGCCGGTCGTGGTCGGCTACCGGCGCCCGGTCGACTGGCCCGGACACGTGCTCGGCGAGCACGACCTGCCGCCGGGCGTGGACCTGGCCGTTCCCTCCCGCGCGGACGCGGTCACCGCGATCCTGCGCGCCTACGCGGTGGACGTGGCCGTCAGCTACGGCTACCCGAGGAAACTGCCGGCCGCCGCCGTGTCCGCCCCACGCCTGGGAACGATCAACTGCCACCCCTCCGACCTGCCGTCCTACCGGGGTCCGAACCCGGTCGGATGGGCCGTGCGCAACGGCGAACGCTCGATCGGGGTGACCTGGCACCGGATGGACGCGGAGCTGGACACCGGCTCCGTGCTGGCCCGTACGACGATCCCGCTGTCCGACGGGCTCTGGTCCTTCACCGGCGTCAACACCCGGGTCCTGGAAGCGGCTTCGGCGATGCTGCCGCAGGTGCTGCGGCGGCTGGTGAGCGGGGACCCAGGCGAACCGCAGCCGCGGCGGGAGGGCAGCTGGGCCGGATTCTTCACCGAGGACTACGCCACGGTGGACTGGTCCGCGAAGGCCACCGACATCCACACCCAGGTGCGCGCGTGGAACATCGCGGGCCACCACTCCCGCGTGCAGGGCCCGGTGGCGGTGATCGACGGAACACGCTGGCGGCTGCGCCGCACCACGCTCGACCGGCCGCCGGCCGGCACCGGCCGCCGCATCACGTGCGGCACCGGCGACCTGTGGGTCCTGGCCGCCGACGCACTGGACTGAGGTCCGCGGCCCGTTCCCGGCTCCGGCCCGGGCAGGCACGGACGCGAGGGCGGCCGACGGACGGTCGCCCGCCGTCAGCGGTCACCCGCGACGCCGGAGTCCCGCTCGGCTGCCCACCCGTCCCCCGCCTGGGCCGCGGCGGCCGGACCGGCCGGACCGGGCCGGCCGAGTGCCTCACTCAGGTACTCGTCCTCGCGGGCGGTCGCGCGCGACGGTCTCCAGCAGACGGACGCCGAAGGCGTGCCGCGGGGCCGTGAGGAGCTGCCGTGCCGGTCCCTCTTCGACGAGGGCGCCGGCCTCCAGCACGGCGATGCGGGTGGCCAGCGCGGCCGTGGCCGGGTCGTGCGTGACCAGTACGAGGGACAGGTCGCCCCGGTCGCGCACGAGGCCCGCCAGCGTGTCGAGGATGCCCCGGCGGGTGACCGTGTCGAGGCCGGAGGTGATCTCGTCGCAGATCAGGACTCGGGGCCGGGCCAGCAGGGCCCGGGCCAGTGCCGCGCGCTGGAGTTCGCCGCCGGACAGCCGGCCGGGGCGACGGCATACGAGGTCGTCGGCCAGCCCGAGGGCGGCGAGAGTGGTGAGCGCTTCGGCCAGTGCGTCCGGCTCGGCCACCCCGCGCAGCCGTACCGCCGTGCGGGCCACCTGCTGGAGGACCGGGCGGTGTTCGTCGAACGCGGCTGCGGCGTCCTGGAAGACGTACTGGACGGAGGCGAGTTGCCGCCGCGTGCGGTTCCGCAGGCTGCGGGGGAGGGGGACGCCGTCGAGGAGGATCTCACCGTCGTGATCGCGGTGGAGGCCCGCCAGGCAGCGGGCCAGGGTGGTCTTTCCGCTGCCCGAGCGGCCGACGACGGCCAGGCATTCGCCGGCGCGGAGGACGAGCGGAGGCGTACGGACCACGGCCGTCCGGCCGTGGCGGGCGATGAGGTGCCCGGTCCGGAGGACCACGTCGCCCTCGGCTGCCGGCTCGATGCGGGTGGTGGTGGATGCGGCTGCCAGGAGTTCGGCCGTCCAGGGGTGCCGCGGCGCGCGCCACAGGCGCTCGGCCGGCCCCGACTCCGCCACGTGCCCGTCCTGCATGACCAGCACCTCGTCGGCGAGTGCGCGTACGACGTCCAGGTCGTGACTGAGCAGGACGACGGCGATGCCTTCCCGGGCGACGGCCGCGAGCTGCTCGACGATGCCCCGTTTCGTCAGTGCGTCCTGTCCTGTGGTCGGCTCGTCGGCCACCACGACCCGGGCGCCGAGCAGCAGGGCCTGTGCGAGGACGACGCGTTGTTGCTGACCGCCCGACAGCTGGTCGGGGTGGCGCCGCAGCATCGTCCCGGCATCGGGCACCTGGGCCGACGACAGCGCCCGCAGGACGCGCTCGTGCACGGCGGCCCGGCGGTCCCGTCGCGGCAGGTGCCGTACCTGCGTACGGGCGATGTCCCGCAGCAGGGCGCCGGTGCGACGCGCGGGATTGAGTACGGCTGCGGGGTGCTGCGGGACGTATCCGACGAGGCCGTCGGGCGCGTGGACGTCTCCCGTGACGCGTGCGCCCTCCGGGTACTCGCCGAGCAGCGCCAGGCCCGTGGTGGTCTTCCCGCTGCCGGACGCGCCCACGAGGGCGGTGATCGTGCCGGGGACGACCCGGAGGTTCACTCCGTCGACGATCGCCCGGCCGTCCACCTCCACGCGCAGGTTCCTGATCTCGGCGACCGGCTTGGTCTCGTTCACGTCCGCTTCCGCCTCTCCAGTCGGGCGTCGACGAGCAGGTTGGCCCCCGTGGTCAGGGCGACGATGAGCAGGGCGGGCACGACCACGGCCCAGGGCTGGACGAACAGCCCGGTGCGGTTGCGGTCCACCAAGACCGCCCAGTCGGCCGCGTCCGGCTCGACGCCGACGCCGAGGAACGCCGCGGTGGCGACGAGGTACAGCACACCGGTCAGCCGTACGCCCGCGTCGGCGGCGAGCGTGCGCGTCAGGGACCGGCCCACGTAGCCGACGGCCGTGCGCCACCAGGTCTCCCCCTGCATGCGCAGCGCTTCGACCGCCGGGCGCGACGCGACGTCGGCCGCCGCGGCCCGGACGATCCGGGCGGCGTCGGGGACGTTGACGAGGGCCACCAGCAGGGCGAGGCCGACGCCCCCCGGGGTGAGGACGGCGGCGACGAGCAGGATCATCAGGAGGGACGGCACGGCGAGCAGCACGTCGAGGGGCCGCATCAGCAGTTCTTCCAGCCAGGTGCGGTGGGTGAGCGCGCTGACGAGGCCGACGGGCAGCGCCACGAGGTAGGACAGGGCCGTCGCGGCCAGCGCCACGAGGACCACCGACCGCCCGCCGAGCAGGACTTGGCGCCAGACGTCCCGGCCGACGAAGTCGGTGCCGAGCCAGTGTCCGCCGCCGAGCGTGAACGAGGCCGTGCGCGGGCCGGGTCCTCCCGCGAGCAGCGGACCCAGCAGGGCCAGGGCGAGGGGGACGCCGACGATGAGCGCTCCGAGCGCGCGACGGGATCTCACGCGACCACCTCCGAGCGGGGGGCGAAGCGGCGCGCGACCAGGTCGGCGCCGAGGTTGAGCACGACGGTGGTGACGCCGAAGACGACGGCGAGGCCCTGGACGACGGGCACGTCGCGTTCGGCGACGGCGTTCATCAGGACGGTGCCGAGCCCGGGGATCACGTACAGGGCCTCCACGACGATGACGCCGCACAGCAGCCAGTCGATGGTGCGGGCCAGCTGCTGGGCGGCGGGCGCGACGGCGTTGGGCAGGGCGTGTCCGTACCGGACGCGGATGCCCGGGACGCCGTAGCGGCGGGCGTGCGCCGCGTACGGCGAGGCCAGCGCGTCGATCATGCCGGCGCGTACGAGGCGGGCGAGGGAGCACACCGGGCGGGAGAGCAGGACGAGCACGGGCAGGACCAGGGCGGCGGGGTGGGCGAGGAGGTCGGTGCCGTAGCCGACGGCGGTCGGCGGGAGCCAGCCCAGGCGCAGGGCGAAGACGGTGACGAGCAGAACGCCGAAGGCGAACTCGGGCACGGCGTAGACGCCGAGCGTCACCGAGCTGACGAGCCGGTCGACGAGTCGGCCCTCGTGCCGGGCGGCGAGCACGCCGAGGCCGACGCCGATCGGGACGAGGAGCGCGATCGTGAGGGTGGCGAGGAGCAGCGTCGGTCCGAAGCCGTCGGTGAGGTACGCGCTGACGGGTCGCCCGGAGGCCAGGGAGGTGCCGAAGTCTCCGTGCGGCAGCCCGGCGGCCCAGTCGGCCAGTCGTTCGTGCGCGGGCCGGTCGAGGCCCATGGCCTCCCGGATGGCCGCGATGCGTTCCGGGTCGGGCTGGTCGCCGGCGCGGGCGACGGCGGCGTCGCCCGGCAGCGCCTCGGTGAGGGCGAAGACGAGCAGCACGACGGCTGCCGTCTGCGCCGCGCCGAGCAGCAGCCGCCGGGCGAGCCAGGACCGGAGTCGGGTCACGCGAGCCACACCTTGTCGAAGCGGGCCCAGTCGAGGGAGTTGGCCGGTGCCTTCGCGTCGACGCCCCGGACGTTCTTCGCGGTGCCGAGGATCCAGTCGGCGAAGCCCCAGACCAGGAAGCCGCCTTCGGTGTGCAGACGGCGCTGCATGCGCTCGTAGATCGCGGCCCGCTCCTTCGTGTCCCGGGTGGACTGCGCCTGCTCGTACAGGGTGTCGAAGTCCTTGTGCTGCCACTTCGTGGCGTTGGTGGTGGAGCCGGTGAGCAGGCGCTGGGAGATGTGGGCTTCGATGGGCATGGCGCCGGAGCGGTAGGAGGCGAAGGTCCCCGAGTCGAGGATGTCCTTCCAGTAACTGTCCTTGCTGCCGGTCCTGATGGTGACGGTGACGCCGGCCTTCGCGGCCTGGTCGCGGAAGATGGTGGCGGCCTCGGTGAACCCGGCGGCGACGGGCGAGGTGTCGAGGGTGACCTTGAGCCCGTCGGCACCCGCCTGCTTGAGCAGCGCCTTGGCCCGGTCGAGGTCCTGTTCGCGCTGGGGCAGGCTCGCGGCGTAGTACTCGTAGCCCTTGCCGAACAGGTCGTTGCCGATCTCGCCGGCGCCGGACAGGGCGCCCGCGACCAGTTCCTCGCGATCGGCGATCAGGAAGAACGCCTCGCGCACCCGTTTGTCGTCGAACGGCGGGCGGTCGGTCTTCATGACGAAGCCCTGCATGGCGCTGTTGCGGAGCCGGACGATCTCGATCCGGCCCCTGCCCTCGTGGGCACGGGCGGTGGTGGGGCCCAGCTCGTGGGCGTACTCGACCTGGCCGCCCAGGAGGGCGTTGACGCGGGCGGACTCCTCGTTGGCGACGACGAACTCCAGCTCGTCGAGGTACGGGGCGCCGTCCCAGTACTCCTCGTTGCGCCTGAAGACGGCGGACTTGCCGGGAGCGAAGGAGACGAAGCGGAACGGGCCGCTGCCGACCGGCTGCCCGTCGAAGTCCTGCTCGCCCTCGGGGACGATGTACGCGCCGAACGCGGCGAGCACGTTGGGGAATTCGGCGGTGGGGCGCTTGAGGACGAACTCGACGGTCCTCGCGTCCGGCGCGCGGCTGGCCTCGAGGTCGACGGGTTCCAGGGACGCCTTGGCGCGGTAGGCCTTCTTCGGGTCGGTGATGCGCCGGTAGCTGTACAGGACGTCGGCGGCGGTCACGGGCTTGCCGTGATGGAAGGCCGCCTCGCGCAGGGTGACCTTCCAGCGGTCCAGGCCGGCGTTCGGCTCCCACGTCGCGGCGAGCCGCGGCCGGGCGGACAGGTCGGGGCCGTAGTCGGCGAGCTTGTCGAAGAGTGCCTTGGCGCGGGCCACGTCCGCGAAGAGGTTGGCGAGGTGCGGGTCGAGCGTCTCGCTCGCGCCGCCGCCGGCGAAGGCCGCGCGCAGGCGTCCACCGCGCCTGGGCGTGCCACCGGCCTTGGCGGTGCCGGCGGCCGGTCCGGAACCGGCACAGCCGGTGAGGGCGAGGGCGCCGACGCCGGCAGCGCCTCCGGCGACGGCGAGGAAACCCCGGCGACGCAGACCGGGGAAGCGGCGGTCGTCCGCGGAGGCGTCGTGTTCGGGAGAGTCGTTCATGGCGGTGTTCCTTGCTGGGGTGCGAGCGGATGGGACGCGTGGGGGCTCAGGGACGGGGTGCGGTGGTGAGACGGGCGACGAGGTGCAGCCGGTCGGCGTCGGCCGTCGCGCCGGGCAGGTCGCCTTCCTTCCAGGGCGGCTCGGTACGTGGGCCGGGCCCGTCGTGCAGGGCGAGCACCTCGAAGCCGTGCGTGGCGAGGACGTGGCGCAGCTCCTGGGGGAGGAGCAGGCGCCACGCGGAGCGCTGCTCGACCGGCGGGGAGCCGTCGTCCGAGGCCCACACCCGCCGACGACGCAGCAGTTGGGCCGCCCGGTCCACGGACAGCGTGGTGGTGGAGCGGTAGACGGTGCCCTGCCAGGTGAACCGGTTGACGGAAGGGGCGTCCAGGAGTTCCGTACGCCCCAGGAAGAACGCGCCGTTGCGCATTTCGGCGACGAGCAGGCCGCCGGGTACGAGGGACCGGCGGCAGGACGCCAGGAAGCCGTCGAGCTGGTCGTTCGTGTGGCAGTACAGCAGGGCGCTGTCCAGGCACACCGCCGCGTCGAAGCTCCGCTCCCCCAGGTCGAAGCCGTGCAGGTCGGCCCGGACGAAGGCGGGGCCGGGGTGCCGGTCGCGGGCGTACGCCAGCATCGCGTCGGACAGGTCGGCGCCGGTGACGGTACGGCCGGCGCGGTGCAGGTACGCGGCGTCGCGCCCGGTGCCGCAGCCGAGGTCCAGGACGCGGGGGCCGGGCGCCCCGTACCGGCGCAGGCAGTCCTCGGTCCAGCGCCCGGCGAGCCGTTCGGGATCGGGGAACCGGGCCTCGTACAGCGCGGGGTTGTCGGTGAGCAGGTTGGCGTTGGTGGTGTGGGTCATGTGCGGCGCGCTCCTCGGACGGTCGCCGGGACGGCGGTGGGGCGGGCGGGAAGGACCCGGCGGCGGTGCAGCCACGCGACGCCGGCGCCGGAGGCGAGTCCGAAGGCCAGGCAGCAGGCCCACGGCAACCACGGCGCGCCGATGCGCTCACCGGCGTCCATGGCCCAGCCGACGACCGTGTTGCCGACGGCGGCGGCGATGCCGGAGACGACGTAGAACAGGCCGAAGTAGGTGCCGGTGAGTTCGGTGCGGCCGAAGGCGGGGATCAGTTCCATCACGAACGGCTGGGCCAGCATCACGCCCAGGCTGAGCATCAGGGCGCCGCCCAGGACGGGCAGCGCGCGCAGCGCCGCGTCCGCGAGGCCGTCGGGGGCCGGGCCGTACCCCGACACGGCCATCGGCGGTACGAAGGACAGTCCCATCAGCACGAGCCCGCCGCTGATCCAGCGTGCCCTGCTGCCCCGGGCCTTGAGCGCGGTCGTGACGCGCAGCTGGAGCCAGAGGTTGGCGAGGGTGCCGACGAGGAAGACGGGACCGGCGGCGCCTTCCCAGCCGGTCGCGCGCCGGGCGCCGTCGGGCAGCAGCAGGTACAGCTGGTTCTGCAGGGTGAACATGCCGACCATGGCCAGGGCGAAGGCGAGGAAGCCACGGTTCGCGATCACCTCGCGCCAGTCGGCGAGGACGCTGTTGCCGGTCGGCGCGACCTGGCGCGCCGGGAGGACCAGGGTCTGGGCGACGGTGAGCACGGCGAAGACCGCGGCCGCTGTGAGGGCGCAGGCCCGGAAGTCGACGAGGAGCAGGGCACTGCCGAGCAGCGGCCCCAGCAGGGCCCCGGTGGTGGCGAAGACGTGGAACAGGGCGAACGCCTCCGCCTTGCGCTCCCCCGCCTCCAGGGCGAGATAGGCCCGCACGGCCGGATTGAACAGGGCTCCGGCCAGGCCGCTGAGCACGGATGCGGCGAGGAGGACGGGCAGTCCGACGCCGAGCGCGAACAGTCCGAAGCCGACGGTGCGCAGGGCGCATCCGGCGATGATGACGCCGCGCGCTCCGAGCCGGTCCGATGCCGTCCCGCCGATGAGGAACAGCCCCTGCTGGCTGAGGTTGCGCACGCCGAGCACGACGCCGACGACGGCGGCCGACATCCCCAGGTCCTCGCTCAGGTGCAGGGCGAGGTACGGGACCAGCAGGTAGAAGCCGGTGTTGACACCCAGTTGGTTGACCAGGAGGAGCCGGAGGGCGGGCGGGAGGCCGCGTATCTCGTGCCAGGTCTTCACGCCCGTGCCCCCGCGGCGTCGCGCTCGCGTACG
Source organism: Streptomyces roseicoloratus (assembly GCF_004117935.1). Classification (GTDB taxonomy): domain Bacteria; phylum Actinomycetota; class Actinomycetes; order Streptomycetales; family Streptomycetaceae; genus Streptomyces; species Streptomyces roseicoloratus. The sequence goes on along the minus strand of NZ_SDOY01000116.1, from coordinate 114,777 downwards.
CCCAGGCCCGGGTTCCGGCTCGCGCGTACGGTGCCGTCGGTGCCGCCGATGCCCGTCCACGGGTCGTCGGCGAGCAGCAGGTGGCCGTCGAGGTCGATCCAGCGGGCCCGGTCGGCGAGGTGGACGGCCGGGGCGATGCCGAGGGTGCTGGCGGTCAGGCAGCCGAGCATCAGCTCGGTGCCGGTGTCCGCGATCAGCTCGGCGATGCGGAGGGCGGCGCCGACGCCGCCGCACTTGGCCAGCTTGACGTTGATCCCCTGGACGCGTCCGGCGAGCCGGCGGGCGTCCTCGAGACCGACCGCGTCCTCGTCGGCGATGACGGGGAGCGGCGAGCGCTCCGCGAGCTTCGCCAGCGCCTCGGGATCGCCGGGGGCGACGGGCTGCTCGACGGCCTCGACCCCCAGCTCCGCGAGGAGCGGCAGCAGTCGCTCCGACGCGTGGACGGTCCACGCGCCGTTGGGGTCGAGGAGCAGCCGTGCGCGCGGTGCGGCGGTACGGACGGCCCGCACGCGGGCCAGGTCGTCGGCCGGGTCCGGGGCCCCGGCCTTGAGCTTGAGCACTGAAAACCCGTCGCGTGCGAGGCGGGCCGCGTGTGCCGCGGCCCGTTCCGGTGAGGTGATGCCGAGGGTGCGGGCGGTCGGGGCGGATGGCGCGAGCGCGTCCGGGTCCAGGAGCCGGTGGACCGGGGCGCCCGCTCGCTTGCCCACGAGGTCGAGCAGCGCGGACTCCACGGCCGCGGTCACGGCCGGCGGGGCGGTGCCCCTTCTCGTACCGGCGCGGAAGCCTTCCAGGGCGGTCTCGGGATCGCCGAAGCGGGCCAGCCGTGCGGATTCCGCGTGCAGCAGCCGCGCGAGGCCGGAGGCGTCGAGTCCGTAGTACACGCTGCTGACGGCCTCTCCGTGGCCGCGCAGCCCTTCGTGCTCGATGGTCAGCCACACGGCCTCACGGGCCGACATCGTCGAACGGGATATGCGCAGCGGCTCGGTGAGTTCGAGGCGTACGGTGCGCTGACTGGTCTTCACGGCTTCTCTTCGGGGTGTGTGGCGACGGGGTCGGTGACGGTGCGGCACCGGGCCCAGCCGGTGGCTTCCACGGCGGTGGGGTGCGGGATCTCGACGGGGCGGGTGGCGGCGGTGGTCAGGTCGAGCCCGTGGGCGGCGGCGAAGTCGTCGTCGAACACGCTGCCGAGATAGCGGTGCTGCCCGTCGGGGAACACGGTGGCGACCACGGCGCCGGCGTGGACGCGGGCGGCCCAGGCGGAGACGAGGGCGACGGCGCCGGTGCTCCAGCCGCCGCTGACGAAGGCGGAGCGGGCCAGTCGGCGGCACGCGTCGGCTGCCTCGGCGGGACCGACCCAGTGGACCTCGTCGAAGGCGTCGTAGGCGACGTTGCGCGGGTGGATGCTGCTGCCGAGGCCGCGCATGAGGCGCGGTCTGGCGGGCTGACCGAAGATGGTGGAGCCGGTGGCGTCCACGCCGATCAGCCGCAGGCCGGGCCAATGGCGGCGCAGCGGCCCGACGATCCCGGCGCTGTGGCCGCCGGTCCCGACGCTGCACACCAGCACGTCGAGATGGTCGAGCTGGCCGGCCAGCTCGACCGCCAGCGAGGCGTAACCCGCCGTGTTGTCGGGGTTGTTGTACTGGTCGGGCCAGTACGCGTCCGGGAGCAGCGCGAGCAGTTCGCGCAGCCGGGCGAGCCGCGCGGCCTGCCAGCCGCCCTCGGCCGCCGGACGGTCGACCAGTTCGAGGCGGACGCCGTGCGCGCGCAGCAGTTGCCGCATCGAGGGCTCCAGCTCGGTGTCGCCGACCAGCACGACCGGGTGGCCGAGGGCTTGTCCGGCGAAGGCCAGTCCGATGCCGAGCGTCCCCGAGGTGGACTCCACCACGGGTGCGCCCGGCCGCAGTTCACCGCGTTCCTCGGCGCCCAGCAGCATGGAGACGGCGGCACGTGCCTTCATGCCGCCGACGCCGAGCCCTTCGAGCTTGGCCCAGAATCCGGGCTGGGGGCAGGGCAGTTCGCAGGTGACGCGGGCGAGCGGCGTACGGCCGAGCAGGGCGAGCAGGTCCGGGTTGCCCGCGGCGCGCGCGGAGCCGAGGACGGCCGTGGTCACAGGACGCCTCCGTAGCGGTGGATGATCCCCGGGCCGCCGTCCAGCCAGAAGAACGGGTAGGGCTCCGCGCACACCGCGGTGACCCCTGAGCCGACGAGGCGCGGCAGGACCGCGCTGCCGGTCTGCGCGAACATCACCAGGGGGATGCCGCGGCGCTGGGCGTGCCGGCGCAGCGGCTCGAAGCTGCCGTTGCCGAGGGTCATTCCGGAGGCGAGGACGGCGTCGCAGCGCGCCAGCTCCGCCAGGGCGTCGGTGCGGACCGGCTCGCCCCACTCGGTCGTGCCGCCCTTGAGGTCGCAGGGGACGTAGGCGAGTCCGCGCGCCCGCAGGGCCTCCAGCAGGGAGTTGACCACGCCGACGACGAGCACGGTCGCGCCGGGTGCGGCGTCGACCAGCTCGGCCACGGCCCGGGCCCTGGCCCGGGACTTCTCGAGGGACGTACCGGAGGGAAGCGGGAAGGGCCGGGCGCCGTTCTCCGGACCGTGCGGCAGGGCGTGCATGAGGTACGCGTCGAGGGCGGCGACCCGTACCGGCGGCGACTCGTGTTCCAGGAGCCGGGCGACGTCGGCGCCGACGCAGTCGTCGACGGCGCCGTCGGGCAGCTCGCCCGGCTCGACCGCGCAGGATCCCACGGCTTCGGCGAGGCGCAGGCTGAGCACCTCGTTCCGGTAGCCGGAGCCGCGCCCTTCGTGGCGCACCGCCTGCCGGGTGGTGAAGGCCACCGAGATCCGCCGGGTGCGCGGGTCGGGGCCGAAGCCGCCGGCCAGGACGCGGTCGACGAGGTCGTCGTACGAGGAGGCCGCGACGGGGTGTCCGGTGGAGGCGGTCATCGCGTGACCACCCGGGGGCGGAGCTGGGCGAGGAGGGATGCGACACGGTCCCGGGCGGCCAGGCCCCGCGCGTCACCCGCCATGACGTGGCCGAGGTACTCGTTGTTGTCGTCGGCGGCCCTGACGGTCCTGCCGGGATCGGCGAGCCGCAGTTCCAGCAGGCCGTCCGCGGTGCGCACGGCGTCGGCGCCCTCGACGGCCGCCAGGACACCGGGCTCGTCCGGCACCAGGAAGCCGATCGCGGCACTGGTCAGTCCGGTGGCGCGGCGGCGCAGGTCCGGCTCGCGGCCCAGGGCGACGTCCACGCAGGCGCCGGCGAGGTCGATGCCGGTCACGTGTCGCACGAGTTCGGTGATGCGGTTGCCGGCGGGCCGGGGATTGACCTCGACGACACGGGGCCCGTCGGCAGTCAGTTTGATCTCGGTGTGGGCGACGACGCCGTCGAGACCCAGTGCCTTGAGGGCCCGTCGGGCGGTCTCCTCGGCGGCCTCGGTGTCCGCGGCGTCCAGGGCCGCGGGGAACATGTGGCCGGTCTCGATGAACGCGGGGGCCCCGCCGAGCGTCTTGTCGGTGACGCCGACGACGTGCACGGCGCCGTCGTGCGAGACGGTCTCGACGCTCACCTCGGGTCCGCGGAGGAGTTCCTCCAACAGCACCACGGGCTCACGGTGCTGTCCACGGGCGTTGACGGGGAAGGCGGCGAGCGCGCGGAAGGCGTCCGCCAGAGCGGCCTCGTCGTCGACGCGGCGTACGAACATCCCGGCGCACAGGTCCACGGGCTTGAACACCAGCGGGTAGCCGAGGTCGTGTGCCGCGGCGGCGACCTCGGCCCAGTCCGCGCACACCGCGAAGCGCGGTCCCGGCAGCCCGGCCTCGGCCAGGACCCGGCGCGTCGCGTCCTTGCGGCACGCGTTGTCGACGGCGTCGGGCGTGGGGCCGGGCAGCCCGAGACGTCCCGCGATGCGTGCGGCCGTCCCGAGGTAGTAGTCGCAGGAGGTGATCACTCCGTCGAAGCGCAGGGCCTCGTGGGCCCGTTCGACGAAGGCCGGCAGCGCGTCGGTGTCGTTGGTCTCCGTCGTGAGCACGTGACGCGCCGCGAGGAGGGGGTGTGCGGTGCCCTCCGGAGCCGACCGCAGGTAGTGGTGCAGGTCGCGGGTCAGGAAGGTGAACTCGTGACCTGCCTCCCGTATGGCCCGTGGCAGCAACCTGCTCATGGACCCGACCCAGCTCTCGACCATCAGCAGATGAGCCACGACTTCCCCTTCACACAGTGCGATTGAGTGCGCTCCGTCACGGAGGCAGCGGCAGCACCGGCCAGGGCGCGACCGCTTGACCGATCAGGACCTTATCGATAATCGTTTTCATTGTCATCTGTCGGAACACGGCCTCTCCGCATGCGGACGCACGCATGCCGCGACATGCCCGTACCTCCGGCGCACCCCACCGCAGCCCGAAGCCGCACCCCGGCACCGTGGCCCCGTATCCCGTTCAGGCATCCCAGGAGATCCGATGAGCCGGCCCCCGCACCCGCCCTACACCGTGCGCCCCGCCACCACAGCCGATGTGGAAGGCGCCCGCCAGGTCATGCTCGACACCTTCTACCGGGACTTCGGCTACGGCTACGTGCCCGCGTGGCACCGCGACGTCACCGAGATCGAGCACACCTACCTGAACGACCCGCGCCACCTGCTGCTGGTCGCCGTGCACCGCGGCGAGGTCGTGGCCACCACCGGCGTCCGCTCGTCAGGCCCGGCCCACCCGCCGCACCCGCGCTGGCTCGCCGAGCGCTACCCCTCGGGCACCACCGCGCAACTCGTCCGGGTCTACGTACGCCCGGAGCACCGGCGCAACGGCCTGGCCCGCACCCTCGTGGACCGGGCCCGCGCCTTCGTCGCCCGGACGCCCGGGTACGACAGCATCTACCTGCACACCAATGTGGACGTCGAGGGCGCCGAGGCGTTCTGGCGCGGCATGGCCGAGGAGATCTTCGACGCCCGCACCACGGGAGAGCACGGCCCCGGCGTGGGCACCGTGCACTTCGAGATCCCGCTCCCGAAGCACGGTCCGCTCCGCGCATGACGGCGCCAGGGACCGAGAAGGGACCTCGGGACCGAGAAGGGACCTCGGGGACGGCGAGGGCCTGAGGGCCCTCAGGGACGGCGAGGGCCTGAACCGCCGCGCAGCGGCTTCACGCTCTGCCCGGCACCCCGTGCGGCGCTCGCGGCGAACGACCCCGCTCCTCCGTCGCGGGACGCCGCGGCATCCGGGCCGTGCCCCGCGGTCCGTCCTCGGCCGGCGTCACCGCTCGCCCGCGAGGTCGAGGTCGTCGCTGCGCGACTCCACGGCGACCTCGGCAGGCCGGGGGCGACGCCACGGCTGCGCGACCGGATGCGACACCGTCCGCCACCACGGCTCCACGGGCAACTTCCCCGCGGCCTCGAACGACTCCCCGGGACGGGGAAACGCCACCGCCTGGCCGGCCTCCTCGGCCTCGTACTTCGTCCACTCCCCCGGCTCCGCCCACGCGTGCGGGGCCAGGTTGAAGGTGGCCCAGTGGATCGGCAGCAGGACGCCGTGCGGGGTGCCGCCCTGGAGGTCGAGGTGGGCGCGCAGGCCCTCCTCGGGGGTCATGTGGATGTCCGGCCAGAACTCCGCGTACGCACCGATCTGGATCATCGTGGCGTCGAACGGACCGTGGGCGGCGCCGATGTCCTTGAAGCCGGAGAAGTAGCCGGTGTCGCCGCTGTGGTAGACGCGGTGGTCCGGGCCCTCGACGACCCAGGAGGCCCAGAGGGTGTGCTGCCGGTTGCGCAGGCCGCGGCCGCAGAAGTGGCGGGCCGGAGTCGCGGTCAGCCGCAGGTCGCCCACCTCGGTGGACTCGGTCCAGTCCAGTTCGCGCAGCCGGGAGGCACGCACGCCCCAGCGCTCCAGGTGGGCGCCCACGCCGAGCGGCACCGCGAACAGGGTGTCGGTGGTCGCCAAGGCCTTGATCGTCGACAGGTCCAGGTGGTCGTAGTGGTCGTGGGAGATCACCACGACGTCGACCGGACCGAGCGCCGCCAGCGGCGCCGGCACGGGATGCAGCCGCTTGGGACCCACGAAGGCGAACGGCGAGCAGCGGTCGCCCCAGACCGGGTCGAAGAGCACCCGGCCGCCGTCGATCTCGGCGAGCACGCTGGAGTGACCCATCCAGGTGAGGCGCAGCCCGGTGGCCGCGGGCCGGGCCAGATCGGCGACGGTCGTCGGATGCACGGGGATCGTGCCGTTCGGGGCCCGGCGTGCCCGCGCCTCCTTCTCGAAGTAGACCTTGGCGAACTCCACGGTCGAACCGGACGGCCGGTGCCGGGCCTCCTCGGGGTTGCGGAAGGTCCCGTCGGCGAAGTTCGGGGAGCGGCGGATGCGCTCCAGCCGTGCGCCCGTCGGGTCGGCGCCGAAGGCCGCGGCGCGCAGTGCGCGCAGGCGTGTCCGCAGCGCGTGGTCGGAGCCGGTGCCGGTCACAGGGCCTCCTGAAGTCGGGGGGTTCCTTCATTATGGGCGGCCCGGGCGGGAAGGCGCCGTGGCGATCATGTCTTTGTCATGTGCTGTGTAGGGTCGGGGCGTGGCGAGAGAGCGGTTGAGCGTGACCGAACGGCGGGAAGCCCTGCTGCGGGCGGCCGTGGCCCAGATCGAGGCCCGCGGCGTGGCGGCGCTGCGCATCTCCGACGTGGCCCGGGAACTCGGGGTCAGCAACGCGCTGGTCCTCTACCACTTCGCGACCAAGGAGCAGCTGGTCTCGGCCGCCTTCGCCCGCGCCGCCGAGCAGGACCTGGCGCGGCTCCGCGGCCTGCTGGGGCGCCGGACCTCGGCGGTGCGGCGGCTGCGGGCGGCCGTCCGCTGGTACGCGCCGACCGGCCAGGCCAAGGGCTGGCGGCTGTGGATCGAGAGCTGGGCGGCCGCGCTGCGCGACCCGGCGCTGCGCGAGGTCGCCGGCACTCTCGACCGGGCGTGGAAGGCCGAGCTGGCCGAGGTGATCGCCGAGGGCGTGGCGGCCGGCGAGTTCCGCTGCCCCGACCCGACCGCCGCGGCCTGGCGCCTCACCGCCTTCCTGGACGGACTGGCCGTCCAGATGACCTCGTACAAGGGCTCGCTCCCCCGTGCCACGATGCTGACCTGGGCGGACGCGGCCCTCGCCCGCGAACTGGGGCTTCCCGACGCGGCTCCGGCCGGCACCGCGCACGCCGCGGGTGGCGGCGGCATGGCTCCGACGGGTGACGCGGGCACTGCCCGCGCCGCCACCGGCGTCGCGGGTGCCGCGGGCCCCGCGGGTGCCGCTGACGCGGATGCCAGGAACGGCGCGGGTGCGGACGCCACGGACGGCGCGGGTGCGGACGGCGTGGGTGCGGACGGCGTGGGTGCGGACGCCCCGGGCCCTGCGACCGCCGCGGTCCGCACGGACGCCACGGACCATGCCGCCCCCTCGGACCCCTCGGACTCCTCGGACTCCCCGAACCCCTCGGACTCCCCGGACTCCCCGGACGCTCCGCCGACCGAGTGAGCGGCTCCTCGCTCAGACCAGCTCGAACACCGCCGTGAGCGTCACGTGCTCCTCGATCTCGCCCGGCGCGAGCGGTACGCCCTCGCCGCCGTCCGCCGGTGCGCTCGGGAGCGCGCCAGGGCCGGGGCGGGTGCTCTCGCCTTCGGTGAGCGAGACCAGCCGGCCCAGCCGGTGACCGCTCAGACGGGCGTGCTGGGCGGCCTTGTCGTGGGCGTCCCGGTAGGCGGCCTCGCGGGCCTTGGCGCGCAGCGCGGTGGGGTCGGCCACGTCGAAGACGACGCCGTTGATCCGGCCCGCGTCGCCGGTGGCATCGGTGGCGGCGCCGATGATCTGGCCGGTCCGGTCGATGTCGCGGACCTTCACCGAGAAGCTCTGTCCGGCCTGGTAGCCCGTGACCTTGCTCTCGCCCCCGGGGCTCTGGGTGTAGACCGGCGAGAGGGAGAGGTTCTCGGTGCGGACGTCGCGGTCGGCGATGCCCTGAGCGTGCAGCGCGTCGACCAGCGCCTTCGCCGAGGCGCTCTGGGCGGCCAGGGCCTCCTTCGCGGTCTTCCGGGTCGCCTCAACGCCGACCGAGAGCACCGCCAGGTCGGGTGCCGAGGCGGCCCGTCCGCTGCCGCTGACCGTGACGGTGGTCGCCTTCGGCGCCCGTACGGCCGCCGCTGACGCCGCCGCCCCCGTGACGGCGCCCGGTTCGGCGGCGAGGGCGGGGGCGGCGGCGCCCAGGAGGAGGACGCCCCCCAGCGCCGCTGCGGCCACGGCGCCGCACCAGGCTCCCGGCCGGGCCTCGGGTACAGAGGGGGTGACGGTGTGACGAGGTGTCATGGGCCGTTCCTTCGCGACTGGTTGATCAGGGTTCATCCGGTTTCGTCCGGCGCGGACATCCCACCAGCCGTCGCCTGCCGCGCCGCCTCGCCACTCCTGGACCGCTCCCTCCTTCACCTCTCCGTACCAGGCCTCCGGCCCCGGGCCGGAGGCCTCAGCAGTCGAGGCGGAGCGGCGGGCGCCAGAGTTGTCCGTCGCCCGCGACGCCCGGCGTGGGCGTGTAGGTCAGCGGGACGAGATGGGTGGCGGCCGCGGCCTCGTTGCGGATGCCCAGCCACAGGTCGATGATCTGCCAGGCCTGCCCGTCGAGGACGGTCACGGTCCTGGGCTGGCCGCCACAGCTGTTGCCGTTGAAGATGCGGCGCCCGAACGCGGGCGCGTTCCAGCCGAGGTTGCCCGGCGCCGCCCAGCCCGAGTACAGCGAGGGCGCGGTGGCGTAGCCGATCGGGGTGCCGGTGCAGTAGCCGCAGGCGGGATCGGCGTAGGTGAGGACGTACAGCCGCTGCACCGGGTCCCAGTAACCGCCGGGCCCCTCGATCTTCTTGAGCCCGGCGACCCTGCGCACGCCGACGCCCGTACCGTCGCTCCCCCGGGCGTCGAGTTCCTCGATGTTGAGCTGCGCGGACCCCGGGAGGGTGCAGACGATCGCGGGATGGCCGCCCGGCGTACCGGATTCGATGATGCCGAAGTCGCCGTTGCCCGTGCAGACGGACAGCGCGGGCTTGCGGTAGAAGCCCCCGGGCACGGGTGGGGGTCCGCACGGCCCCTCCGCGGAGGCGCAGCCCATCGCGTTGTAGGCGTGGGGTCCGCCGGCCGAGTAGTGGCGGGGACTGTTGAACCAGAGGACGAAGGCCCCGTCGTCGCGACCCCAGCCCGAGCGGCGGATCATCCGCGGGTTGAAGCAGCCCTGGCCGGACGTGCCGCAGGTGTCCTGCCACGAGTCGTCGGTCCACGGATCGACGGTCGTCGGGTCGAACAGCGCCTTGGGCAGGGTCCACGGCCCCTGCGGCGCGGGCGCGGTGGAGACGCCGAAGCCGCACCAGGGCGTCGGCTTCACGTACCACTCGAAGCCGCAGCCGTACATCGAGCCGTACATGTAGTAGGTGTCGCCGAACTTGGCGATCTGGGCGTCGTGGAGGTCGATGCCGGAGATGGTGAACGCGGTCGGCCGCGCCGTGTCGCGCGCCGCGGCGGCGCTCTCCGATGCGGCGGCGCTCTCCGCAACGGAGGCGAAGCCCGGTCCGGTACCGCTCTCCGACACGGAGGCGAAGCCCGGTCCGGTACCGCTCTCCGACACGGAGGCGAAGCCCGGCCCTGCGCCGGTCTCCGGTGCGGAGGCGATGGCCCGCCCGGAGGCGCTCGTGGTTCCTCCTCCGCCCGGGCCGGCCCCGGCCGCCGCCGGGACCGTGGCGAACAGCGCGGCGGTGGTGAGCAACAGGGCCGTGAGGATGCGACGGACGTCCACGGACGATGACTACCAGACGAATCATCACATTCCGGAACGGACACGCGCGTACGGTACGGCGGCCGACGCCCGCCACCGTCCTTGTCAGTGCCGCTTGGTAGAACTTCTGCCGTCAGCCGATCTCTGCCGCCGCGATCCGACGGCCGCACACACTGGTGTCTGGAGCAGCCATGACCATCGGGAATTACCTGCGGGTGTTCCACGACCTGCCCGTGTTCGAGTTCCCCACTCCCGCGACGTCGGCCGAGCTGCCCGACGCCGCGTCGGTGGCCTGGCGGCTGTCCGCGGTGACGTACCGCGACTCGGGCGACGAGGAGGAGTGGACGGAGATCTTCGAGCGCTTCCTCGACGCCGTGGACACGTCCCGGGTACGGGCCCTGGTCGTCGGCGGCTGGGAGGACGCGTACGAGGAGTCGTCCGACCCCATCGTCGAGGCGCTGGTGGCCGCCGCGGACCGGCTGTCCGCGCTGGAGGCGGTGTTCCTCGGCGACATGCTGTCCGAGGACTGCGAGATCTCGTGGATCACCCAGGGCGACGTCACCCCGCTGCTCGCCGCCTACCCGCGCCTCGCCTCGTTGGGCGTGCGCGGCGCCACCGGACTGGAGTTCCCGCCGCTGCGGCACGAGGGGCTGCGCCGGCTCGTCGTCCAGACCGGTGGGCTGCCCGGCGGTCTGGTGCGGGACATCGGCGCCTGCGACCTGCCCGCCCTGGAGCACCTGGAGCTGTGGCTCGGCACCACCTGGTACGGCGGCGACAGCACGCCCGAGGATCTGGAGCCGATCCTCTCCGGGACCCGGCTGCCCGCGCTGCGCAGCCTCGCGCTGTGCAACAGCGTGACCCAGGACGCGGTGGTGGAGGCCGTCGCGGGCGCGCCGGTCGTCGCCCGGCTCTCCGAACTCGACCTGTCCATGGGCACGCTGACCGACGCCGGTGCGGAAGCCCTGCTCGCCGGGCAGCCGCTCACCCACCTCAAGCGGCTCGACCTGGCCTACCACTACCTGTCGGAGGAGATGAGCGAGCGGATCGTCGACGCCCTCGCGCCGCACGGCGTGGACGTGGACGTCACCGACCGGCAGGAGCCGGACGTGTACGACGGCGTCGCCAACCGCTACACCGCGGTCGGCGAGTGACGTCCGCCGCGGACCTCCGCCTGGCCGTCGTCGGGAACACCGGAAGCCGCCGGGTCCGGTTCTTCCTGGAGGCGGTCCGCGCCGCCGGGCTGCCCGGGGCGCGCGTGGTGCCGTGGGTCGACGTGCTGCGCGGCACGGCGGAGTTCCGGTCCGGTGAGACCGTCCGCGTCGACTCCCCCGGGGAGGACCCGGAGGTGGACCGGCTGCTGCGCGGCGCGGACGACCCGACGCGGGTGGAGGGATCGCGGCACTGGTACGAGACGTTCACCGGCGCCCTGCGGGGGCTCGCCGCGCGGGCGGCCGGGGCCGGTGCGGCGCTGGTGGACGAACCGGCCGAGACGGCCGTCCTGTTCGACAAGCGGCTCACGCACGCGCGTCTGCGGGCGGCCGGGGTCCCGGTGCCCGAGTCCCCCACCTCGGGCGCCGACGCGCCGCCCGTGCGGGGCTGGGCGGACGTGCGGACGCTCATGGCCGGAGCGGGGCTGCGCCGGGTCTTCGTGAAGCTCGCGCACGGCTCCTCCGCCTCGGGCGTCCTCGCCGTGGAGACCGCCCCCGGCGGACGTGTCCAGGCCACCACCTCGGTGGAACGGACCCCCGACGGACACCTCTTCAACTCGTTGCGGGTGCGGCGCTACCGCACCGAGGCCGATGTCGGCGCCGTCGTGGACGCCCTCGCGCCCGACGGGCTGCACGTCGAGCGATGGGTGCCCAAGGCCTCGCTCGACGGCCGGGCCGCCGATCTGCGGGTGGTGGTGATCGACGGCCGGGCCACCCATGCCGTGGTCCGCACCAGCGGTTCTCCGCTGACCAATCTCCATCTGGGCGGCGTCCGGGGCGACCTGGACGCGGCCCGCGCCGCGATCGGCGCGGCCGGTGGCCGGTTCGCGGACGCGCTCGCCGTCTGCGAGCGCGCCGCCGCGGCCTTCCCCGGCATCCGCTGCGTGGGCGTCGACCTGCTGCCCTCCAGCGGCTGGCGCCGCTTCTCGGTCGGCGAGGTCAACGCCTTCGGCGACCTGCTGCCCGGGCTCACCGGGCTGCCGGGCGGCGGCGCCGAAGGCAAGGACACCTACGAGGCCCAGGTCGCCGCCCTCGTCCGTACGCGAACCACAGGAACGAGCACTTCGTGAACCCCCCGACCGCCGCCACGCCCGACACGGCCGCCGTGCCGGGCATGACCGTCGCACCCGGCACCGCCGCCGCGTCCGGCCCGGCCGCCACGACCGACATGAACGAGATCGTCGGCAGCCACGACGTCCTTCTCGTCACCCTCGACACCCTGCGCCACGACGTGGCGGCCGAGCTCGCCGCCGAGGGCCGCACACCCCACCTGGCCCGGCACCTGCCCGGCGGCGTGTGGGAGCGGCGGCACGCGCCCGGCAGCTTCACCTACGCCTCCCACCAGGCCATCTTCGCGGGCTTCCTGCCGACGCCTGCCACACCGGGACCGCACCCCCGGCTCTTCGCCGCCCGGTTCGCGGGCAGCGAGACCACCGCCGACGGCACCTACGTCTTCCACGACGCGCCCGACCTGGTCTCGGCGCTCGCGTACGAGGGCTACCGGACGGTGTGCATCGGCGGGGTCGGCTTCTTCAACAAGCAGCCCCCGCTGGGTTCGGTGCTGCCCGGCCTGTTCCAGGAGAGCCACTGGGAGCCGTCCTTCGGCGTGGCCTCGCCGACCTCGTTCGAGTCGCAGGTGGCCCGGGCCGAGGAGGTCGTCGCCGCGCTCCCGCGTGACCGCCGGCTCTTCCTCTTCGTCAACGTCTCGGCCCTGCACCAGCCCAACTGGTTCCACCGGCCGGGCGCGAGCCGCGAGGACGGCGACACCCGGGAGACCCACGCGGCCGCCCTGGAGTACGTGGACCGTCACATCGGCCGGCTGTTCGCCGCGATGAGCAGCCGCCGCGACTGCTTCGCGATCGTCTGCTCCGACCACGGCACGGCCTACGGCGAGGACGGCTTCACCGGCCACCGGCTGGGCCACGAGAGCGTGTGGACGGTGCCGTACGCGCAGTTCGTACTGCCGGGACCGGACCGCGACGCGAAGGAGACGGCCGCGTGAACACCCCCACCGCGCCCTCGTACGAGCCCGAGGCCACGACCGGAAACGGGACCGCGACCCCCGCCCGGAGCGGAAGCGGGACCGCGACCCCGGCCGCGGACGCGGCCGCGCTCCCGCGTCCGTACCGGAGCTACGTCTATGCCTACCCGCACAAGACGGCGTACCGCCCGCTCACCGACCGGCCCGCGCTCGCGGAGCTCTGGGCCGGCGAGCCGAAGGACGCGCTGTCCCTCTACGCGCACATACCCTTCTGCGAGGTCCGCTGCGGCTTCTGCAACCTCTTCACCCGGATCGGCGCCCCGGACGAGCTGACCACCCGCTACCTCGACGCGCTGGAGCGGCAGGCCGTGGCCGTGCGCGAGGCGCTCGGCGACGACGGTCCGGCCCGCTTCGCCACGGCCGCCTTCGGCGGCGGCACGCCCACCTTCCTCACCGCCGCCGAGCTGACCCGGCTCTGCGACATCGCCGAGCGGCGGATGGGCGCCGATCTGCGGGCGATACCCCTCTCCGTGGAGACCTCGCCGGCCACGGCTACCGCCGACCGGCTCGCCGTGCTCGCCGAGCGGGGCGCGACCCGGCTGAGCATCGGCGTGCAGAGCTTCGTCGAGGCCGAGGCCAGGGCGGCGGTGCGCCCGCAGCGACGCGCGGACGTCGAGGCGGCCCTCGGCCGCATCCGGGACACCGGTGTGCCGGTCCTCAACATCGACCTGATCTACGGGATCGACGGCCAGACCGAGGAGTCCTGGCGCCGCTCCCTCGACGCCGCCCTGGCCTGGCGTCCCGAGGAGCTCTACCTCTATCCCCTGTACGTGCGCCCGCTGACGGGCCTCGGCCGGCTCCAGGACCCGGCGGCGGCCGACCGGGCCTGGGACGAGCAGCGGCTCCGCCTCTACCGGCACGGCCGCGACCACCTCCTCTCCCACGGCTACGAGCAGGTGTCGATGCGGATGTTCCGCCGCGCGGACGCGCCGGCGCTGGGCCCCGACGACCACGCCTGCCAGACGGACGGCATGATCGGGCTGGGCTGCGGCGCCCGCTCGTACACCTCGCGGCTGCACTACTCGTTCGACTACGCGGTGGACATGCGCGAGATCCGCTCGATCATCGACCGCTACACGGAGACGGCCGACTTCTCCCGTGCGGAGGTGGGGCGCCCGGTCGACGCCGGTGAGGCGCGCCGCCGTCATCTGCTGCAGTCGCTGCTCCAGGCCGAGGGCATGCCGGTGGCCGACTACACGGCCCGCTTCGGCGGCTCGCCGTTCGAGGACTTCGGGGCCGAGCTGGCCCGCTTCGAGCGGCGGGGCTGGCTGGACGCGGAGGCCCCGGACGGGCTGCTGCGACTGTCGCCCGAGGGACTGGCGTACTCGGACGGACTCGGTCCCGAGCTGTTCTCGCCGGCGGTGCGGGCGGCGATGGCCGCGTACGAGGCGAAGTAGCGGAGGCGACGTGGTGGCGAGGCGACGTGGCGAGGGCGAAGGAGCGAGGCCGCGATGGATCTGACCCTGCTCTACCGGGGGCCGCTGGCCTCCTGCGACTACGACTGTCCGTACTGCCCGTTCGCGAAGCGCCGCGACAGCCGGGAGCAGTTGCGGGCCGACCGGGCGGCCCTGGAGCGCTTCGCCGGGTGGGCGGCGGGACGGACCGGGGACCGGCTGCGGATCCTGTTCACGCCCTGGGGCGAGGGCCTGGTGCGGTCCTGGTACCGGCGGACGATGGTGGAGCTGTCCCGGCTTCCGCACGTGGAGCGGGTGGCGATCCAGACCAATCTGAGCTGCCGTACGGAGTGGCTGACGGAGGCGGACCTCGGCTCGCTGGCGCTGTGGTGCACGTACCACCCGGGCCAGACGCCGTACGACCGCTTCCTCGGCAAGTGCCGTGACCTCGCCGCGCGGGGCGTCCGCTTCAGCGTGGGGATCGTCGGGCTGCCCGAGCACCGGGAGCACGCCCGGCGGCTCCGGGCGGAGCTGCCGGAGGAGGTGTACCTGTGGGTGAACGCGGCCGAGGGCCGCACGTACGCCGACGAGGAGGCCGAGGACTGGACGGCCCTCGACCCCCTCTTCCCGTACAGCCGGCATCCGCACGCCTCGGCGGGGCTGCCCTGCCGCACCGGCGAGTCGGTCGTCTCGGTGGACGGCGACGGGACGGTGCGCCGGTGCCACTTCGTCCCTGCCGAGCTGGGCAACCTGTACGACGGCTCGTACCGCGCCGCGCTGCGCCCGCGCCCCTGTCCGATCGCCGTGTGCGACTGCCACATCGGCTACGTCCACCTGGAGACGCTGCCGCTGTACGACGTGTTCGCGGGCGGTGTCCTGGAGCGGATCCCGGCCCCGCCGGCCCGGCTCCCGGCCCCGCGCCCTACAGGGGCATGAGGTCGGGGCGCTTGGCCGCGACGTGGTCGCCGGAGCTCTCGCCGCGCAGCCGGCGCCCGATCCACGGGACGAGGTACTCCCTTGCCCAGTGGATGTCGTCCTTGCGGACCTCGAGGGTGCCGCGCGGCGGCAGCGGCGGCCACGGCTGCTCCGGGTCGGCGGGTACGCGCCTGCCGAGGACCTGGGCGGCGCGCAGCGCGACCCGGGTGTGGCCCTCGGGCGACAGGTGGAGCCGGTCGTCGTCCCAGGCACGGCGGTCCTGGACGGACTTCAGCGACCACAGGTCGAGCACCGGGCAGCCGTACCGGTCGGCGATGGCCCGGACGTGACCGTTGTACGTGGCGATCTTGCCCCTCAGGTGCTTGAGGAGGGGCACGTCGCGGGTGTCGAAGCCGGTGGTCACCATGACGGTGCCGACGGCGGAGGTGAGGTCGGCCACCGCGCGCTCGAAGCGCTCGGCGACGTCGTCCGGGTCGGTGCCGGGTCGGATGATGTCGTTTCCGCCCGCGCAGAAGGTCACGAGGTCCGGGGCGAGCTCCTTGGCCCGCGGGACCTGCTCCGTGACGATCTGGTCGAGGAGGCGCCCCCGTACGGCGAGATTGGCGTACCGGAAGTGGTCGTGTTCCGGCATCTCGTCGGCGAGCAGGACCGCGAAGCGGTCCGCCCAGCCGACGAACGTCCCGTCGGGCCCGGGGTCTCCGACGCCCTCGGTGAAGCTGTCACCGATCGCCGCGTACGACCCGAATGCGTGCTGGTCTGTTGATCTCGAATCGTCTGCCACGGGAGCACATCCTTCCCTTCGGGATGTGACCTACGCGACCGTAAGGAGGGGTTGACGGTGGGTGACATACGCCACCGATAAAGATTCCCCCAAGCCGGAATACGCCGGAGGCCCGGCACTGGTCGTGCCGGGCCTCCGGAGTGCCGTCCTGGTGCTGACGCGAGGTCAGATGCTCACGCCGTGCCGGCGCAGGTAGGCCAGCGGGTCGATGTCGGCGCCGTAGCTCGGGCCGGTGCGGATCTCGAAGTGGAGGTGCGGGCCGGTGGAGTTGCCGGTCGAACCGGAGAGGCCGATCTGCTGGCCGCCGCTCACGGACTGGCCGGCGGAGACGGACAGCGAGGAGAGGTGGGCGTACTGGGAGTACGTGCCGTCGGCGTGCTTGATGACGACCTCGTTGCCGTAGGCGCCGCTCCAGCCGGCGGAGTGCACGGTGCCGGGGCCGACCGCGCGGACGGTGGTGCCGGAGGAGGCGATGAAGTCGGCACCGGTGTGGTAGCCGGAGGACCACATCGAGCCGGAGGCCCGGTACGGGGTGGAGATGCCTCCGGCGACGGGGGCGACCCAGCCGGAGGAGCTGGCGGCACCGGCCGAGGAGGACGAGGAAGAGGACGACGAGGAGGAGGCCGCGTCCGGGGAGGAGACGGCGGCGGCCGGGGCCGAGGCGCGCTCGCCGCCGCGGGAGGCGCGGCCGGGCGCGGTGTCGCCGTTCTTGCCGGAGCTCTTGGGGGTGGCGGCCTTGGCGGCGGGCTTGGGAGCGGCGGCCTGGGGAGCGGGTGCGGCCTTGGCGGTGTTCCTGGCGCCGAGGGTGAGCTCCATGCCGGGGAGGATCAGCGAGGGGTTCTCGCCGACGACCTGGCGGTTGTCGCGGTAGAGCTTCTGCCAGCCGCCGGCGAGGTGGTGCTCGGCGGCGATCTTCGACAGGTAGTCGCCGCGCACGACGGTGTACGTCGTGACCTTGGCCGGGGGCTTGGCGGGGGTCGCGGCGGCGTGGGCAGCGGCGGCGGCGATCTGCTGCGGGGCGGCGGGGGCGGTCTGCTCGGCGGCGTGCGCGCCGGTGGCGCCGATCAGCGGGAGGGCGACGACGGCGCCTCCGGCGCCGGCGGCCACGATCCCGCGGGTGATCGGGGTGACCTTGGGACGGCGGTGCTTACCCTTCGCGGGCATGGCGAATTCCTCTCCGTCGCCTGCGAGGTGAGCTGTCGGGTTCGGACTGGAGATGTCCGGCCGCGCGGTCACGCGGCTTCACCCCGAGCCGTCCTTTCGAGGGATCGGCGTCTTACCTGGGTCCCCCGCTCCTGCCGTGTACGGGTGGGTGCGGATTCCGGTCGGCGGCAGGATTAGGCGGTCCGTCCGGAGTGAGCGCGACGCTAGACGAGCGAGGACGACGAGAACAAGCCGCCGGTTCCATGGAATCGGCCACCGCGTGAATTCCGGCCGGAATTCCGGTCACCCTCCGTCGATGACGGCCTTTCGATTCGCCTTTGCCGAAGGGAATTTGGAAAAGACGATCAGCCACGGTCCGTCACGCGTATGACGCTGCTCACGCCCCGAAGCCCATCTCCCCTGCAACCAGGGCGGCTTATGTCCAATCAGTCAATTCGGACAGTTCACCCATTCCCTCCCGATGGGGTGTATGCACAGCCCCGCAGCCATGATGATTGCCCCAGGAACCGATCTCGACAGCAGGAGCAACCGTGACGCAAGCGACGACCGAGCCCGAGCTCACCGGCGTGCGCAACTTCCGCGACCTCGGCGGACTGCCGACCATGGACGGCCTGTCCGTGCGCCCCGGGCAGCTGTTCCGCAGCGGCCACCTCGCCCACGCCACGACGGAGGACGCGGAGTTCCTCGCCACCCTGGGTCTGCACACCGTCTTCGACTTCCGCAACGAGGCCGACCTGAGCATCGAGGGCCCGGACGTCGATCTTCCCGGCGTGCGGAACGTGAACATACCCCTGAGCGACCCGGCCGACGGCAAGGAGTTCTGGCGACTGGTCCGCACCGGGGACCTGGCCCAGCTGCGCGAGCTGCTCGGCGACGGGAAGGCCGCCGCCAGGATGTCCGATTCGTACCGGAAGATGGTCATCGGCAAGACCGCGGAGCACAGCCGCATCCTGCACGCGATGGCCGAGGACAGCGTCCCCGCCCTGATGCACTGCGCGGCCGGCAAGGACCGGGCAGGTCTCGCCATCGCGATCTCGCTGCTCGCGGTGCGCGTGGAGCGCGAGGCCATCGAGGAGGACTACCTGAAGTCCAACGCCCCGCACCGCCGCTACAAGGTGCAGCGCAGCTCCACCGCCCCGGACGCGATGTCGCCGGAGGTGATGGAGCTGCTGAGCCCGCTGTTCGACGCGCGGGTGGAGTACCTGCGGGCCGCCTTCGACGCCGTCGAGGAGACCTGGGGCTCGGTCGACGCCTACCTGGCGGAGGGCCTGCGGCTCGCCCCGGAGACCCGTGAGCGGCTGCGCGAGCGACTGCTCGCCGGCGCGTAGCCACCTGGGGCGGGCCCTGGGAGGGGCCCGCCCCTGAGGTTCCCCTACTGGTTCTGCGCGCCCAGGGCGAACAGCAGGTAGAGGAACGCGGCGAAGAGGTGGCCGGCGACCAGGTAGGCGAAGAGCCTGAGCACCAGGCCCTTGGGGAACTTGCCGCCACCGCGCTCCTCGCCGGTGACCGGTGCGGACTTCTCGGACATGTCGATCCCTTCTGGGGGTCAGCGGCGGTGCGGAACGCCGTCGCCGAGGCACAGCTCGGCGGCGGGGCTCTGCAGCAGCGTGTGGACGAACAGCAGCTCGGCGCCGCCGCGGGTGGCGGCGCCGATGCGGTGCGGGGTGAGCGAGTCGAAGTGCGCGCTGTCCCCCGGGTCGAGGACGTGCACGGCGTCGCCGAGCGCGAGCCTCACCCGGCCCTCGATGACGTGGATCCACTCCTCGCCCGGGTGGACCCGGACGATGTCGGCACTGGTGGCGTACGGCACGTGGACGCGCAGCGCCTGCAGGGCGCGGCCGGCCCCGCCCGCGGGGCGGTAGACCCAGCCGTCGGCCTCGACGGCCTCGGCCTTGTCACCGCGGATCACCGGGTCACGCTCGGGCGGGACCTCGCCGAGCAGCTCGGAGACCGTCGTACCGTAGATACGGGCGAGCGCGAGCAGCATGGGCAGCGAGGGCTGCCGGTGGCCCGTCTCCAGGCGGGACAGGTGCGCCGGGGAGAGGCCGGCCCGCTGGGCGGCGGCCTCCAGGGTGAGCCCGCGCCGACGGCGCAGTCCGCGCAGCTGGGGAGCGACGTCGGGCAGGACGTCGGCGACGGCGGGAACCGGGGCGGAGCCCTCGGGGACGTGGTCCATGCGTCCATTCCGCCAGGATCTTTCCTCTGGGGCAAATTTCTTGCCCCAGAGGCAAAACCCGGGAACCGGTTTCGGTCAGCGCTGCGCGACGGCCTGCTTGACCAGTGTCTTTCCGAAGTCCCACATCAGTCCGCCGCCGCCGTGGGCGTCGTCCATCACGGCCGTGAAGGCGGTCACGAAGCGGTCGACGTCCGCCTCGTCGACGACCAGCGGCGGGATCAGCTTGATCACCTCCAGGTGGTCCCCCGACACCTGGGTCAGGATGTGGTGCCGCTGCAGCAGCGGGACCACGACCATCTGGGCGAAGAGCCCCTTGCGGGCCGCCTGGAGCATCGTCCAGCGACTGCGCAGGCCCAGCGAGGACGGCCGGCCGAACTCGATGCCGATCATCAGGCCCCGGCCCCGGATCTCCTTGAGCAGCTCGTAGCGCGGTACGAGCTCGCGCAGCTGGCCGGCGAGCAGGTCGCCGATCCGGCGGACGTGCGCCACCGTCCCCTCGGCCTCCATCACCGAGAGCACCGCGAGCCCCGCCGCCATGGCCTGGGCGTTCGCGCCGAAGCTCGCCGAGTGGACCAGCACCCGGTCCATCGACGAGTAGACCTTCCGGAAGATCCAGTCCTTGCCGAGGGTGGCGCCGACCGGCACGTAGCCGCCGGAGAGCGCCTTGGCGACGCAGACCAGGTCGGGCTCGACGCCGTCCTCGTGCTGGTACGCGTAGAAGTCGCCGGTCCTGCCGAGGCCGGTCTGCACCTCGTCGGCGATCAGCAGGGCGCCGTGCCGGTGCAGGAGCTCCTGGGCGGCCCGCAGGAAGCCCGGCGGGGACTCGTGGACGCCCTTGCCCTGGATGGGCTCGACGACGAATCCGGCCACGTCGCCCCCGCGCAGCTCCCGCTCCAGCGCCTCCAGGTCGCCCAGCGCGATCGCGGTGTCGGGAAGCAGCGGCCCGAAGCCGTCCCGGAAGCCGCTCTCGCCGTTGACGGAGAGCGAGCCCGTGGTCAGCCCGTGGAAGGCGTGGGAGCAGTAGACGATCCTCGGCCTGCCGGTGGCGTACCGGGCGAACTTGAGGGCGGTCTCGACGGCCTCCGTGCCGCTGTTGCCGAAGAAGACCCGGTCGAGGTGCGGGCTGTGCGCGAGGAGCTTCTCGGCGAGGAGTCCGGGCAGCGGCGGGCAGTCGAAGCGGGTGAGGTCCGCGAGCCGGGCGTCGAGGACGTCGTGGAGCGCCCGCCGGACGACGGGGTGGTGCCGTCCGAGGCCCATGACGCCGAAGCCGGCGAGCATGTCGAGGTGGTCGTTGCCGTCGGCGTCCCAGAAGTGGGCGCCCTCGGCCCGCTCGTAGACCTTGTCGAAGCCGATGGTGTGCAGCATCCGCGGGAGCTGCGGGTTGAGGTGGCGGGCGTGCAGTTCGTAGCGCTCGCCGCCTCGCTCGGCGAGCAGCGCCCGCAGGTCGAAGCCGCCGGTGCCGGACCCGTCCGTCATGACCGGTTCACCCGTTCCCGGAGACGGTCTCGCGGACCGCGCGCAGCGACTCCTTGAGCGAGCCCATGGTGGCGAGGACGGCGGTGGGCTCGTAGCCGCAGTGCGCCATGCAGTTGGCGCAGCGCGGGTCCTTGCCGCGGCCGTACTTGTCCCAGTCCGTCTCCTCGATGAGCTCGCGGTACGTCGGGACGTAGCCGTCACTCATCAGATAGCAGGGGCGCTGCCACCCGAAGAGGGAGTAGTTGGGGATCGCCCACGCGGTGCAGGGGAAATCGGCCTTGCCTTCGAGGAAGTCCAGGAAGAGCGGCGAGTGGTTGAGCCGCCAGCGCCGGCGGTTTCCGCCCGCGAACGCCTTCCTGAAGAGTTCCCTGGTCTGTTCCACGCCGAGGAAGTGCTCCTGGTCGGGAGCCTTCTCGTAGGCGTAGGCGGGGGAGATCATCATTTCGTCGACCTTGAGGTCGTCGTTGAGGTAGTTGAGCACCTCGATGATCGTCTGCGGGGTGTCGGTGTTGAAGAAGGTCGAATTGGTGGTGACCCGGAAGCCGCGCCGCTTGGCCTCCTTGATCGCCGCCACCGCCTCGTCGAACACGCCCTCCTTCGCGACCGACTCGTCGTGCCGTTCCCGCAGTCCGTCGATGTGCACGGCGAAGGCGAAATACGGCGAGGGCGTGAATTCGTCCAGCTTCTTGCGCAGCAGCATGGCGTTGGTGCACAGGAAGACGTACTTGCGCTTGGCCACCAGCTGGCGGACGATCTCGTCGATCTGAGGGTGCATCAGCGGTTCGCCGCCGGCGATGGAGACCATCGGCGCCCCGGACTCCAGGACCGCGCCGACCGCCTGGGCGACCGGCATCCGCTGCTTGAGGACGCCGGCGGGGTGCTGGATCTTGCCGCAGCCCTCGCACTTGAGGTTGCAGGCGAACAGCGGCTCGAGCTCGACGATCAGTGGGAACTTGTCCCGCTTGCGGAGCTTCTGTTCGAAGAGGTAGGTCCCGACCCGGACGGACTGACGGAGCGGCATGGCCATAACTCGCTCACCTCCTGGGGAGCAGCAAAGAACGGTGCCATTCGGAGAATGCGGGAAGGACCGCACGAAGAACACGGAAGGCCGATATTCCCCCGCGCACCGTGCCGATCCGGACCAGTTCGTGTTCCGGAGCGTCCACGACCACCCGTACGGCCGCAACCGGGCGCGGTCCGGCGGCCACGGCGGTGCTCAGGGTGGCGGCGGACTCCATGTCGACGGCGATCGCCCCGTCGGCGAGCAGCGCCGCCCGCTCGGGGCCGCGGACCACGTGGTCGGATCCGGTGAGCGGGCCGGTGTGGACGGTGCGCCCGGGCAGCGTCCTGACCAGCGCCTTCACCAGGAGTCCGGTGCCGACGCAGGCGAGGGTGCCGTCGGGGCCGCGGGTCTCCTCGGCGACGATCAGATCGCCGGGGTGCATGCCCGGCGCGAGCCCCGCGCAGAAGCCGGAGGCGATGACGGCGGCGTCCCGCCAGGGCTCGCGCCCGAGGACCCGGGAGACCGCCCGGCGCGCCTGCGCCGGGCCCATCCCGGTCCGTACCACGGTCACGGGCGCGGGTGCCCCGCCCCGGTCGCCGCTGCGCAGCGCCAGCTTCTCGATGCCGAGCGCGCAGGCGACGAGCAGCGGCGGTACGGCGGCCCCGGCGGCCGGCTCCTTGTCCATCAGCGGCCCTCCCGGCCGTGCGGGACGGGCTCGCCGTTCACGTAGCGGCCGAGCGCGGTGAGCGGGAAGACCTGGCGGTAGAGGTGGTAGTTGATGGAGAAGTCCCAGGGGAAGCCGGTGCCGGTGAAGTACGGCTCGTCCCAGGAGCCGTCCTCCCGCTGTGTGCGGACCAGCCAGGCGACGCCGCGGCGGACCGCCTCGGACTCGCGTTCGCCGGCCGCGAGCAGCGCGAGCAGCGCCCAGGCGGTCTGGGAGGCGGTGGAGGCGCCGTGGCCGATCCACCGCTGCTCGTGGTAGGAGCGCAGGTCCTCGCCCCAGCCGCCGTCCTCGTTCTGCACGGACTCCAGCCAGCCGACGGCCCGCCGGATCGCCGGGTGACCGCGGGGGACGCCCGCGGCGGTGAGGGCCGGGACCACGGACCCGGTGCCGTAGACGTAGTTGACGCCCCAGCGGCCGAACCAGGCGCCGCAGGGCTCCTGTTCGGCGAGCAGCCAGGCGACGCCCCGGCGGGTGCTCGGGTGGTCGGCCCGGCCCTCGTGGGCGAGCATCTCCACGACGTGGGCGGTGACGTCGGCCGAGGGCGGGTCGACGACCTCGCCGAAGTCGCAGAACGGCAGCCGGTTGGGGAGGGGGCTGGTGTTGTCGGCGTCGAAGGCGCCCCAGGCGCCGTTCTTCGACTGCATGCCGAGGGTCCAGCGGCCGCCGCGGGCGACGGCCGCGTCCACCCGGGCCGGGTCGGGGTGCCTGACCCGGCGGAGCGCGAGGATCACCTCGGCGGTGTCGTCGATGTCCGGGTAGTTGTCGTTGTGGAACTCGAACGCCCAGCCACCCGGAGGGAGTTGGGGCCTGCGGACGGCCCAGTCGCCGGTGCGGACGATCTCCTCGCCGAGCATCCAGTCGGCGGCCTTGACGAGCGCGGGGTGGTCGGGCCGTACGCCGGCGTCGGCGAGGGCGATGGTGGCGAGGCAGGTGTCCCAGACCGGGGACTGGCAGGCCTCGACCATGCGGGCGCCGTCCTCGCGCCACACGGCGAAGCGGTCGAGGGACTCCAGCCCGGCCCGCATCACGGGGTGCTTCAGGTCGTAGCCGAGGAGGTGGAGGGCGATGATCGAGTAGACGGCGGGCGGCTGGATGCCGCCCCAGCAGCCGTCGTTCTCCTGCCGCTCGACGATCCAGCGGGCGGCGACGTTCATGGCGGCCTTGCGGAGCCGGCGCGGCGCGACCTTGCGGTAGAGGTGCAGTCCCTTGTCGACGCGCTGGAAGAAGCCGTCCCAACTCGCCGCGGGGGCCAGGGGTTTCCCCGGGTTGGGGCGGGCCGGGTCGGTGTGCAGCTCGTCGAGGCCGAAAGGGGCCGGGCGGACCGGCCGCTTGGCGGAGACGACGGTGAGCGGCACGATCGTCTGCCGGGCCCAGCAGCCGAAGTCGTAGATGTTGAGCGGGAACCAGCTCGGCAGGAACACCAGCTCGGGCGGCAGCTCGGGCAGGTCCTCCCAGCGCCACCAGCCGAAGAGGGCGAGCCAGATCCGGGTGAAGACGCGGGCCTCGGCGATGCCGCCTCGGGCGCGGACCCAGGCGGAGGCGCGGGCCATGTGCGGGGCGTCGGGCGCGTCCCCGGCGAGGCGCAGGGCGACGTACGCCTCGACGGTGGCGGAGAGGTCGCCGGGCCCTCCGTAGAAGGTGGTCCAGGCGCCGTCCTCGCGCTGTTCGCCGCGGATGAAGAGGGCCGCGGCGCGGGTGGTGTCCGGGTCGAGGATCCCCAGGAACTGCCGGAGCAGCAGGTCCTCGGCGTCCATGGTGACGTTGGTCTCCAGGTCGCCCTTCCACCAGCCCTCGGCGTCCTGGCGGCCGAGGAGGTGGTCGACGGATCGTTCCGCCGCGGCGGCGGCGGCCTCGTCGAGGTCCGCCGGGGTGGTGGTGGTCGTGTCGCTGGCCGCGGCCGCCCGGGGACCCACGGCCCCGGCGCTCCCGTCGGTCGTCGCTGTCATGGCTTCCCCTTCGTGCAGGCGGTGTACTTCGTCGTACGTTCTGCTTCTTCGGGTCTGCCGTCGTCCGGTGCCGGACGGCACCGGACGGCGACTGCGCACTCATATCAGGGCGATGGTGATCATCTCTTCCGTACGACGACGAAGTCGGCCAGCGCCGTGAGCTGTTCCCGGACGTGGGCCGGCAGGTCCACGTCGTGCAGGGCACGAACGGCGACGGCGTGCTGGCGGCGGGCCTCCTGGGAGGTCCACTCCCGGCCGCCGGCCTCCTCGATGAGGGCGGCGCGGGTGGCGAACTCCTCCTCCGAGAAGGAGTCGAAGTCGGTGCTCTTGGCGTCGGCGGCGAGCAGCCTGCCGAGTCGCTCGGAGGCCGGGCCGCCGGCCGCGAGCGCGGCGACGACCGGCAGCGACTTCTTGCGCTGGCGCAGGTCGGACCAGGTCTGCTTGCCGGTGGCCTCCGGGTCGCCCCAGATGCCGAGGAGGTCGTCGACCGCCTGGAAGGCGAGGCCCAGGTGGTAGCCGTACTCCTCCAGCTTGTCGGCCGTGCGGTCGTCGGCGCCGCCGAGGACGGCGCCGATGGAGACGGCGCAGGCGAGGAGGGCGCCGGTCTTGTTGCCCTCCATCTCCAGGCACTCCTCGACGGTGACCCGCTCGCGGTGCTCGTAGCTGATGTCCTGGGCCTGGCCGTCGATGAGCTTGCGGGTGGCCGTGGTCAGCCGGCGGGTGGCCCGGCCGGCCTCGACGGTGCCGATCTCGAGGAGCAGCTCGTTGGCGAGGGCGAACAGGGCGTCGCCGACCAGGATGGCCTGGGCGGGGCCGTGCACCTTCCACACGGTGTCGCGGTGGCGGCGCTGCTCGTCGCCGTCCATCAGGTCGTCGTGGAGCAGCGAGAAGTTGTGCACGAGCTCCACGGCGACGGCGCCGGGGATGCCGACCTCGGGCGCGGCGCCCGCCGCCTCGGCGGAGATCAGGGCGAGCGCGGGCCGGACGGCCTTGCCGCTGTCGCCCTCGGTCGGGTTGCCCTGGGCGTCGATCCAGCCGAAGTGGTAGGCGGCCACGGTGTCCATGGGCGGCGCGAGGCGGTCGACGGCCGCCCGCATGACGGGCGTGGACAGGGCGCGGCCCCGCTCCAGCAGTGCGGCGACGTCCGCGGTGTCGACCGCCGGACTCCCCGGGGGCACAGTCGGCACGGTTTCTCCTCTGGTTCCGGTACTCACACTCATGCCGCCTCCTGTAGCGGGTGGTCGTGGTGGCGGCCGAGGGCGGAGAGTGCGGCGCCCGCGGCGCTGAAGCCGCTGCGGACGGCACCCTCCATGGTCGCGGGCCAGCCGGTGGCGGTCCAGGCGCCCGCCAGGTACAGGCCGGGTGCATGGGTGCGGGCGCCGGGGCGGAGCCGGCCGACGCCTGGGGTCGGGTCGAACGTGGCGGTCCGCTCGCGAGTGACGAAGAAGTCCCGGATCCCGGCGCCCCGGGCGGCGGGCAGCAGCCGCTCCAGCTCCGGGAGGTAGCGCTCGCGGAGCGCGGCGACGGGTTCGTCGATGTCGTCGTGGGCGGCGGACTGGGAGACGGCGAGGTACTGCCCGCCACCGGTGAGCCCGGAGGAACCGGTGCGGTCGAAGACCCACTGGACCGGGGAGCCGAGCGCGGTGAAGAAGGGCTGCCGCAGCACCTTCCGGTCGTAGACGACGTGCAGGTTGAGGATGGGGGCGGTGCCGATGTCGAGGAGCCGGTCGGGGTCGTCGAGGGCGCCGTCGGGCAGGAGCGCGCGGGTCTCGCGCTGCGGGACGGCGAGGACGACGGCGTCGGCCTCCAGGGTCTCCCCCGGCACCCGCACGGTCCAGCGCCCGTCGTCGCCGCGGCTGATCCGCTCCGCCTTGGTGCGCAGCTCGGTGCGGACGCCGAGGGAGTCGAGGGCCTTGCGGGCGAGGGTGTCGTGGAGCTCGCCGAGCGGGACGTGCGCCCAGCCGATGTCGGCGGCGCCGGGCTCGGACAGCAGTCCGGTCTTGAAGACCATGGCCGCCAGGCCCATGGAGGCGCGCGGGGCGACGGCATTGAGGGTGGCGACGCCGACCAGGTCCCACAGGGCCTCGACGGCCCGTGCGGACTGGCCGTGCCGGCCGAGCCAGGTCGCGAAGTCGATGCCGTCGAGGGCGGGGTCGGCGGGGTCGAGCCGCTGCAGCGCGAGCGCGGCGCGGGCGACGGCCGCCCGCTCGGCGAGCGACAGGTGCGGGTAGGTGGCCAGGCTGCCGGCCAGGTGCAGCGGTACGGGCAGGCCGGTGCGCCGCAGCCGTCCGAGGCGGGGTCCGCGCGGATGCCCGACGTCCAGCACGGGCACGTCGAGCCGCGGCTGTACGGGGGCGAGGTGGGCACCGTCGACGCGCTCCAGGAACCACCGGTAGGCGGTGCAGCAGCGCAGGTAGACGTGCTGTCCGTTGTCGACGGTGAGGTCACCGCGCCGGAAGGAGAAGGCGAGGCCGCCGAGCCGCGGCCGTCCTTCGAGTAGCGTGACCCGCACGCCGCTCTCGGCGAGCCGCAGCGCGCACGTCACGCCGGCGAGCCCGCCGCCGACGACGACGGTGTGCTGCGGCGAGCCGCCGTGGCCGACGCCGGAGGCACCGCCCGCGACCCGCGTGTGATCGGCGGTCATGCGTCCTCCCGGACGTTCGTCACGCTCAGGGACGCGGGGCCGCCCGACGGGGTTGACCGGTGGCACCGCCGCCGGTCAGGAGAGGCCGGCGACGGCGAGGAGGGAGCCGGGGCCGCGCCCCGGACCCCGCCGCGCCGGCCGGCGCGCGGAGCCGTCACGCCGGCCTCCTCACCGCACGCCGCGAGACGTGCCGCGTGTCCAGCCCGGACAGCCCGCGGACGGCGACGTACGCCTTCTCCCGTCCCGGGAGCGAGACGCGCCCGCGCAGCACGGCCGCCGGGTCGCGCTCGATCCGGTCGAGCAGCCGGCGGTAGATGCCGGCCATGGCGGCCACGCACGCCCCGCTGCGCCGGTCGAGCATCGGCAGCAGCCGGTAGCCCTCGGCGAAGAGCGCGCGGGCGCGCCGTACCTCGAAGTGCACGAGCCCCTCGAAGTCGGCCCCGGGCGACGGGGTGTCCGCGGCGAAGCCGTCGGAGCAGCCGAACTTGGCCAGGTCGTCGGCCGGCAGATAGGTGCGCCCGTTCCCGGCGTCCTCGCGGACGTCGCGCAGGATGTTGGTGAGCTGGAGGGCGAGGCCGAGGGTGTCGGCGTACTCGGCGGCGTGGTCGGCCTCGGCTGCGCCGGGCTGGGTGCCGAAGACGCCGAGCGAGAGCCGCCCGATCGCGCCGGCCACGCAGCGGCAGTAGACCTTGAGGTCGTCCCAGGTCTCGTAGGTCTCGCCGCGGACGTCCATCAGGACGCCGTCGATGAGCTCGTCGAGCCCGCCGAGCGGGATCGGGAAGCGGCGGGCGGTGTCGGCGAGGGCGACGGCCACCGGATCGGTGTCGTCCTCCTCGACCTCGCCGGCGCGGACGCGGCCGAGGATCGCGCGGGTGGCCTCGAGCCGGTCCTTCTTGTCGCCGGGGGCGAGCGGCCCGTCGCCGATGTCGTCGACGCGTCGCGAGAAGGCGTAGAGCGCCGACATGGCCTGCCGCTTCTCGGTCGGCAGCAGCCGGATCCCGTACGCGAAGTTGCGGGCCTGCTGTCCGGTCACGGCCTCGCAGTAGCTGTACGCGGCCTGGACCGGCGCGGACGGCTGCGACTGTCCCTCCACTGTGCGGCTCACCCCTCTCTCCGCGCCGCGAGCAGGACGGCGCCCGCCCGGCGCATCAGACTCGGTCGGTCGGCCTTGGGCGGCCCTGGCAGGACGTCGAAGCCGGCGGCGGCGATCGCGTCGAGTGCCGCGTACCCGCCGGCGGTGAAGCCGGCGAGGAGCAGCCGCAGCCGGCCGTGGACGCTGCCGACGAGCGGGGCGCCGGCGTCGAGCAGGGCGCGGGCCCGCTCGGCCTCGAAGGCGATCAGGGCGCGCACGGAGGCTCCGGCGGTGGGCCGTGCGAGGTCGTCCTCGGTCACGTGGAAGCGCTTGAGGTCCTCGGCGGGGAGGTAGATCCGGTCGCGTGCCAGGTCCTCGGCGACGTCCTGGAGGTGCTCGACGATCTGGAGCGCGGTGCAGATCGCGTCGGAGCGGCGGATCCGCTCGGGCGTCGCGGTGCCGGTGATGCCGAGTACGAGCCGGCCGACGGGGTTGGCGGAGAGCTCGCAGTAGGCGAGGAGGTCGTCGTAGGTCTCGTAGCGCCTGACCAGCTGGTCCTGGCGGTTGGCGGCGACGAGTCCGAGGAAGGGCCCGGGAGTGAGCCGGCACCGCTCGACGGTGGGGACGAGGGCGCGCAGCAGCGGGTGGCGGGGAGACCCGTCGGCGGGGTCGAAGACGCGTTCGAGGTCGGCCTCGAAGGCGTCGAGCATCGCGAGGCGGTCACCGGCCCGCTCGTCGGGCACGCCGAGCAGGCGGGCGTCCGCGCCGCCGGGCGCGAGGTCGCCGTCGCCGATGTCGTCGACGAGCCGGGCGAAGCCGTAGACGGCCATGAGGTCGTCGCGCCAGGCGCGCGGCAGGAAGAAGGGCGCCACGGGGAAGTTCTCGTCCGCGGCCTTGCCGAGTGTGGTGCGCGAGGAGGCGTCGGGGCGCATCTGCCGGGTGTCCGTCACCGGCCGCTGCCCGACGCGGGGACGGCGACACCCTCGTGGAGCTGGAGATTCTGCGTCATGGCCGTCACATCTCCCGTTCTACACCGCGGATCCAATCCATCCTATTTCGGACACGCCGCCGAGCCCTGCCCGTGGCTTCCGCCCCGTGCCGGGGCGCCGAGGGGTATCGCCCCACTTGCCGCGAAACAGACCGGTACAGCTTACGTGGTACGACGTATCGTGCCGCGCCGGGGGCCCGGGCGCCTGTCGGCGACACCGGCGGGTCGGTCAACCTTCCCGGAGCGGGCGGACGTTCACACGTCCTTGACGTTTCGTTCGAGCGCCGGAGGTCAGGGGTTGCGGGTGCCCGAGACCACCATCGCGAGGGTGGAGTCGACGACGTCGTCCCGGCGCTGGGCGGGCAGCCGGCGCAGCGGCCCTTCGAGGAGCAGCAGGGACAGGCCGTGGACGGCCGACCACGCGGCGGCGTCGGCGGCGGGCCGGGAGGCGCGCGGTGGCCGGGCGGTGGCGGCGACGGCCCCGAGGGCGTCGGTGAGCAGGGTGAAGGCGCGGACCTCGGCCGTGCCGCCCTCGGCCCCGTGGTCGCCGTCGCCCGGGGCGGTACGGGGCGCGCCGAACGCGGACCGGTAGAGGCCGGGCTGCTCGACGGCGAAGGCCACGTAGCCGCGGCAGACGGCGGCGAGCCGGGCCTCGGCGGCCAGGGCGGGGTCGTCGGCTCCGGGTACGCGGGCGGCGGCCCGTTCCATGGAGTCGGCGAGGGCCCGCCGGGCGTGGTCGCGGACGGCGGCGAGGAGCTCGCAGCGGCCTTCGAAGTGCCGGTAGGCGGCGGTGGGCGAGACGCCGACGCGACGGGCGGCCTCGCGCAGCACGACGCGCTCGGGACCTCCTTCGCAGGCGAGGTCGACGGCCGCGCCGATGAGGGCGTTGCGCAGGTCGCCGTGGTGGTAGGTCTTGCCTCCCGAGATCGCTGCCATGCGCTCATCCTGCCCGATGTTGACCGCATGAACATTCCGGGCGGCCGCCCGACGCGCGAGAACCGGACGTCCGTGGACACGAAACCGCCCCCGCCGGTCGGAGCGGCGGGGGCGGTGACGGTGAGGTGCGGCTACTTGCCGGTCTCGCGCTCGTAGGCGGCGATGACCTCGTCGGTCGGGCCGTCCATGAGCAGCTCGCCCTTCTCCAGCCAGAGCACGCGGTCGCAGGTGTCGCGGATCGACTTGTTGCTGTGGCTGACCAGGAAGACGGTGCCGGCCTCCTTGCGCAGCTCGCGGATCCGCGCCTCGGAGCGGATCTGGAACTTGCGGTCGCCGGTGGCGAGCGCCTCGTCGATCATGAGGACGTCGTGCTGCTTGGCGGCGGCGATGGCGAAGCGGAGCCGGGCGCCCATGCCGGACGAGTAGGTCCGCATCGGCAGCGAGATGAAGTCGCCCTTCTCGTTGATGCCGGAGAAGTCGACGATGTCCTGATACCGGCTCTTGATCTCCTCGCGGTCCATGCCCATGGCGAGACCGCCGAGGATCACGTTGCGCTCACCGGTGAGGTCGCTCATCAGCGCCGCGTTGACGCCGAGCAGCGAGGGCTGGCCGTCGGTGTAGACCTTGCCGCTCTCGGTGGGCAGCAGACCCGCGATGGCGCGCAGCAGGGTCGACTTGCCGGACCCGTTGGTGCCGATGAGGCCGATGGCCTCGCCGCGGTAGGCGGTGAAGGACACGCCGCGCACGGCGTGCACCTTGCGCACCCCGCGGTCGGTCTGGCCCTTGCGGCGCCGGATGATGCGGCTCAGCGCTGCGGTGGCGCTGCCCCTGCCGCCGCCGCCTCCGTTGACCCGGTACACGATGTGGACGTCGTCCGCGATGACGGTGGGCACCCGCCCCTGGTCGGTGTCAGCCACGGCCGTACCTCTCCTCGGCCTTCCAGAAGTAGACGAAGCCGCCCACGCCGATCACCACGGACCAGGCGAGGGTGGCGAACCAGACGTGCGGCGGGAGGTTGGAGCCGCCGTAGCCGTCGATCAGCGCGAACCGGATCAGGTCCATGTGGAGCGCGGCCGGGTTGTACTGGAGCAGGTCGGAGATCCAGGCGGGCTTGTCCTCCAGCATCACCGGGATGGAGAACATGACGCCGGACGCGTACATCCACGTGCGCATGATGAACGGCATCAGCTGCGCGAGGTCCGGGGTCTTGGCTCCCATGCGGGCCACGACCAGGGCGAGGCCGGCGTTGAACACGAACTGCAGGACCAGGGCCGGCACGACGAGCAGCCAGCTCGCCGACGGGTAGCTGCCGAAGATCACCGCCACGGCGACGAGGACCACCATCGAGAACAGCAGCTGCTGGAGCTGCTGGAGCGCGAAGGAGATCGGCAGCGAGGCCCGCGGGAAGTGCAGGGCCCGGACGAGCCCGAGGTTGCCGGAGATCGCGCGGACGCCGGCCATCACCGAGCTCTGGGTGAAGGTGAACACGAAGACGCCGGTGACCAGGAACGGGACGTAGACCTCCCGCGGCATGCCCCGGTCCGCACCGATGATCACGCCGAAGATCAGGAAGTACACGAACGCGTTGAGCAGCGGCGTGACGACCTGCCACACCTGGCCGAGCTTTGCCTGGCTGTACTGGGCGGTGAGTTTCGCCTGGGAGAACGCCAGGATGAAGTGCCGCCGGCCCCACAGCTGCCGGATGTACTCCCGGAGACCCGGTCGGGCGCCGCTGACCGAGAGCCCGTACTTGGCCGCCAGCTCGGCCGGGCTCAGGCCGTCGTCGGCGGACGGTCGGGCGCTCGTCACGACCCCACCGTCCTGGGATGTGTCACTCACAGTCGAAACTTTCGTGTTCGGGATGCGCGGCAAGTCGGTACCACGATGTCAGACGACGGGCGGGCGCCCCAGTCGGGTCAGCCGCCACACCGTACGCCACCTCATGGGCTGCCGCGGACCGCACGGAGTCCGCCAGCCCGCCCGGAAACCGCCGAACCACGCCTGGAGGGCGGATGCGGAGGGACGCCGCGCCAGCGTGAGCAGCAGCCAGACGCCGAGATAGACCGGCACCAGGGGTGCGGGAAGATTGCGGCGTGCCAGCCACACCCGGTTGCGGGCCACGTTGAAGTGGTACGTCGCGTGCCGGGACGGCGGGGTGGTGGGGTGCAGCAGCACCATGTCGGAACGGTAATCGATCATCCAGTCGGCGTCGAGAGCCCGCCAGGCGAGATCGGTTTCCTCGTGCGCGTAGAAGAACTCGTCCGGCAGTCCGCCCACCTCGGCGAACACCTTGGTGCGCACCGCGTTGGCGCCGCCGAGGAAGGTGGTGACCCGCGAGGAGCGCATCGGGTCGGAGGCGCGCAGCCGCGGCACGTGCCGGCGCTGGGTGAGCCCGGTCTCCGGGTCGGCGATCCGGAAGCTGATGATGCCGAGCTTCGGATCGGCGGTGAAGGCCTGGCGGACCAGCTCCGCGGTGTCGGTGTTGGCGAGCAGGCCGTCGTCGTCGAGGAAGAGCAGCGCGTCGACGTCGGTGCCGCCCGGGCCGAAGGCCTCGATGCCGATGTTGCGGCCCGCGGGGATGCCGACGTTCTCCGGCAGGCTGACCGTACGGACGCCTTCGGGCAGCCCGGTGAGTTCCACGCCCTGGCCGACGACGACCACCTCG
The DNA here is from genome assembly GCF_004117935.1 of Streptomyces roseicoloratus. GTDB lineage: Bacteria > Actinomycetota > Actinomycetes > Streptomycetales > Streptomycetaceae > Streptomyces > Streptomyces roseicoloratus. The sequence continues at coordinate 81,883 of NZ_SDOY01000116.1, read as the reverse complement.
ACGGGGTCGCCGTCCTGCCGGGCGACGGAGTCGAGGAGCGCGCGCAGGTCGTCGGGGCGGTTGCCCATGGTGATGACGACCGCGCCCAGGCGCATCGGCCGGGTCATGACGCCCGCCCTCACTTGAGCCTGCTGGAGGCGAGGATCGACACCAGGTGCAGGACGGTCTGCAGCAGCGCGATGCCGGCCAGCACGGCGACGCCGAGCCGGGAGAAGAAGAGGTCGCCGTGGACCTGGTCGGCGATCGCCAGGACCAGGATCAGCAGGGAGGCCTCGATCCCCAGGATCAGCCGGTGGAACTTGAGCGCGGCGGCGGCCCGGCGGGCCAGCGCCATGCCGGAGGAGCGCGGCTCGGCGGCCGACTCCTTGACCGGGGGCATGCCGTTCTGGTGGCGGGCGACGCCGACGAGGTCGGTCTCGGCCTTGATCAGGATCGCGCCGAGCGCGGCGAGGGTGCCGAGGAAGGCCCACAGCCAGTCGATCCGGCCGCCGCCCCACGGGTCGGCGGCGCGCAGGCCGAAGCCGACGAGCACGGCCGCGTCGCACAGGTAGGCGCCGACCCGGTCGAGGTAGACGCCGGCGAGCGAGTACTGCTTCTTCCACCGGGCCAGCTCGCCGTCGACGCAGTCGAGCAGCAGATAGCCCTGGACCGCGATCACGCCGAGCACGGCGCCCCAGATGCCGGGCACGAGCAGCGCGGGCGCGGCGAGGACGCCGGACAGCGTCATCAGGTAGGTCAGCTGGTTGGGCGTGACCTTGGTGTTCGCCAGGTGGCGGGTGATCCGCAGGGAGATCTCCCGCATGTACAGGCGGCCGCCCCAGTGCTCGCCGCTCCGCCGGTCCTTGACTCCCGGCGGGTGGACGACAGGGCGGAGTTCAGCTACCGATGGCTTTGGCATAGTCGGCGTACGCGTCCCTGATCTGGTCTGTGGACAGGTCGAGGTGTTCGAGGATGGTGAACCGGCCCGGGCGGGTCTGCGGGGCGAACTCCACGGCCCGGACGAACTCGTCGACGGTGAAGCCCATCTCCTCCGGCAGCACGGGCAGGCCGTGCCGGCGCAGGGTCTCGACCATCCGCCCGGACTCCTCGCGGGCGCCGCGCAGGTGCATGGCGAAGGCGGCGCCGAGGCCGCACTGCTCGCCGTGGCTGGCCGCCCGGGTGGGATAGAGCAGGTCGAAGGCGTGGCTGATCTCGTGGCAGGCGCCCGAGGACGGGCGGCTGTCGCCGCTGATCGACATGGCGATGCCGGACATCACCAGGCCCTCGGACAGGGTGACGAGGAAGTCGTCGTCGCCGACGCCGCCGGGGTGGCGGAGGACCGCCTCGCCGGCGCTGCGCGCCATGGCGGCGGCCAGGCCGTCGACCTTCTCGCCGGTCTCGCGGTGGGACAGCTCCCAGTCGGCGATGGCGGAGAGGTTGGAGATCGCGTCGCCGATGCCGGAGCGGACGAAGCGGGCCGGCGCGTCCCGGATCACGTCGAGGTCGATGACCAGCGCGATCGGGGTGGGCACACCGTAGGAGCCGCGCCCGTTGTCGTTGTCCAGGGTGGAGATCGGCGAACAGATCCCGTCGTGCGACAGGTTGGTGGCGATGGCCACCAACGGCAGGCCCACCCGGGCCGCCGCGTACTTCGTCACGTCGATGATCTTGCCGCCGCCGAGCGCCACGACGGCGTCGTACCGCTGGCCGCGCATGGCGTCGGCGAGCCGGACGGCTTCGTCGATGGTGCCGCCGTGGACCGGGTACCAGTCGGCGTCCGGCAGCTCGGAGGCGAAGCGGTCACGCAGCTTCAGGCCGGAGCCGCCGCTGATGGCGACGGCGATCCGGCCGTTGCTGGAGATCCGCTGGTCCGCGAGGAGCGCGGACAGGTCGTCCAGCGCTCCTCCGCGGATGTCGACGACGACCGGCGAGGGAATGAGCCGGGTCAGTACTGGCACGCGATGTCACGGCCCTTCGCCAGGTCGTCGTGGTTGTCGATCTCCACCCACTTGACGTCGCCGATGGGCGCCACGTCGACGGTGAAGCCGCGGTTGACGAGCTCCTGGTAGCCGTCCTCGTAGTAGAGGTCGGGGTCGCGCTCGAAGGTGGCCTTCAGGGCGTCGGCGAGCTCCGCGGCGGCTTCGGCCTCGATGAGGGTGACGCCGATGTACTCGCCGGTCGCGTCGGCCGGGTCCATCAGCTTGGTGATCTTCCGCACGCCCTTGCCCTCGGCGGTGACGACCTTCATCTCCTCGTCGGCGAGGCTCTTCACCGTGTCGAGGGCGAGGATGATCTTCCGGCCGTCGCCGCGGGCGGCGAGCAGGGTCTTCTCGACGGAGACCGGGTGGACGGTGTCGCCGTTGGCGAGGATCACACCGCGCTCGAGGACCTCACGCGCGCACCACAGGGAGTAGGCGTTGTTCCACTCCTCGGCCTTGTCGTTGTCGATGAGGGTCAGCTTCAGGCCGTACTTCGCCTCCAGCTGCTCCTTGCGCGCGTACACGGCCTCCTTGCGGTAGCCGACGACGATCGCGGCCTCGGTGAGGCCGACCTCGGCGAAGTTCTTCAGCGTGAGGTCGAGCACGGTGAGGGAACCGTCACCCGCCGGGTCCACGGGCACGAGGGCCTTCGGAAGCGTGTCGGTGTAGGGGCGCAGACGCCGTCCGGCACCGGCTGCCAGTACGAGGCCAATCATGCTGTCTCTCCTTCGTCGTGTACGGCGGGTGCTCCGGAGGAGACCCAGAAGCGGATGGACTCCACGAGCACCACGAGGCCCACGGCGACCGCGAGCGCGGTGAGGGCCGAGGCGAAGTCGTTGCCGCGGTTCGCCGACAGGGCGGCGAGTACGGCCACCACGAGCGTGCGCCCCTCGTGGCCGCCGATGGTGCGCACCAGCCAGGCGGGCGGCGCGCCGGTGCCGCCGCGGATGCGGTACACCGTGTCGTAGTGATGGTAGGCGACGGCCGCGACCAGCCCGAATGCGGCGGGCAGGGCCTGCGGGGAGTCGGACTTGGCGGCGAGGACGAGGACGGTGACGTACTCGGCGGCGCGGAAGAGGGGCGGGACGAGCCAGTCGAGGGCGCCCTTGAGCGGGCGGGCGCCGGCGAGGCCGGCGGTCATCGCGTAGATCACGGCGACCGCGATCAGCCGGGGGTCGCCGAACGGCAGGTAGAGCGCGCCGCCGATCATCACTGCGGCGCCGAGCGCGGCGGTGAACAGGGGGCCGACGGCGCCGGCGCGTCCGTGCAGGAGCCGGGCCTGGAGCTCGGCGAGCGGGCCCGAGTCGGCGAGGTCCGCCAGGGCCCGGCAGGCGCGCTCGGTGCGTGCCGCCCGGCGGGTGAGCGAGCGCAGCACGCGCCCCGCGGTGGTGTAGCAGGCGCCGAAGGCGCAGCCGACGATCAGCGCCCAGAAGACGATCCGGGGGTTGGTGGCGGCGGTGAGGACGGCGATCATGGCCCAGCGCTCGCCGATCGGCAGGATGATCATGCGCCGGGCCCAGACGGTCCAGCCGACGCTGTCGAGCCGGTTGGACAGGGCGGTGGCGGTTCCGCTGCCGGCGTTGGCCTCGTTGAAGGAGAAGTCCACGACGTGCCGGCAGGTCATCAGCACCATGGCGCCGAGTGCCAGGGCCCAGACGTCGTCGCCGTTCCGGGCCGCGCCGAGCGCGAGCCCGGCGTAGAAGGCGTACTCCTTGGCCCGGTCGAAGGTGGCGTCGAGCCAGGCGCCCATCGTCGAGTACTGCAGCGAGTAGCGGGCCAGCTGCCCGTCGGTGCAGTCGAGGACGAAGGAGACCAGGAGCAGCACGCCCGCGGCGACGTACCCGGCGCGGTCGCCGGTGGCGGCGCAGCCGGCCGCGAGCAGCGCGGTGAGCAGCGAAGCGGTGGTGACCTGGTTGGGCGTGAGTCCGCGGCGCGCGCACCAGCGGGCGATGTAGCGCGAGTACGGGCTGATGAAGAAGGTGGTGAAGAAGCCGTCGTGGGCCTTGACCGCCGACTTCAGGCGGACGGCCTCGTCGTCGACGGCCTCGACGGCGGTACGCGCCTGATGGCGGGCCTCGGGGCCGTCGGGGACGGCGGCGACCAGGGTGCCGAGCTGCGGCCGGTGGACGGCGACGCCGTCGGCGTCGAGCGCGGCGGCGAGGGTGTCGGGGAGGTTGTCCACGACGGTGTCCGTGGCCTGGCCGCCGGGCGCGGGCGTCTCGGCGGTTCCGGCCGCGCCGAGCGCGCGGGTGAGGGCCGCGCGGGCCTCGGGCTGCGCGGTGAGGGCGCCGGGGGCCGCGGCGGCCGGGAAGCGGGGGTCGGTGAGCGCGAGCCGCAGGGAGTGGACGTGGCCGACGAAGCGGGGGTCCACGAGGGCGACGCGCTGTCCGGCGGGTACGGCGGCGAGCAGGGCGCCCGTCTCGCGGGGGCCGGTGGCGACCTCGACGTCGAAGCCGAGGGACCGCAGATCGGCGTCGAGCGACGATCCGGGTACCGGCGGACCGGTGAGGATGGCGGTCGACAGGGCGAACTCACTCCTTGGAGCTGGCGGACGGGCCTGTGCGGCCCATGGCACGGCCCCGGGCGCGTTGTGTGCGGCCCGGAACCGGGCGGCGGCACGTCGGCTGAGGCTATCGGATGAACGGAAGCGCGAGTTCATCGAGGTTGGCCGGTGCGGACCTCCCCCGGGCCCACCCGCGTGCGTGCGGATGCGCCGTGCCGTGCCCCTGCCGCGCCGTGCGGAGATCATCATGGGCGATCGGCGGCCCGCCCCACAAACCGCGTGCGGGCAAGATCCGGCGCCTTGGGCATCATCGCAGGTCAGAGCATATGACAACGGTGTTCAGTACCGTGTTGCACATACCCCCCACCCGTAGTTGACTGGCTGCTCGGGGCACGGAGACGACACGACCGGGAGGCCTTGCATGGGGGCTGGACACGACCACGGGCACAGCCACGGCGGACCGCCGCCGAGCGGTACCGCGGCCCAGGCCTACAGGAACCGACTGCGCATCGCGCTCGGGATCACGCTCTCCGTGATGGTGGTCGAGATCGTCGGCGGCATCGCGGCGGACTCGCTGGCCCTGATCGCGGACGCGGCCCACATGGCGACGGACGCCGTGGGCCTCGCGATGGCCCTGCTCGCGATCCACTTCGCCAACCGCCCGCCCACGGGCAACCGCACCTTCGGCTACGCGCGGGCCGAGATCCTCGCCGCGCTCGCCAACTGTCTGCTGCTGCTCGGCGTCGGCGGCTACGTGCTCTACGAGGCGGTCCAGCGGTTCCTCGAGCCGGCCGAGACCCGGGGCGGGCTCGCCATCGCGTTCGCCGTGATCGGTCTGGTCGCCAACGTGATCTCCCTGACGCTGCTGATGCGCGGCCAGAAGGAGAGCCTGAACGTGCGCGGCGCCTATCTGGAGGTGCTCGCCGACGCGCTCGGCTCGGTGACCGTGATCGTCTCCGCGGGCATCATCCTGGCCACCGGCTGGCAGTACGCGGACCCGATCGCCTCCATCCTGATCGGCCTGATGATCGTGCCGCGCACGGTGAAGCTGCTGCGGGAGACCCTGGACGTGCTCCTGGAGTCCGCGCCCAAGGGCGTGGACATGGCGGACGTACGGGCCCACATACTGGCCCTGCCCGGCGTCGAGGACGTCCACGACCTGCACGCCTGGACGATCACCTCGGGCATGCCGGTGCTCTCCGCGCACGTGGTCGTCGAGCCGGACGTGCTGGACACCGTCGGGCACGAGAAGATGCTGCACGACCTCCAGGGCTGCCTCGGCTCGCACTTCGACGTCGAGCACTGCACCTTCCAGCTGGAGCCGGCCGGCCACGCGGAGCACGAGGCCAAACTCTGCCTGTAGGCCGTCCCCGTCGGATCCGGGCCGGGGCCGGGCCCCGCCGGGTCCTGCTAGCCTCGTAGGGACGACGTGCCGGCCCCGTGGCCGGCCCCGGAGGTGGAGAGGAGCTGAGGTTGATGACCGTCGCGATGGAGGCCGCCCGCAGCGGCGCCGCCCGGTCCAGCCTCAGCTTCCGGGTCTCCGGCTGATCTGATCCCCGGTTCTTCCACCGGTACGTCATGACGTCGGCCGGGACCCCTTCACCCAAGGGTTTCCACGTTGTCCGACAACGGCATCACCAGCGACATCACCGCTGACACCACCACCGACACCATGAACGCGCTTCGCGACGCCTTCTTCGCCCTGCACCACGGTCTGCCGCGGCAGGGCCCCGGCTCCGACGCCACCACCCGCCGGCTGCTCGCCCTCGCGGGCCCGCTGCCCGAGCGGCCGCGCGTGCTCGACCTGGGCTGCGGTCCCGGCCGCTCCGCGCTGCTGCTCGCCGCCGAGGCCGGCGCCGACGTGACGGCGGTCGACCTGCACGAGCCGTTCCTGGCCGGGCTGCGGTCCGCGGCCGCCGACCGGGGGCTCACCGACCGCGTCCGCACGCTGCGCGCCGACATGGGTGCACTCGGGGAGCTGCCCGACGCCTCCTTCGACCTGGTGTGGGCCGAGAGCTCGGTCTTCGTCCTCGGTTTCGACCGGGCGCTCGCCGAGTGGCGCCGGCTCCTCGCGCCCGGCGGCACCCTGGTGCTCACCGAGTGCGTCTGGACCACCGAGGAGCCGGGCCCGGAGGCCCGCGCCTTCTGGGCGGACGCCTATCCGCTCCGTACGGTCTCCGACAACGCGGCGGCGGCGGTCGGGGCCGGCTACCACGTCCTCGGCACCGTCCCGCAGCCCGAGGGCGACTGGGACGAGTACTACGGCCCGCTCGCCCGGCACGCCGACGCGGCGGACACCACCGTGCCCGGCATGGCCGAGGCGGTGGCCGCGGCCCGCGCCGAGATCGCCCTGCGCCGCGAGCACAGCGCCGACTACGGCTACACCGGCTTCGTGCTGCGCCCGGCCGACCCCCGCTGGACGGTCCGCGAGGAGACCGCCGACGACGTGCCGCGCGTACGGGAGATCAACGCGGCGGCGTTCCCCACGCCCGGCGAGTCCGCACTCGTCGACGCGCTGCGCGCGGACCCGAACGCCTGGCTGCCGGGCCTCTCGTACGTCGCGGAGGCCCCGGACGGGACGGTCGCCGCGTACGCGCTGATCACCCGGTGCCATGTGGACGGCGCCCCGGCGGCGGCCCTGGCGCCGGTCGCGGTGGCGCCTGCATACCAACGGACCGGAGCCGGGCAGGCCGTCGTACGGGCGGTGCTCGACGCGGCGCGGCTGCGCGGGGAGCGGCTCGTGCTGGTGCTCGGCCATCCGGAGTACTACCCGCGGTTCGGATTCGTACGGGCGTCCGCGTATGGGATCAAGCCAGCCTTCGAGGTTCCGGACGACGCCATGATGGCGCTCCTTCTGGACGGTTCCGGCCCTGTGACCAGGGGCACGATCTCGTATCCGGCGGCTTTCGGGGTCTGACGCGCCGGCCGCTCCCGCCGCTCCCGGTGTACTCCGGGGCGGTGGGAGCGGCCATGTCCGGCCGCCGAAGTACGGACAAGCCGGTTTTGTACGGCAGACTGAGGTGCCCCCCGGGGGGCGAGGACCGATGCGAAGGATGGGTATGCCGACCACATCAGCCACCGTGGCTCACAGCTCGTCGAACGGCGTGCGGCCGACCGAGGCCGAGGCGCCGATCATGCTCGAACTGGTCGACGAGGACGGCGTCACGATCGGCACGGCGGAGAAGCTCGCCGCGCACCAGGCGCCGGGGCAGCTGCACCGGGCCTTCTCGGTCTTCCTCTTCGACGAGACGGGACGGCTGCTGCTGCAGCGGCGCGCGCTGGGCAAGTACCACTCCCCCGGCGTGTGGTCCAACACCTGCTGCGGCCACCCCTACCCGGGCGAGGCGCCGTTCGCGGCCGCCGCCCGGCGCACCTTCGAGGAGCTGGGCGTGTCGCCCTCGCTGCTCGCGGAGGCCGGCACGGTCCGCTACAACCACCCGGACCCGGCGTCGGGCCTGGTGGAGCAGGAGTTCAACCACCTGTTCGTCGGTCTGGTGCAGACGGGGCCGCGGCCGGATCCCGAGGAGGTCGGGGAGACCGCCTTCGTGACCGCGGCCGAGCTCGCCGAGCGGCACGCCGCCGCGCCGTTCTCCGCCTGGTTCATGACGGTGCTCGACGCGGCGCGGCCGGCGATCAGGGAGCTGACGGGTCCGTCCGGGGGCTGGTGACCCCGGGCGCCTCCGGCGGTCCCGCGGGCGCCTGCCCCGGTACGAACGGGTTCAGGGGCAACGCCGCCCAGATGATCTTGCCGCCGCCCGCGGTGTGCTCGACGTCGCAGGCGCCGCCGGACTCGCGGGCGATCTCCCGGACGAGGAGAAGTCCGCGGCCTCCGGTCTGGCCCCAGTCGGCCTCCAGGGCCTTGGGGCGGTAGGGGTGGTTGTCCTCGACGGACACCCGTACCCATTCCGCCCCGATGGCCACTTCCACCGCTATTTCCGGGGAGAGCAGCGCGGCGTGCTTGACCGCGTTGGTGACCAGCTCGGAAACGATGAGAAGCAGTCCCTGCACGGTGTCGTCGTGGACCGGGACGCTCTGCCGGACCAGCAGGTCGCGGACGGCGTGCCGGGCCTGCGGCACCGAGACGTCGACCGCGGGAGCGGTGAACCGCCAGACCCCTTCGTAGGACGGTGGCCGGGCGGGGACGCTCCCGCGGCTCTCCATAGTCCGGCTCCCGCCCTCGTGCTCGATTGTCGCCACGGGTCGAGTCTTGGGAATCCCTGGGGGCACCTCTGGCTACTGACCAGAAGTCGACACTTATCGATCGACTTCCGATCGGGTGAGTATGCCAAAGTCAGTTGTTCGACTGTTCCTGATCCTCCGCTGACGTCTTCGGAGGATCGGCCGCTGGTGTGACCATATGGACGATACTGCGTCCTCCGACTCCCATCGCGATCAGGCCCAGACCGTCGAAGAGCAGCGCCAGCGAGAAGAACGTCCCGATGACGTACCGGCTGCTGTCGGGCCAGTCGACCAGCACCAGGACGCCCAGCAGCAGTCCGAAGGCGCCCTGGAGCAGCGTCCAGCCGAACTGCGGCCCGCGCACCACCACGCTGCCGACCAGCCGGAACAGCCCGCCGGTGAGGAAGAGCAGGGCCGCGAACATGGTCAGGGCCTCCGCCGAGCCCTCCGGGTGCCGGATGACGACCGCGCCGGCCGCGATGTTCAGCGCCGCGACCACCGCCGCGAGCCAGAAATAGCCGGTGCCGCGGGACGCGACGGCGTGCAGCAGACCGACGATCCCGCCGATCAGCAGGAGCCAGCCGAACAGCAGCATCGACGTGAGGGTGGCCAGCCCGGTGTAGATCAGTCCGACGATCCCGCCGACGACCAGCAGGATCCCGAACGCGGTGAGCAGGCCGAAGCCGCGACGGAGCTTCCGTCGCTCGCTGCGCAGTGCCGTGCGCTCGCCACCCGTCAGATGCTCCGGGGGCACGTCCTCGCGGGCCATGGGCGTCTCCTCCTCGCACCCCCCTTGCCGATCGTACGTACGACCTCCCCGGATAGCATCCGGCGCATGGAGCCGCAGCTGACCGTGAGCGTCGCCGACGAGGTCGCGACCGTCGTCATCGCCAACCCCGCCAAGCGCAACGCCATGACCGCCGCCATGTGGCGTTCCCTGCCCGGGCTGCTGGCCCCGCTGGCCGACGACCCGGCGGTGCGCGCCCTGGTCCTGACCGGCGCGGGCGACACCTTCTGCGCCGGAGCCGACATCTCGACGCTGCGCGAACCGGGTGACGAGCAGCAGGCCCTCGCCGTCCGCGCCGAGGAGGCGCTGGCCGCCTTCCCCAAGCCGACGCTGGCCGCCGTGCGCGGCTGGTGCGTGGGCGGCGGCAGCCAGCTCGCGGCCGCCTGCGATCTGCGGTTCGCCGAGGAGGGGGCGCGCTTCGGGGTGACCCCGGCGAAGCTCGGCATCGTCTACCCCGCCTCCTCCACCCGCCGGCTCACCGCCCTCGTCGGCCCCTCCGCCGCCAAGTACCTGCTGTTCTCCGGCGAGTTCGTCGACACCGAGCGGGCGCTGCGCACCGGCCTGGTCGACGAGGTGCACCCGGCGGGCGAACTGGACAAGCGGGTCGCCGAGTTCACCCGGACTCTGGTCTCCCGCTCGCTGCTCACCCAGGCCGCCGCGAAGGAGTTCGCCGACGGCCGCACCGGCCGGGAGGAGCACTGGACGGAGCAGGCCCGGGGCAGCGACGACACGGCTGAGGGCGTCGCCGCCTTCCTCGAGGGCCGCCCGGCCCGGTTCACCTACGGGCGCTGAACCCGGCGGGGCCGTCTACGACTCCTGGACGAGGACCCGCTCCGCCCGGCCGCGCCAGTGGGCGACGATCTCGGCCGGGGCCTTCTCGGGCGAGCCCGCGTCGTACGGCGGCTGCGGGTCGTACTCGGCGAGCAGCTGGATCGTCTGGGCGGTCGCGTCGCCGGCGACCCGCCCGAGCAGGTGGAGGGCCATGTCGATGCCGGAGGACACTCCGGCGGCCGTGACGTACTTGCCGTCGAAGACCACCCGCTCCCCGGTCGGCTCGGCCCCGAACGCCGTGAGGTCGTCGAGGGCCAGCCAGTGACAGGTGGCGCGGCGGCCCCCGAGCAGCCCGGCGCCGGCCAGCACCAGGGAGCCGGTGCACACCGAGGTGGTCCAGGTGCTGGTGGCGTCGGCGGCGCGCAGCCAGTCGAGGATCTCCGGGTCGTACATGGCCGTGCGGGAGCCGGGGCCACCGGGGACGACGACGATGTCGGGCCGTGGCACGTCCGCGAGGGCCTTGTCCGCGACGAGCGCGAGACTGCCCTGGTCGTTCCGGACGGGACCCGGCTCCTTGGCGACGAAGACCGTGTCGGCGCCGGGCAGCCGGGCGAGGAGCTCGTAGACGCCGACGGCGTCGAGCGCGGTGAACCGGTCGTAGAGCAGGACGGCGATCTGCATGAGGGTGTTCCCTTTCGGTTGACGGGCGTCGGTTGACGGGCGTCGGTTTCCGGGTGTCAGTTGACGGGTGCGTGGAAGCGCCGCCGGTAGTCGGCGGGCGCGGTGCCCAGCGCCTTCACGAAGGCGCGGCGCATGGCCTCGGGGGTGCCGTAGCCGGAGGCCCGGGCGACCTCCTGGACCCCGTCCGTGGACTCCTCCAGGAGCCGCCGGGCGTGTTCGAGCCGTACGCGGTCGACGTAGCGGCCCGGGGTCGTGCCGGTCTCGGCGAGGAAGGCCCGGGCGAAGTGGCGTGGCGAGAGCCGGGCACGGGCGGCGAGCGCCTCGACGGACAGATCGCCGCCCGGGTGCTCGGTGATCCAGGCCTGGAGGTCCCGGAGCGGTTCCCGGCGGGCGGTCTGCGCGGCGAGCTGGGCACTGAACTGGGCCTGGTTGCCCGGCCGGCGCAGGAAGACGACGAGATGGCGGGCGACGGTGAGGGCGGCCTCGCGGCCCAGGTCCTCCTCGACCAGGGCGAGCGCGAGGTCGATGCCGGCGGTGACGCCGGCGGAGGTGGACAGGCGCCCGTCGCGTACGAAGATCGGGTCGGGGTCGACGTCGACCTTCGGGTAGCAGCGGGCGAGGTGGTCGCAGGCGACCCAGTGCGTGGTCGCACGGTGTCCGTCCAGCAGTCCGGCCTCGGCGAGCAGCAGGCCACCGGTGCAGACCGAGACCAGCCGTTCGGCCCGCGGGGCGTGCCGGCGCAGCCAGTCGACGAGTGCCGGGTCGGGCCGCCGGGTGCCCTCGCCGCCGGGGACGAGCAGGGTGTGCGGAGGGCCGTCGGCGACGGCCCGCGCGAGCGAGGTGTCCGGCAGCAGCCGCAGTCCGCTGTGGCAGCGGACCGGGCCCCCGTCGAGCGAGGCGGTACGGATCGGGTAGCAGCCCGGGCCGGTGGGGTCGCCGGAAGGAGAGGTCCCGCCGATGCGCGAGGCACCGGCGAACACCTCGACGGGGCCGGTGACATCGAGGCTCTGCACGCCGTCGAACAGGACGACGAGGACGGGTCGCTGGGTCATGCCCCCATCCTTCGCGGCCCCGCCGTACGTCCGCAATGACGAGCATCCCACCTTTCCTGCCATGCCGGCGGAGGCTTCCGGGCGCCCCGGACTTTCCGCCATACCGACCGGTAGGTAAGGTGCGGCCGCATGACGACTCTCCCGCCCCGCGCCGCCCGCCGCTGCGCCCACCCGGTCAACCTGCTGCACGCGACCATGTTCTTCTCGCCCGACCTGGACGGCGTGTTCAAGGAGCTCGGCTTCGAGGACGGCAGCGCCATGCGGCTGGCCGCCCGCAGCGCACCGCTCGGCGCCGTGGGCGCCGGAACGGTCGCCGCGGCCTTCTACAACTACGACCACGCCTTCCTCGCCCGGCACCTGCCGGCCGTCTGGGAGACCGCCTCGCCCGCCGAGGTCCTCGACGCCCGGCTGCGGGCCGTGGACGCCACCCTGCGGCGGCTGCTCGGCGAGGACGCCGTGGCGTCCCCCGAGATGGCCGAGGCCGCGGACCTGGCCCTGCGCGCCGCCGAGGCCTGCACCCGGCACGCCCGTCCGCTGTACGCGGGCAACGCCGACCTGCCCGTGCCGGACGCCGCGCACCTGCGGCTCTGGCACGCCACGACGCTGCTGCGCGAGCACCGCGGCGACGGCCATGTGACGGCCCTGCTGCACGCGGGCCTCGACCCGGTGGAGGCTCTGGCCAGTCACACCGCGACCGGCAAGGGCATGTCCCCGCGCTGGGTGCTCGGCACCCGCGGCTGGGGCCGCGCCGACTGGGAGGCGGCCGTGGAGCGGCTGCGGGCACGCGGGCTGCTCGACGCGGAGGGCGAGCTCACCGAGGCGGGCGCGGCCCTGCGCGAGTCCCTGGAGGAGCGGACGGACCTCCTGGACGCCGCGCCCTATGAGCACCTGGGCGCCGAGGGCACCGCCCGGCTGACGGAGCTGGTCAAGGGCTTCCTGGTGACGGCTGTGGGCGCGGGCGCGTTCCCGGCGGACCTCACCGGCAAGGCCTGAGGCGGGCCCGCGGACGGTGCCGGGCCGGGGTCGGGCGGAGGCCGGATGGAAGCCGGGCGGAGGCCGGATGGACGCCGGATGGAAGGCGGGCGGAAGCCGGGCGGGCTTCGGGACGGTGCCCGAACGGTGCCGGGCCGGGGCCGGCCGGGAGCCGCGCGGGGCGGAGTCGTACGGGCCGGGGCGGGTCGGTTGCCGCGTACGGGTGACCGACCCGGCAGAATGCATCCGCAAGCTTGAGGCACGAGAAGGCGGGTCGGACATCGTGACGACGTCCATCGAGGCAAGGATCGCCGAGGAACTCGGCGTACGCGAGCGACAGGTGAAGGCGGCCGTCGAGCTGCTCGACGGCGGTTCGACCGTGCCGTTCATCGCGCGCTACCGCAAGGAAGCGACCGAGATGCTCGACGACGCGCAGCTGCGCACCCTGGAGGAGCGGCTGCGGTATCTGCGCGAGCTGGAGGACCGGCGGACCGCCGTCCTCGACTCCGTGCGCGAGCAGGGCAAGCTGACGCCCGAACTGGAGGAGCGGATCCGGGCCGCCGACACCAAGGCGCGCCTGGAGGACATCTACCTGCCCTTCAAGCCGAAGCGGCGGACCAAGGCGCAGATCGCCCGCGAGGCCGGTCTCGGACCGCTGGCCGAGGGGCTGCTCGGCGACCCCTCGGTGGAGCCGCTCGCCGCCGCGGCCGCGTTCGTCGACGCCGACAAGGGCGTCGCGGACCCGGCGGCGGCCCTGGAGGGCGCGCGGGCCATCCTCGCGGAGCGGTTCTCCGAGGACGCCGACCTGATCGGCGAGCTGCGCGAGCGCATGTGGGGCCGGGGCCGGCTGGTCGCGAAGGTCCGGGAGGGCAAGGAGGAGGCGGGCGCGAAGTTCGCCGACTACTTCGACTTCGCCGAGCCGTTCACGGCGCTGCCCTCGCACCGGATCCTCGCGATGCTGCGCGGCGAGAAGGAGGACGTCCTCAGCCTGGAGCTGGAGCCGGAGGAGCCCGTCGACGGTGCCGCGGCGACCTCGGCGACGTCCTCGTACGAGCCGATCGTGGCCGCCCGCTTCGGCGTGGCCGACCGCGGCCGGCCCGGTGACAAGTGGCTCCTGGACACCGTCCGCTGGGCCTGGCGCACCCGCATCCTGGTCCATCTCGGCATCGACCTGCGGCTGCGGCTGCGCACGGCCGCCGAGGACGAGGCGGTCCGGGTCTTCGCGGCGAACCTGCGCGACCTGCTGCTCGCCGCCCCGGCCGGCACCCGCGCGACGCTGGGCCTCGACCCGGGTTTCCGTACGGGCGTGAAGGTCGCGGTCGTCGACGCGACCGGCAAGGTCGTCGCCACGGACACGATCCACCCGCACGTCCCGGCGAACAGGTGGGACGAGTCGCTGGCGAAGCTGGCGCGGCTGGCGAAGGAGCACGCCGTCGAGCTGGTCGCCATCGGCAACGGCACCGCGTCCCGCGAGACGGACAAGCTGGCCGGTGAACTCATCGCGAAGCACCCTGAGTTGAAGCTGACGAAGGTGATGGTCTCCGAGGCCGGTGCTTCGGTCTACTCGGCGTCCGCGTTCGCCTCGCAGGAACTCCCGGACCTGGACGTGTCGTTGCGCGGCGCCGTGTCGATCGCGCGGCGGCTGCAGGACCCGCTGGCCGAGCTGGTGAAGATCGACCCGAAGTCCATCGGCGTCGGCCAGTACCAGCACGACCTGTCCGAGGTGAAGCTCTCCCGCTCCCTCGACGCGGTCGTCGAGGACTGTGTGAACGGCGTCGGCGTCGACGTCAACACCGCCTCCGCGCCGCTCCTTTCACGCGTGTCCGGGATCGGCGCGGGCCTCGCCGAGAACATCGTGGCGCACCGCGACGCCAACGGCCCGTTCCGCTCCCGCCGCGCGCTGAAGGACGTGCCGCGGCTCGGCCCCAAGGCGTACGAGCAGTGCGCGGGCTTCCTGCGCATCCGTGGCGGCGACGACCCGCTGGACGCGTCGGCGGTGCACCCGGAGGCGTACCCGGTGGTGCGCCGCATGGTGAAGACGGCGGGCGGCGAGGTCGGCGCGCTGATCGGGAACACCGGTGTGCTGCGTTCGCTGCGCGCGGACGACTACGTCGACGAGACCTTCGGCCTGCCGACGGTGACCGACATCCTGAGGGAGCTGGAGAAGCCGGGCCGCGACCCGCGTCCGGCGTTCCGCACGGCCACCTTCAAGGAGGGCGTGGAGAAGATCGGCGACCTGTCCTCCGGCATGGTCCTCGAAGGCGTCGTCACCAATGTCGCCGCGTTCGGCGCGTTCGTCGACATCGGCGTCCACCAGGATGGTCTGGTGCACGTCTCGGCGATGTCGAAGACCTTCGTCAAGGACCCGCGTGACGTGGTGAAGCCGGGCGACGTGGTCAAGGTGAAGGTCCTGGACGTCGACATCCCGCGCAAGCGGATCTCGCTGACGCTGCGCCTCGACGACGAGGCGGCGGCCGAGTCCGGTGCCGGCGCCGGGGAGCGCGCTCCCCGGCGCGAGCGCGGCGGTCGCCCGCCCCAGCAGCGCCGCGGTGGCGGCGGGGGTGGTGGCGGTGGCGGCAACCGGGACCGGGCCCAGGCCCCCGCGCCGGCGAACAGCGCGATGGCCGACGCCCTGCGCAAGGCGGGCCTGCTGAACGAGGGCGGCGCGGGCGACCGCGGCCGCCGCGGAAAGCGCTGAGGCAGGCAGGCGCCGACACGGTCCGGGCGTCGGGAGCGGAGCCACGCCCCCGAAGCCCGGACGGCCGGCCGGTCGGGCCCGGACAGCAGGGACCCGACCGCCTCCCGTGGCGGAGGGCGGCCCGCCGGGGCCGCCCTCCGGTGCCGCCGGTCGTCAGCCGGCCGCGCGGTAGGCCTCGGTCAGCCTGCCGACCGCGCCCGTCGGGTCGCCGGTCAGCAGCAGGTGGTCCGCGTCGGCGAACGGCTTCGACGTCGCCTCCGTCACGCGCTGCCCGATGCGGTCCTGGACGATCAGCCGGGCCTTTCCGACGAGGTGCCGGGCCGCGGCGGAGTCGCCGTGGCCGGCCTTCTGCAGGGCCCTGGCCGCCAGGCCGATCGCCCGCAGCGCGGGCTCACCGCCCGTCGGGGTGCCGCGGAGCGTGGTGAGGCCCCAGCCGTACGGGAACTGGGGGTCGTAGCGCGCGTCGCCGACGTTCAGCGGCAGCTGGTCCTCCGACTTCGGCCAGCTGACCGGCAGTCGTCCGGTGAAGGGCTCGCGGCCGTACAGGACGTCGGCCACGCCGTCTCCCTCGGTGCCCGGCAGCCAGGACGCCACCAGGGCGTCGATCGCGGGCAGCCGGTCCCCGATCAGCTGCGGACGGCCGGAGACGACGAGGACCGCGCACGGCATGGCGGCGCAGACCCGGTCGACGGCCGCCTTGTCGGCCGCGCCGAGCTCCAGGTCGTGCCCGTTGCCGACGTCGCCCATGCCCTCCGCGTACGGCGTCTCGCCGACCACGACCACGCCGACGTCGTGTCCCGCGGTGGGCTCGGAGGCGTCCTCGGAGTACGTGAGCGCGGTGCCGGGGGCGGCGGACCTGCGCATGGCCTCCAGGATCGTGGTGCCGGTGGTCGTCCGGCCCGAGGCGCCCTGCCAGGTGACGGTCCAGCCGCCCGCCTGGTTGCCGAGGTCGTCCGCGTTCGAGCCCGCCACGTACACCTTCTGGTCCGGCCTGAGCGGCAGGACGCCGCCCTCGTTCTTCAGCAGGACCTGCGAGGCTGCCGCCGCCTTCCGTGCCACGGCGCGGTGCTGCGCCGAGCCGACGGAGGCCAGGTGGGTGGTGTCCGCGTACGGCTTCTCGAAGAGGCCGAGGCGGAACTTCTGCGTGAGGATCCGGGCGACGGCGTCGTCGATGCGGGCGGTGGGGATGCGGCCCGCCCGCGTCTCGGCGACGAGGGTCCGCGTGAACTCCTGGTAGTTCGTCGGCACCATGATCATGTCGAGGCCGGCGTTGACCGAGGTGCGCACGTCGCTCGGGTAGTCGCCGGGGATCTGGTCGATGGCCTGCCAGTCGCTGATGACGAAGCCCTCGAAGCCCATCCGGTCCTTGAGCACGCCGTTGATCATCTCGGCGTTGGCGTGCATCTTCACGGGGCCCTGGTCGTCGCCGAGGATGTCGAGCGAGGAGTAGGAGGGCATGACGGTGCCCACGCCGTGCTTCACGGACTCGGCGAACGGCGCGAGGTGGACGGCCTCCAGCTCCTCGCGGGTGACCCGGGTGACGCCCTGGTCGATGGTGTACGAGCCGGTGGTCGACGAGCCGAAGGCCGTACCGCCGTCGCCGACGAAGTGCTTCGCGCCGGCCAGCACCTTGTCGTCGCGGTCGAGGTCCCGGCCGTCGGCGGCGCCCTGCATGCCGTCGATCACGGTCTCCATGGCGATGACGAGTGCGGGGTCCTCGCCGAAGGACTCGTAGGAGCGGCCCCAGCGTTCGTCCCGGGTCACGCAGAGACAGGGGGCGAAGTCCCAGGGCACGCCGGTGGCCCGGACCTCCTTGGCCGTGACGGCGCCGGTACGGGCGGCGAGACCGGGGTCGCGCGCGGCGCCGATGCCGATGTTGTGCGGCATGATCGTCGATCCGACGACGTTGTTGTGCCCGTGCACGGCGTCCACGCCGTAGATCAGCGGGATCTGCAGCCGGGTGGCCCGGGTGCGCAGCTGGTACGCGTCGACCATCCGCGCCCACGCCTCGGGCGTGTTGGGCGTGGGGACCGAGCCGCCGCCGGAGAGCAGGGAGCCGAGGCCGTAGCCGGCGATGTCGCCGGATGAGCGCAGGGCGTTGCGCTCGGCCTGGGTCATCTGACCGGCCTTCTCCTCCAGGGTCATCCGCGCGAGCAGGTCGGCGACCCGCTTCTTCACCGGAAGCCGCTTGTCGAGGTACGGCAGTCCGTGCGCGTCGACGGCGACGACCGGGGTCTCCGCGGGTGCCTTCGCACCCTGGACGGTCAGCTTCAGGGGGATCGTCTCGGCCTCTTCGCCGGTCCGGTCCTTCAGTGTCGTCACGGTGACGGACCGGGTCGTGCCCGAGGGCGTCCCGGCGGGGAAGACGACGGTGCCGCTGACCGGACGGTAGTCCGTTCCGGGCTTCGCCGGGCCGCCGTCGTCCGTCGCGTAGGCGACCGTGACCGCTTCGTCGGTCGGCCGGCCGGCCGTCGTGGCGACCTGGATGTCGATCCGGGCGGTGCCGCCCTCCTTCACGGGGTGCACCACCTGGCCGGTCACGACCCGGGTGTCGAGGGCCGGTTCGGCCTTGCCGTACAGCTCGACGCCGTCGACGGCGAAGCCGCCGGGCGAGCCGGTGGGCAGCGTGAGCGCGTAGCCCCACATCGCGTCGAGGCCGAGGACCTGGTCGATGCCGCCGACGGGCTGGTAGTCCGCGCGGTACCGGAACGCGGAGAACGGGATCTCGACGAGGTGCCAGCCCTCCCAGTCGTCGGTGAAGGAGGTCGTCCACAGCTCGGACGCCTCGCCGTTCGCTCCGCCGTCCTTGATCTCGAAGTTGATCCGCTTGCCGGATCCGGGCGGCAGCGGGGCGGTGTTCTGGCCGTACCACCAGAACCGGATGCCCTGGTGCGCGGTCCAGTTCCGGGCCGGCTGGTCGAAGGCGAAGTCGTGGGAGAAGCCGCCCCAGCCGCTGATGTCGTAGCGGCCTTCGAGGACCTTGGCGCCCTCGGGGGCGTCCGCGCGCTCGGCGAGGGTGAGGGCGGGATGGTCGTCCGTGTCGCTGCCCCAGGTGAAGAGGCCCTCGGCGGGCGGTCCCGCGAACGGGACCTCGCCCTCGAAGCGGTCGACGGCCCGGGGCGCCGGCTCGTCCTCGGCGGCCGGGGCGGCGGCACTGGGCGCGGCGCCGGCGAGCAGCCCGGCGAGGACGGTGGTGGCGGCGGTGACGGCGAGCGTGAGCACGCCCGCCCTTCTTCGGCGACGCGGGTGCGGGTGCGGCATGCGGGCTCCTGGGGAGAGGGGCGGGGAGAGGGCGACGCGGCGTCGGCCCGTCCGCCGGTGGCTCGCGCGACGCACGCGGCCCGGTCATGACCAGGCGCACGCCAAGTCTTTCCTTAAGCTGTGAAGTTATGGAGACATCCGATCCTCCGTCAACCCTCGTGCATACAACTCCCGAACACGCCAAGCGGGTTGAGGACGGATGTGACGCAAGGTCTTGTCGACCCGGTCCAGACCATGGCAGCCTTCGTTGCCGTCCACGACTCCCCCACCATCGGCGGTGACAACGATGTCCGCACCAACGATGTCCCCTTCCTCCTCACGGAGATCGCGCCTGCTCCTCGCCCTCGGCGTCGGGTTCGCCGCACTGGCGGCCCTGGTGAGCCCCTCGGTGCAGACGGCCGCGGCCGCGCCGACGGCACCGGCCGGCGACGTGGCCGTCCAGGCCACCACCACGTTCCGCGACGAGTTCGACGCCCCGGCGGGCACCCCGGTCGACGGCTCCAAGTGGAACCTGGAGACCGGCGACAACGTGAACAACCACGAGCGGCAGTACTACACGAACTCGACCCGCAACGCCGTGCACGACGGCCAGGGCAACCTGGTGATCACGGCGCGGCGGGAGAACCCGGGCAACTACACCTGCTGGTACGGCCGTTGCGAGTACACCTCGGCCCGGCTCAACACGTCCGGCAAGTTCACCCAGAAGTACGGCACCTTCGAGGCCCGCCTGAAGATGTCACGCGGCCAGGGCATGTGGCCCGCGTTCTGGCTGCTCGGCGACAACATCGGAAGCGTCGGCTGGCCGCAGAGCGGCGAGATCGACGTCATGGAGAACGTCGGCTTCGAGCCGAACACCGTGCACGGCACCCTCCACGGCCCCGGCTACTCGGGCGGCGGCGGCATCGGCGCCGGCTACTCGATCGGCTCGCCCTTCGCGGACGGCTTCCACACCTTCCGCGTCGAGTGGACGCCGGAGAAGCTGGTGTGGAAGGTCGACGGCGTCACGTACCAGACCCGGACGCCCGCCGATCTCGGCGGTCGGCAGTGGGTGTTCGACCACCCGTTCTTCCTCATCCTCAACCTCGCGGTCGGCGGCGACTGGCCGGGCAACCCGGACGGCAGCACGCCGATGCCGAACTCCCTGACCGTCGACTACGTGCGGGTCACCGACGACCAGCCGGCCCCGCCGACCGGCGGCGGGCAGATCACCGGCCTCGGGGGCAAGTGCGTGGACGTGGCCGGGGCGAACACGGCCAACGGCACTCCGGTCCAGCTGTACGACTGCAACGGCACCGCGGCCCAGAAGTGGACCGTGCACAGCGACGGTTCGATCCGCGCGCTCGGCAAGTGCCTGGATGTCACGGCCGGTTCGACGGCGGACGGAGCCAAGCTCCAGCTCTACGACTGCAACGGCACCGGCGCCCAGAAGTGGCGCGTGGAAGCGGCCAGGGACATCGTGAACGTCGCGGCGGACAAGTGCCTGGACGTCCCGAACAGCAACGCGGCCAACGGCACCCGGCTGCAGATCTGGACGTGCAACGGCACGGCGGCGCAGAAGTGGACGGTGGGGTGAGGGGGCGACCCGGGGGCTGAGCCCGCGAAACCGGGGGCCTGGCCCGCGGTGGTGGCCGAGGGCGCCCTTCCGGCGTCCTCGGCCTCGGTTCCCGTAGGCCTGCGCCACCCCTGCGGGTCATGCGCCGGATTCTCGGGGCTTGACACTGCCGGGGCCGGCCGAAACTGCCCTTGCGACGGGCAGGCACACGGGCGACAGAACCCCGTGGACGCGATGCCCACGGGGTTCTGCGCTGCTCGGCCGGCCGAGTGGGAGGCCGGCGTCACTTCCCGCACTTGACCTTGAAGCCGTCCAGCAGAGCCTTGCCGGCATCGGAGTTGTCGCGTACGTACACGCTACCGCTGATGCTGATCGAGGTGTCACTGATCGAGATGGGCTCGCTACCGGTCCGCTCGTTGCGGGGGTCCTCTCCGGCGACCGTCCAGATGATCTGGGACTGGTCCTTGTTGAACTCGCCGGTGCTGGTCACGTCCGGCTTGTCATACACACCTTCACATTCGTACTCATGATGCGAGACGCTGTTGCCCTTGACGACCAACTGGCCAAGGTCGGACGTGCCGTTGACGTCCTTGATGTAGTAGGTACCGTCGCGCTTGCTGCCACTGGCGCCGTCGCTGCTTCCGCTGCAGGCGGTGAGTATGAGTGAGCCCGCGGCCAGGGCCCCGATGGACACGGCGATCTTGGCCTGCGTCCTCCGCGTGGTCCTGGTGATGCTCATGGCGTTCCCCGTTCGTTCGTTCGTTCGTTCTGGATAGTCGCTTTGAGATGGAAGGCGAGTCAAACATCTTACGGATGGGCGACTTTGACTGACCGCGACTGCCTGTCAGGTGCCTTCTCGGAGGTTGTCGAGCCGATGTTCAGGCAGCGCCAGCGCGGCCTCGGCCTGTGCGGCGAGGTCATCGGGCTTGCGGATGCGGCTCTGCCGCTACCCGCGCAGCCTCTACCCGGCCGGCGTGCGCATCGCCGTCGTCCGCGACAACTTCTCCCCGCATCTGACCACCAAGCGCTGCCGGCGGGTCGCAGACCGGACCGAGGCCAACAACGTCGAGATCACCTACACCCCGAACGAGGAGTCCGGCTCCGCGGCTCCCGTCCCGGCTCGCGGAGCCGGGACGGCGTGAGGGCCCGGTCGACGACGGTGGTCGACCGGGGCCTCACCGATGTCCGCGTGGTCACGGCACGAAGCGCAGCGCCCAGTCCGCACGGTTGGCGACCGTCAGGTCGTCGTCGTCCGTCATCGGGCCGAGGAGCCGCTGAGCGGTCTTCGGGTCGGCCTGCACCAGGTCGACGATCTCCGCGGCCAGGCCGTCCTGGTCGTCGCCGAGGTCGACGGCCGAGGCCCGCACGAGGACCGGGAGGCGGTCGGGGCCGCCGAGGGCGGCGATGACGCCGCCGAGGAGCTCGCGGGCGTAGGAGTTGCGGTCGGCGACCGCGCGGTCGAGTTCGGCTTCGAGGCGCGGCAGCAGCCCGCGGTCGCCCGACGCCGCGATCTCGTCGGCGAGGTCGATCGTCTCGTCGACGTCGGCCTCGAGGTCGTCCAGCATCTCGATCAGCCGGGTCACACGGTCGTCGGTCATGGTGCCTCCTGGAATGCGCCGTCCATCAGGACGGGTACCACGGTGGACGCGTCGATCCCGGCGGCCACCTCCACGTCCTGCGAACAGCCGTACGCGTACGGTTCACGGCCCGGGTCGCCGCCGCGCAGGGCGACGACCGGGTCCTCCGTGGCCGCCACGGGCGGCCCGGAGCTGAGGGTGCGGGTTCCCGCCCCGCACGGGGCGGACGCGCCGGACGCCACCCCACCGGTCACGCCGGCCGGCGTGCTCGGCTCGGGAGGCATCAGAGTTCGGTGACCTTTCCCGCCGCGACCTCGACGCGCCGCGTCGTGCGGACCGCGTCCAGCATGCGGCGGTCGTGCGTGACGAGCAGCAGCGTGCCGTCGTACGACTCGAGGGCCGACTCCAGCTGTTCGATGGCCGGCAGGTCGAGGTGGTTGGTCGGCTCGTCGAGGACGAGCAGGTTCACTCCCCGGCCCTGGAGCAGGGCCAGCGCGGCCCGGGTGCGCTCGCCGGGCGAGAGCGTGGTGGCCGGCCGCAGCACGTGAGCGGCCTTGAGGCCGAACTTGGCGAGCAGGGTGCGGACGTCCGCCGGTTCGGTCTCGGGCACGGCGGCGCAGAAGGCGTCGAGCAGGGTCTCGGTGCCGTGGAACAGCTTGCGGGCCTGGTCGACCTCTCCGACGACGACGCCAGGGCCCAGGGCCGCGTCACCGGCGTCCAGCGGCAGCCGGCCGAGCAGCGCGGCGAGCAGGGTGGACTTGCCCGCGCCGTTGGCGCCGGTGATGGCGACCCGGTCGGCCCAGTCGACCTGGAGGGTGACCGGCCCGAAGGCGAAGTCGCCGCGACGGACCTCGGCGTCGCGCAGGGTCGCCACGACGGCGCCCGAGCGGGGCGCGGCGGCGATCTCCATGCGCAGCTCCCACTCCTTGCGCGGCTCCTCGACGACGTCCAGGCGCTCGATCATGCGCTGGGTCTGGCGGGCCTTGGCCGCCTGCTTCTCGCTGGACTCGCCGCGCAGCTTCTTCCCGATCTTGTCGTTGTCGGTGGCCTTGCGGCGGGCGTTGCGGACGCCCTTGTCCATCCAGTTGCGCTGCATGAGGGCGCGTGCTTCGAGGGAGGCCTTCTTGTCGGCGAACTCCTCGTAGTCCTCGCGGGCGTGGCGGCGGGCGGTGGCCCGCTCCTCCAGGTACGCCTCGTAGCCGCCGCCGTAGAGCGTGATCCGCTGCTGGGCGAGATCGAGTTCCAGGACCTTGGTGACGGTACGGGTGAGGAACTCGCGGTCGTGGCTGATGACGACGGTGCCGGCGCGCAGACCCTGTACGAAGGCCTCGAGGCGCTCCAGGCCGTCGAGGTCGAGGTCGTTGGTGGGCTCGTCGAGGAGAAAGACGTCGTAGCGGGAGAGGAGCAGGGACGCGAGTCCGGCGCGGGCGGCCTGGCCGCCGGAGAGACCGGTCATCGGCTGGTCGAGACCGACGGTGAGGCCGAGGGAGTCGGTGATCTCCTCGGCCCGCTCGTCGAGGTCGGCGCCGCCGAGGTCGAGCCAGCGCTCCAGGCTGACGGCGTACGCGTCGTCGGCGCCGGGCGCGCCGTCGACGAGGCCCTGGGTGGCCTCGTCCATCGCGGCCTGGGCGGCGGCGACGCCGGTACGGCGGGCCAGGAACTCCCGGACGGTCTCGCCCTCGCGCCGCTCCGGCTCCTGCGGGAGGTGACCGACGGAGGCGGTGGGCGGCGACAGCCGCAGCTCGCCCTCCTCCGGAGTGTCGAGGCCGGCGAGCAGCCTGAGCAGCGTGGATTTGCCGGCGCCGTTGACGCCGACGAGGCCGATCACGTCTCCGGGGGCGACGACGAGGTCGAGCCCGGAGAAGAGGGAGCGCTCGCCGTGGCCGGCGGCGAGGTTCTTGGCGACGAGAGTGGCAGTCATCAGGCCACGAATCCTACGTGGCGAGCGGCGGGGCGCGGGGCCATGGGCGGCGTGCCCGCCGCTGCGGGTCAGGCCGGGGCCCCGGTGAGGCGGGTCCGGGGCGGGGCCGCCTGCGAGGCCCGGCCGGGGGCCGCCTGGAAGGCCGGCCGGGGGACTCGGCGGTCATGTCGTGGAGGTTGGCTCAGATCACTCCACGCCATGCCGGATCAGGCGCCGTGCCGACCTTCAGGAGTCCCCGCGCAGGCCCCGACGGAGTGCCCGCCGGGCCAGCGTCCTGCTGCCGTTGAAGAAGTCGTTGAACCGGTCCAGCCCCCAGATGGCCCGGAGGACGAACGGTTGCATCAGCAGTGACATCGACGGCGGGTACTTCGAGGCGTCCGACCAGATGCCGGCGAGGTCCTCCGACATCTCACCGTCGACGATGTAGTCGGCGAGCTGGTGGGCCACGTACGGCACCTGACAGAGGCCGTGGCCGTTGCAGGCCATCGAGTAGAAGACGTTGTCGCCGACCTGCCCGGCGATCGCCAGCCAGTCCGGGCTGATGCCGATCCAGCCGCCCCAGGCCCGCTCGATGGCCACGTCGGACAGCGACGGGAACCGGTCGGCCAGGTCCTTCCCCATGTCCCGCACCACACCGGGATCCGGGACCCGGTCCGGGAGCGGGTAGGTCCGGCCCCGCTGTGCTCGGCGGACCCCACAGACGATGGTGTTGCGCTCGGTGAGCCGGTAGTGGGTCATCAACTGGTGCTGGGTGATGATGCCGGACCGACTGGTCCAGTCCAGCTCGGCGAGCCGTTCCGGCGCGATGGGTTCCGACTCGATCTCGATGACGTACAGCGGCGTCGCGAGGTTCTTGGGCGTGATGTCCCACTCGCCGCCGTAGACGCTGGTGGCGAGCACCACCTTGTTGGCCCGCACGGTGCCGTCCGGCGTCGTGATCTCGACGGTGCTGCCCGTCCGCCGGACATCGCTCACCCGCGTCCGCTCGAAGACCGTGGCCGAGGAGGCGAGCAGCGCGCGACGCACACCACGCGCGAGCTTGCCCGGGTTCAGCATCCCGCCGATGGATTCTCGCATCCCGCCCACGAAGCCGGCGGGGAGGCCGAGTTCCTCTCTGCTGCCGACGGTCCCGTGCCCGCCGAAGGCGCGCAGGATCGCCGCCTGAGTGCGCACCCTGAGCATCATGAGCGGTGAGACCGCACCCCAGACGAGTCCGTTCGCCACGTAGTCGCAGTCGATGTCGTGCGTCTTCATGAGGTTTTCCACGTAGCGGCCGGCGTGCTCCGCCAGTTTGGTCATGATCGGCATTTTCCTCGGGGACTGGAGGCTGAGCATCCGCAGGTCGCCACCGGGCGCCCCGGCGATCTGACCGCCGTTGCGCGAGGCCGAGCCGTAGCCGCAGAACTCGGCCTCCAGGAGGACCACGTCCTGGTCGCGCTCCGCGAGGCGCAGGGCCGCAGCCATGCCGCCCATGCCGCCGCCGATGACGGCGATGTCACAGGTGAGGTCGCCGTCCAGCGCGGGTCGCACGTCGTCCGGCGGGTCGATCCAGCCGGTGAAGTTGCTGTACTTCGTGCCGTCGGTCCTCATGCTGTCCCTTTGGGTGGGGGGCCTGTCCTTCTTCCTGCTCCGCGTCAAGGCATGCTCGGCATGGACTTCGCCTGCGGTGGCTGCCTCGTACCTCACTGTCGACGGCCACGGCCGCCGCGAGAACGACACTGGGCACCTGCTTTCCTTGCGGACGGTGCACGGTGCACAGGCCCGTCGTGTCCATGGCGGCGGAGGTGCGAGACGCCGTCGACGAGTTCGACCTGGTGATCATCGGAGCGGGAGTCTTCGCGATCGGCGCGGCCGGCTCTTTCAGCCGAGGGTCCCCGCCCCGGCCGGGCCTCACAGCCCCACGACGGACGCCCGCCCCGGGGCCGTACGGCTCCGGGGCGGGCGTCTGCGATCACGCGAGGTGTGGTCGCGCCGGCTCAGGGGCGGCGCGGCCCGGGCTCGCTCAGCGCGGGAACGGCTTGGACGCGCTGTTGTCCGAGTCCTCGCACGCCTTGGCCTTCTTCTCCAGGGCGGTGGCCTGGGCGCGGGCCTTGCGAGCGGCCTGCCGCTCGCCCAGGCGGTCGAGCTTCGCGGCCTTGGCGCGCAGCTCGTGGGCCTGGGTCCGCAGCTCGGTGGGCTTGCAGATGACGTGACCGGCCGCCTGGGCGGGCGGTGCGGTCACGGCCTGGCCGAGCAGCAGGCCCCCGGCCAGCAGCGTCGTGGCGGCCAGGGCCGACAGGGTGCGGCGCAGCGGCGTCGCGTTCGTCATGGTTCTCTCCAACTTCCGGACCGATCGGGCCCGTTCAGGTATGGTCAATACCGGTGAGTAACCATAACCCGAAATGATCACCTCGAAGACCGTCACCCGCCGTGCTCACCGGCTCCTCAACAGCTCTCCACAGGCTCTCCGCGAGTCAGCCCGTACGCGGCGCGCGGGTCGAGCAGCAGAGGGACGAGGGCTCGCTGCGACTGCCGCAGCGGGACGAGCACCCCGCCACCCTCCGCGCTACGTACGACGATCCCGTGCAGCGTCAACTCGTCTGCCACTGGGGCATACTGAGCGTCCGTCAGGCGATAGGCGCAGGGCGGGTCCCGGAGGATCTCGGCGGGTTCGGCCGGGTCGTTGTCGGCGCCGCCCAGGAGGATCGGTCCGCGGCCGGCGAGGCCGGCCGCGCGGGCCCGTGCGGTGGCCGCGGTCAGCCGCCCCCTCCGCGCGTCGAGGTAGGCGAACGTCCCGTCGAGCGCGGCCCGTTGGGTGGCGACCCGGCGGCGGTGGTTGAGGGCGGGGTCGTCCTTCTCGGCCGGTTCGCGGGCGTCCTCGCGGGCCTCGGCGAGCAGTCCGACAGCGTGCTTGACGCCCGCCGTGTTGCGCAGGATGCGCTCCTGGCCGTCCCCGGCGACCTGTCTGACCGGCTTTCCGGTGAAGGGGTCCGTCCAGATGCCGTAGATGCCGCTGCTGAAGCCCGCGAGCCCGGCGGCGGGGCGCACGTACGACTCGGAGAGGGTGCGGGACTCGTCGTGGACGGACGCGTGGGTGTTGAGGTTGCGCGGCCAGAGGACGAGCAGGTCCTTGTCGTAGGAGGGCGGTGTGGCGCCGTACTCGTGGAGGTCGTGGACGAGTTCGGGCCGCCGGTCGCGGATCACGGCGGCGAGGGCCCTCGCCTCGGCGGTGCGCAGGGCGAGGTGGTCGCGGTTGATGTCGACGCCGTCGCCGTTGCCGCGGGTGTTCGCCTCACGGCCGTCGGGGTTCGCCGTGGGCACGACCAGGAGGGTGGTGCGGGCCAGGAACTGCCGGGTCCCCTGGCCGCGGTCGTACGCGAGGTCGCGCAGGGTGCTCAGACAGGCCTCACGGCCCGCGGGTTCGTCACCGTGCTGGCTGCAGACGAGGAGCACGGTGGTCGGGCCGGTGCCGAGGGTGGCGAGGCGCAGCGGCCGGCCCTGCGCGGTGTGGCCGATCGTGCGGACGGAGAGGCGGGGGCTCGACCGGTCGACGGCGGCGAGGAAGGCCGTCTCCTCGTCCTCGCCGGTCCAGCGGGCGCCGCCGCTCTCCTCGAAGCCGGTGCGCGGCGGAGGGGGCGGGAGCGCCCGGTCGGCCGCCTCGGTGGGGGCGGTGAGGAGCGGCAGGCCGAGGGCGGCGGCGCCCGCCGTGACCAGGAGCACCCGCCGCGGGGTGCGGAGGCCGCGCCGGAAGGTGCGGAGCGTGCGGGACGTCGTCGGCATGGGGCGGAACGTACCCCGGTCGACTCCGGTGCAAAAGAGTGCCGTCACGGACAAGCGGTGCGGGCGGTTCATGTCGGCCGAATGGCGATCATGTGACGGGGGGTGCTCTGGACGTGACGGCCCGTCGCAGGCCTGAATAGTGTCGCACTAAGGACCGACGACCACCCGTGCGTCTTACGTTTCTTATGACTTGGGGAGCACCTGTGCACCGCAGAATCATCGTCCCGAGCGCCCTCGCGGCCTCCCTGCTGCTGGCGATCCCGGCATCGGCGGCCGACTTCACCGCAGGCGCGCCGGGCATCGGCGACTCCTACTACCCCGCCAGCGGGAACGGCGGCTACGACGTCTCCCACTACGACCTGCGGCTGACCTACCAGCCCGCGACGGACCTGCTGGAGGGCACGGCGACGATCCTCGCCACCACCAGGCAGAACCTCTCCCGCTTCAACCTCGACCTGGGGCTCAAGGTGAGCGAGGTGCGGGTGAACGGCCGCGTCGCGAAGTTCGCCGCCTCGGGCGACCACGAGCTGGAAGTGACCCCGGCCGTCCCGCTCGAGAAGAACAAGTCGGTCTCGGTCGTGGTGCGTTACGCGGGCAAGCCCTCGGAGCTGAAGATCGGCGGCTGGAGCGCCTGGCACCGCACCCCGGACGGCGGCGTTGCGGCGCAGGAGCCGGATTCGGCGGTCTGGTGGTTCCCGTCCAACGACCACCCGCTGGACAAGGCCACCTTCGACGTCTCGATCGCGGTGCCGGACGGAACGCAGGCGATCAGCAACGGCGTCCTGCAGTCGCAGTCCTCCCGGCTGGGCTGGACCCGCTACAACTGGCGCTCCAACAAGCCGCAGGCGACGTACCTCGCCACGCTCGCGGTGGGCAGGTTCGACATCACCACCGACCGGACGGCGAACGGCCTGCCGGTCCTCAACGCCTACAGCAAGGACCTCGGCGACAACGACGGCGCCGCGCGCGCCTCGATCGAGCGCACCACCGAGGTCGCGGAGTGGCTGGAGTCGGTCTACGGCCCGTACCCCTTCAACTCCCTCGGCGGCTACGTCCCGAACGTGACCAGCGGTTACGCCCTGGAGACGCAGACCCGGCCGTTCTACAGCCCGCGCCAGTTCGCCAACGGCGCGAACGTCTCCGTCGTCGTGCACGAGCTGGCCCACCAGTGGTACGGCGACAGCGTGTCGGTCGCCGACTGGAAGGACATCTGGGTCAACGAGGGCTTCGCCCGCTACAGCCAGTGGCTGTGGTCGGAGAAGGAGGGCGAGGGCACGGCCCAGGAGCTCGCCGACTACGTCTATCAGACGCGGGCGGCGGACGACCCGTTCTGGACGGTGAAGCCGGGCGACCCGGGCCCGGACGACCAGTTCCACATCGCCGTGTACGACCGGGGCGCGCTGGCGCTCCAGGCACTGCGCAACGAGATCGGCGACGAGGACTTCTTCGCCGTTCTGAAGGGCTGGCCGCAGAAGTTCGCGTACGGCAACGCGCGCGTGTCCGACTTCGTGAAGTACGCGGAGCGGGTCTCGGGCAAGCCGCTCGCCGAGCTCTTCGACACCTGGCTCTACCAGCCGGTGAAGCCCTCGGCTCCGGCGGCGGCCGAGGCCGGCCTCGCGGCGGCGCCGTCGGCGGCGGCTCGGGGCGCGGCTCCGGGGAAGACGGCCTCGGCCCGTACGGCGCCCGGCGCGACGCCGGCGAAGCCGGTGCAGCCGAAGTCGTGGAAGAAGATCGCGGCGACGAACACGATCCATGAGCACGACGCGCACTGACACGGGCTGACGCCGGGCACGCGGCGCGCATGCGTGCGGCGTGCGGCGTGTGCGCTGCGTGCGTGCGGCCGTGCGTGCTGCGCGCGTGCGGCCGGCCGCACCCCGGCGTGCGTCGCGCGCACGGACCGGCGCCTTCGTCCCGCGGTCGGGCGGGACGGAGGCGCCTTTCGTCGTCGCCGCTCCCTCGGGCACGGCGCCGGGAGAGGCGTCGTCGTCGGTCAGCTCCGGCGGGCCTTCTCCCTCGGGCACGACACCTGAAGAGGCGCCGCCGTCCCTCAGTTCCGGCGGGCCTTCCACTCGCGGGCGAGGACGGCCCACAGCTGCTTGTCGTGGCGGGCGCCGCCGTAGGGCCAGGCCTCGCGCCGGGTGCCCTCCAGGGTCATGCCGAGGCGTTCGGCCACGGCGGAGCTGCGGGCGTTGTCGGCGCGGCAGTGCCACTCGGCGCGGTGCAGACCGCGCTCGACGAGCGCCCAGTCCAGCAGGGCGGCGCAGGCCTCGGTGACCAGACCGTGGCCCTCCCCCGCGGGTTCGAGCCAGCAGCCCAGCTCACAGTTGCCGCCGGCCGCGTCGAAGGCGGTGAACATGACGCCGCCGACCAGGATGCCGTCGAGCCAGATGCCGTGGAGACGGCCGCCGTCGGCCGCCTGCCGCTCGCCGTAGCGGACCAGCGTGGCCCGGGCTCCTTCGACGTCGTCGGTGACGAAGGCCCGGCCGACCCACGGCCGGATGTGCTCGCGCGCCCGGTCCAGGTGGGCGGCGAACTCCTCGGCGTGCCAGGCCTCCAGCGGACGGAGCTCGGCGTTGTCCCGCAGCGGGAGGGCGAACATGAGGACCCCATTCACACAACAAGCGTTATGACTATTACCGTAGCAGCATGGCACGAACCAAGGGCGACCACGAGGCCCGGCGGCGCGAGGTCTCCGAGGCGGTCTGGCGGGTCCTCGCCGCCCAGGGCTTCGGCGGACTCACGCTGCGCGCCGTCGCCACCGAGCTGGGCGCCACCACCGGCCTGCTGACCCACTACTTTCCGGCCAAACGCGACCTGGTCCGGCACGCCCTCGACCTGCTCGACGCGCGCACCACGTCGCGCCCCCGCCGGGCCGGCGGACCGGGTCTCGCCGCCGTACGGGCCGCGCTCCTGGACATCCTGCCGCTGACGCCCGAGGCCACGGCGAGCAACCGGATCTGGGTCTCCTCCTGGGACACCGCGCTCGCGGACCCCGGCCTGAGCGAGGACCACGCCGCCCGGTACGCCCGCGGCCGGGCGCGGCTGGCCGCGCTGATCGCGACGGCGCAGGAACGGGGCGAACTCCCTGCGGGCGATCCCGGCCGCCTGGCGGCCGGCGCGCAGTCCTTCGCTCTCGGTCTGGTGGTCCAGGCCCTGCTCGGCCCGGCGGACTTCCCGCCGGAGCGCCAGCGCGAGCTGGTCGACGACTATCTGGCGGCACTGGCGACTCCGGCGGCCCCTGAGGCTTCTGCGACCCCTGAGGCTTCTGAGGCCCCTGAGGCCCCTGCCGCAGGCTCCTGATCGGGCGTCAGGCGGTCTCCGGGCGCAGGCGTTCGGCGAGGAAGGCGAGGATCTCGTCGCGGGCCCGGACCGTGGGATGGCCCGTCTCGTCGACGAGATGGGCGGTGACGACGCCGTGCGGGGTGCCGACGAGTTCGGCGAAGAAGGGCGGCGGGGCCGGGTTGGCGGCGGTGTCCGGGAGGACGCGGCCGTCGAAGGAGTCGCCGAGCAGCGCCCGGTAGGCGGCGAAGCGCCGACCCGTGCACCAGCGGTCGCCCTCGAAGCGGTAGGCGAGGACGGTGAGTCCGTCACGGGCGAGCCGGTCGCGCACCGCACGCGCGTCCGCGGCGTCGAGTTCGAGGCCGCCCGGGTCGTCGAGCGGCAGCGACGGGTGGTTGACCACGGGGGCGATCACCGCCGGCTCCAGGGCCATGGTCAGGGCGAAGTTGCCGGTGAAGCACAGGCCGATCGCGCCGACACCGGGCCCTCCGCACGCGGCGTGGGCCTGGCGGGCCAGGCCGCGCAGCCACGCCGTGACGGGACTGGTGCCGCCCCCGGCGAAGGCCCGGAACTCCGCGCTCACGCAGGCACGGCGGACGACCTCGCTGCCGCCCTCGACGGTGGGGAAGGCCCCGTCCGTCCCGAACAGGGAGGGCACGTGGACGGTGAAGCCCGCGTCCCGCACCCAGCGCGCGAGCCGCAGGACGTCGGGGCTGATGCCGGGCATCTCGGGCAGCACGACCACCGCGGGCCCGTCCCCGGCCACGTACACCGTCTTCTCGACCCCGTCGACGGCCATGCTGCGGCGGGTGAAATCGCTGATCGGATCGTTGTTGGTCACGGAGGAGAGCGTGCCGGGTCGCAGGCGTCCGGAGGAGGGGCGGGATCGCCGAGGTCACGGGTAATCTCGCCACACAAGGAGGGGCGACGGGGGTGACGGTCTGGGCGGACCGGACGGGGCCGGAGGGCTCGGCCAGACCGGCAGGCCGGAACCAGGCGGACGAGGAGCACAGGACGGACGGGCCGGGCGAGGCAGACAACTCACGAGACGGACGGCTCACGAGGCGGACGGCTCACGAGGCCGCCGACGATCGCCCCCGTCGAACGCGTCGAACGCGTCGGCGGAGCACGCGGAAGGCATGACCATGACGACACGGCGCGCGGACGGGCACCGGCGGCCGGCCCCCGCCTCGGAC
Source organism: Streptomyces roseicoloratus (assembly GCF_004117935.1). Classification (GTDB taxonomy): domain Bacteria; phylum Actinomycetota; class Actinomycetes; order Streptomycetales; family Streptomycetaceae; genus Streptomyces; species Streptomyces roseicoloratus. The sequence goes on along the minus strand of NZ_SDOY01000116.1, from coordinate 49,737 downwards.
GAGCACACGAAGGGCAGCTCGGACGCGGCGGCGCTGCGGGTCGGCGTGCTCGCCTATCCCGGGTGCTTCGCCTCGGAGGTCTTCGGCATCCCCGACCTGCTGACCATGGCCGCACACGTCGCCGGGCCGGGCGGGCCCGGGTACGAGGTGTCGGTCGTCTCGCCGCGCCGTCGGGTCGCCGCCTCGGGCGGCACGAGCCTGGACGTGCGTCCGCCGCGTGAGGTCGACGTCCTCGTCGTGCCCGGTTTCGAGCTCGTCCCCGGCGACGACCTCGACGCGCGCCTCGCCCTGCTCGGCCCCGAGGTCGCGGTGATCCGCGCGCGGGCCGCCGCCGGCACCGCGGTCGTGTCGCTCTGCGTCGGCGCGTTCCTGCTCGCCGAGGCGGGACTGCTGGACGGGCGCCGGGCCACCACGTCCTGGCTGTACGCCGACGAGCTGGCCGGGCGCTGCCCGGGCACCGACGTCCGGCCCGAGCGGCTGGTCGTCACCGACGCGGGCGTGACGACCACCGCCGCCTTCACGGCCATGTACGACTTCGCGCTGGACCTGATCCGCCGGCACAGCGGCGCCCGGGTGGCCAGGGCCACCGCACGGGTGGCGCTCGTCGACGACGCCCGGAGTTCCCAGACCCCGTACGTCGACCCGCGGCTCCTGCCCCAGCCGGGCGGCGACTTCTCGCAGCGCGTCATGCGGCGGCTCGACCGGGACCTCGCCGAGCGGTACGACCTCGGCGCGCTCGCGGACGCCTTCGGGGTCAGCACCCGCACGCTGCTGCGCCGCTTCGCCGAGGAGACCGGGCGCAGCCCGCTGGCGCATCTCCAGGCGTCCCGGGTCCGCCGGGCCCGTCACCTCCTGGAGACCACCGACCGCACCGTCGCCGCCGTCGCGGCGGCCGTCGGCTACCGCGACCCCGGCACCTTCGCCGCCCTCTTCGCCCGTCACACGGGCCACCGCCCGAGCGCCTACCGCTCGGTGTTCCGCCGTTCGAAGGTCGCCCCGGGCAGGCCCTGACGCTGTCGACCGGCCGTGTCGGACCCGCGGTGGCGCGCCTCGCGGCGGGCGTTCGCACGGGCCTCGCGGGCCAGCGGGAGGTAGCGCAGCCGTTCGGGGAGCAGGGGGACGACGATCCGTACGACGCGGGCGAGGCGGCGGAGCCGGCGTTCCTGGTCCCGCGACCATTCCAGGCCGATCGCGGCGCGGGCTTCCGGAGGCATGAGTCCGGCGGTGAGGAAGGCGCGGGTCCGCAGGAAGGGGCGGCGGAGCAGCGGCCACAGGGCGGCGAGGACGACCCGTACGGGCAGCGGGCCGCGATCGGGCGCGGGTACGGCGGCGTCGGTGGCGACCAGTTCGCGGACGACGGCGGTGGCCTCGAGCTCCTCGTCGAGGACCCGGCGGTAGTACGGCCAGAACTCCTCGATCGACTGGGGCATGTCCCGGTCGTGGATGCCGAGGATCCGGCCGACCTGGAGCCACTCCGCGTAGAGCTGCCGTTCCTGGGCGTCGGTGAGGGGGCGGGCGAGGTAGCGGAGGCCGTGGCGGTACACGGGGTAGCCGGTGGCGTGCACCCAGGCGTAGTAGGCGGGGTCGAGCGCGTGGTAGCGGCGGCCGTGGGCGTCGGTGCCCTGGATCTCCTTGTGGAGCGCGCGCAGCCTGCGGCCCTCCTCGGCGGCCCGCTCGCCGCCGTAGATCCACAGCTGGAGGGAGCGCAGCGAGCGCTCGCCGCGGCCCCACGGGTCCGTGCGGAAGACGGAGTGGTCGTCGACGCCCGCGCCGATGGCGGGGTGGGCGACCTGCATGGTGAGCGCCGCGGGCAGCATGAGCAGGGCCCGTATGTCACCAGCGAGCGTCCAGAGCACCCCGCCGACGGGCGGCGGCACGGGCTCGGGGCGCGGTGCCCGCGGGCGTGATCCCGGAGCACGCCCCGGGCGCGCGTCCGGGGCCACGGGCACCTGCGACGGGGCCTGCTCGCGAACCTGGTCCCGGACCCGGGCCTGGGTCTGGACCCGAGCCTGGGTCTGGTCGCGGGCCTGGGCCTGGTCGTGTGCCTGATCCCGGACCCGGGCCTGGGCCTGGTCGTGGCCCTGGACCCGCTCCCGCTCCAGCTCCAGCTCCGGCGAGCCTGTGGGGCCGTGCGGCGCCGTCGGGCCGGCTCCCGGGTGCGGGATCGCTCGTTCGTGCGGGGTGTGGTCGTCGTGGTCCGTCAACTCGGTGTCCCTCTCGTTCTCCCAGGCTGCCCGGCTCCCGCGCGGCGGGCAAGGCCCCCGGACCGGGCGGACGGGGGCCGCCGGCGGCGGAGGCCCCGGTCGGCACCGGTCGGCACCCCGTCCCGCCGGCCCGGTCGGCACGGCGTCCGGTCGGCAGCGGGCCGGGCGCCGTGCCCGGCGGGCTCCCGGCGTACGGCGACCGGCGTACGGCGACCGGCGCTCGGAGTCGAGGCGTCCCGGGTGACGCAGCACGGCACGGCGCAGCACGGCGTCCGTCGCACGGCGTGCGTTCGCGGCGCGTCCGGTGTGGATACGACGCGGGGCCGCGGCCCGGGCCTGTCGGCGGCCCGGGGCGCGGCCCCTGCGCGTGTGCGTGGTGCGTCAGGCGCGCTCGGCGCCGACCGGCTCGCCGACGATGCGGCCGGCCAGGGAGCGGGCCCAGGCGTCGACGTCACCGGCGAGCTCGCGCTCGGCGGCCTCGCGCTCGACGGAGATCTGCTCGTGGCCGGAGGCGAGGATGCGGTCGCGCTCGGCGATGCCCTCGGCGCGGGCGGCGGCGATGGCCTTCGAGCCCTCCTCGGTGGCCTGGGCGCGAATGCGCGCGGCGTCGTGGCGGGCCTCGGCGAGCTCGGCCTCGTACTGCTCGCGGATGGCGGTGGCCTCGGCACGCAGGTCGTCGGCACGCTCGGTGCCGCCTTCGATGGCGTCCTCACGCTCGGCGAGCGTGCGCTTGATCTTCGGCAGGATCCCCTTGGCCAGGATCAGGAAGGTCAGGCCGAAGAGGACGGCGCCGAGGATGAGCTCGGCCCAGACCGGGTTGAGCGGTCCCAGGTCGGTGGGGAAGATCTGCGAGTTCTGCGCGAGGGTCATGCGCGCATCCTACCTGGTCGCAAAACTCCTATTTCCGGCAGATCCCGGGGAGAGGCCGGAGAGTTGGCGCGTTCGTGCGATCCACGCAAGATTCGCGGCATCCAGAGGCTACCGGAAGGTAACCGCGGCTGATTTGATGTGCGGCGCCCGGTCCAACCCCCCACCCTCACTCGGGAGTTCATCGTGCGTACCTCCGCGCTCCGCCGCCTGCCCGGCGCCGCACTCTCGGCCGCGCTGGCCGCGGCCACCCTGACCGCCGCCGCACCCTCCGCCTCGGCCACCGCGGCCACGAACGCCACCGCGCCGGCCTCCGCCGCGACGCCGGACCTGAAGGTGCTGACGTACAACGTCTTCCTGTTCTCCAAGACGCTCTACCCGAACTGGGGCCAGGACCACCGGGCCGCCGCGATCCCCGCGACCTCCTTCTTCCAGGGCCAGGACGTGGTCGTGCTCCAGGAGGCCTTCGACAACTCCTCCTCCGAGGCCCTCAAGAGCAGGGCGGCCGCCCGGTACCCGCACCAGACGCCCGTCGTGGGCCGCTCCACGTCGGGCTGGGACGCCACCGGGGGCGCCTACTCCGCCATGACGCCCGAGGACGGCGGTGTGACGATCCTCAGCAAGTGGCCGATCGTCCGCAAGGAGCAGTACGTCTACAAGGACGCCTGCGGCTCCGACTGGTACTCGAACAAGGGTTTCGCGTACGCGGTGCTCGACGTCAACGGCACCAAGGTGCACGTGGTCGGCACCCACACCCAGTCCACCGACCCGGGCTGCTCGGCCGGAGAGGCGGCGCAGACGCGCAGCCGGCAGTTCCGGAACATCGACGCGTTCCTCGACGCCAAGAACATCCCGGCGAACGAGCAGGTGATCGTCGCGGGCGACATGAACGTGGACTCGCGCACGCCGGAGTACGCCACGATGCTCGCCGACGCGGGCCTGGCCGGCGCGGACGCCCGCACCGGTCACCCGTACTCCTTCGACACGGCGCTGAACTCGATCGCCCGCGACCGCTACCCGAGCGATCCGCGCGAGGACCTCGACTACATCCTCTTCCGCGCCGGGAACGCCCGCCCGACGGGCTGGACGAACAACGTGATCCCGGAGCAGACCGCGCCGTGGACCGTGTCCAGCTGGGGCACGAAGTACACCTACACGAACCTCAGCGACCACTACCCGGTGACGGGCCGGTCGGCGAGCTGACGGGCCCCCGCCGGACCGCCACCGGCGACCGGCGGCCGGGACCCGGGCGCCGTGGCCGTGAGGATCCCACGGCGCCCGCCCGCGCGGGCACGGCTACAGCGCGCCGCCGAAGACCGCGTACGCCCACAGCGCGACGACGACGCCCACGCACATGAGGACCACCCACGAGCCGACGCCGGTGTGGCGCCCCCTGCCCGGGCGGGCCGCCTTCGTGGCCTTCGGGGACCGCGTCGCCCTCGCCGGGCGCGACGGTCTGGAGGCCCCGGCCGTCGAAGGCGCGGCGTCGGCGGCGGTCTCGGCGAGCAGCCGACGGCAGACCGTGGCCAGCTCGGCGGTGCCGGAGGTCAGGTCCACGACGGCCTCGAGCCGGGCGGGTGCGGTCGTCCCGCCGTCGAGTATCCGGCCGGCCCGGACCCGCGCCTGGTCCTTGCCGCCGGTGGGCGCCAGACTGATCCAGCGCCGCACGTGCTCGCCGCGGATCACCACGCCGCCGTCACGCTCGCGGTACACGGTGTGCTCCCGCCACAGGAGCCGGGCCAACTCGGTGGCCGTCTCCCTGAGTTGCGCCTGCATGCGCCCCCTCCCCTACCTACCCCTGAATTCGAACAGGCGCATGACTCTAGCGCCCGCCGCACGTCTCCTTCTCCCGGGCTCCCCTACCGCCCGGGACGCGGCCTGCGCCCCGAGGTCGTCCACGGTGACCGGTATCCCGCGCGCCACCAGCCGCTCCGCCACGAGCGGCTCGACCCGCGACCACTTCCCGCCCGCGAGCCCGCAGCCGATCCGCGGCATGTGGACCGAGGCCCCGAGCTCCGCCGGCCGGTCGGCGAGCAGGCCGGTCGGCGTGCAGGCCGAGGGCCGCGTCGATCGCCTCGTACCGCACCGGCACCCCGCTGCCGCGCCCCGTCCGGATCCCCCGCTGCCCCACCCTGTTGGCCACCCGCACATCCGGCTCCAGCCGCACGAACCAGCCACCACTGACATCGGTCCGCCTCCCGCCGACGTCTTTTACAGAGGTGGTGAGACAGCAATACTGTTGAACCATGGAGCACGCGAGCGACGAGCAGTCCGGAGAGCCGGTCTACACGGTGGACGAGCTGGCCGCGCGGGCCGGGGTGACCGTGCGGACGGTGCGGTTCTACGGGACGCGGGGGCTGCTGCCTCCGCCCGTCATCGGGCCGCGCCGGGTGGGGCACTACGGGCCGGCCCACCTGTCGCGGCTGGCACTGATCGAGGAGCTGCAGCGGCAGGGCATGACGCTCGCCGCGATCGAGCGCTATCTGGAGCAGCTGCCGGCCGATCTGAGCGCCCAGGACCTGGCGATCCACCGGGCCCTGGTGGCCTCGTGGGCACCGGAGTCGGCCGAGGCGATCACCCGGCAGGAGCTGGAGCGCCGGGCGGGGCGTCCGCTCGCGGACCGGGACGTGGACCGGCTCGCCGCCATGGGCGTGCTCGACCGCACCGCCGAGCCCGGCACCTTCCGGCTCGACGGCTCCCTGCTGCGGCTCGGCGTCGAGCTGCTCGACGTGCCGATCGAGCACGAGACGATCCTGGCCTCCCGGACCGTGCTCCTGGAGCACGCGCGCAGCGCGGCACAGGAGCTGGCCCGGCTGTTCCAGGAGCAGGTGTGGAGCCCGTACCGGGAGAGCGGCGCGGACCCGGACCACCTGACGGCGATGAAGTCGCTCTCGGCGCACATGCAGCCGATGGTGGTCCAGGCCCTGGTCACGGCCTTCCAGCGGTCCCTCAGCGAGGAGCTGAGGGCCGCGTTCCGGACTACTCCGCGTCCGTGAAGACCTCGCCCCGCCCGGCCTTCTCCACCAGGAGGGCGGGCGGGGTGAAGCGCTCGCCGTAGGTGGCGGCGAGCTCGCGGGCCCGCTCCACGAAGCCGGCGAGGCCGCCCTCGTAGCCGTTGACGTACTGGAGCACGCCGCCGGTCCAGGCCGGGAAGCCGATGCCGAGGATGGAGCCGATGTTGGCGTCGGCGACGGAGGTCAGGACGCCTTCCTCCAGGAGGCGCACGGTGTCGAGGGCTTCGGCGAAGAGCATCCGTTCCTGCATGTCGCGGAACGGGACGTCGGCCTCGGGCCCGGTGCCGTGATCGCCCGGGGCACGATCCCCGGAAGGCCCGAAGTGCTCGCGCAGGCCCGGCCACAGCCTGCCGCGCTTTCCGTCCTCGCCGTACTCGTAGAAGCCGGCACCGCCGCTGCGGCCGGGACGGCCGAACTCGTCGACCATCCGGTCGATGACGACGTCCGCCGGGTGCGGCGTCCAGGTGCCGCCGGCCTCCTCGACGGCCTTGCGGGTCTCGTTGCGGATCTTGCGGGGCAGGGTGAGGGTCAGTTCGTCCATGAGGGAGAGGACCTTGGCCGGGTAGCCGGCCTGGGCCGCGGCCTGTTCGACGGAAGCGGGCTCGACGCCCTCGCCCACCATCGCGACGCCCTCGTTGATGAAGTGGCCGATCACCCGGGAGGTGAAGAAGCCGCGGGAGTCGTTGACGACGATGGGCGTCTTGTTGATCTGGCGGACCAGGTCGAAGGCGCGGGCCAGGGCCTCGTCGCCGGTGTGCTCGCCCTTGATGATCTCGACGAGGGGCATCTTGTCGACAGGCGAGAAGAAGTGCAGGCCGATGAAGTCGGTCTGCCGCTCGACGCCCTCGGCGAGCACGGTGATGGGGAGGGTGGAGGTGTTGGAGCACAGCAGCGCGTCGGGCTCGACGACGTGCTGGATCTCCTGGAACACCTTGTGCTTGAGCGCGGTGTCCTCGAAGACCGCCTCGATCACCGCGTCACAGCCCGCCAGGTCGGCCGCGTCGCCGGTCGGCGTGATCAGCGCGAGCAGGGCGTCGGCCTTGGCCTGGGTGGTGCGGCCCTTGGCGACGGCCTTGGCACACAGCTTCTCGGAGTACGCCTTGCCCCTGGCCGCGGCCTCGGCGGAGACGTCCTTGAGGACGACCTCGATGCCGGCCCGGGCGCAGGAGTAGGCGATGCCGGCGCCCATCATGCCCGCGCCGAGCACGGCGACCTTGCGGACGGTACGGGGCTCGATGTCCCGGGGGCGGTTGGCGCCGGAGTTGACGGCCTGGAGGTCGAAGAAGAACGCCTGGATCATGTTCTTCGCGGTCTGGCCGACCACCAGCTCGGTGAAGTAGCGGCTCTCGATGGTCAGCGCGGTCTCGAAGTCGACCTGGGAGCCCTCGACGGCCGCGGCCATGATGTTGCGCGGGGCCGGGTAGGGGGCGCCGTTCAGCTGCTTGCGCAGGTTCGCGGGGAAGGCCGGCAGGTTGGCGGCGAACTTCGGGTTCGACGGGGTGCCGCCGGGGATCCTGTGGCCGGGCACGTCCCAGGGCTGGCGGGACTCGGGGTTCGCGTCGATGAACGCGCGGGCCTTGTCCAGCATCTCCTCGCGGGTGGCGGCCAGCTCGTGCACCAGGCCGTTCTCCAGCGCCCGCCGGGGGGTGTACTGGGTGCCCTGGAGCAGGACCTTGAGCAGGGCGTCGGTGATGCCCATCAGGCGCACGGTACGGGCGACGCCGCCACCGCCGGGAAGCAGGCCCAGGGTGACCTCGGGCAGACCGATCTTCGAGCCGGGCGCGTCGAGCGCGATGCGGTGGTGGGAGGCCAGCGCGATCTCGTAGCCGCCGCCGAGGGCGGCGCCGTTGATGGCCGCGACGACGGGCTTGCCGAGCGTCTCGATGCGCCGCAGCGCGCGCTTCATCTCCATGCCGGCCTCGAAGATCGCCTGGGCGTCCTCGGGGCCGGCCTTGATCATGTCCTTGAGGTCGCCGCCGGCGAAGAAGGTCTTCTTCGCGGAGGTGTAGATGATGCCGCGGATGGAGTCCTTCTCGGCCTCCGCGCGGTCGGCGATCGCCTTGACGGAGGCCCGGAAGGCCTGGTTCATGGTGTTCGCGGACTGGGCGGGGTCGTCGAGGACGAGGGTGACGACGCCGGTCTCGTCCTGCTCCCAGCGGATGGTGGTGCTCTCGCTCATGCTGATGCTTCTCCGCAAGAAGGGTTCGGAGGGGAGATGGGTGCGGACCGGGCGGTCAGAAGTGCTCGACGCGCTCGACGATGGTGGCGATGCCCATGCCGCCGCCGACGCAGAGGGTGGCGAGGCCGTAGCGCTTGTCCTGGCGCTCCAGCTCGTCGACGAGGGTGCCGAGGATCATCGCGCCGGTGGCGCCGAGCGGGTGGCCGAGCGCGATGGCGCCGCCGTTGACGTTGACCTTGTCCAGCGAGATGCCCATGTCCTTGACGAAGCGGAGGACGACGGCGGCGAAGGCCTCGTTGATCTCGACCAGGTCGATGTCGTCGATGGTCAGGCCGGCCTTGGCGAGCGCCTTGCGGGCGGCCGGGGCGGGGCCGGTGAGCATGATGGTCGGCTCGGAGCCGGAGACCGCGGCCGACACGATCCGGGCGCGGGGGGTCAGACCGTTCCGCTCGCCGGCCTCGCGGGAGCCGATGGCGACGAGGGAGGCGCCGTCGACGATGCCGGAGGAGTTGCCCGCGTGGTGGACGTGGTCGATCTCCTCGACCCAGTGGTACTTCTGCAGCGCGACCGCGTCGAAGCCGCCGAGTTCGCCGATGTCGGCGAAGGAGGGCTTCAGCCTGCCGAGGGAGTCGGCGGTGGTGCCGGGTCGCATGTGCTCGTCGTGGTCGAGGACGGTGAGTCCGGCACGGTCCTTGACCGGGACGACGGAGCGGTCGAAGCGGCCGTCCTTCCAGGCCGCGGCGGCACGCTCCTGCGAGAGGGCGGCGTACTCGTCGACGTCGCGGCGCGAGAAGCCCTCGATGGTGGCGATGAGGTCGGCGCCGATGCCCTGGGGGACGAAGTTGGTGGCGATGTTGGTCATCGGGTCGGCGAACCAGGCGCCGCCGTCGGAGGCCATCGGCACCCGGGACATGGACTCGACACCGCCGGCCAGGACCAGGTCCTCCCAGCCGGAGCGGACCTTCATGGCGGCCATGTTGACGGCTTCGAGACCGGAGGCGCAGAAGCGGTTCTCCTGGACGCCGGCGACGGTGTCGGGCAGGCCCGCGGCGATGGCGGCGATCCGGGCGATGTCGGAGCCCTGGTCGCCGACGGGGCCGACGACGCCGAGGACGATGTCGTCGACGGTGGCCGGGTCGAGTCCGGGGAAGCGGGCGCGGATCTCGTGGATGAGGCCGACGACGAGGTCGATCGGCTTGGTGCCGTGCAGGGCGCCGTTGGCCTTGCCGCGGCCGCGCGGGGTGCGGATCGCGTCGTAGACGTACGCTTCGGTGGTCACGGTGTTGCCTTTCGGGCGAGTCAGGCGGTTCAGGCGGGTCGGCTGAGGGGTCGGGCGAGTCAGGCGGTTCGGCTGAGGGGTCGGGCGGGTCGGTGAAGGCGTCGGGCGGGTCGGTGGGAGGGGTCAGGCGGGTCGGTGGGAGGGGTCAGGCGAGCAGGGAGCGGCCGATGATCTCCTTCATGATCTCGGTCGTCCCGCCGTAGATGGTCTGGATCCGGCCGTCGGTGAAGGCCCTGGCGACCGGGAATTCGCTCATGTAGCCGTATCCCCCGTGCAGTTGCAGGCAGCGGTCGGCGACCCGCTTCTGCAGCTCGGTGGACCACCACTTGGCCATGGAGGCGTGCACGGCGTCCAGACCGGGGCCGTCCGGATCGGCGTGCTCCTCGATGCAGCGGTCGAGGAAGGTCCGGGTGACGGCGCACTCGGTCGCCATCTCGGCGATCTCGAAGCGGACGTGCTGGAGCCTGGCCAGCGGCCGGCCGAAGGCCTCGCGCTCCTTCACGTACGTGGTGGTGAGCTCCAGGAGGTGCTCGGCGCCGGCGATGGCGGCGACGGCGATGGCGAGCCGCTCCTGGGCGAGGTTGGTCATCAGGTGGAGGAAGGCGCCGTTGAGCTCGCCGAGCAGGTTCTCCTTGGGGACGCGGACGTCATGGAAGAAGAGCTCGGCGGTGTCCTGGGACTTCTGGCCGATCTTGTCGAGGTTGCGGCCGCGCTCGAAGCCGTCCATGCCGCGTTCGACGACGAGCAGGGAGAGCCCGTGGGCGCCGCCCTCCGGGGTGGTCCTGGCGACGACGATCACCAGGTCGGCGAGGATGCCGTTGGAGATGAAGGTCTTGGAGCCGTTGAGGATCCAGTGGTCGCCGCGGTCCTCGGCGGTGGTGCGGATGGCCTGGAGGTCGGATCCGGCGCCGGGCTCGGTCATCGCGACGGCGGTGACGATCTCGCCGCTGCAGAAGCCGGGCAGCCAGCGGCGCTTCTGCTCGTCGGTGGCGAGCGAGGTGAGGTAGGGGCCGATGATGTCGTTGTGCAGGCCGATGGCGAGGCCGGGCGCGCCGGCCCTGGTGAACTCCTCGGCGAGGACGGCGCTGTACCGGAAGTCGGGGTTCCCGCCGCCGCCGTACTCCTCGTCGACGGCGAGGCCGAGCAAGCCCTGCCGGCCGGCGGCCCGCCAGACCTCGCGCGAGACGATGCCGTCCTTCTCCCACTGCGCGTAGTGCGGCAGCACCTCCTTGGCGAGGAAGGTGCGGACGGTCTCGCGGAAGGCCTCGTGGTCGGCGGTGTAGAGCCGGCGCTTCATGCCTGCTGCTCCTCGGGGTCGGCGGGGTCTTCGTGGTCGGCGGAGGCGTCGCCCCCGTCGGGGGCGCCGGGGCCGCGGGTGCCGCCGGAACCGGCGGGGCGGAGGGACGGTACGGCCCAGTCGCGGGCGACCTCGGCGGTGTCGGCGCCGGGCAGGGCCGGCCCGGCGCCGACCGTTGCGGGCGTGACGGAGAAGCGGGGCGCGGGGGCCGGCTGGACGAGTCCGCCGTGCTCGACGAAGGTGCCGCGGGCCGCGAGGTGCGGGTGGCCGGGGGCCTCGCGGAGCGAGAGGACCGGGGCGACGCAGGCGTCGGTGTCCTCGAAGACCGCGGTCCACTCCTCTCTCGTACGGGTGCGGAAACGCGCGGCGACGGCCTCGCGCAGTTCGGGCCAGCGGGCGGGGTCGTCGCGGAGCGCGGCGGCGTCGTCGAGGCCGAGGAGTCGGCCGAACTCGGCGTAGAAGCGCTGCTCCAGGGCGCCGACGGCCATGTGGCCGCCGTCGGAGGTCTCGTAGACGCCGTAGAAGGGGCAGCCGCCGTCGAGGAGGTTCGCCGCGCGCCGGTCCTGCCAGCCTCCGGCCGCGAGCATGGCGTGGATCATGGTGGTGAGGTGGGCGGTGCCGTCGACGATGGCCGCGTCGACCACCTGGCCCTCGCCGTGGGCGCGGGCGTGCTGGAGGGCGGCGAGGACGCCGATGACGAGGTAGAGCGAGCCGCCCGCGTAGTCGCCGACCAGGTTCGCGGGGACGACGGGCGGGGCGTCCGGCGCGGGGCCGATCATGCCGAGGGCGCCGGTGACGGCGATGTAGCCGATGTCGTGGCCGGCGGTGTGGGCGAGCGGCCCGTCCTGGCCCCAGCCGGTCATCCGTCCGTAGACGAGCCGTGGATTGCGGGCGAGGCAGGCGTCGGGGCCGACGCCGAGGCGTTCGGCGACGCCGGGACGGTAGCCCTCGACGAGGACGTCGGCGCGTTCGACCAGGTCGAGCACGGTGTCCGGGCCGCCGTCGGCCTTGAGGTCGACGAGGACGGAGCGCTTGTTCCGGTTGGTGAGGTCGTACGCGGGGTCGACGCCGAGGCCCGGGCCGCCGGGCCGGTCGACGCGGACGACGTCGGCGCCGAGGTCGGCGAGCAGCATGGCGGCGAAGGGGCCGGGGCCGATGCCGGCGAGTTCGACCACCCGGACACCGGAGAGCGGGCCGCCACGGGACGGGCGCGGAGTCGTCATCGAGTCCCCAGGCAAGTGTGACAGTGGTGATGTAACACCGGAGATGCTAGGAACGTGTTCCAGTCTGCACAAGCCCCCGGGCCGACGGAGGCACGGGAAAACGCCCGGCGGCCGGGTCCGTCCGGTCTTCCGCTAGAGTCCGCCGACGACATGCGCGCCGGGGGCGGCGCGGCGACATCGGAGGGGCTGGGGCTGGATGGAGACTGGGGCGGCCACACGGCCGTACGACGTGGTCCTCTTCGGGGCGACCGGATTCGTGGGCGAACTCACCGCCGCGTACCTGGCCGCGCACGCCCCGGCGGACTGCCGCTGGGCCCTGGCCGGCCGCAGCCGCGGCAAGCTCGCCGCCCTGCGTGACCGGCTCGCCGCGCGGTGGCCGCGGTGCGCGGAGCTTCCGCTGCTCGTCGCCGACTCCACCGACCCGGAGTCGCTGCGCGAACTCGCCGGTGCCGCCCGGGTGGTGGCCAGCACCGTCGGGCCGTACGTCTGGTACGGGGAGGAGCTGGTGGCCGCGTGCGCGGAAGCCGGCACCGACTACCTGGACCTGACCGGCGAGTCGGAGTTCGTCGACACGATGTACGTGCGGCACGACGCCCGCGCCCGGGAGACCGGCGCCCGGCTCGTGCACGCCTGCGGCTTCGACTCCGTCCCGCACGACCTGGGCGTCTACTACACGGTGCGGCAGCTGCCGGAAGGCGTGCCGCTGCGGATCGACGGCTTCGTCCGAGCCGGCGCGGTCTTCTCCGGCGGCACCTTCGCCTCGGCGCTCACCGCGTTCGGGCGCGGGCGGCGGATCCTGCGGGCCGCCCACGAGCGGCGGCTGCACGAGCCGCGCCTGGTGACCCGGCGGGCCCGGGCGCCGCTGGCCGGACCGCGGTTCAGCCGCGAGACCGGCACCTGGGCGCTGCCGCTGCCCACCCTCGACCCGCAGGTGGTGGCGCGCTCGGCACGGGCCCTCGACCGCTACGGGCCGGACTTCCGCTACCGCCACTACGCCTCGGTGAAGACGCTGCCGATGGCGCTCGGCGGTTCCGCGGTGGTGGGCGCGGGCGCCCTGGCGGCTCAACTCCCCTTCGTGCGGAACTGGCTGATGGGCCGTTACGAGCCGGGGCGGGGGCCGAGCGCGGAGCGGCGGGCACGCAGCTGGTTCTCGGTCCGCTTCGTCGGCGAGGGCGGCGGACGGCGCGTCTTCACCGAGGTGTCGGGCGGCGATCCCGGCTACGACGAGACGGCGAAGATGCTCGCCGAGTCCGCGCTGTGCCTCGCGTTCGACGACCTGCCGAAGACCTCGGGACAGGTCACCACGGCGGTCGCCATGGGCGATGCGCTCGTGGAGCGACTGGTGGCGGCGGGACTGCGCTTCCGGGTGGCGCACTCGGGCTGACCGGCCGCGGACCGGGGCCGTCGACGGGCGGGATCGAGGCCGTAGGCGGGCGGGATCGAGGCGGTAGGCGGGCGGAAACAGGGCCCGTTGGCGGGCGGGATCAGTGCCGTACGAGACAGAAGGGGTGGCCGGCCGGGTCGGCGTAGATCCGCCAGGCCCGGTCTCCGCCGTCGGTGTCGAGGCGCCAGGCACCGAGCGCGACGACCGCCTCGTGCGCCTCGTCGAGGTCGGCGACCCGCACGTCGATGTGGAACTGCTGCTCGGGCGCTCCCCATACGGGCGGCCGGTGGTCGGCCACGCCCTGGAAGGCGAGGACGGGCGCGCCCCCGGCGCCGTGCAGGGTGGCCCAGGCGTCGCCGACCGCCCACTGCGGGTCGGGGCGGTTGACCTCGCCGCCGAGCAACCGCTGGTAGAACGTGGCGAGTTCCATGACGTCGGGGCAGTCGAGGACCACGCACTGCAGGGTGCCGATGGGACCGGCGGGGGTGCCGGAGGTGGGGCGGGCGGAACCGGGGGAAGTCATGCCCCCACTCTGCCGTCCGAGTGTCACGGGCTGATATCCGTACGGGTACTCAGTCGTCCCGGGCGTCACTCGGTGTTCGTGCTCAGTGCCTCCCCAAGGGCTCGGCGGCACAGCGCGTCGGCGTGCCGCGTGGTCTCGGGAAGCCGGTAGCGCGGGCTGAGGTGCAGCGTGTGGGCGCAGGCCCGGTCCAGCGAGACGCGGTGACCGACCGACACGAAGACCGGCTTGACGCCGGCGCGGGTGCGCAGCGCGCGGCCGACGGTCTCGCCGTCGGCGACGAGGTCGCCGAACTCGCCGCGGGCCTCGCCGGGTTGCGCGTAGGTGAACGTGAACGGGTTCTTGGCGACGCCGACGGACGGCAGCCCCGTGAGCACGCCGAGATGGCTCGCGAGCCCGAAGCGGCGGGGGTGGGCGAGGCCGTAGCCGTCGCAGACGAGCAGCCCGGGCCGGGCGGCGAGCCGTCCGAGCGCGGCGAGCACGGTCGGCACCTCGCGGAACGCCAACAGCCCCGGCACGTACGGGAACGACACCCGGCCCACGGCGGTCGCCTCCTCCACGACCTCCAGGGTCCGGCCGTCGAGCACGACGGCCGCCGCCGCGACGAGGTCCCGCGCGTCGTCGTAGGCGACGTCGACCCCGGTCACGTTCCCCTCACCGACCCCGGGCCCCTCCTCCGCCACCACGAGCCGTGCCCTCAGCTCCTCCTGCACGGCCTGGGCCGTCTCCTCGTCCGCGGGCCAGCCGTCGGGAACCTCGATGATCGTCATGGTGGGGCACCCTACGACGGACGCGGCGGCGGGGCCTCGGTAGCCTGACGGTCATGTTCGTACTCGAGCTGACTTACACCGCTCCTCTGGAACGGGTCGACGCCCTCCTCGACGCCCATGTGGCGTGGCTGAACGCGCGGTACGCCGAAGGCGTGTTCCTCGCGTCCGGGCGGAAGGAGCCGCGGGACGGCGGGGTGATCCTGGCCGGCGGGGTCGGCCGCGCGGAGATCGAGGAGATCGTGGCGACCGACCCGTTCAGCGTCGAGGGCGTGTGCGCGTACCGGATCGTCGAGTTCCACGCCACGAAGACCGTGGACGGACTGTCGGCGTTCCGCGACGAGTTGCCCGCCTAGCGGTTCATCCGGATCGTCCTAGAACCGGACACCGCTCCGCGCGATGCGGCCCTTCTCCCCGGAGGCCCAGCAGGCGCCGTCCGGGGTGCAGTCGACCGTGTCGTACGAGCCGGTGTCGACGGTGCGCCAGGTGCGGCCGCCGTCGGTGGTGAGGTCCGTGCCGGTGGGGCCGACCGCGAGGGCGGCGGAGCGGCTGTGCGGCAGCCAGGCGACGCCGGAGCGGTAGGCGGGCGGCGGGGCGGTGGACGCCGTCCACGCCCGGCCCGCGTCACCGGTGACGGCGGCGGCCCGCGGCGAGGGCTGGTCCGTGCGGTAGTCGCCGCCGACCGCGATGCCGTGCCGGCGGTCGCGGAACGCGAGGCCGAACACGCCCTTGGCGCCCTCGCCCGCGGGAATCGTGGTCTCGGTGGCCGTCCAGGTCAGTCCCCGGTCCGCCGAGTGCAGCACCCGCCCGGTCGCCCCTCCGCCGGTCGCCAGCCAGACGTCCTTCGGCCCCGCCGACACCAGACACTGGCCGCTCGCCGCGAAGCCGGCCTCGCCGGGCAGCGCCGCCGGCATGCCGTCGGCCGGCAGGACCTTCCAGGACCTGCCGCCGTCGCGCGTCGACAGGATGCGGAACCGGCCGTCCACCGGGTCGCTCATCGCGAGCCCGTGCCGCCGGTCGAAGAAGGTCATGCAGTCGTAGAAGGCGCGCGGGTCGGTGTTGCGGAAGGACTCCGTCCAGGTCTCTGTCCTCCGACAACGAATCTTGTTCGATTGCCATCGAAGTCTGACGAACCCTACTTTCCTGTCATCGGAGCTTGAGCACTCGGGGCGATCGCTGGTCTGGGGGCATGGTGGGGGCACCTGCGCGTGCGTACGGGGATGCAGCGTTATCGGCCTTTGAGCTGGACTTTTCCGTGGCGGGTGAGCTGGTGCGGGTGCCGCTGGCCGAGGGGTGGAGCACGAGGTTCGAGGAGGCCGAGCCGGTTCGTGGCTTCCGGTGGGACAAGGGGGCCCGGGGTTTCGCGGGCTGGTACTACGCGGTCACCACGGCGGACTTGATCGGGTTCGAGTCCTGGCTGGAGCGGGACCGGCTGATCCTGCTGGACCGGGATCCGGATGTTGTTGGGGTCGCCTCGCAGCCGTTCTGGTTGCACTGGCACGACGGAGAGCGTCCGCGTCGGCACGCGCCGGACTACTTCGTACGTCTCGTGGACGGGCGGGCGCGTGTGGTTGACGTCCGGGCCGGTGATCAGATCGACGAGGCGTCCGCGGAGGCCTTCGCGGCGACGGAGCGGGCCTGCCGGGCGGTGGGCTGGGAGTTCGTACGGGTGGGGGTGCCCGATCCGGTGCTGATGGCGAACGTGCGGTGGCTGGTGCGCTACCGCCGGGCCCGGTCCGCCCGCCGGCCGGACGTCGTGGACGGTCTGCTGGGGCAGTTCGCCGAGCCGGGCCCGCTGCGGGCCGGGGCGGTGCGGGTGGGCGATCCGCTGCTGGTGCTGCCGCACCTGTTCCATCTGCTGTGGTCCGGGGCCCTGGTGGCCGACCTGGAGGAGGAACTGCTGCACAGCAAGACCGTGGTCTGGACGAGGGGGACGAGCCGGTGACGAATCTGCGGCGGCCGGCCGCGATCGAGGCGGGTGCCTGGGTGCGGGCCGCGGGGCAGGTCCGGGCGGTGGTGGCGGTCTCGGCGACGTCGGTGACGCTGACCGGCGAGGGGGAAGCCGAGCCGCTGGTGGTCGGAACGAAGGAGCTGCTGGCCGCGGAGGACTTCGCGGTGATCGGCAGCCCGGTGCGGATGCCGCTGCCGGCCGCCTCCCTGCTGGAGACCCTGCCCGAGCAGGCGAGGCAGAAGGCCTTGTGGTGGGAGGGGCACATCCTCGAGGTGCTGCACGGCCTGCCTCCAGATGCGGGTCCAGGCGCCGAGCCCCGGCCCGAGTACGGCCCGGGCCGGTCGCTGACGGTCCGCGAGCGGGCGAAGGCCGCCGAGCTGACCGCGGCAGGCCACCCGGCCGCCGCGAGCACGGTCGCCCTTAAGCGACGCCGCTACCAGGCCCAAGGGGTGATGGGGCTGGCCGATCACCGGCCGGTCCGCAAGAAGCCGGCCTTCGGGGCGGTGGACGACCAGATCGTGGCGGCGATGCGGCAGGCGATCGCCGAGGCCGTCGACGCCTCGACCCGCCGGGGCACGTTCATCATCTGGCGGACCGGCGAGCTGCTGCGGCAGACGCCCGAGGGCCGGGCGGTGAAGCTGCCTTCGGAGCGGACCCTCTACCGGCTGCTGGCCAAGCTCACCGACGGCACCCACACGTTCGGCTCGGCCGTCACCCGGCGTTCGCGCGCTCACGGGGCGGTCGGGCCGTTCGGCGAGCGGGAGGCGTTCGCGCCGGGCGAGATCATGCAGATCGACTCCACCCCGCTCGACGTCTTGGTGCTCCTGGACAGCGGGGTGACCGGGAAGGTCGATCTCACCGGCATGATCGACGTCGCAACGAGGACGCTGACCGCGGCGGTGCTGCGGCCGACCACGAAGTCGGTCGACGCGAGCGTGCTGTTGGCCCGCACGGTCACCCCCGAGCCCATGCGGCCGGGCTGGGCGGAGGCGCTGGCGATGTCCCGGTCGGTGCTGCCGCACCGCCGGCTCCTTCAGCTCGACGAGCGCCTGGCCCACGCCGCCGCCCGGCCGGTGATCGTGCCGGAGACGATCGTCTGCGACCACGGGAAGGTTTTCATCTCCCGCAACTTCCAGTCCTCCTGCCGGTTCCTGCAGATCGAGTTCCAGCCCACGCACAAGGGCTCGCCCTTCGAGAAGGGCCACATCGAGAAGATGCTCGGCTCGGTGGCCACCTTGTTCGCCCAGTTCGTCGCCGGCTACACCGGCCGCAGCACCGATCACCGCGGCCGCCAACTGGAGCGCGAGCGGCTGTGGTCCCTGCTGGAACTGCAGGAGTTGCTGGACGAGTGGATCGTCGCCGCGTGGCAGAACCGGCCGCACGACGGTCTGCGGGATCCCGCGCACCCGGGCCGGGCGTTCACCCCGAACGAGAAGTACGCCGCCCTGATCGAGGCCTGCGGCTACGTCCCGGTCGCGCTGAGCGGTGACGATTACGTCGAACTGCTGCCCGCCCTCTGGCGGGTGGTCAACGACTACGGCATCAAGATCAAGAACCGGATCTACGACAGCGAGGAGCTGGGCCCGATGCGGCGCCAGCACTCGGGGGTCCAGGCCAAGCACGGGCTCTGGGAGGTCCATCACGACCCCTACGACGTCTCCCGGATCTGGGTACGCGATCACCACGGCGACGGCGGGTGGGTGCCGGCCACCTGGAAGCACCTGAAGCGGGTCCCGGTTCCGTTCGGGGACCTGGCCTGGGACCACGTCGCCCGGCAGCTGCCCGAGGCGACGGAGGAAGAGCTCGCCGACGCCGTCTCCGCCCTGCTGACCCGCGCGCACGCCGGACCGCCGGGCGAGCCGGGCTCCCGGCCGAGCCGGCGCGAGCGGCGGGTCGCGGCCCGCACCAAGAACACCGGCCCCTCCATCCCGGCCCCCAAGCCCGCCGAACCGGACCACCCAGAGGACGAGTCAGACGGGGAGTCGCTGGCGGAAGTGATCCCGCTGGGTCTGTTCGACCCGCTCGAAGACCCCTGGAGGCGGAAGTGAGCGAGCCGGAAGAGACCGGGCAGCACCTGACCACCCTCGAAGGCTGGGTCCGGTTCATCAACCGCCCTCCCGAGGCACCGCCGCGACTGGCCCCGGACGAGTACGTCGCCCTGCCCGCGGCCAAGCGGACGGCCTACGACGAGGAACGGCTCGACTACCACACCCGCCTGCTGGTGGTCCGCACCTCCACCGTCCAGCACACCGTCGCCACCGGCCGGCGCCTGGTCCTGCTCAACCGGCACGCGATCAGCGCCCGCCGCGGGCTGATCGTCTCCGGGCCGGCCGGCACCGGCAAGACGATCGCCATCACCCAGCTCGGCCTGGCCCACGAACTCCTGGACCGCTCCCGCCATCCAGGTGACCTGGGCCGCATCCCGGTCGTCTACGTCACCGTCCCGCCCGCCGCGACACCCCGCATGATCGCGGCGGAGTTCGCCCGCTTCCTGGGCCTGCCGGTGACCGCCCGGTTCAACATCACCGACATCATCGAAGCCGTCGTCGGCGTCTGCACCGACGCCCGCACCGGCCTGGTCCTCGTCGACGAGCTCCACAACATCTCGCTGACCAGCCGCAACGGCGCCGAGGTCGCCGACACCCTCAAGTACTTCTCCGAGCGCATCCCCGCGACGTTCGTCTACGCCGGCATCAACGTCGAGCGCCTGCTGGCCGGCGTCCGCGGCGAACAGATCGCGGGCCGCTTCACCCTCATCCGCACCCACCCCTTCCCCTACGGACCCGAGTGGAAGGGCCTGGTCAGGACCCTGGAAGGCACGCTGGTCCTGCTTAAGCACGAACCGTTCAGCCTGATCCGCCTCGACCGCTTCCTCCACGAACGCTGCGGCGGCATGATCGGCTCCCTCTCCCACCAGATCCGCGGCGCCGCCATCGACGCGATCCTCACCGGCACCGAGGAACTCACCAAGTACGGCCTGGAGGACGTTCCGCTCGACATCGCCGCCTCGCCCAAGCCCCGCCGACGGACCGCTCGGTGACCCCCGACATGGAGCCGGACCCCACCGTCTCCCGCCTCCCCCGCCAAATCCGGCCGCTGGACCGCGAAGGAGTCGAGACCTTCATCGTCCGCCTCGCCCAGGCCAACCACCTCCAGCCCGCCTACCTGCGGGACTACCTCTGCCCGCCGCCCCACCACCGCGGGAAACCGAGCTGGGGCCGGCTCGCCGCCGCCACCGGCCGTCACCCCGCCGCCCTTCGCGAAGCCCTCGAAGGCCCGGCAACCCGATGCGCCGAGTGCGACGCCCCGCTCCCGCCGAAGGGCACCGCCGGCGGAAGCCCCCGCCGCCACTGCTCCGCCCGCTGCCGCCAGCGCGCCCATTTGCGACGCACCATCGGCACCCCGACCTGCGGATACTGCGGGATCGAACTGCCCAGGACCCCGGGGAAGAGCACGCCGTCCTGGTGTTCCCCCCGCTGCCGCCGGATGGCGCACCGCCAAGGCGTCGAGCGGCCCCCCGAGCCACCGGCCCCGACCGCATCCCCGGCGAAACTCTGCACGAAGTGCGGCGAGATCATCCACCGCATCCCCATGAGCCGCCGCGGCCCGGCCGACTACTGCCAGCGATGCCGAGACCAGGACTACCTCCTGCGCCAGCAGAACCCAGCCCAACCCCTCACCGGCCACAACGTCCCCACGGGCCCGACATGCGGCTTCTGCCGCACTCCCATGCAGCCGGCCTCAGCAGCCCGACGGTGGTGCTCGCACGCCTGCCGACAGGCCGCCTACCGAGCACGGAAACTCGGTGAGCTCCCGGCTACAGCTCTCTCCCGTCAAAACCGGGCGACCTGAGGCACCAGCGCCCGGTTCGACGAAGAAGCCTGCGTTTCGCTGGACCTGCTCAGTGTGTTGCGGACCAATCGGCACTGACCTGATCCGCTACGGAGAAGCCGGTTTCGCAGTCGGGGCACGTCGCATCGCCGAAGACGTAGGTCATCGCGCTGGCGACGTCTTGGTGCCCGTCGGCGAGGGCGATGTCGTGGAGCCGGCGGCCGATGCCATCCATGGCCGCGGGGCTGGCGGGACGCAGGGGCGTCGTCTCGACGTCATCCTCCGACAGCGCGTAGTCACCGCTCGTGGAGAAGAACCCGCGCTCGCCGATGACGATGAACAGCGCGGCTTCGCAGCCAGGACAGGAGACCTCGTACTCCTCGTTCACGAGGCCCCAGGCGAGGTCTTCGCCCCAGCCCACGACGCCTTCGAAGCTCAGCATGGATTCCAGGAGATAGGCGTACTCGTTCCGATCGGACGATGTCCGGAGGTGTTCGTTCACCGCTACCAGCAGGGTCTCGACCTCCGCAGCGTGCTGGGCGCGGACGTCGCCGGCCCCGTGCGGCTGGTCAGAGCCCGCCAAGATCGCACCCGCCAGGTTCAAGGCGCTCACCGCCTGCTCCCGGTCATCGCGGCCGGCTACATCGGCCAGCCACGGCAAGGTCGCGAAGCTGGCCGAGTAGACACTGCCTTGATGACAGAGCGCCGACCACAGATCGTTCCAACGCTCGGGGCTCGGTTCCGAAGCGATCTGATCCAGCAGCACCGGCATGTCTTCCGCCGAGCCGTAGGCATGGCTGAGTTGCGCCCAATCCGTCATGCCGGAATCCAAGCAGGTCAGTCCCATCCGCCGCGACTCCGGCCCCCGGACAAGGAAGCTCCTGACCTGCACGGTTAAGGTTCGATGTCCCGAAACCGGTAGTCATCACGCTTCGATGGCAAACGAGCAAGATTCGTTGTCGGAGGACAGTCTCGCCGCCGTCCTCGGTGCGGTAGACCCGCGACGCCTCGCCCTCGCCGATCGCGAGGACCACGGCGCGCCGGGCGTCGAAGGCCTCCACATCCCGGAACTCCAGTGCCCCGGCCCCGGCCGGCGAGACGTTTCGCCAGCTCTTCCCGCCGTCGGTGGTGCGCAGCACCGTCCCCTTCGAACCGGCGGCCCAGGCCACCGAGCGGCTGACCGCGGCGAGCCCGCGGAAGCGGGCGTCGGTGCCGGTCTGCGTGAGCCGCCACTCGCCGGCCACGCGCTCTCCGGCCGCGGCGGGCGCCGCCGTCACAGCCGTGGCGAGCGCGGCGGCCGCCAGCCCCGCGGCGAGTCCCGCCGCCCACGGGCGGCCCGGCCGCCACACCCTCCCTGACGGACGCGTCTGCCCCGCCTCGCGCGTCGTGCTCGTCTCTCGCGGCCTTCTCGTCTTCCCCATGGACGTCATGCCGCCGGAAGCTAGCCCAGCCGGAAGATCCCGTCCAGAGCGCCGGGGGCCGCCGCGGAGTGCCGGGGTCTCGCGGAGTGCCGGGGGGCCTCGCGGAGTGCCGGGGGCCGCCGCGGAGTGCCGGGGTCTCGCGGAGTGCCGGGGGGCCTCGCGGAGTGCCGGGGGCCGCCGCGGAGTGCCGGGAGGCCGAGGAGTACCCGTAGCGGCCGGGTGCCGGTGGCCGAAGCGCGTCGGGGAATTCCGGCGTGCGTATCGGTCACGTCGTTCCTAGGCTGGTCGCATGACGGACCGCGGCACCGGCACCGCCACCGACCCCGTCCCGGACGAGGCGCCGAAGCTCAAGGAGTACGACGGCGAGGGCATCACCGTCACCTTCGAGCCGCGCCGCTGTCTGCACGCGGCCGAGTGCGTTCACGGTCTGCCGAGCGTGTTCGACCTGGCGAAGCGCCCCTGGGTCCGGCCCGACGAGGCCGCCCCGGAGCTCGTCGCCGAGGTGGTCCGCCGCTGCCCCTCCGGCGCCCTGCGCTACCACCTGGCGGACGACACCGCCGAGCCCCCGGACTCCCCCACCACCGTCCGCCGCATGCCGGACGGGCGCCTGGTGGTACGCGGAGACCTGCTGGTCCGCTCGGACCGGGGCGAGCGGCACGAGACGCGGGCGGTGCTGTGCGGTTGCGGGGCCTCCGGCAACCAGCCGTACTGCGACCACTCCGGGCCCTGCGCGGGCGGCGACTTCGACCGCGCGGACGCGCGGTGACGCAGCTCACGTACCCGGTGAGTGCACTCCGGTGGCTCCTCGTTCGTCTCTCCTGGTGTCGGGGAGACGCAGGAGAACGTGGCCCGTGGCCGCGCGACAGGAGGCTGGCCCCATGTCCACCGTCATCGAGCAGGCCGTGCAGGCGCGTCTGGTCGCGTCCGCGCCCCGGGCCGAGTCCGTCGCCGCCACCCTGCGGTACGACCGCCAGGACCCGTACGCCGTCAGCATGGCCTTCCCGCCGCCCGCGACCCTCGAGGGCGTCGAGGTGTCCTGGGCCTTCGCGCGCGAACTGCTCGTGCAGGGCGTGGACGGCCCGGCGGGCGTCGGGGACGTCCGCCTGCGGCCGTACGGATACGACCGCACGGTGGTCGAGTTCCACGCTCCCGAGGGCGTGGCCATGGTGCACGTCCGCACCTCGGAGCTGCGCAGCTTCCTCGAGCGCTCCCAGCACCTCGTGCCGCACGGGCGCGAGCACCAGTACGTGGACTGGGACCAGGATCTGGCGCATCTCCTGGAGGAGCACCCGTAGCACGGACCGCCATGGCGGGCGGGCGGGCGAGCGGACCGGCCGTGACACGCCCATGACACCGGCCGTGACACCGGCCGTCACACACACCGTGACACCGGCCGCGTCAAGCTCGTGGCACCGCCGCCATGGCACGACGCCTGCGGCATCGCCGTGGTACCGCCCGTAATTCCGTTGCCGCCCTCCGCCTCCCGGCCGTAACGTCTTTCCCGGTCCTGTTGTCGCCCGATCGGAGAAGGCCGTTGCTCGTCTGAGGTCCGAGACACCGTGCCGCGCGTGCCGCCCCGCCGCCGCGTGTGCCGTCCTCGACCTCGGCGTACGAGCGCTGCCCCGTCCCGGTCCTCCCCGGTCGCTCTGACCGGCCGCTTCCGGACCGTCCCGGCTTTCGCCCGCGTCCCGGTGTCTCACGCGTTGCCCCTGTTCACGCATCGCTCCCCGGGAGACATCCATGGCTACCCGCCCCACCTTCATCACCTGTACGTCCCTGTCGTTCTCCTGGCCCGACGGGACGTCCGTCCTCGACGACTTCCGGCTGGCCGTCGGCCCCGGCCGGACCGGACTCGTCGGTCTCAACGGCTCGGGCAAGTCGACCCTGCTCAAGCTGATCGCCGGCGAACTCACGCCCTCGGCCGGCTCCGTCCGCATCGCCGGCGAGGTGGGCTACCTTCCGCAGAACCTGGTCCTGCACACCGGACTGCGGGTCGACCAGGCCCTCGGCATCGACGGGACCCGGGCCGCCCTGCACGCCATCGAGTCGGGTGACACCGCCGAGGAGCACTTCGCGGCGGTCGGCGACGACTGGGACGTGGAGGAGCGGGCGCTGGCCGTGCTCGACCAGCTCGGTCTCGGCGGGATCGGCCTCGACCGCACGATCGGCGAGATCTCGGGCGGGGAGTCCGTGCTGCTGCGGCTCGCCGCGCTGCTGCTCGCCCGGCCCGAGGTGCTGCTGCTCGACGAACCGACCAACAACCTGGACCGGCACGCGCGCCGCCGGCTGTACGAAGCGATGGACGCCTGGTCGGGGGTCCTCGTCGTGGTGAGTCACGACCGTGAACTCCTGGAGCGCGTCGACCAGATCGCCGACCTCCGGGACGGCGAGGTCACCTGGTACGGCGGCGCCTGGTCGGACTACCGGGCCGCGCTCGCCGCCGAACAGGAGGCCGCCGAACGGATGGTGCGGGTCGCCGAGGCCGACGTCCAGCGCCAGAAGCGCGAACTCCAGGACGCACAGTCCAAGTTGGCACGGCGCAAGCGGTACGCGCAGAAGAGCTACGAGAACAAGGTCGTGCCGCGGATCGTCGCCAACAACCGACGGGCGGCGGCCGAGGTCTCGTCGGGCAAGCACCGCGCCCTGCACGCCGACCGGCTCGCCGAGGCGCGCTCGCGTCTCGACGCGGCCGTGGAGGCGGTGCGGGACGACGACGAGATCCGCATCGAACTGCCGCGCACGACCGTGCACCCGGGACGCGACGTCCTGCTGCTGCGGGACCTGGAGCTGCCGTACGGAGCGCGGGTCGGCGGGGAGTTCGAGCTGCGGGGTCCCGAGCGGGTGGCGCTCGTCGGCCGGAACGGGGCCGGCAAGACGACCCTGCTGCGGACGCTCGCGGGCGAGCTCGCGCCGGTCGCGGGCGAGGTGTCGGTGCGGGTGCCGATGCGCTTCCTGCCGCAGCGCCTCGACCTGCTGGACGACGAGCGGAGCGTGGTGGAGAACGTCGCGCGGTTCGCGCCGGGGGCCACGGTCAACGAGATCCGGGCGCGGCTCGCCCGGTTCCTCTTCCGGGGCGCCCGGGCCGACCGGCCGGCGGGCACGCTGTCGGGCGGCGAGCGGTTCCGCGCGACCCTGGCCGCGCTGCTCCTCGCCGAACCCGCTCCGCAGCTGCTGCTGCTCGACGAGCCGACCAACAACCTGGACCTGGCGTCGGTGCACAGCCTGACCTCCGCGCTCGACGCCTACGAGGGGGCGCTGGTCGTGGTGAGCCACGACGTGCCCTTCCTGGAGTCGCTGGGGATCACCCGCTGGCTGCGGCTCGACGGCGAGCTCAGGCCGACGACGGCGGAGGCCGTACGGGAGGAGACGGAGGAGCGGACGGCCGTCCGCTCCGAGTAGGCGGGGACAGTCGCTCCGAGCAGGCGGGGACAGTCGCCCCGAGCAGGCGGGGACAGGTCGCTCCGAGCAGGTGGGGACAGGTCGCTCCGAGCAGGCGGGCGGCGACCGGTCGGAGCGGCCCGGCGGCGACCGGTCGGAGCGATCCGGTGGAGGACCCCTCTGCCCGACCGGGCGGAGGACGCCTCCCGGCAGCCGGCGGAGGACCTTCCGCTCCGCCCGGCCGGGCCGAGGACTGCTCCGAGCAGCCCGGCAGAGGGCCGCTCTGCGTAGCCGGGCGGGAGACCCCGGGCGCGGCCGGACGAGCCGTACCGGCGCGTGACCTGGGTCTCCCGCGCTCCCGGCACGCGCCGCGTGAGCCGGGAACATAACCGAACGTAACCGGACATCACCGGGACGGGCTTGGCCACTGCCTTATGGGGCCTTTAACCTACGGTCTCGTAACCTACGAATCCGTAGGTAGTTCCGTTTGCCCTTCTCCGTCCCCAGGAGTTCCCCTTGACGCTCACTTCTCCCCACCTCAGCTCGACGGGATGGACCGACGCGCGGCTCCTGTACGCCCTGGAAGAGGTCGTGGAGAAGGAGCTCGAACGGCACCTGAAGGTCACCAAGGACTGGATGCCGCACGAGTACGTGCCCTGGTCGGACGGCCGGAACTTCCCCGCGTTCTTCGAGGACGGCGAGGCCTGGGACCGTTCGCAGTCGAAGGTCACCGACGTCGGCCGGATCGCGCTCGTGGTGAACCTGCTCACCGAGGACAACCTCCCGAGCTACCACCACGAGATCGCCACCCTCTTCGGCCGCGACGGCGCCTGGGGCACCTGGGTGCACCGCTGGACCGCGGAGGAGGGCCGGCACGGCATCGTGATGCGCGACTACCTGCTGGCCTCGCGCGCGGTGGACCCGGACGAGCTGGAACGTTTCCGCATGGCACACATGAGCGAGGGGTTCGAGTCCGACAACCGGCACTCGATGCTGCACTCGGTCGCGTACGTGGCCTTCCAGGAGCTCGCCACCCGCATCTCCCACCGCAACACCGGCCACCAGTCCGGCGACCCGGTGTGCGACCGGATGCTCGCCCGCATCGCGCTGGACGAGAACCTGCACATGATCTTCTACCGCAACCTGCTGGGCGCGGCCTTCGAGATCGCCCCGGACCTCACCATGCAGGCGGTGCGGGACGTGGTCGTCGGCTTCCGGATGCCCGGCCACGGCATGCCCGGCTTCGAGCGCGCGGCGGCCCAGATGGCGATCGGCGAGATCTACAACCTGCGCATCCACCACGACGACGTGCTCCAGCCGGTCCTCCGCTTCCTGAAGGTCCTCCAGATCGAGGGCCTCGGCCCGGACGGGCTGCGCGCGCAGGAGGAGCTGGGCCTGTACATGAACGGCCTGGACAGCGAAGCGAGCAAGTTCGACGAGCGCCTGGCGGCCCGCAAGGCCCGCATGGCGGCCCGCGCCGCGGGCTGAGGACAGGGCCGAGGCCGCGGGCTGAGGCCGCGGGGCCGGGGGCCGAGGCCGCGGCCTGAGGACCAAGGGGTCGAGAGCACGGGTCGAGAGCACGGGCCGGGCTTACGCGCCGGGCTCACCGGCCGAAAACGAAGAGCCGCGGACTGTGGCCGCGGCTGGTGCACGCCTCGGCGCCGGCCGCCGCCCGGCCGTCAGCCCTGGCGGCGCTTCAGACGGATGCGCTCCTTCTCCGAGAGACCGCCCCACACCCCGAAGCGCTCGTCGTGCGTCAGCGCGTACTCCAGGCAGGCCACGCGCCCCTCGCACGCCCCGCACAGCAGCTTGGCCTCGCGGGTCGAGGAGCCGGGCGCCGGGAAGAAGAACTCCGGGCCGGCCTGGGCGCACAGCGCGTCCTGCTGCCAGGAGAGGTCGTCGGCCAGGAGGGTCTGCGGGGCGGTGAGCACGGTGTCGGTCTGCATGGAACCAGGCTGGTCCGAGGCCCTAAACGCGCCATCAACGTCCGATCAACGTGCTTGGCGAAAGCCGTCAACACGGCGCGCCGGGACGCCCGTCCCGCCGTTTTCGGCCAATTCCCGTCACGCGGCCTCCCAGGGTTCACCACAGGCTGCCCCGCCCCGCCGCTCCCCCACCGTGGGACGACTCGTGAACGGTGTGTTTCCGGCGCCGGATCCCGCCGGAGCCCCCTGCCGTCATGTGGCAGCGTGAGGTCATGACCACCCACGCCCGGCCCGCCCCCGCGTCCCTGTCCGCCTCCGTGCCGGCACCGGCCCGCACCGGGCCGCCCGCGGGGGCGCAGGCCGTCGGCCGGGCCCTGGACGTCCTGCTGTGCTTCCACGACAACGGCCCCGACCCGACCGCATCCGACCTCGCCCGCCGGCTCGGACTCTCCACGTCCACCGCGCACCGGCTGGCCAGGACGCTGCTCGCGGCCGGGTTCCTGGAGCAGGACGCGCGGACCGCGCGCTACCGGCTCGGCCCGGCCGTCACGGAGCTCGGCCGGATCTCGTACCACCAGCGCGGACTGCACCTGGCCGCCCCCGAGCTCCGTGACCTCGCCGCGCGGACCGGCACGACCGCCGCGCTCGCCCTGCGCAGCGGCGCCCACGCGGTGATCGTGGCGGGCGAGACGGTGGTGCCCAAGGCCGGTCTGCGGCGCCCGCTGCGCTCGACGGCGCCCGGCAAGGTCCTGCTCGCCTGGCCCGGGGACGGCGAACCGTCCTCGCCGATCGGCGAGTCGGCACTCGTACGGGACCGGGGCCACGTCCTGGAGGACGAGGATCCGTGCCCGGGCGTGCGTACGCTCGCGGTGCCCGTGCTCGACCGCTCGGGCAGCGCGCGGTTCGCGCTCGCCGTCCGGGCCGCTCCCGCGGAGCTCTCCGGGGCCCGCCTCGGCCGGCTGCTCCCTCAGGTACAGGCCTGCGCCCGGGCCTTGGAGGTGCTGCTCCTCCCGCCCGGCGAGCGGCGCGCCCCGGAGGCGTAGCGACTCGCGCGGTCCCCGCCTTCCCGACACCGCTCCCCGGCGAGCCCCGGCGAGCCACGACGTGGCCGGACAGAGTCCACCGCCCACCGCCCACCACCCACCGCTCGCTCCGGGCTCCGCCCGCCGCCTACCGCCCACCGCTCGCTCCCGCGCCCGCACGCGGCCGACCGTTCGGCATCCGTCCGGCCGCGCCCGTCAGTCCTTCTTCGCACGGCTCGGCTGCACCCGCTTGGGTTCGCCGGGCATCTTCGGGTACTCGGGCGGATAGGGCAGGTCGCCGAGCCCGTGCTCGGCCTCGTCGCGGCGGGCCAGTTCGAGGAGCGGCTCCAGGCTGAAGCGCCGGTCGTCCATGTCGGCGTGGACGTCGCCGAGTTCGGCGTAGCGGGTCGGCATCGTGCGGATGTCGAAGTCCGCCGGCACGGCGTCGTCGATCTCGTCCCAGCGCAGCGGCGCGGAGACGGGTGCGTGCGGGCGGGGGCGGACCGAGTAGGCGGAGGCGATGGTGCGGTCGCGGGCGGTCTGGTTGTAGTCGAGGAAGATCCGCTCGCCGCGCTCCTCCTTCCACCACTTGATGGTGACCCGGTCCGGCATCCGCCGTTCGAGCTCCCGGCCGCAGGCGATGGCGGCCCGTCTCACCTGGGTGAACGTCCATTCGGGCAGGATCGGGACGAAGACGTGGAGGCCGCGCCCGCCGGAGGTCTTGGGCCAGCCGCGCAGCCCGTGCTCGTCGAGGACGGCACGCAGTTCGTGGGCGGCGCGGACGGCGTCGGCGTAGTCGGTGCCGGGCTGCGGGTCGAGGTCGAGGCGCAGTTCGTCCGGATGGTCGGTGTCCTCACGGCGTACCGGCCACGGGTGGAAGGTGACCGCGCCGAGATTGGCCGCCCACAGCACGGCGGCCGGTTCGGTGGGGCACATCTCGTCGGCGGAGCGGCCGCTGGGAAAGGTGATGTGGGCGGTGGGGATCCAGTCGGGCAGGTACTTGGGCGCGCGCTTCTGGAAGAAGGACTCGCCGGTCACGCCGTCGGGGTAACGCTCCAGGGTGGTGGGCCGGTTCCGGAGGGCACGGGTGATGCCGTCGCCGACCGCCAGGTAGTAGCGCACCATGTCGATCTTGGTGTAGCCGGCCTCGGGGAAGTACACCTTGTCCGGGTTGGACACCCTCACGGTCCGGTCGCCGACCTCGAGCTCCACCGCTGCCGCCTTGCCTGCCATGCCGGTCAGCCTAGGTGCGGCACCCGCGACCCGCATATCGGGACGAATCGTCACCGTCCTCCTAGACTCGCGCCATGGACCTGCCGGTGATGCCGCCCGTGAAGCCGATGCTCGCCAAGGCCGTGAAGAAGATCCCGCCGGGCATGCACTACGAGGCCAAGTGGGACGGATTCCGTGCCCTCGTGCACCGGGACGGCGCGGAGGTGTTCATCGGCAGTCGCACCGGGAAGCCCTTGACCCGCTACTTCCCCGAGCTCGTCGAGGCGTTCCTGGCCCGGCTGCCGGAGCGCTGTGTGGTGGACGGCGAGATCGTCATCGAGCACGGCGGCCGGCTCGACTTCGACCGGCTCACCGAGCGGATCCATCCGGCCGACTCGCGGGTGCGGATGCTGGCGGAGACGACACCCGCCCGGTTCATCGCCTTCGACCTGCTCGCCCTCGGCGACGAGGCCTTCCTCGACACCCCGCTCGCCGAGCGGCGCTCCGCCCTGGAGACCGCGCTCGACGGTGTCACTCCCCCGGTCCACGTCGCTCCCGCCACGACGGACGCCGAGCTGGCCGCACGCTGGTTCGAGCAGTACGAGGGCGCGGGGCTCGACGGGGTGATCGCCAAGCCGCTCGACCTGCCGTACCGCCCGGACGAACGCCTCATGTACAAGATCAAGCACGAGCGCACGGCCGACGTCGTCGTGGCCGGATACCGCTTCCACAAGAGCGGACCCGTGGTCGGCTCCCTGCTGCTCGGCCTGTACGACGACCGGGGCACCCTCCAGCACGTCGGCGTGTGCGCGGCCTTCACGGCCAAGCGCCGCGCCGAGCTGATCGAGGAACTGGCCCCGCTGGTCATGGACCCGCCCGCGGGACATCCGTGGGCGGCCTGGACGGACGAGTCGGCGCACGAGTCCTCCCGGCTGCCGGGGGCGCCGAGCCGCTGGTCGGGCAAGAAGGACCTGTCCTGGGTGACGCTGCGGCCCGAACGGGTCTGCGAGGTGGGCTACGACCACATGGAGGGCGACCGCTTCCGGCACACGGCCCAGTTCAAGCGCTGGCGGCCCGACCGGACGCCGGAGTCCTGCGGCTACGGACAGCTGGAGGAGCCGGTCTCGTACGACCTCGGCGAGATCCTCGCGTAGCCCGCGCCGCGGCTCCGCAGTCCCTCCCGGGGCGGGACGGAGATCGTTACGGTCCGGGGGCGACGTGAGATGCCCCACATCGGGTTTGGCCGCAACGGCCATTTCCCGCCCCTCCGTTCGACGGACTGACGCTCGATCGGACCGGGAGACCCGGTCGCACCTGCGGGAACGTCCGGCGCGCCCACGGGGCCCTCCGCACGCCTCGCCGAGACCGGGCCGCGGGCGTTTCCCGGCGGTGACGCGACCGTCGTCGAACCGGCACCGCCATCCGGTACGTATGGAAGTACGTACGGACGAGAGAAACCCTCTCGCCGCCCCACGAGCCCCACAAGGACCGACCGTGATCGCCTCGCCCTCGACCCTCGTCCCCGTGCCGATCCCCGACCGCGTCGCCGCGCTGATCGGGTCCTGCCTGCCGCTGCACGTGCTCCAGGCCGAGGTCGACGCCGACTGCGCGGCGCGCGAGGTCTACCGCTTCCGCGGACCGCTGTGCCCGGAGGACCGCGCCGACCGGGAGCACGCGCTGGCCGCGCTCGCCCGGGCGAACAAGGTCCTGGCCAAGCACCACCCGAAGCTGCCGGTACGCCCGGACTGCTGACAACCGGACTGGTGACACCCGGCCCGCTGACGCCCGGCCTGCTGACGGGGCGCACCGCACCGGTTCTGTTCGGGCGCACCGCACCGCACCGATTCGGTTCAGGCGTACCGCACCGGTTCGGGCGTACCCCACATGCGGGACACGGTCGCCGGTGTGACCCTGCGAGAGTGACCACCACCAGCGAAGCAGCGCCCGCGCCGCCCGCCGCCGAGCCGCCGGTGCTCGACAGCCGCCGTCGCAACATCGTCTTCGGCACGATCATGCTCGGCGTCCTCCTCGCCGCGCTCGACCAGACGATCGTGGGCACGGCTCTTCCGACGATCGTGTCGGACCTCGGCGGCGCCGCGCACATGTCCTGGGTGGTCACCGCGTACCTGCTCGCGGAGACCGTCGCGACCGTCCTCGTCGGCAAGTTCGGCGACCTGTTCGGCCGCAAGGTGATCTTCCAGATCTCGGCGGTCGTCTTCATCACCGGCTCGTTCCTGTGCGGCCTCGCCACCAACATGACGCTGCTCATCGTGTGGCGCGGACTCCAGGGCATCGGCGCCGGCGGTCTGATGGTCACCTCGATGGCGCTGATCGCCGACGTCATCCCGCTGCGCGAACGCGGCAAGTACCAGGGCGCGATCGGGGCGGTGTTCGGCGTCTCGACCGTCATCGGGCCGCTGCTCGGCGGCCTGTTCACCGACCATCTGAGCTGGCGCTGGGCGTTCTACGTGAACGTGCCCATCGCCATCCTGGTCGTGATCGCCGCCGCCCGCTCGATCCCCTCCGTACGGTCCGTGAGCCGGCCCGTCATCGACTACCTGGGCATCGCGCTGGTCGCCGTCGGCTCCAGCGCGCTGATCCTGGCGACGAGTTGGGGCGGCAACGAGTACGCCTGGGGCTCCGGCGTCATCATCGGTCTCTTCGCCGGCGGGCTGCTCGCGCTCGCGCTGTTCTGCTGGGCGGAGACCCGCGCGGCCGAACCCATGCTGCCCATGCGGCTGTTCCGCAACCCGGTCTTCACCGTGTGCTCCGTGCTCAGCTTCGTCGTGGGCTTCGCGATGCTCGGGGCGATGACCTTCCTGCCGACCTATCTGCAGTACGTCGACGGGGACTCGGCGACGATCTCCGGCATCCGCACGCTGCCGATGGTCGTGGGCCTGCTCATCGCGTCCATCTTCAGCGGCAACGTCGTCAGCAAGACCGGGCAGTACCGGATCTTCCCGATCGTGGGCTGTCTGGTGATGGGGGTCGGCCTGTTCCTGCTGTCGCTGATGGGTCCGGACACCGGCACCTGGCTCGCCTCCCTGTACATGTTCGTGCTCGGCGTCGGCATCGGCCTGTGCATGCAGGTGCTCACCATCGCCGTGCAGAACACCGTCGACTACGCGGACCTCGGCACCGCCACCTCGGGCGTCACCTTCTTCCGTACGCTCGGCAGCTCCTTCGGCACCGCCGTCTTCGGCACCATCTACACCAACGCGCTCGAACCCAACCTCAGGGCGGGCGTCGGCGAGGCCTCGGCGATCGCCGCGGGGGCCGGACTGAACCCGGCGGCCGTGGCCGGCGCCGCGCAGAGCCCCACCGGGGTACACCGGCTGCCCGACCCGGTGGCGGAGCCGATCGTGCAGGCCTACGCGGACACCCTGCACACCGTCTTCCTGTGGACCGTCCCGGTGGCGGCCGTGGGCTTCGTCGTCGCGCTCTTCCTCAAGCAGGTGGCGCTCCGCGACACGGCCCGGGCCTCCGCCCCCGACATGGGCGAGGGCTTCGCCTCGCCCACCATCAGCGGCGACTCGGCCAAGCTGCTCGAACTCTCCGTGGGCCGGATCATCCGCAGGACCGACTACACGACCGCGCGGCGGATCGTCGACGCCTCCGACACCCGGCTCGACATCGCGGGCGCGTGGGCGGTCATGCAGGTGGAGCTGTTCACCCGGCTGGTCGGCCACGCCAGCCTGGGGCTGATCTCGGCGGGGCGGCGGGTTCCGCCGGAGGTGCTGCTGCCGGTCTTCGACCGGATGGTCGACGAGGGCTTCCTCACCCGGGACGGCAACCTGCTGTCGCACACCCCGGCCGGCAAGCGCGAGGCGGAGGTCATCACCAAGGCGTGGGGCGACTGGCTCAGCGACCGCGTCGAGCAGGAACGCGGCCGGCCCAGCGGTCCCGAACTGCGCGCGGCGACGGACGCCATCGCGAAGAAGCTGATCGCGGAGGACCTGGCCCAGGGGCTGCCGCGGGGCGACCGGGAACCGGTGGGAGCGGTGACGCGGTGAGCGTTACGGCCAAGGACGGGACGCGCGCCGCTCCCGCCGCTCAGTCCAGGAAGTCGCCGTCCGCGTACACCCAGGCGCCCTCGTGCCGGGTGAACCGGCTGCGTTCGTGGAGCTCGCCCGGCGCGCCCTCGTGCGTGAAGCGGGCCCGGAAGGTCACGGTGCCGCGCTGGTGGAAGGCCGTGCCGTCGCTCGTCTCCTCGATCTCCAGCCCCGCCCACCGCAGCTCCGGGTCGAAATCGACCTCGGCGGGCCGGGTCTCCGGCGCCCAGGTGCGCAGCAGATAGGGCTCGTCGCGGACGACGAACGCGCTGTAGCGGGACCGCATGAGCAGTTCGGCGGTCGGCGCGGTCGCCGGCCCGGAGTGGAAACGGCCGCAGCACGCGCCGTACGTGGCCGGCAGCCCGCACGGGCAGGGCGAGTCGGCGGTGACGGCCGGAGGGGCGTTGCGCGCGGAGCCGGCGGGGCGGGCGGTACGGGCGGGGCGGGCCTTGCGTCGGGACATGCGCTCATTGTCGCGCGCCCGCCGCCGCCCGCCCCATCGAGGTGCCGGCTCCGGGGTCACCGTCCCGGCACCCCGGCCGGCACGGGTCAGCGCGGGTCAGCGCGGGTCGCGCCACATCCCCCACAGCACCGGGCCGCCGCCCGGCAGCGCGAACTCCTCGCGCACGGTGAAGCCGAAGTGCTCGTACACCGGGATGTTGGCGGCCTTGGAGGACTCCAGGTAGACCGCCTGCCCCGCCGCGTCGGCCTGGGCGAGGCCGGAGCGGAGCAGCGCGGCGCCCTGGCCCTTGCCCTGGGCGGCGGGCGCGGCACCTATGAGGGCGAGCGACCAGTGGGGGTCCTGAGGCGTGTGCGCGGCGGCCGTCTCGACGGCCTCCTTGAACAGGCCGGCCCGGTCGCCCAGGATGCCGATGAGCTCCTGGATGGTGTCCGCGTCCGGCACCGCCTTCTCCTGCGCCTCGGTGGGCACCCAGAAGGCGGCCGCGGCGTCGGTGCGCTCGCACAGGCCGTTCAGCAGGTACTGGCGGGTGAAGAGGGTCGAGAAGTAGCGGCCGAGGGTGGCCTGGCGGGAGGCGTCCTCGGGGAAGAACCAGCGCATCATCGGATCGTCGTCGAAGGCCAGGGCCAGCGTGTGGCTGATGTCCCCGGCGTCCTCGAGCACTGCCTTCTTGGGCATGTTCGTGTTCGCCATGCGGACATTCTGCACTCAAGTGATCTTGAAACGACCGGCGGGGGTACCCCGGGCGAAACGGGCGTAGGGGCGTGACGGCGTAGGCGGAGGGATGCAGGGCGTACGGGCGCAGAGGATCGCCGCGACCCCGCCCCCGTCGCTCACGGCCGGTACCGCAGCGGGTGTCCCTCCGGGACCTCCACCACGGCGATCCGTACGCCGTCCGGGTCGGCCAGCCACATCTCGACCAGGCCCCACGGCTCGGTGACCGGTTCGCGCAGGACGTGGGCGTCGGGTCTGCCGCGCAGTTCCTCGCGGGCCGCGTGGACGTCCGCGACCTGGAGCCAGATCCGGATGCCGGTCTCCGGCGGCGGGGCGGCGGCGCGGCCGGAGAGTTCGAGGAAGCCGCCGCCGAGGAAGTAGACCGTGCCGCGGTCCGGGCCGGTGCCGAACTCGCGGTAGACGGCCAGGCCGAGGGTCTCGCCGTAGAAGCGCCGGGAGCGCTCGGGGTCGGTCGGGCGGAGCAGAATCCTGCTGCTCAGTACCTGCATCCCGGTAGCGTACGGGCATGAGACTGACGATTCTCGGAGGCGGCGGATTCCGGGTGCCGCTGGTGTACGGCGCCCTGCTCGGCGACCACGCCGAGGGGCGGGTCACCCAGGTCACGCTGTTCGACCTCGACGCGGCGCGCCTGTCGGCGATCGCCCGGGTGCTCGCCGAGCAGGGCGAGGGCGTGCCGGACGCGCCGGCGGTGACGGCGACGACCGATCTCGACGAGGCGCTGCGCGGCGCGGACTTCGTCTTCTCCGCCATCCGGGTGGGCGGGCTCGCGGGCCGGGCCGCCGACGAGCGGATCGCGCTGGCGGAGGGCGTGCTCGGCCAGGAGACGGTGGGCGCCGGCGGCATCGCGTACGGGCTGCGGACACTCCCCGTGGTCACGCACATCGCGCGGCGGATCGCGGAGCTCGCCCCGGACGCCTGGGTCATCAACTTCACCAACCCGGCCGGGATGGTCACCGAGGCGATGTCGCGGATCCTCGGCGACCGGGTGGTCGGCATCTGCGACTCGCCGGTGGGTCTCGGCCGCCGGGTGGCGCGGGTGCTCGGCGCGGCACCGGACGAGGCGTGGATCGACTACGTGGGCCTCAACCACCTCGGCTGGCTACGGGGGTTGAAGGTCGGCGGACATGACGTGCTGCCCCGGCTCTTCGAGGACGACGCGCTGCTCGGCTCGTTCGAGGAGGGCAGGCTCTTCGGGACGGAGTGGCTGCGCTCGCTCGGCGCGGTTCCCAACGAGTACCTGCACTACTACTACTTCAACCGCGAGGCGGTCCGTGCCTACCGCGAGGCGGAGCGCACCCGCGGGGCCTACCTGTACGACCAGCAGGCGGGATTCTACGAGGAGATGGGCAAGCCCGACACTCCTCCCCTGGCCACCTGGCACCGGGTCCTGGCCGACCGTGAGGCGACGTACATGGCGCACAACCGGGAGGCGGCGGGGGTCGGCGAGCGCGACGAGGCGGACCTGGAGTCGGGCGGCTACGAGAAGGTGGCCCTGGCGCTGATGCGGGCCATCGCGCGCAACGAGCGGGCCACGCTGATCCTCAACGTCCGTAACCGGAGCACCCTTTCGGTGCTCGACGCGGACGCCGTGATCGAGGTGCCGTGCTTCGTCGACGCGGCCGGCGCCCATCCGGTGGCGGTGGATCCGCTGCCGTACCACGCGGTGGGTCTGGTGACGGCCGTGAAGGCGGTGGAGCGCGAGGTGCTGGCCGCCGCGGAGAGCGGTTCGCGGGCGACGGCGGTGAAGGCCTTCGCGCTGCATCCGCTGGTCGACTCGGTGACGGTGGCCCGCCGGCTGGTCGACGGCTACGCCGCCGAGCACGCGGGGCTCGCCTACCTGCGCCACTGACGCCTCTCCGCGCCACGGACGGCCATCTGCGCCACGGACGGCGTGGACGGCCGACGGCCGTCTTTACGGGGTCGGGGGCGTGGCCTAGGGTCGCGCCCCATGACTTCACTGCGACGCACGGGTGTGCGAAGAGGAGTTGCCCGGCTCGCCGCGGCCTTACTGCTGGCCGCGGGCGTCCTGAGCACGGGTTCCCCGGCCGCCGGCAGCGCGCCGGCCGGGGAGCCCGCGGGAGCGACGGCGCCGCCCGGGGCGGTGGTGGTCCCGGTGCAGACGACCGGGCCCGCGGACAAGCGGTTCAACCTGGTGGTCATGGGCGACGGCTACACGGCCGCCGAACTGCCCCGGTTCCGGGCGGACGTGGAGCGGCATCTGAGCATGCTGTGGAGCATCGAGCCGTTCGCCTCGTACCGCTCGTACGTCAACGTGTGGGCGGTGGAGCTGCCCTCGGCCGAGTCCGGCGTGGACTGCGACCCCTCGCTCGGCGCCCCGGCCCGCGACACGGCCCTCGACATGGGCTTCTGGGGCGGCTGCAACCCGGACAGCGTGCAGCGGCTGCTCACGGTGGACAGCGGGAAGGCCGCGGCGGCGGCCGACCTGGTGCCGGGCACGAGCAGCGCCAACCGTCAGGTCGTGGCGCTCGCGAACAGCTCCACCTACGGTGGTGCGGGCGGGAGTTACGCGACCGCGTCCGGCGGCAACGCGCTGTCGGCGCTCATCACCCCGCACGAGATCGGCCATTCACTGGGCAACCTGCAGGACGAGTACGACTACTACGCCCGCGGGGTGCCGGGCGCCGCGTACCAGGGCGGCGAGCCGTCCTCCGTCCATCACACGCTCCTGACCGAGCGGCAGATGCGGGACCAGCGGGCGAAGTGGTGGCGCTGGCTGGGTGAGGAGAGCGAGTCCGGCGGGGTCATCGGCCGCCACGAGGGCGGGCTGTACAGCACGCGGGACGTGTGGCGGCCGAGCCGTCACTCGCTCATGAAGACCCTCGGCTACGCCTTCGACCAGGTCGAGCGCGAGGTGATGGTGCGGGCGATCTCCGCGAAGGTGAACCTGGTGCAGGACCACACGCCCTCCGAGCGGCCGCTCGGCGCGGACCGGACGGTGTGGGTGGACACGCTGCACCCGGTGGGCGGTGAACTGGCCGTGGAATGGCGGCTCGACGACCGCCCGCTGCCGACCGCCGGCGCCCGCACGCTGGATCTGCGCGGCCTGGACCTGCGCCGGGGCCGTACGTACGCGCTGACGGCGACGGTCACCGACCCGACGCCGTTCGTCCGCGACCCGGCGGTGCGCGGCTCGGCGGCCCTGACCCGTACGGTGCGCTGGACGGTGAACCCGGCGCTGGGCACGCCGTCGGACGGCGCGCGGGCGGCGTTCACCGGCCACACGGCGACGTCGGCTCCCGTGAGCGCGCGTTCGGTGGTGCACGCCGACACGACACACCCCGTTCGCCACGCCCCGGTCGTGACCTGGGCGCTGGACGGCCGGCCGGTGGCCAACCCGGGCAACGACCGTGACCTGGACCTGCGTTCGCTGCGCCTGACCCCGGGCACCCACACGCTGACCGCCCGGATTCCGGGAACGGCACAGGAGCTGAGGTGGACGGTGGACGGGACGGCCGCCTCCGTCGCGTACGAGCTGTCGCCGCCGCTGCGCACGGTGCGGCGGCCGGGGCAGCCGGTGGAGTACGTCTACGACGGGGCGTTCACCATGCGGCTGACCGCGCGGGACGACCAGGAGGGCGCCGTGGTGAGCCAGTTCCGGGTGGACGGTGACGGCTGGTACACGTACTACGGCTGGCCGACGGACGCCGGCGCGCCGTTCCTCTTCTCGCCGTCGGGCACGGTGATCGACGATCTCGTGTACGGCAAGTTGGGCCGGAGCCGCGCGGTGCCGTGGGACGACGCCACGCCGGACTACGGCACCCACACGATCGAGTACCGCACGGTCGACGCGGCCGGCAACGTCGGCCGTGCGCAGCGCTTCCTGGTGACGCTGGTGCGGCCGTAGGACGGAGGCAGGCGGGAAACGGGTGAGGCCCCGTCGGAGCACGTGCTCCGGCGGGGCCTCCTCGCGCGGACGCGTCAGCGCTTGCGGCCGACCGCCGCCCAGCCCGGGATCGGGTCGTCGCCCTGGACGGGCACGGGCTCGCCCAGCTCCGGGTGCCACTCGGCGGTCAGGGACACGCCCGGCTCGACGAGGTCGAGGCCGTCGAAGAACGCCGCCAGCTCCTCGCGCGAGCGCGGGCGGAGGGTCAGGCCGCGCGCCTTGTACATGGCGGAGGCCTTCGCCGCGCCCTCGGGGTCGAAGTCCCCGGTGACGTGCGAGAGGACGAGGTAGCTGCCCGGGGCGAGCTTGTCGACGATCTTGGCGACCAGGTCGTACGCGCCGTCCTCGTCGCCCACGAAGTGGAGCAGGGCCAGCATCGACAGGGCGATGGGACGGTCGAAATCAAGGACCTTTCCGGCCCTTTCGAGGATGGCCTCGGGCTCGCGCGCGTCCGCCTGGATGTACTCCGTGGCGCCTTCCGGGGTCGAGCGCAGCAGCGCGGCGGCGTGCGCGAGCACGATGGGGTCGTTGTCGCAGTAGACGATCCGGGACTCCGGCGCCGCCTCCTGCGCGATCTGGTGCAGGTTGGGCTCGGTCGGGATGCCGGTGCCGACGTCCAGGTACTGGCGCACGCCGGCGGCGCTGAGCCAGCGTATGGCGCGGTGCATGAAGGCCCGGTTGACGCGGGCCATGTCCCGGCCGCGGGCGTCGACGGTGAGGAGCTGACGCGCCATCTCCTCGTCCACCGGGTAGTTGTCCTTGCCGCCCAGGAACCAGTCGTACATGCGCGCGGGGTGCGGCTTGCTGGTGTCGATGCGTATCCCGCCGTGCGGGGACGCGGCGGGTTCCTGGCTGGTCATCGGCTCTCCTCGGCGGGACGAACGGCGGCACGTACAGCAAGAGTTACGCGATGGACGGGCGGGGCGGAAGGGGTTCAGGTGAGCAGGAAGTCAGCCTGACCGGATTTGGCCCCCTGGATGAAGGCGGCGATCTCGCCGTGGGTGTAGATCAGCGCGGGTCCTTCGGGGTCCGCGGACTGTCGCACGGCGATCCTGCCGTCCGCCAGCTTCATGGCCTCCACGCAGTTGCCCCCGTTCCCGCCGCTCCACGGCTTGTGCCATCCCTCGGCACCGAGCTCGGTGGCGGGCATGCCGTTGTAAATGCGGTCCATTCACAGCTCCTTGCGGAGATCCCTGAGGATCTCCTTCGTACGTTGTGCAGTCGCGGCCTGGGCCGCCATGCGGTCCAGCACCTCGAGGTGGGAGGCCACCTCGGCGCGCGAGTCCAGGTAGACGGCGCCGGTCAGGTACTCGCTGTAGACCATGTCCGGGAGTTCGGGCATGGCGAAGCGGAAGAGGACGAACGGTCCGTAGGTGCCGGGGTGGTGGCCGGACGCGTACTCCGCGATCTGCAGGGTGACGTTCGGCAGCTCGGACGCTTCGAGCAGCCGGTCGAGCTGGGCGCGCATCACTTCGGGCCCGTCGCCGACCGGTCGGCGGAACACCGTCTCGTCCATGATCACCCAGAACCTGGGCGCGCCTTCCCTGGTGAGCAGGGACTGGCGCTCCATGCGGAGGGCTACATGGCGCTCGGTCTCCTCGGCGGCATCCGTGTCGCTGCCGCCACCGACGGCCCCGCTGCGCAGAATGGCGCGGGCGTAGTCCTCGGTCTGCAGCAGACCGGGGACGTGCTGGGGTTCGTAGGCCCGGATGAGGCTCGCGGCCCCTTCCAGGCTGACGTGCATGGAGAACCAGCCGGGCAGCACGTCGTGGAACCGCTGCCACCAGCCGGGGAG
Organism: Streptomyces roseicoloratus; assembly: GCF_004117935.1. Classification (GTDB taxonomy): domain Bacteria; phylum Actinomycetota; class Actinomycetes; order Streptomycetales; family Streptomycetaceae; genus Streptomyces; species Streptomyces roseicoloratus. The sequence goes on along the minus strand of NZ_SDOY01000116.1, from coordinate 9,317 downwards.
GTTGGCCTCCTCCGCGAGGGCGACGAAGGCCTCCGCCTCGGAGTCCGTGACGCCGTACGCCTGCAGCAGCAGCTGGACGTACGGGATCTTCAGCGCGACCTCGGCGGTCTCCATGCGCCGGATCGTGGCCGGGGCCACCCTGAGGATCCTGGCGGCCTCTTCCCGCTTGAGGCCGGACCGCTCACGCAGATCCTGCAGACGTCTGCCGAGGACGACCTGTCCCACCGTGGGGGCGGACCGCGGCTCGCTCACTCTTCACGACCTCCCCGACGCGCTGTTTCGACGAAGTGTGCCACGAGGCCAGTCCAGAGAGAACACCGCACTCTGCAATTTTCAGAGTGCCACTTGCCAAGTGTCCCCGCCGGGAGCACAGTATTCCGATGAGCCGGTACCCCCATGCCGTCGTGCGCTTCGCCGCGCTGGTGGGGGGTGCGGCACTCCTGCCCACAGTTGTGAGGATCCGGTCGTGGCTTCTGGTAACGCGCACTCCTCAGGTCTCATGAGCCGCCGCGTCATGCCCCAGCGCCCACGGCCGCACGCCGAGTTCCGCCGGTTCGCCTTCGAGCTGGCCGCCCGTACCGAATCCGTCGCCCGGGCCCGCCGGCTCGCCGAGGAACGCCTCATCCTCTGGGGCTGCGACCCCGAGATACGCGACACCGTCGCCCTGGTCGTCTCCGAACTGGTCACCAACGCCGTCGTGCACACGGCCAGCGCGCGCGTCGTCTGCGAGCTGCGGGAAGGCGAGGAGCGCCTGCGGATAGCCGTACGCGACGAGGGCGGCCCCGCGGGGCCGTGCATCCGCGACTGCGGCGAGGACGAGCGCGGCCGCGGGCTGATCCTGGTCGACGCCCTGTGCGCGGCCTGGGGCGCGGACCGCACCGGCCACGGGACGGCGCAGATCGTGTGGGCGGAGCTCGCGCACGGCATGGGAGAGCCGTGCTGAGGTCGCTGGCGACGCTGCTGGCCTCGCGCGCCCGCAGGGCGCCCGGGCCCGCCTCCGGACCCTCCGCGGCATCCTCCCTCCTCTCCCCCACGCCCGTCGGCGTGACCCGGCTGCCCGTGCCCGCCGACCTGTCGGCCACCCTGGGCTGCGACGCCGTCGGCGTGCCCGCCCGCTACGGCTTCCGCATCCTGTCCCGGCTGCCCGCCAAGGGCTGCGTCTACGCCGACGCCGACTGGTGGTGGTGGCTGGTCCCGGCCGGTTCGGAGCACGAACTGACCTGGCCGCTGCCCGCCTGCTACGCGCCCGGCGCGGTGATCCCGGACCGTCGGCCGCGGCTGATCCACCATCCCGACGGCGACTCCCCGTACACCCCGCCCATCCCCCTCTACCTGCTGATCTGCCAGCTGACCGGCACCGCACCCGCCTGGGGCGTACCGCCGCCGGTGAGCAGCGCGCTGTAAGCGGGGCGGGCGCGCCGTAAGGGCCGGGGCGGGCGCGCGGTGAGGGCCGGGGCGGGCGCGCGGTAAGGGCCAGGGCGGGTTCGTCGTACTGCCGGGGCGCGTTCGTCGTAGGGTCAGGCGGGCGCGCCGCAAGGGCCAGGGCGGGTTCGTCGTAGGGTCGGAGGCATGTTCTCTCCCGAGGGCCCCACGCTCCGCGAGCTGACCCGGCAGGCGCTGTCCTCCGTCGAGCACGGCTACGACCTGCTCGCCGCGAAGTTCGACGCCACGCCCTTCCGCACCTCCGACCGGCTCCTGACGGCGGTCGCGGAGACCCTGGAGCCGCTCGGCCCCTTCGGCACGGGCCTGGACGTCTGCTGCGGCACGGGCGCGGGCCTGTCGGTCCTGCGTTCGGTGTGCGCGGGCCGGACCGCCGGGGTCGACTTCAGCGAGGGGATGCTCGCCGAGGCCCGCCGCGCCCACCCGGCGGCGACGCTCGTCCGGGCCGACGCCCTGGCCCTGCCCTTCGCCCCCGCCTTCGACCTGGCGGTGAGCTTCGGCGCCTTCGGGCACTTCCTGCCCGCCGAGCAGCGCACCCTCTTCGCCCAGGTCCACGGCGCCCTGCGGCCCGGTGGCACCTTCGCCTTCCCGCTCCCGGCGCCGCCGCGCGTGGGCTCCGCCCCGTACTGGACGCTGTGGGGGTTCGACGCGGTGATGCGGGTGCGCAACGCGCTGTGGCGGCCGCCGTTCGTCATGTACTACCGGACGTTCCGCCTCGCCGACGTCCGCGCCCGTCTGGAGGACGCCGGCTTCACCGTGGAGTGGCTGCCGATGCGGTCCCTCGGCGTGCGGGAGGACGGCAGTCCGCGCTGCCGGCTGGTCGTGGCGCGCAAGGGCGGGTGAAGCGGTGCGCGAGCGGGCGGGACACGGCATGGGGCCGGAGACGAGCACGGGGAAACGCGGAAGGCCCCGACTTCCGTCGGGGCCTTCCGTCGTGGTGTCCGAGGGGGGACTTGAACCCCCACGCCCGATAAAGGGCACTAGCACCTCAAGCTAGCGCGTCTGCCATTCCGCCACCCGGACCAGGTGTCTCGCCGCCCCGGGTGTTCCCCGCGGCGACATGGACAACTCTACCAGGGGTTCGAGGCGGCTTTCACCAGCGTTTCCCGTGGTCAGTGCCGCGCATCGGCGCAGCGGCGGGCTAGCCTGCGCGGAGTGAGCCCGCTTTCTCCGCTTCCTCCCCCGCCCGCGGCCGCGCCCCGCGCCGCCCGCTATCCCCGGCCGCGGATGCTGTCCCCCCTCCGGGAGCACCTCCGGGACACCTTCTGGTTCGCTCCGGTCGCCACCATGGCCCTCGTCCTGGTGGTCTGGTGGCTGTGCGAAGGGACCGACCGGGCGATCGTCGACGCGCTCCGGGAGGAGGGCGAGTACGAGGCACTGGGCGAGCTGGTGGGGATCGCGGAGGACGCGAAGACGGTGGTGACCACCGTCAGCTCGGCGATGATGACCTTCATCGGTGTCGTCTTCTCGATCTCGCTGGTCGCGGTGCAGATGGCGAGCGGGCAGTTCAGCCCCCGGGTGGTGCGGATCTTCATCCGCAGCCGGATCACCAAGGCCACCTTCTCGGTCTTCCTCGCCACCTTCGTGCTGTCCCTGCTCGTGCTCACCTCGTACGAGAGCGAGACCGACCCGCAGCTCGTGACGGGCGTGCCGCTGGCGCAGTCGATCGTGACGCTGGTGCTCGTGGGCCTCAGCCTGCTGCTCTTCGTGGCGTACGTGAACTCGACGCTGCGCCTGATGCGGGTGGGGCACGTGGTGGACCGGATCACCCAGGAGGCGTTCCGGGTGCTGACGAAGATGCCCTGGTACGAGGGCGGCGTCGGCGACCTCGGTCCGGTCACGGGGCATGTGGTGCACCGGGGACGGGCCGGGGTGCTGCGGGACGTGAACGTGGTGCGGTTCGTCCGGGTCGCGCGGCGGCACGGACTGGTGCTGCGCGTGCTGCCCCGCACGGGCGACTTCGTGGTGCCGGGGACGCCGGTCCTCGCCGTGTACGGCGGGCCGGCGCCCAAGGGGCTGGGAACCTCGGTGTCGGTGGGGATCGAGCGGACCTTCCACCAGGATCTGGGCTTCGGGCTGCGGCAGCTCTCGGACATCGGGCTGCGCGCGCTGTCCCCGGCCGTCAACGACCCGACGACGGCCGTGCAGTGCCTGGACCGGATCGTCCAGTTCCTGGCGGCGCTCGCCCACCGGCCGCTCGGCGCGGTGGAGTACCGCGAGGGGCGGGACGGCCGGGGCCCGGTGCGGCTCGTGCAGGACGTGCCGGAGTGGGCGGATCTGGTGGATCTGGGCTTCGCCGAGATGCGGGGCGCCGCCGGGAGCAGTCCGCAGGTGTCGCGGCGGATGCTGGCGGGTCTCGACGACCTGCTCTCGATGGTGCCCGAGGAACGCCGGGAGCCGCTGCTGCGGCACCGGGCGCTGCTGGTCGAACTGGTGGAGCTCACGGTGCCGGCCGCCGCGGACCGGGCCTTCGCACTGGAGCCGGACCGTCAGGGCATCGGCTGACCGCGCCGCCGTAGGGCCGGGCGGGCGACGGGCGCGCCCGACTGGGCGGCCGGACGTTCGGGCACCCCGGGTCCTGCGCCCTGAGCTCTGTCCTGGGTCCCGCGCCGTGGGCCCTGGGCTCTGGGCTCTGGGCCCTGCGCCCTGGATCCTGGGAGCCAGACGCCCCCCGACGCCTGCTCCGTGGACGCAACATTGACCACGAGAAGGCCTTCCAGGTCCAGTCCAGGACGGAAGTCCGTCAGGTCGCCGGCGGTGGAGAGAGTCGTTGACGGCCCAGGACCTTGATGGCCGGAGACGTCGGCGGAGGGAGGCGTCGGCGGGGCGGGCGGCGTCAGCGGACCTCGGTCAGTCGGGCCGAGACGACGACGTTGCTCTCGTAGCCTCCGTCCGGCGAGAACGGGCCGCCGCAGGTGATCAGACGGAGTTCCGGGCTGCCGGTGGAGCCGTAGATCCGCCGTGCGGGGAAGGCGTCCTTGGGGACGGCCTCGACGCCGTACACGGTGAACACCGCCGTATGCCCGTCGGCGCGGACGATCTCCACACGCTTGCCCCGGGCGAGCGCGCCGAGGTCGTAGAAGACGGCCCGGCCCGCGGGCGTGTCGACGTGGCCGACGACGACGGCGGTGCCCCGCTCCCCGGGCGTGACGGCGCCGGTGAACCAGCCCGCCAGGTTGGGGGCGTCCGGGGCCGGCGCGTCGATCCACCCTTCGGCGTCCAGGCCGACGCGGGTCACCGGGGCGTCGATCCGGACCGCCGGCACACGGACCCGTACCGGCGGGGAGGCGTCCAGCGGATCGGGCACCGCACCGGTGGCGGCGGGCGGCAGACCGGGCGCGGCGGCCGCGAGGGGCTGCGGAGGGCCGTCGGTCCGCCAGTCGCCGGACCCGTCGCGGACCAGGTGCACGCCCACCAGGAGCACCACGGCGATCACTCCCCATGCGCCGCGCCGGCGGTGTCCGACCGACCCCTCCACGTGCGTCCCGCCCACCTCTCGTCGTCTCCTCGGCTTCGCGTCTCCGCGACGTCGCCTCTCCGCGACGCGTCTTCACGTCTCGCCTCTCCGCACCGCGCCCGTTCCGGACGGCCCGCGGTCCCGTCGTATGGCGCCCCTCCGACCCGGTCCTCGTCACACCGGGGCGGAGGGGCTGTCTCGGGCCCCCGGGCGCCCCGTCAGCGCTCCGTGGTGTCGGCGGGTTCGCGGCGGCGCGTCAGGACGACGGCCGAGCCGAGCGCGCCCACGATGAGCACGGCTCCGGTGACCAGTTCGGTGGTGCCGATGCCGTCGGAGCCGAAGCCGGCCTTGACGCCCTTGCGGGCGCCGGTGGCGCGGTCGGGGTCGGGATGGTGTCCGCCGCCGGCGATGGTGAGGGTGGTGGTGCCGCGTTCGCCCTTGCAGTCGAAGGTGACCTCGTACCGGGCGCCGGCCTTGGCGTCGTGGTCGACGGTGGCGGTGCCCTGGCGCCCCTTGTTCAGGGTGACGGTGTCGAAGACGCCCGACTCGACGGTCACGGTGGGGACTTCACAGCCGTCGGAAGCGAGCGTGACGGTGCCGCCGGGAGCGACGGTCTGCGGCGTCACGGAGAAGCCGAAGGAGGTGATGCCGTGCCCGGTGCCGTCCTTGACGGGACCGTGGTCTTCCTTGGCGGGGCCGTGGTCGTCCTTCGGGAGGTCGTGGCCGTCCTTCGGGAGGTCGGGGCGGTTCTTGACGAAGTCAGGCGCTGTCTTCAGGAAGTCAGGAGTGTCCTCGGGGGTTTCCGGGCCGTCCTTGAGGGCGTCGGGGCCGTCCGTGAGGACGTCGGGGCCGTCCGTGAGGACGTCGGGGCCGTCGAGGAAGGCAGCGCCGTCCGTGAGGATGTCGGCGCCCGCCTTCGGGAAGTCGGCGGCGTCCTTGGGGAAGACGCCGTCCGGGAGGTCACCGTCGTCCGCCGGTGCCGCGGGCGCCGCCAGGAAGAACGGGACGGCGGCCAGCAGGGCGGCGGAAGCTACGCGTATCGCGCGCATGACGGTCCTCCAGGTCACGCGAGGGCGGACGCGGAGAGGTTCCGCGGACGGCCTGGCTGCACACCCTCGCCGCGATCGAAGCTAGGCCCGCCCCGAGGCCGTCGCCACCGGGCTCTGCCGATCAGGTGACGCCGCCGCACCGGCTCCTGCCGTGACGCGGAACCGCCACGGCACCGCCACGGAAACCGCCCCGGAGCCCCTACGGGACCCGGACGACCTGGCCCGCGTACGAGAGGTTGCCGCCGAAGCCGAAGAGCAGCACCGGGGAGCCGGAGGGGAGTTCGCCGCGTTCGACGAGCTTGGCGAGGGCGAGCGGGACGGAGGCCGCGGAGGTGTTGCCGGAGTCGACGACGTCGCGGGCGACGACCGCGTTGACCGCGCCGATCTTCGCGGCGAGCGGCTCCACGATGCGCAGGTTGGCCTGGTGCAGCACGACTCCGGCCAGGTCCTCGGGGCGGATGCCGGAGCGTGCGCAGGCCTGGCGGGCCAGGGCCGGGAGCTGCTGGGTGGCCCAGCGGTAGACGCTCTGGCCCTCCTGGGCGAAGCGCGGCGGCGTGCCCTCGATGCGGACGGCGTGGCCCATCTCCGGAACCGAGCCCCACAGCACGGGGCCGATGGCACCGGTGTCCGTGTCGGTGGCCTCGACGACGGCGGCGCCCGCACCGTCGCCGACCAGGACGCAGGTGGTGCGGTCGCTCCAGTCCGTCACGTCGGTCATCTTGTCGGCGCCGATGACCAGGGCGCGGCGGGCGGCGCCGGCGCGGATCGTGTGGTCGGCGGTGGCCAGGGCATGGGTGAAGCCGGCGCAGACCACGTTGAGGTCCATGGTGGCGGGCGAGCCCATGCCGAGGCGGGCGGCGACGCGGGCGGCCGTGTTCGGCGAGCGGTCGATCGCGGTGGAGGTGGCGACCAGGACGAGGTCGATGTCGGCGGCGCCGAGCCCGGCGGCGGCGAGGGCCTTGCCGGCGGCGTGCGCGGCGAGCTCGTCGACGGGCTCCTCGGGGCCCGCGACGTGCCGGGTGCGGATGCCGACCCGGCTGGTGATCCACTCGTCGCTGGTCTCCACGAGGGCGGCCAGGTCGTCGTTGGTGAGCACCTTGGCGGGCTGGTAGTGCCCGAGCGCGGCGATGCGAGTGCCCGTCATCCCGGGGACCCCCTCGGTGGTTCGATTGCGGCAGGAGGACCCAGTCTTGCCAGCGACTGATGGGTAACCGGTGACGTAAACCACCAAGATTCACCCGAAGTGCCTGTTCGACCGTGACAAGAGGAGAATGGGCCGATCAGGCCCCTGGGGGCGTTCCGCGGTGACAGAGGCGTCCCGCACGGACAGAAACGGGTGCAGCGACCATGGGACGGGTCACGGAGCGGCGGCGTGTGGTGCGCGTGCGGGGCGGGGCGGTCGGCATACGGCCGGACACGCTCGTGGCGGAGGAGCCGCTGGAGATCCGGCTGAACGGGCGGCCGATCGCCGTCACCATGCGCACGCCCGGCGACGACTTCGCGCTCGCGGTCGGCTTCCTGGTGAGCGAGGGCGTGCTGGCCGCCGCCGAGGACGTGCGGAACGTCGTGTACTGCGCGGGGGCGACGGCGGACGGCTCGAACACCTACAACGTGGTGGACGTGCAGCTGGCGCCGGGCGTGACCGTCCCCGACATCACGCTGGAACGGAACGTCTACACGACCTCGTCGTGCGGGCTGTGCGGCAAGGCGAGCCTGGACGCGGTGCGCACGACGGCCCGCTTCCCGATCGCCGACCGCCCTCCGGTGCGGCTGACGCCCGGGCTGCTCGCGGCGCTGCCGGAGCGGCTGCGGGCGGAACAGCGGGTCTTCGACCGGACCGGCGGTCTGCACGCGGCGGCGCTGTTCTCGGAGGACGGCGAACTGCTCGACGTACGAGAGGACGTGGGCCGGCACAACGCGGTCGACAAGCTGGTGGGCCGCGCGCTGCGGGAAGGGCGGCTGCCGCTGGAGCGGGCGGTGCTGCTGGTGTCCGGGCGGGCCTCGTTCGAGCTGGTGCAGAAGGCGGTGATGGCGGGCGTCCCGGTGCTCGCGGCGGTGTCGGCACCGTCCTCGCTCGCGGTGGACCTGGCGATCGAGTCGGGGATGACGCTGGTCGGCTTCCTGCGGGGGCAGGACATGAACGTGTACGCGGGCGAGCACCGGATCGCGCTGGAGAACGGCTAGTGAACTGGTTCGGAGATCCTGTCGCAGTAGCGGCAGATGCGGTCGAGGATCTGGTCGGCGGTCTTGGTCCAGGTGAAGGGCTTGGCCTGGTCGTTCCAGACCTTGATCCACTCTTCGAGTGCGGTCTTGAGGTCGTCGAGTGAGCAGAACACCCCGCGTGCGAGGCAGCGCCGTTCCAGCTCGGCGAACCACCGCTCGACCTGGTTGATCCACGACGAGTACGTCGGCGTGAAGTGCAGCCGGAAGCGGGGGTGCGCGAGGAGCCACTTGTGCACGACGGGCGCCTTGTGGGCGGAAAGGTTGTCACAGATCACGTGGACCGCCAGGCCGGGCTCGGTCTGGCGGTCGATCTCGTCGAGGAAGTCACGGAAGTCGACTGCCCGGTGCTGCGCGGACAGCTTGGTGATGACCTTGCCGGTCGCGGTGTTCAGGGCGGCGAACAGGTCGACGGTCCCGTGTCGGACGTAGTCGAAGCTCCGGCGCTCGGGCACTCCGGGAATCATCGGCAGGACCGGAGCGGTCCGCTGGAGGGCCTGGATCTGTGGCTTCTCGTCGACCGCGAACACCACGGCGTTCGCCGGCGGAGCGAGATACAAGCCGACGACGTCACGGATCTTGTCGATCAGGAACGGGTCCGGGGAGATCTTGAACGTCTCGGTCCGCCACGGCTGGAGGCCGAAGGCGTGCCAGATCCTCAGGACACTGGCCGGGGAGATCCCCACGACCTTGGCCAGCTCCCGTTTCGACCAGTGTGTCCCGGCCGGCGGTGTCTCTTCCAAGGTGCGGACCACTACCTCTTCGACCTGGGCGTCGGTGATGGTCCGCGGCACTCCGGGCCGCGGCTCGTCCGTGAGTCCGTCGAGGCGGTCGCGCAGGAACCGTGTGCGCCATCGGCGCACGGTGTCTCTGCCGACATCGAGTCGCGCGGCGACCACGGTGTTGTTCCAGCCGTTCGCGCACGCCAGCACGATGCGTGCGCGAACGGCCAGCCCCTGTGCGGTCGAGCGGCGCTTGGCCCAGTTCTCCAGCGTCAGCCGCTCGACGTCCGACAACACGACAGGTTCCAGCCGGGTATCGCCCATGCACACAGGACAGCGTGAACGCATGACCTGCCGCAGGCGAACCCCGCAATCTGAAACAGCAGACGCCTCACGTGGCGACCCACGACCTCAAAACCAGGTCACTAG
>NZ_SDOY01000115.1 GCF_004117935.1 Streptomyces roseicoloratus | reverse complement strand
CCGTGCCTCTTGTGCTTCCCCGAGTAGTAGGGCTGGTCCGCGGCGATCCGGTCGATCGGCAGCAAGGTCCCGTCCAGCAGCACGAACGCCTTCGACGATGCGGCCCGGACCGCCTCCGCGAGAGTCGGCGCGAGAGCGGCCAGGACCTCGACGGCCTCGGTGATGTACCGGTACGCGGTCGTCGTCCCGATGCCGAACCCGGCCGCCAGCTGGGCATACGGGTGGCCGTTGCGGAGATGGGCAAGAGTGAGCAGCGCCTGCCGGCCGGCACTCAGGCGCCGCCAGCGGGTACCGAGCTCCCGGCGGCGCTGACGGAGCTTGGCGGACAGGAAGCGCAGGGCGGAGCTGGACACGTCGACGCCCGACGGGTAGACAAGCACACGAAGCCTCTGGTGGAGACGGATTTCTTAGTCGAAAACCCATCTACCAGGGGCTTCACCCGTCTGTCAGACCAACCGCCCCTCCTGGCCGACAGGTTGGAAAGAGCTCACTGACGATCCGCAAGCCGGCGGCGGCCTCACCTACGCCGCACCTCCAGAGGGCCCCATGGCTCTTGGCGAGGCTTGGCAGTGGCGCAGCACCACACACAGTGGCGCGAAGGCCACCGGCACGACAGCGGTGCTGGCCTACAAGCAAAACATGCCGCCCAAAGTGGCAGATGAGGACCTTCGCTACGACCAGGTGAAGGTTCGTATCTGCAGCACCACCGGAATGCCGATCACCGTCTATCGGCGATTCTTCGCACTCATCAAGCCCAGCGGCGAAGTGAACACCACGAAGATGGTTGCCCCTGATCCCAAGACTGCTTTTCCGAGTAAGGACACCATCCTCAGGCCCGGGCAGTGCACCGAAGGCACCATTGACTTCCTTGGTATCCGCAGCGAACAGCCCGTCCTGGCCGTGTGGGGACCCAATGGCGCGCCCAAGCCCGCAGCGTGGGTCATTTCTCAGTAGTCACCGCTTGCCGACGATCAAGTTGCGCGAGTGCCCCGAAACCACAAGGGCCGCAACGTGATGCGGGCATGTTCAGGCGCGGGTTTCGAGGTCCCGGGGTACGGCCCGCTCCCACAGTTCCTCGCCGTGCTCCGCGAACCGGTCGAACATGCCCCCGCTGTTGTGGCGACGCAGGTGAAGGAGGGGTGAGTCATGGCCGACGAGTCGGGCGAGGTGCGGTGTCACCAGGGCGTCGTCGTCGAAGCGGAACACGGACAGGCTCACGTGGTTGATGGCGTCCAGCGGGGCGGAGACGCGCACCTCCACGCCTTCCAATGGGCCGAGACGGTCAACGTGCTCCAGAGTGATCCTGATGCGCGTGGAGACGGACAGGGCTACGTCCTCGATCGTCTCCCGTTGGCGGGTCACCTCTCCCTCCGGGTCGCCCACAAGGAACCTCACTCGGCACCCCGTCTCGGCCTTGCGTCGGATCGTGTCCGCGAAGTGGGGTACCTGGGTCCAGAAGAAGTAGTTCGTGTAGCCGGCGAGGAAGAGTTCCGTGCGTGCCGACTCGACAAGTTCCGTCCAGACCGTGGATGGGCACGCGGACCGATACGGGTAGCTGTGGACCAACTCGCGGTCGGTGCCGGTCTTCACGCGTTCCTGTACAGCCTTCGGCCACAACATCTCTTCGTCCACTCCCAGCGCCCGACAGGCGTCCGCTCGGTTCCTTGCGTGTGGTGTCAGATCAGCATTGCTCAGCCATCGTTCCACCTGCTTCGCGGATACCCCCACCCGGTACGCTAACTGGCGCGATGACAAGCCTGCGTCCTCCATGGCGGACTGAAGAGCAGCGTTCAAGTCAACCCCCTCGCCGTGGCCTTTTGGGCTTTCTTGGACCCTAGCGTCGAACGTCTCAACTGTCCGCTGTGCGGCAGCAGATACGTCCGCAAGGGTGGGTCACGCTCCAGCCATGACCGAACCCACGCGATACAGCACACCGCCGGTAGAACTGCCGCTGCGACTGGACCCGGAACCGACCCCGGTCGAGGGGTGCGCGGGGTGCATCGAGCTGGCCAACGTGCGCTCCCGCGCCCGTGCCGGGGGCGACATGACTACGGTGTCCGACTGCAACGTCTTCATGCGGCGGCACCCCGAGGGGCACTGATGGTCACCGCCGAGGACATCGGGCGACGCGTCGAAGACGGCGCGGGGCGGGTCGGCATCCTGCGTGACGTGATTCCGGACTATGAGGACCCCGCCGGCCTGCCGGGCGAGCGCCGGAAGTGTCCTACGGCGTTCCTGTGGCCCGAGGGTGGGGGTCGTGAGTGGCTGGTCCCGCCGGAGAGTGTGAGGCGCACGTAGCGCCCCCGTGCGACGGCCGGGCAGGTCTTCCCGTTGTCCGCCCCGGCGTGCTAGGTATGTGCATCCGGCTTGATCGCATGGACGATGAGCGGACCATTCACGTTCCTGCGTCCCCTTCCGTACGGGCTACGGCCACCCCGGCGGACTCCGCCCGCCACACGGCCAAACATCCAGTCTGCCGCATCTGCGCGGTAGGGGCGGCGCTCCCCTACGCCCCGTCCTCGTCCGCCAGTTCCGCCACGCCCGTGATGCGGTGCAGGGGGTACGTGCGGACCTCGTCGGCCGTGTGGTCGTAGCCCGTGACGAAGCCGCCCTCGACGCGGACCGGGGCGATCACGCGCTGGCTCGCGCCGCCCTCCGCGTTGACGTAGCCGATCCAGACGGCCGAGCCGGTGAGAGCGGCGGCCTGGACGGTGGCCAGCGTCTCGGCGGGGGAGGTGCGGGGGAGCTCGCCTGCGGCGAGCGGGGAAGGCGAGGAGGGTTCCTTGCGGACCGCCGTCGCCGCGCGGTCGCCCGCGCGGATCGCCCGTACCGCGGCCTTCAGCAGCGTCCCGTCCGGGAGCGGCGGCCCCTCGAGGACCGGCGCCGGGGCCGTGCGGGGCGGGGTGCGGTAGGCGTCGGCGCGGGTGATCAGGACGTCGCCCTCGGCGGACTCCGCGGCAGGCGCGTAGCCCATCGCCCGCAGGCCCTCCAGGAGGCCCGCCGGGTCCGCCTGCGCGGCGAGGACCGTCGGCGCGAGCCGGCGCAGCCCGAGCGGAGCCGCCCGCCGGTCGGCGAGGATCTCGCCGAGCACGGTGTCGTCGTCGCAGCGCACGTACGCGGACGCCGCCCCGACCCGCAGGTGGCCGTGCTTCCGCGCCACGTCGTCGATGAGGTACGCGAGCGGCTGCGGCACCGGCGTGCGCGCGTGCGCGGCCAGGAAGGCGTGCAGGTCGGACGCGGTGCGCCCGGCGTCGAGTGCCCGGCGTACGGACGCGGGCGTGAAGCGGTAGACGGTCGCGCCGCCCTTCGACTCCACGTCCGCGAGCACGGAGAGCGCGTCGGCGAGCGGACGGCGCAGCGGCCCCGGCGCGACCGCCGTCAGGTCGGCCTGGAGCAGCACGTGGTCGACGGCCTCCGGAAGCAGCGGCGCGAGCAGCGTCGCCGCCCGCGAGGCCGCGACGGACGGCTCGCAGTCGTGCCCTTCGAGCGCGTCCGCCGGCGCGGCCTCGGCGAGCGGCAGGTTGAGCAGCGCGCGGGCGGGCGAGGCGAGCGCCCCGCGCCCGGTGACGCCCAGCAGCTCGGCCTCGTCGAGCGTCCACACGGCGAGCTGCTCGCGCAGCTCGGCGAGCGTGCCGCCGCTGCGCAGCGGCCGGTCCCAGCGCAGCCGGGCCAGCAGCGCCTCGCGGTCGGCGGCGGCGCCCGGCGGCAGCGTCGCCTGCAGCGCGAGGACCCGGCGGCGCACCTCCGGCGCCTGCGCGCGGTCGAGGCCGGGCCCGAGCGCGGCCAGGGTGCGGCCCTTGCCGTCCTGGGTGCCGACGACGCCCGCGGTGCGGGTCGCGGCGAGCCAGCTGCCGGCGAGCAGGGACCAGCGTTCGGCGGGCGGCAGGTCGAGCCAGTCGTCGTACGCGGGCGTCGGCGCGTACCGCTCGTCCGCCTCGCCGTCCGAGGCCAGCAGCCCCGCCCCGTGCACCAGCTCCAGCCAGAACGCCGCCGTCTGCTCCGGCACGTCGAGCTGCGCCGCGGTCCGCTTGAGGTCCCGTACGGCCAGGCCGCCGGCCCGCAGCACCGGCGGGCCGCCCTGGTCCCAGGACTTCAGCAGCTCCTCGACGGTCGCGAGCGCCGTGTACGCCTGGCCGGCCGCCGCGTTGTCCACGACCTGTGGACGGTAGTCGCGGGCCGCCACCACCTCCGGCGCGCGCGGCTCCGGCGTCCGGTGCGCCCGGCCGCCGCGCAGGTGCAGCGCCGCCTCGCGCGGCAGCACCACCGTCCGGGTGGACACCGGCAGCAGCAGGCCCCGGTCGCGCAGCCAGCGCACCGGCGGCGCCGGATCGGCCGTGACCTCGCCGTACGGCGGTCCCCACACCAGCCGGTCGAGGACGGCGAGAGCGTCGGGCGGCGCCGTGTCGAGCAGCGCCGCCATCCTCGTACGGTCCGTGAACAGCCCGCTGAGCGCCGCCACCGCCGACACCGGGTCGTGCGTCGGCGGCAGCCCGGCCGCGGCGATGATCTCCTGGAGCCGGCCCGGCGACATCCCTGCCGTCGCCTCCGCGACCGACGGGCCGAGCCCGGTGGGCGACGGGTGCTGCGGCGTGGGCGCGAGCAGCTCACGGGCGGTCCGCACCAGCCGCAGCCGCTGGTCGTCGCCCCACACGAGCGCCTGCTCGCGCAGCACGCCGACGGCGCGGGGCAGGGCGGACATGACGGCTTCGACGACCTCGGGGCGGCCGGATCGGCTGCCGTCGCCGGGGCTGTCGCCGTCACCGGGACTGTCGCCGCCGGGGCCGGGGCCGCCGTGGTCCCCGTCGCCGGTGAGGAGGGCGAGGAGGACGGGGTACGGGCAGGGGTCCGGCGCCACGGCGAGCGCCTCGGCCGTCTGGAGGGCGAAGCGGTCGAGCCGTTCCAGCGCCCGGATCACCGAACCGCGCGTCCCGGCCCGCGTGGCGAGCTGCGTCAGGTCGTTCGGGACGGGCGACAGCAGGTCCGGGCGGGCGCGCAGCAGCGCGGCCAGCGCCTCGTCGCCGCCGGCGCGCAGCGCCTCCGCGAGCGTGCGCGGCGCGGCGACGGTGCCGGCCGCCGCGCCGCCGACGCCAGTTCCTTCGGGCACGTGCGCCTCCCGGTCGAGCTCACCGATCCCCATCCGCACCACGGTAGCCCCTGTTCAGGCGCTACCGTCGTGCCGTGGCGAACGAGAACGACCGCTTGGTCTTCGACTATCTGAGCCGGGTGGGCGATCTGGCGCAGCGGCGGCAGGTTCCGGCGGCGGAGCGCCGCGAGCTGGTGTCGGGCCTGCGCGACGAGATCGAACGCCGGCGTGAGGTGCGGGGCGAGGCGGTGCCGGGCATCCTCGACGCGCTGGGTACGCCGGACGAGGTGGTGGGGCGGGTGTCCCCGGCGCCGGGGACGCATGCCGCCGCGTCGTCGCCCCCGTCGGCGCCCCGAGAGCCGCGGAAGTCCCGTACGACGCCTCGTACGACGCCTCCGGCATCCCCGGCCGCGTCCGCCGTCCCCGAGCCGCGTACGGCCGACTGGTGGCAGGACGGCACCGCGGACACCGGCGCGCCCGTCGGCCCGTACGCCGACACGGGCCCGGCCGCGCACACCGGCGCCGTTCCCGGCTTCATCGGCGGCGTGGAGATCCCGGAGCTCCTGAAGCCGCCGCCGGCGGAGGACGAGGAGGAGGCGAAGGGCCAGGGCGCGTCCGGGCCCGCCGCCGACGACGGCCCCGGGCCCGAAGGGGCCGGAGGAGCGGGCCGGTTCGCCCGCCTGCGCGGCCCGCGCCTCGGCAGTCCGCTGCTCCTGATCGCCGCCGCGCTGCTCCTCGTCGGCGCGGCCGTCGGTTCCCTCGTCCCGCTCGCGGCCGGCTGGCTCCTCGCGTACGCGTCCCGAGAGCGGCGCGGCGCCGTGCTCGTCGTGCCCGGTGTGGCGGCCGCCGCCGGTGCGGTGTGGCTCTGGGGCCGCGTGGAGGGCCGCTGGGGCGACGCGGTGGCGCCGGGCGGCGAGGCGATGGGCGCCGCCGTCGCGGCGACGTGGCCGTGGACCCTGCGGGCGGCGGCGATCGGCTCGGCGCTGTTCCTGCTGTGGCGGTCGCGGCGGCGGTGAGACGGGCTGCCGGTCAGGGCCGTACGCCCTCGGGTCGGGGCCGTACGCCCGCGGGGCGGGGCCGTACGCCCGCCGGCGTTTTCGCACACACGGGCACAATGTCCCCCATGACCGTGACCGCGAACGCCCCCACCGTCGGATTCGACCTCGACCTGACCCTCCTCGACACCCGCCCCGGTATCAAGGCGGCCTACGAGGCCTTCTCCGCCGCCGTCGGCGTGCCGATCGACGCCGATCTGGTCGTCACCCGGCTCGGGCCGCCGCTCGCGCACGAGCTCGCGCACTGGTTCCCGGAGGAGCGGGTGCCGGAGATGGTGACGCGCTACCGCGAGTTCTACGGCGTGCACGCCATCGAGCCGACCGTCCCGATGCCCGGCGCGCGGGATGCGATTCAAGCCGTTCGCGAGGCCGGTGGCCGGACCGTCGTCGTCACCGCCAAGAACGAGCCGCACGCCAAGCTGCACCTCGCCCACCTCGGCATCGAGCCGGACGCCGTCGTCGGCGACCTGTGGGCGGAGGGCAAGGCGGAGGCGCTGCTCGCGCACGGCGCCTCCGTGTACGTCGGCGACCACACGGGTGACGTGCGCGGCGCCCGCACCGCGGGCGCCGTCTCGGTGGCCGTGACCACCGGCCCGTGCAGCGCCGAGGAGCTGCGGGCGGCCGGCGCGGACGTCGTCCTGGACGACCTGACGGACTTCCGGCCCTGGTGGGAGGGCTACCTGGGCTGAGCTGCCGCCGTCTGCGCGGCCCTGGCCCGGCGACGGCCGGCGGCGATCGAGCGGAGCACGCCCGCGCCGGCGACCAGGAAGCCGACGCCCATGAGCATCGACACCAGGTAGGCGACCGTGGGGAACGGATCGGTTCCGAGGAACAGCGGAGCCACCGTGACCAGGGTCGCGACCGCGCCGACGATGAAGACGATCGCACCGGCGCGCACCAGGCCGTCGCCGGGCGCGCTGTCGTCCGTCGCGGCCGAAGTCGCGGCCGCAGGGGTTTCACCATGCATTCGGCCAGGGTAGTTCCCAGGCCGGAGGGAACGGACCGGGGACGTCTTGTCACCGGGCCTCAGCCCATTAGCCTTGGTGCCGGCGGGTCTCGGTGAGCATCGTGACCCGCTGATCTCTTTCCTGATCTCCTTCCCGGGATCGGAAGAGGTCGAACGAGGAACGTTTGCCACAGAGGGCCGGGATCCCGGCGCACCCATCGAGTACGAGGACGAGGAACGGACGTGCCTACCGGCAAGGTCAAATGGTTCAACAGCGAGAAGGGCTTCGGCTTCCTCTCCCGCGACGACGGCGGTGACGTCTTCGTGCACTCGTCGGTGCTGCCCGCCGGAGTCGACGCCCTGAAGCCGGGGCAGCGCGTGGAGTTCGGCGTGGTCGCCGGACAGCGCGGTGACCAGGCACTCTCCGTCACGGTCCTCGACCCGACCCCGTCCGTCGCCGCGGCGCAGCGCCGTAAGCCCGACGAACTGGCGTCCATCGTCCAGGACCTCACCACCCTCCTGGAGAACATCACGCCGATGCTGGAGCGCGGCCGCTACCCCGACAAGGTCCACGGCAAGAAGATCGCGGGCCTGCTGAGGGCGGTGGCGGACCAGCTGGACGTCTGATCCGGCACGGGAGGTCCCGTACGACTCGTGCGACCGGCGGGTGCGGGCGACCCGTACGGGTCCTCCCACACTCACGGGAAGCGACGGGCGACCCGTACGTCCTCCCACGCTCACGGGAAGCGCAGTGCGTCCGGGCCGAGGGGCGGTACGAGTCCCTCGGCCGCGGCGCGGGTGAGCAGCCCGCGCACCGCCGCGTAGCCGGTCTCGCCGAGGTCGGCGGTGAACTCGTTGACGTAGAGGCCGATGTGCTGATCGGCCACCTTCGGGTCCATCTCCTGCGCGTGCTCCAGTACGTACGGGCGGGAGACGGACGGGTCGTCCCAGGCCATCCGGACCGATGCCCGCGCCGACTCGGCGAGCAGCCGCAGCATGTCCTCGCCGAGCGAGCGGCGTGCGACGATCGCGCCGAGCGGGATGGGCAGGCCGGTGGTGTGCTCCCAGTGCTCGCCCATGTCGGCGAGCGCGTGCAGACCGTAGTTCTCGTACGTGAAGCGGGCCTCGTGGATGACGAGCCCGGCGTCCACCTTGCCGTCGCGCACGGCCGGCATGATCTCGTGGAACGGCAGGACGACGACCTCGCCGACGCCGCCGGGGACCGTGTCGGCGGCCCACAGGCGGAACAGCAGATAGGCCGTCGAGCGTTCGCTGGGCACCGCGACGGTCTTCCCGGCGAGTTCGGCCGGGTCGCCCGCCCCGCCCGTCGCCTCGCGGGTGAGGACCAGAGGGCCGCAGCCGCGGCCCAGGGCGCCGCCGCAGGGCAGCAGGGCGTACTCGTCGAGGATCCACGGCAGCACTGCGTACGAGACCTTCAGGACGTCGTACGGGGCGTCACCGCGCTCCGCCCACCCGTTGGTCAGGTCGATGTCGGCGAAGGTCACGTCGAGCCGCGGGGCGCCCGTGACCCGGCCGTGGGCCCAGGCGTCGAAGACGAAGGTGTCGTTCGGGCAGGGCGAGTAGGCGATCTTCAGCTTGGGCACGACTCAGGACTCCTCCGGCTCCG
Source organism: Streptomyces roseicoloratus (assembly GCF_004117935.1). Lineage (GTDB taxonomy): Bacteria > Actinomycetota > Actinomycetes > Streptomycetales > Streptomycetaceae > Streptomyces > Streptomyces roseicoloratus. The sequence continues at coordinate 5,062 of NZ_SDOY01000115.1, read as the reverse complement.
TGAACACGGTACGGCCGATCAGCTGGAAGGCGCGCCGCAGCGCGTCGAGGGCCTGGCCGATCCGCCAGGCGGCGCGGTCGCGGGGGCCGACGGCGTTCGACACGGCGCGGATCTCGACGACGGGCACGCCGTACGCGGCGGCGGCCTCGGCCACGCCGAAGCCCTCCATGGCCTCGGCGACGGCCCCGGGATGACGTCGTGCCAGTTCGACGGCCCGCTCGGCGGTGCCGGTCACCGTCGACACGGTCAGCACCGGCCCGACGGCGTGCGGCAGCCCGCCGTCCGCGAGGGCCTTGGCGACGGCTCCGGTGAGTTCCGGCGCCACCGGGTGCGCCGACCGTCCGAAGCCGAGTTCCTCGACGGCCAGGTAGCCGTCGGGCGTCTGCGCGCCCAGATCGGCGGCGACGACGGCGTCGGACACGACGACGGTCCCGATCGGGGCGTGCGGGAGGAAACCGCCGGCGATGCCGGCGGAGACGACGAGGTCGTACGGGCGGCCCTGGGCGTGGGCGCACGCGAGCGCCGTCGCGGCAGCGGCGGCGGCAGCGGCGGGCCCGACGCCGCCGACGAGGACGTCGACGGGGACGTCGACGGGGCTCGTACGGCCGTGGTGGCGCAGGAGGTAGCCGCCGGGCAGGGGGGAGGCGCTGGGGCCGGTGCCTGGACTGGTGGCGGTGCCGTGGCTGGTGCCGGGGCCCGCTTCCGGGGCGGCGCCTGTGTCCGTGCCCGGGCCGGTGTCCATGCCCGTCTGCGGGCCGGCGCCCGCGCCCTGGCCTGCGTCCGGGTACGCACCCGTGTCGGCGTCCAGGCCCTCGTCCGGGCCCGGACGCGCGGTCGTGAGGCCGGCGGCGACGGAGTCCGACTCCGCCGCCACGGCCGTCACGACGAGGATCCGGCAGATCAAGGCCGGAGTCAGTCCTGCTTCTTCAGCTCGAAGGACCAGATGCCGACGACCTTCTTGTTGTCGGCGTTGGTCTCCACGATGGCGACCTGGGTCTTGTCCGTGGACTCACCCATCTGGCTGGCGAAGAACGCGCTGGCCGGGATGGTCCGGTAGGTCTTCTTGAACGGCTCCGGCTCGGCGTTCGTGCCGTTCAGGAAGATCGTCCAGCCCTTCTCGGCGACCTCCGGGTCGACGCCGAAGCGGATCTTGTCGGAGATGTCGGCGGAGATCGACTGGCCGGCCTTCTTGTTCAGGCAGGCCGTGATCTCCTTGTCGGCGAGGCCGTCCTCGTCGTAGCAGGCGGCCTCGGAGTTCACGGACGAGGAACCGACCGTCACGGTGGCGACGGGGGACGGCTTGTCGCAGGCGGAGAGGACGAGGAGCCCGGCGGAGACGGCCCCGAGGGCCACGGCGGCCCGGCGGCGCTTACGGGTCAGGAACGCAACGGTCATGAGCCGAAGGCTATCGGGCCGTCGCGCCCACGCCACGCGGGGGTACGGCGTGCCGCGCCGGGGCTGGCCCGTACCGGGCCCCCGACCGCCGCGCACCCGCCCCTACGGCGCCTTCGCCTTCTGCTGGTCGCCGCGGTCCTTGCGGGGCCGGCGGCGGGCGGCCGTCAGGAGGCCGCGGACGGACAGGGAGGCGCCCAGGGTCAGGATGCCCGCGGCGACCGACATGCCGACCGTGCCGTTCAGGGGTAGTGAGATGCCGATGGCGCCGCCCACCACCCAGGCCATCTGGAGCGCCGTCTCCGAACGGGCGAAGGCCGAGGTCCGCACGGACTCCGGAACGTCGCGCTGGATCAGCGCGTCCAGGGACAGCTTCGACAGCGCCTGGGTCAGGCCGGCCACCGCGCCGAGCACCGCCACCATCAGGCCGCCGAAGAAGACCGCGGCGCAGATCGCGGTGGCGAGGACCGTCGTCACCATCGTGGCGATGATCACTTCGGGCCCGTGGCCCCGGTCCTTCAGGAGCGAGCCGACGGCCGTGCCGCACGCGTTGCCGACGCCCGCCGCCACGGCCACCATCCCGAGCGACACCGCCGCGCTCTGCCCCGGCAAGGGGTGCACCCGCAGCAGGAACGCCAGGAAGAAGATCAGGAAACCCGACAGCATGCGCTGGGAGGCGTTCGCCTGGAGGCCGTGCAGGACGGCCGGGCCGACCGTCCGCAGGCTCGGCTTCTTCTCGCCGTGGGTCAGCAGGTGGGCCCGCCGTTCACCCTTCGCCGAGTCCACCTTGGGCGGCATCCGCAGCGCCCAGTACGTGCCGAGCAGGAACAGCGCGCACGCCCCGTAGAGCGGCCAGCCCGGGCCGATCTGCTGGAGCCCGGCTCCCACGGGCGCGGCGATGCCCGTGGCGAGCAGTCCGGCCAGCGTCACCCGCGAGTTCGCCTTCACGAGGGAGAAGTTCGGCGGGAGCAGGCGCGGTACGACGGCGCTGCGCACGACCCCGTACGCCTTGGAGGCGACGAGGACGCCGAGCGCCGCCGGGTACAGCTGGATCCCCCCGGTGGCGACCGCCCCCGACATCAGGACGGCGAGCACGGCCCGGGTCAGCATCGCGGCCGCCATGGCCGCGCGGCGGCCGTGCGGGACGCGGTCGAGGAGCGGGCCGATGACGGGCGCGAGGAGCGTGAACGGCAGCATGGTGATGCCGAGGTAGAGGGCGACCCGCCCGCGCGCCTCGTCGGTGGGCACCGAGAAGAAGACGGTGGACGCGAGGGCGACGGTGATCATGACGTCGCCGGCGCCGTTGACGGCGTGCAGCTCGATCAGTTTCCCGAGCCCCGACTCGCCCGCGCCGTGCGCGTGGGTGGCCTTCCTGATGCCCCTCGCGGTGCCGGTGAAGGGCAGGTGCAGGGCGCGGCCGAACCTCCGGCCCGCTCGGCTGAGCGGCCCGGCATGATCGTGGGATCGTGCGGAAGACCGTGCGGCTGCCACTCCGTCATAGTGCCCCACGCGCAGGTCGTACGAACCGTTGACGCGGCCCACGCGCCGCGGGGGCGGGCTCGCGACGGGGGCGGTGCGCCGTCATTTGGAGGGGCTGGGGGCGGAGGGGCGGTGTGCCTTCGGTGCCGGGTGCCGGGCGCTGAGTGATGGGTGCTGAGTGCCCGGTGCCGGGCGCTGAGTGACGGGTGCTGAGTGCCGGGTGCTCGGTGCTGCGGGCGGGTGGCCGTGGGTTGTCGTGGGTTGTCGTGGGGAGACTTGGGCAGGGTCCGTGTGCCCTCGCTCAGGCGCCCGAGGGCCGTCGGCGGAGGGCTTCCGGGGTCCGCGATGCGGGCCACTTGGGGCGCGCAGGTGGGCGGAGCGCTGCGAACGGGGTAGCGTGCGTAGCGCGCCACCGGCGGATGTTCTCGGCCGCGCGCCTCTTCGGCATCCCGCAGAATGGATGACGATAGGTGTGCCCGAGACGCGCGAGAAGCACGCGAGACTTGTCGGGCGTGGACGTCGATGCGGCCCTCTGGTCCGCTCCGTACCACCGCCCGGGACTTCGCTCCCGCTAGCTCCCGCTCCTCGGCCGGCGCACCCGTGAGACGGCGTAGGAGAGAAGCGAGACCTGTGAGTGCTGCGACGACGCGAAGCCGTACCCCGCGTACCCCGCGAGCCACGCGTACCCCGGACCGTCTGTGCGCCGAGGCGGTAGACCTCGCGAGGGAGGCGGCCGAGGAGGCCGCCGCGCCCGGCGTGGTCGGGGAGCACGTGGAGGTCGTCGCCGAGGGCGACCGGGTCGTCACGCACTTCTTCGAGTGCGAGGAACTCGGCTACCGCGGCTGGCGGTGGGCGGTCACCGTGACCCGGGCTTCCCGCGCGAAGAACGTCACGCTGGACGAAACCGTCCTGCTGCCCGGTTCCGACGCGCTCCTCGCGCCCGAGTGGGTGCCGTGGAGCGAGCGGCTGCGGCCCGGCGACATGGGGCCGGGCGACCTGCTGCCGACCGAGCAGGACGACCTGCGCCTGGAGCCCGGCTGGTCGGGCGAGGACGCGCCGCCGCCGAACTCCGTCGTCTCCGAGGAGATGGTGGACCACCTCGACGAGGAGGACGCCGAGCTCACCTCGCGCACGCCGTCCCGCGGCGCCATCACGGCGGTCGCCGAGGAACTCGGCATGCGCCGGGCCCGGGTGCTGTCGCGCTACGGCCTGCACGTCGCGGCGGACCGCTGGGAGGAGGCCTTCGGCGCGAAGACGCCGATGGCCCAGGCGGCGCCGGCGAGCTGCCAGTCCTGCGCCTTCCTGGTGCCGATGGCCGGGTCCCTGAAGCAGGCGTTCGGTGTGTGCGCGAACGAGTTCTCCCCGGCGGACGGCCGGGTCGTGTCGCTCGCGTACGGCTGCGGCGGGCACTCGGAGGCGGCGGTCATGCCGAAGCCGCCGCGTCCGGCGCCGCCGGTTCTGGACTCGATGGCCGCCGACGCCTTCCCTCTTCGCCCGGCGAAGGACTCGGGCTCGACGACGGAACCTGACGCCTCGGAAGACCTGGGCCACTCGTAACCCACCCCCTCGGAAGACCCGGGCCACTCGTAACCCACCCCGGCCCGCCGACCCTCCACCACGCGGCCCGCGCCCGGCGGGGCGGGCCGTGACGGTGCCCTCCGCCGCGGGGGGACGCGCCTGGCGGGGCGGTGCGGTGGTGCCCCGTTCCGTGTGGGCTCTCGCTGGGCTGGGCGGTGCGGTCGTCGCACCCGCTGTGTGTGCCCGCGCCTGGCTGGGCGGTGCCGTGGTGTGGTGCCCCGTTCGGTGCGCGTGCGCGGCTGCGGGGCGGTGCGGTGGTGGTGCCCCGTCCCGTATGGGCTCGCGCCGGGCTGGGCGGTGCGATCGTCGCACCCGCCGTGTGAGCCCGCGCCTGGCTGGGCGGTGCCGTGGTGTGGTGCCCCGTTCCGTGCGCGTGCGCGGCTGCGGGGCGGTGCGGTGGCGGTGCCCCGGTGTGGGCCCGCGCTTGGCGGTGCGGTGCGGGTGTCGCACACCTCCGTGTGAGCCCGCGCCCGGCGGGGCGGTGCCGTGGGGTGTGGTGCCCGTCCCGTGCGCGGCTGCGGGGCGGTGCGGTGGCGGTGCCCCGTCCCGTATGGGCTCGCGCCTGGCGGTGCGGTGGGGGTGTCGCACACCTCCGTGTGGGCAATCGTCCCGC
>NZ_SDOY01000114.1 GCF_004117935.1 Streptomyces roseicoloratus | reverse complement strand
TACTGAGGTTGAACTCGTGGTGTCGTGCTGCTGATCAGGCGGGCCTGATGACCAGACCGGTCTCGGCGAGGCAGCCGTCTATGAGGTGGCTGCGGTACTGGATGTGCCGTAGGCCGCGTCGGATGCGTTGGACGAGGTGTTCGGGGGTACTGAAGGCGACGTTGGAGAGCCAGCCGCGCCGTAGCAGTGACCAGATCCCTTCGACGGGGTTGAGGTCGGGTGCGTAAGGCGGCAGGTAGTGGATGGTCAGCCAGTCCTGGGCTGCCGCCCATTCCCGCAGGTCGGCGGCTTTGTGGACGTTGAGGTTGTCCCAGACGAGCACGATCGGGCCGCCGAGCTGCTGGTGGGCGGCGATCAGCAGGTCTCGGTAGTCGCGCCAGGAGAAGCTCTTGCGTCCGTCGCGTCGGCCGTCGTCCCGGCGGGGCCGGTAGATCAGCCGGGACCGGTGCCCGGGTTTGTAGCAGGTCAGCGCGGCGATCGATACTCGTCTACGGGACCGGCCGCGGACCCGCACCACCGGGGTCCGGCCGCGCTGGGACCAGGTCTTCGCATGCGGCGGCGTCATGGAGAATCCGGCTTCGTCCTCGAAGACGAGCCAGGCTCCGCGCGCCGCCGCGAGTCTTCCGCGCAGGGCCACACCTCCTTGACCCATCCGGCCACCGCCGCGTCGTCCCGCTCCATCGCGCGTCGGGCCGGCACCTGACAGGACCAGCCGTTACGCACCAGCAGCTTGCGCACACCCTGAATCGTGTAGGTCAGGTGGAAACGCCTGCCGATCACCGTCTTGACCCGCGCCAGCGTCCACCGCTGGTCCTCCCAGCCATGCGAGGCTGGCCCCTTGGCAAGCTCCGCCTCCAGCTGAGCGAACTGCTTCTCGCTTAGCCTCGGCAGCGACGCCGGCCCCTGCGACCGCAGAGCCCGCGGACCGCCCTCATCCCACGTCCGCCGCCACCGCTGCACAGAGCGGACGCTGACCCGCAGGTCCTTGGCGATCACCGCACTCGCCTCGCCCTGGGCGAACCGCTCTGCGGCCTTGAGCCGTAACCCCTCGCGGAACTGCTGCCGTTCGGCGGTCAGCCCGCCCCCTTGTGGATACCGCATGCCTCCGGTGATACCGCAGCAGACGACCAGCCGTCAGCCCCTGCGACACCACGAGTTCAGCCTCAGTAACTGCAGTCCCACATGAACCGGCCTTCAAGGTGGTCGGAGCTGAGGAAGAGGAAACCACTCCCGTAGCCGAAATTGAGGAAGAACGGGTCTGACTCCGCCTCGCCCCGGTCCTCGAACTGGCAGAAGAACAGCCAAGAGGAATCGATGCCGAAGACCCGGTCGTTTGGGTAAAGGGCCTCGCCCTCCAGGAAGTCCTTGGGTCGCTCCTCGTAGGGGTATTCGACCTCTGGTCCCTCGCTTCGCAGCCACCGGGACCAGGCAGCAGCCTGGCTCGCCGCCTCGTCGAGTTCCGGTGGCATCGGCGCCAGGTCTGTCAGCCATTCGACGGGAACCTCCGTATCGTCCGGACCCCAACGCCACAGGGTTCGCCCCTGGGTACTGGGGGGCCCGATCGACGCGAAGGACGGTATCCGCCCGCCCGGCTGGACCAGAACGACGGCCTCGCCATCCTCCGCTGCGTTGCCGCCCATGTCCATGCCTTCCTCGTGCAGGAACAAGTAGGCGAGGCGTACCTCGTTCCCTGGCACCCGGAACTGGCCGATGAACACAAGCGGCTCTCCCGTACGCGGATGCACCGGCCACGCCGGACCGTCCAGCCACACCGGCTGCCCCCCGAACTTCGACACGGGATCCGTGACCGGCCCGGGCGCAGCTCGGAAGGACATACGCAGCCGCGGCAGGAAGGCTGCATCGTAGGGGCCCTTGGCCTGGCTCGTCGGCTCGGAGATCATGCTGCCGACGCTACGGCACCCCACCGACAGGAACCCAGCTTGGGCCGTCTTCTTTGAATCCTGCCTGACCTAAAAGATCCGGAAGAGACGGCCTAGTCCCCCGCCTCGGCTGCAGACCTCTGGCTAAGGAACTGCTTCGCTGCCTCAACCGCTTCTCCGTTGAGTTCCTCGACGGAGACTCCCCAGCTCTCCTCCCAGCCGTCCAGGTGGTGCGCGCAGGACACCAGTGGTGCCAGCTCTTCGGGGTAGCCGAGGTCATAGGCAATGTCTGCCCAGATGAGGTGTGTGCCGGCGGCGGGATCCAGGGATCCGTCGGCGATCTGACCGGCGATCCAGTAGGCCATCGCCCACTTTGCGGCCCGGGGGTCCGCGGGCGGGTGGAAGAGCAGTCCCAGCTCGTCCAGTACTTGGTCGAAGAGCTCTGGCGCTTCGGGTTCTTCGCTCCTGAGGAGTCCCGCGAGCATGGCCAGGGACGGGCTTTCGACCCCAGCTATCAGCGCGTCCAGACCTGCCTGGATGAGCCTGTCCGACCCGACATGCCTGCCGAAGGCCCGCTCGCGCGCGATGTGTCTGAACTGATCGAGGGCGTCGTCGCTGGTCATCAAGGTCTTCTCCGTCGGCAGCTGGAAGGGGAAGGCTCGCACATCCGCCGCCACGGCTGCCAGGGAGTTCCGCCTGTCGTCGGTGATCAGGACATGAGGACGCGCTTCCGCAGGAGGGCGAAGCCTGCGCGGCCGAACATCTGGCGCTTGAGCATCTTGATCCGGTTGACGTGCCCTTCCACGCGAGGCGGGCACCTCCGGCTCGGGAAGAGCGTCGACCAGGCGCAGGACGGTACTCCGGCTGACGGACACCCCGAGCACGGAGCTCAGCCGAGCGCGGGCCCGGCCCGCCAGGGCGAGACCGACCGAGGCCAGCGTCGAACGCAGCCGCTCGGTCCGCTGACCGTGCCGACGGGTCAGGCCGGGTATCTGCTCGACGAAGGTCCGCCGTGCGCATTCCGAGTTACCGCAGGTGAACCGGCGGACCCTCAGCCGGAGAACAACGCCTCGTCCGGCGCTCGTAACATCAGCGGGAAACCGCAAGTAGGGACCATGAACCCGGTTCGACCAGACCTCGCACGCCGGGCAAGCGGCACCGTTCGCAGTGCCTTCGGCGTCGACGCGAACCATCGCGATGCCCACGTCCACCGACAGCACCGCGACGTCCGTGATCGACGGGAACAACAGCTCTTGCAACCGGAGCACGATCGCTTCCACGGCCCCGAACTGTCATCCCAACCGCCCTGACCACGGCTCATTTTCGGGCGACTTCGCATACTGTCCAGGGAAGCTCAGCCCGTCACTCAGCGTGGCCGCGTCACAGAAGTTGTGCCAGAACCGAAACCCGTGAACATTTCGATTCGCTCTCGGGCGGCGGCTGCCTCCCGATTCGCGAACCCGCCTGCTTCTGCCCGGCGGCGAGGTCGACCCGGGCGAGTCCATCGAGCAGGCCGCCGTGCGGGAGCTCGCCGAGGGTCCGTTCCACCGCTACGACATGACGCCGCGTCGCTGAGCCATGCGGGTGCGGGCCCGTGTGCGGGCCCGTGTGCGGGCCCGTGTGCGGCACCCTGGCACGGCCCGTGGACCGCTGACAAAATGCCTTCCGGGGGGATGCGCGATGGAGCGACTCGACCGGGTGACGGTGCCTCCGCCGGACGAGGCGGCGACGCGTGCCGCGCGCGAGGCGGGGCTGGGTGTCTACTTACGGGCGTTCCGCGCCCGGCACGGCGACGACGAGCGGGCGTCGGCACGGCCGGGACGGCGCCGCCGCCGGACGCTCTTCCTGCTCCTCCTGGCAGCGGCGGGGCTCGCGCTCCCGGCGGTCGCGACCCGCCAGGCGGGTGCCGGGCTCGGCGTGCCGCTGTTACTGCTGCCCTTCGGCGCGCTCGGCTGGTTCCTGTGGCGCTCGTTCCGGCCGTCGCCCGAGGGGCTGCGCCCCGGGGACTACGTGTATCTGTACGAGCGGGGCCTGCTCTGTCCCGGAGAGGACGGCGCCGCCCCGCGGGCGGTGCCCTGGCAAGCCGTGACGGCGATGCACCAGGACGTCACGCGCACCTACGTGAACGGGGGCTACACGGGGACCCACTACGCGTACCGGCTGCTGACGGGCGGGCGGCACGGGGTGACCGTGGGCGGGTTCCTGAACGAGGAGACGGTGGCGCGGCCCACGGACTCGCAGATCCGCGAGCTGGCGCAGATCGTCCTGGACGAGACCGTGCGCCGTGCGCTGCCGCCGGCCGTGGCCGCTCTGGAGGCGGGCGAGCGGGTCGCGTTCGGCGAGGTCGCGGTGGACGGCCGGGGCATCGCGCTGCCGTCGGGCACCGCGCCCTGGGAGCGGGTGCGGGACTGCGAGTGGCGCGGGGACGGTCTGGTCGTGGTGCGGACGGCAGGGGCGGGCCGCTGGGCCCGCGAGGCGAAGGACATCCCCGACTTCCCGGTGTTCTGGGCGCTGGTGCGGGAGCTGTTCCCGCAGGCGCGCGAGTACCGGCGCTGACGGTCGCCCGGGTCCCGTCCTGCGGGCGGTGAGCGGTCCCCACGGCGGGCGGCGGACAGCCTCCCGGCATTCACTCGAACGTGTGTCCGCCCGTGTGCGTCACCGAGCGGAGCGGGTGGGACGTGGCTAGCGTGGCGTGGAGACAACGACGTCAACGATCCGGAAGAGAGTCATCGTCATGACCTCACGACCTCTGGGCACGCCGTGCTGGACCGACGCGATGTTCACCGACCTCGAGGGTGCGAAGTCGTTCTACGGCGACGTGCTGGGCTGGACCTTCGGCGAGTCCTCCTCGGAGCACGGGAACTACACCCAGGCGCTGAAGAACGGCAAGGCGGTCGCGGCGGTGGTCCCGCCGATGCCCGGCCAGGACGGCGACGCACAGTCGGCCTGGTGTCTGTACTTCGCCTCGCCCGACGTGGCCGCCACCGCCGAGAAGATCAGGGGTGCGGGCGGCACGCTTCTGATGGAGCCCATGCAGGTGGGCGAGTTCGGCTCGATGTGCCTCGCGCAGGACCCCACCGGCTGTGTGTTCGGTGTGTGGCAGGCCGGGATCCACGAGGGCTTCGAGCTCCAGGGCGAGACCGGCAGCTACGTGTGGGCCGAGGTGTTCACCCGTGAGCCGGCGAAGGCCGACGCGTTCTACACGGAGGTGTTCGGCTTCGCCTCGAAGAAGATCAAGGACGAGCACATGGACTACCGGGTCTTCGACCTCGGTGCCGACCCGGTGCTCGGCCGCATGGTGATGACCGCGGACGACTTCCCGGCCGAGATCCCCGCGTACATCCAGATCTATTTCGCCGTCGACAACTGCGACAAGGCCGTCGAGGCCGCGGAGGCGGCGGGCGGCCGCAAGGTCTTCGGCCCGATGGACAGCCCGTTCGGCCGCTTCGCGGCCCTGCTCGACCCACAGGGCGCGGCGTTCGCGGTGATCGACGTGCGGACGACGGTCGGCGAGATGCCCGAGATGGAGTGAGCTCCGCACGGCCCACGGATGCGGGTGCCCGGGACCACGGGGGTTCCGGGCACCCGTGCGTCCGGGACGGCGAGCGACGCGGGGACGACGGTGCTCAGGGTTTCAGGTTGGACACCACGTCGGCGGTGGCGGCGACGCCGTTCTGGATCGTGGGGGCCATGCTGGTGCTCGCCAGGAAGAAGCCGAGCAGGGCGCAGACGATGGCGTGCGAGATCTTCAGTCCTCCGCTGCGGAGGAAGATCACCGCCAGGATCAGCAGCAGCAGGACGACGGAAATGGAAATGGCCACCGGACTCACCCTCTCCGCGCCGCATGGGAGTTGCGGCGTTCGGCGGACAGTGTGGCGGAACGGACGATCCGGACGGCGGTATGGCGGGGCGGCCATCCGGGTGACGTTTCGGCGCGGGCCGTTCCTCAGCCGCCGGCCAGGGCTTTTACCGGCTCCCCGGCCCCATTCGGGCCGGCCCACTCGACCGTGCGGTCGCACCAGCGCTTCAGGAGCACCCGGTCGTGGCCGACGGCGAGCAGCCCCGCGCCGGTCTCGGCGCGGTAGCTCTCGACGGCGGCGACGAGGGCGGCGGTCGTGGACGCGTCGAGCATCGCGGTCATCTCGTCGCAGACCAGCCAGCGGGGCCGCAGCACCAGAGCGCGGGCCAGGCAGGCGCGTTGCAGCTGGCCGTCGCTGACCTCGTGCGGGCGTCGGCCGAGCAGGTCGTCGGTGAGGCCGACGGCGGGCAGCAGTTCGGCGAGCCGCGCGGGGATCTCGCCGCGTCGCCCGGTGGCGCGCAGCGGCTCGGCGACGAGGTCGGCGAGCCGCAGCCGGGGGTCGGCGGAGAGCCGGGGCTGTTGGAAGACGACGCCGACGGCGGTGCGCTGGGCGCGCGGGGCGCGGTGGCGCCAGGCCCGTACCTCGGTGCCGTCGAGGACGACCCGGCCCGCGTCGGGGCGGTGCAGCAGGGCGGCGACCCGGGCCAGGGTGGACTTGCCGCAGCCGCTGGGGCCGAGCAGCCCGACGGACTCGCCGGCGCCGACGGTGAGCGAGACGTCCCGGAAGACCGGCGCGCGGCGGTCGTACCCGGCGGTGACGGAGTGGAGTTCAAGCACGGCTCGCTCCCAGGGGGTGGTGGCAGGCGACGCCGGCCAGGAACTCCGGGGGGGCGGCGCAGGCCGCGTCCGCCCCGGCGCAGCGCGGGGCGAAGGCGCAGCCCTCGGGCAGGTCGGTCAGTTCGGGCGGCAGTCCGGGGATGGGCGTGAACTCCCGCTCGGGCAGCGCGTCGAGGAGTCCGCGCGCGTACGGGTGCCGGGGGCCTGACTCGCCGAAGAAGCGGGCGGCGGGTGCGATCTCGACGATGCGTCCGGCGTACATGACGGCCACCCGGTCGGCGACGCGGCGGGCGGCCGCCAGGTCGTGGGTGATGAGCAGCAGCGCCTTGCCTCGGTCGGCCTGGCGGCGCAGTTCGTCGGCGGTGCGGTCGACGAGCTCGCGGTCGAGTCCGGTGGTGGGTTCGTCGGCGAGCAGCAGCGGCGCGTCGCCGATGAGGGCGAGGGCGGTGGCGGCGCGCTGGGCGAGGCCTCCGGAGAGTTCGTGCGGGTGGCGGTCGAGGTGGCCGGCGGGGAACGCGGCGCGCTCGGCGGCCGCTTCCGCCGCGGCGCGGCGCTCGCGCCGCGGGGTGCCGGTGAGGGCCCGTACGGTCTCCTCCAGGTGGGCCCGTACGGTGCGCACGGGCGTGAGGTGGGCGGCGGGGCTCTGCGGTACGAGGCCGATGCGCCGGCCCCGTACGGTGCGGGCGAGGGTGCGTTCGTCGGCGGCGAGCAGGTCGACGGTGGGGTGCTCGGCGTCGTCCGGTGCGGCCAACAGGGCCGTGCCCCGCGTCTCCGCGTTTCCGGGGAGCAGGCCGAGGAGGGCGGAGGCGAGGACGGACTTGCCGCAGCCGCTCTCGCCGACGAGGGCCAGGCACTCCCCCGCCGCGAGGTCGAAGTCGGCGTCGGTGACCGCCGCGACGCTCCGGCCGCCGCGCATGCGGAAGCGGACGGTGAGGCCGCGGACGCTGAGGACGGCGTCGGCGGCGCGTTCGGCGGTGACGGCTTCGAGCGCCCGTACGAGGTGTGCGTCGGGGGCGGTCACAGCATCAGCTCCGATCGGCGGCGCGGGTTGAGCCGGTCGCGCCAGACTCCGGCGAGGCCCGCGACGGCGAGGGTCGGCACGATGAGGAAGAGGCCGGGGAAGAGGGTGGGCCACCAGTCTCCGGCGAGCAGCGAGGAGCGCGCGCCCTGCACCAGGTTGCCGAGGCTGGCCTGGTGGCTGGGCAGACCGAGGCCGAGGAAGGACAGCGCGGACTCGTGCCACATGGCGTGCGGCACCATGAGCACGGCCGCGAGTCCGGCCTGCGGCAGTACGGCGGGCAGCAGGTGCCGTACGGCGATCCGCCACCGGGAGGCGCCGCCCGAGACCGCCGCGTCGACGAAGGGCCGGGAGCGCAGCGAGAGGAGCTCGGAGCGGACGATCCGGGCGGTGGAGAGCCAGTGGGTGAGGGCCACGGAGACGACGACCGGCCAGACGCCGGGCCGGAACATGGCCACGACGAAGATGCCGAGCAGCAGGTGCGGCACGGAGGCGAAGGCGTCGACGATCCGCATGACGAACCGGTCGACGCGTCCGCCGAGGGCTCCCGCGGCGGCGCCGACGGCGGTGCCGATGACCGTCGCGGCGAGGGCGGCGACCAGGCCGACGAGCAGCGAGACGCGCAGCCCGTAGACGCAGCGCAGCAGCAGGTCGCGGCCGACGTCGTCGGTGCCGAAGGGGTGGTCCCAGGACGGCGGGAGGAGTTTGCGTGTCAGGTCGACGGCCTGTTCGTCGAGCCGTACCAGCGGCGGGACGAGGAGGACGGCGAGCACGACGGCGCCGAGGACCAGGGCGGAGGTCCACAGCCGGATCCGGCGGGTCGCGTCGGCCGGGGCGGCGGTGCGGGGCCGTCGGCGGGTGGTCGTGCGGAGGGTGTCAGCCATCGAATCCCACCCGGGGGTCGGCGAGCCCGTAGAGGAGGTCGGAGAGGAGGTTGCCGAGCAGGACGGCGGCGGTGGCGAGCACGGTGAGCGCGGCGAGCAGCGGGAAGTCCGCGGAGACGGCGGCCTGGACGGTGGCGGCGGCGATGCCGGGCCAGCTGAAGACGGTCTCCACGAGCAGGGCTCCGGTGATGAGTTCGGGCACGCGGGAGCCGACGAGGGTGAGGACGGGCAGCAGGCCGGAGCGCAGGGCGTGGCCGGTGAGGACGGTGCGTTCGGAGAGGCCGCGGGCGCGGGCGCCGCGTACCGGGTCCTCCTCCAGGGCGTCGCCGACGCCCTGGCGCACGTACAGGAAGAACCAGGGCAGCTGGGAGATGCCGAGGACCAGGGCGGGCAGGACGAGGTGCGTGGCGACCTGGCCGGCGGTGACGGTGTCGCTGGCGGTGTCGGTGAGGCCGCCGGCCGGCAGCGCGCCGAGCTTCAGGGCGAAGAACCAGACGGCGAGCAGGCCGAGCCAGAACGCGGGCGCGGCTTCGAGGGTGTACGCGAGGGAGCTGACGGCCCGGTCGAGGAGGCCGCCGCGGCGGCGTCCGGCGAGCACGCCGAGGCCGGTGCCGAGGGCGATGGCGACGAGGAAGGCGGTGGCGGCGAGCAGCGCGGACCAGCCGAGCCGCTCGGCGACGACGTCGGCGACGGGCTGCCGCATGACGCCGGAGTCGCCGAGGTCGCCCTGGAGGGCCCGGGTGAGCCAGTCCCACCACTGGGCGGGCCAGGGCCGGTCGACGCCGAGGTTGGCGCGGAGCTGGTCGAGGTTCTCCTGCGAGGCGGTGAGGCCCGCGGTGCCCGCGTAGGCCTTGACCGGGTCGAACGGGGAGGCCGCGGCGACGGCGAAGACCGCGAGGGTGACGCCGAGGAGGACGGGGACGGCGGCCAGGGTCCGCCGTCCCGTCATGCGTGCCATGGCCGCCCAGGGGAGGCGGCGGCTCATCCGGTGCTCGTTCCGCCGCTCTGGGGCTGCCCGTCCGGGGCGTTCTTCGGCTTCCAGGCCTCGATGTTCCACCAGGGGCCGGAGCCGAGGCCGTGGTCGTGCGGTTCGACCTGGGTGGTGAGGCCGCCGTTCGCGGTCTCCCAGCGGTCGTCGACGACGTAGAGGTGGTCGATGTGGGTGAGGAAGGTGTAGCCGGGGTTCTGGACGAGCCGGCGCTGGACGGTGTCGTACGCGGCCTTGCGCTTCGCCGGGTCGGCGGTCCGGCGGCCGTCCTCCAGGGCACGGTCGACGGTCTTGTCGTCGTACCAGGCCATGTTGTTGAAGCCGTCGCCGCCGAGGGTGGACTTCAGGAGCAGGTACTGGTCGAAATCGGGGTCGCCGGGCGAGCCGCCGCCGGCGAGCACGGCGTCCGTCTTCATCCGCGGTTCGATGACCTCCCAGGTGCCGGCCTGGGTGGTGATCTCGATGCCGGCCTTCTTGGCGTCGGAGGCGTAGGCGAGGGCGTGGTCCTGGCGGAGCCGGTCGCCGGAGAGGTACCAGAGCGGGAAGGCGGCGCGAACGCCGTTCCTGACGCGGACGCCGTCGGGCCCGGGCTTCCAGCCGGCCTCGTCGAGGATCTTCCGCGCTCCGGCGAGGTCGTGGCGGCGTTCGGTGCCCCGGGCGAACCAGGGGCTGTCGGTGGGCACGGGCCCGTAGGCGGGCCTGCCCGCGCCTTCGAGGATCTTGTCGACCATGGTCTGCCGGTCGACGGCGATGTCGAGCGCGCGGCGGACGGCCGGGTCGCCTGCGACGCGGTTGTGGGTGGGCAGGGTGACCGTGCGGTAGTCGTAGGTCGTGGCGGTGTAGGTCTTCTTCGCCTTGTCGTGGGCGAAGCCGGCGGCGAGGTTGGGCGGCAGGATCGCGGCGTCGAGGTCGCCGGCGCGCAGTCGGGTGGCGCGCACGTCGTCGTCCTTGACGACGGCCATGGTGAGCTTCTTCACGGCCGGGGCGCCGCCCCAGTAGCGCGGGTTGGCCTGGAAGGTGAGCTTCTCGCCCCTGGACCAGCCGGTGAGGAGGTACGGGCCGGTGCCGACCGGCCGGGTGGTGAAGGAGCCGGTGTTGACGTCCTGCCGGCCGGCGACGTGCTCGGGGGCGATGGCGAGGACGGTGCGCTCCGCGAAGGGCGCGTAGGGGTACTTGAGGGTGAACACGACGGTGTCGTCGGCGGTGGCCCGGACGTCCCCGAGGGCGTCGAGTTCGGTGCGCGAGGGGTTGTTGGTCCTGGGGTCGAGGATCGTCCGGTAGGTGAAGACGACGTCCTTGGCCGTGAAGGGCTTTCCGTCGCTGAAGGTCACGCCGCGGCGCAGCTTGTAGGTGTACGTGAGACCGTCGGGGCTGACGGTGGGCAGCGCGGCGGCGAGCGCGGGGCGCAGCTTCATGCCGGCGTCCAGGGCGAGGAGCCCGTCGAAGATCTTGGAGTTGCCGTCCTTGCCGTAGCCGAGGAGGGGGCTCAGGGTCTCGGGCTCGAAGGCGATGCCGACGACGACGGAGTCCCGGGGGCCGCCGGATCCGGCGCCGCCGCCGGGGTTCGAGCAGGCCGCGGCCGTGAGGGCGACGGCCCCGGCGAGTATGGCGGCGGATGCGCGTCGGACCGGTCGGGCGGCCGTCCTGGCCATGGTGTCCACACCCCTTTTGAAGATCAACCGTTATTGCGAAGACCTCGCAATTAAACAGTATGTAGAGGGGTGCGGACGCATGGGCCCCTTACCGAGGGGCGTCACCGGGGTTCCGGACGCTCACCTCGGCGCGGGCAGATCGACCAGGTCGGCGACCGTGTCCTGGTGCCGGCCCGCCGAACCCAGGGCGATCGCGTCGGACTTGGCCCGCTTGAGGGCCAGGTGCGCCGGGTGCTCCCAGGTCATGCCGATGCCGCCGTGCAGCTGCACGCACTCCTCCGCCGCGTGCACGGCCGCCTTCGAGCAGTAGGCCTGCGCGACGGCCACGGTCAGCGCGGCGTCCGGAGCCCCCGTCGCGAGCGCGTCGGCGGCCGCGCGGGCCGCCGCCCTGGCACCCACGAGCTCCAGCCAGAGCTGCGCCATCCGGTGCTTCAGCGCCTGGAAGGAGCCGACCGGCCGGTTGAACTGGTGGCGCTCCCCGGTGTGCCGGACGGTCTCCTCCAGACACCACTCGGCGATCCCCAGCTGCTCGGAGGCGAGCAGCCCGGCGCCCGCGAGCAGCCCCTGTCCGACCGCGGCGCGCCCGGCCTCGGCGCCCGCGAGCCGGACGCCCGCGGCGCCGCTCGCGTCGACCACGGCCAGCGGGCGGGTGAGGTCGAGCGAGGACTGCCGGGTGAGCACGACGTCGGCCGCGTCGACGGCGTACAGCCCGTCGGCGCGCGGGACGAGGAGGACGTCGGCCGCGGCGGCGTCCGCGACGGCGGGGACGCGGCGGACGGGGTCGGTCACCGTGCCCGGCGCGGTGGCGAACGGCACCGCGAGCACGGCGACGCGCTCGCCGCTCGCGAGCCCGGCGAGCAGGTCGGCCGTCCGGCCGCCGTCGGCGCCGAGCGCCAGCAGCGTCGCGGTCGCCACGACCGCACTGGTGAGGTACGGCGCCGGGGTGACCGCCCGGCCGAGCTCCTCCAGGACCACGGCCGCCTCGCGGTGGCTCGCGCCGTGGCCGCCGAGCTTCTCCGGGACGAGCAGCCCGGCGGCGCCGATGCCGCCCGCCAGCGCCTCCCAGAGTCCGGGGAGGTACGGGTCCTCGCCCTCGATCCGGCCGAGCACCGCCTGGGCGTCCGCCCGGTCGGCGAGCAGCGAGCGGACCGCGGCCCGCAGGTCGTCCTCGGTCTCGGAGTAGAGCAGGTCCGGCTGTCGCGTCATCGGGCGAGGTCCTTCCAGGCGACGTCCTTGTCGTTGCGGGGCTCGGGCGGCAGGCCCAGGACCCGCTCGGCCACGATGTTGAGCAGCACCTCGGTGGTGCCGCCCTCGATCGAGTTGCCCTTGGCGCGCAGATAGCGGTAGCCGGCGTCACGGCCGGTGAAGTCGACCAGGTCCGGCCGGACCATCGCCCAGTCCCCGTACAACAGCCCCTCGTCTCCGAGGAGTTCGACCTCCAGGGAGCTGATGGCCTGGTTGAGCCGGGCGAATCCGAGCTTCATGGCGCTGCCTTCGGGGCCCGGCTGGCCGGCGACGAGCTGCTGGCGCAGCCGTTCGCCGGTGAGCCGGGCCACCTCGGCGTCCACCCACAGGTCGAGCAGCCGGCGGTGCAGGTCGTGGGTGCGCAGATCGGGGCGGGCCCGCCAGGTCTCGGCCGCCTTGCCGATCATGCCGCCCTCGCGGGGGATCCTGGCGCCGCCGATGGAGACCCGCTCGTTCATGAGGGTGGTCTGCGCGACCCGCCAGCCGTCGCCGACCTCGCCGAGGCGGTGGGCGTCGGGGATGCGGACGCCGGTCAGGAAGACCTCGTTGAACTCGGCCTCGCCGGTGATCTGGCGCAGCGGCCTGACCTCGACGCCCGGGTCGGTCATGTCGCAGACGAAGTAGGTGATGCCCCGGTGCTTGGGCACGTCGGGGTCGGTGCGGGCGAGGAGGATCGCCCAGCGGGCCAGATGGGCGCTGGAGGTCCACACCTTCTGCCCGTTGACGACCCACTCGTCGCCGTCGCGGACCGCCCGGGTGCCGAGTGCGGCGAGGTCGGAGCCGGCACCGGGCTCGCTGAACAGCTGGCACCAGACCTCCTCGCCGACCCACAGCGGCTTCAGGAAGCGTTCCTTGACCTCCTCGGAGCCGTAGGCGAGCAGGGTCGGGGCGGCCATGCCGAGACCGATGCCGATCCGGCGGGGATCGTTGTCGGGGGCGCCGGCGGCGGCGAGTTCGGCGTCGACGACGGCCTGCAGGGCGCGCGGGGCGCCGAGGCCGCCGAGGCCGGCCGGGTAGTGCACCCAGGCGAGCCCGGCGTCGAAGCGGGCGCGCAGGAACGCGGTGCGGTCGGTGGTCGCGGGCGGATGCTCGGCGAGCAGCCGGCGGGTGCGGTCGACGAGCCGGGCGGCGTCGAGCGGGGTCTCCGTCATGCCCGTGCCCCTTCCGGCAGGACGACGAGACGGCCGGTGGTGACGCCCTCGGAGAGCCGCTGCACGGCGTCGGCCGCGTCCGCGAACGGCACGCGCTCGCTCACGTACGGCTTGATCAGGCCCTTGGCGGCCAGTTCGGTGAGGGTCTCGTGGCAGCGCAGGACGGCGGCCGGGTCCTTGAGGTTGTAGAGGCCCCAGTGGAGGCCGACGATCGAGTAGTTCTTCACCAGGGCGTGGTTGAGGGCAGGGCTGGGAATGCTGCCGCTGGCGAAGCCGACGACCACGATCCGGCCCTCGAAGGCGACGAGCTTGGCCGACTGCCGGTAGGCCGCGCCGCCGACCGGGTCGTAGATCACGTCGGCGCCGCGGCCCGCGGTGGCCTCCTTGACGGCGGCGACGACGTCCTCGGCGTGCCGGTCCACGACGGTGTCGCAGCCGAGTTCGCGGGCGGCGGCGGCCTTGTCGGCGCCGCCGACCACGCCGATGACGGTGGCGCCGGCGGCCTTGCCGAGCTGGACGGCGGCGCTGCCGACGCCGCCCGCGGCGGCGTGCACCAGCAGGGTCTCGCCCTCCTTCAGGGCGGCCCTGCGGTGCAGGCCGAACCAGCCGGTCTGGTAGCCGATGTGGAGGGCGGCGGCCTCGGCGTCGTCCAGCGCCTCGGGCGCCGGAAGCAACGCGGACGCGTCGGCCACCGCGTACTCGGCGAGTCCCCCGTACGGCAGGGCGGGCGTCGCGATCACCCGGCGGCCGTCCTCGGTCTCGGCGCACACCTCGACGCCGGGAGTGAAGGGCAGCGGCGGGCGCACCTGGTACTGGCCGCGGCACAGCAGCGCGTCGGGGAAGTTGAGGCCGGTGGCGCGCACCTTGAGCAGCACCTGACCCGCACCGGGCACGGGCCGGTCGGTCTCGTCGAGCTGCATCACCTCGCCCGGTTCGCCGTTCTCGTGCACTCGCCATGCCTGCATCCGGAGCCTCCAGTGCCGTCGTCCGTCCTGCGTGGTCGACGGCATACTAAGCGGTCGCTTGGCTCCAGGGAACCAGCCGCGCGAGTGCTCTTTCCGCCGCTGCTAGATTCGTCCGCCATGCGATCACGTGTGTACGACCTCGACTTCCGCGACAAGGCCCGGCGCGTGGGCGCCTGGGGCGCGACCCTGCTGGCCGTGGCGACGATGCTGTGGATCTGGTGCGTCCTGCTGCTGATCACGCCGTACCAGGCCGAGAGCGTGAGCGGCCGCAGCACCCACGACTGCAAGCCCCGGCTGCTGACCGAGTCCGGCACCGCCAACGACGGCCTGCAGAACGGCGATACGTGCGCGAACGAGCGGGACTGGCCGGAGGCCGTGCTGATACTCGGCCTGTCCGTGCCCGTCGCCGTGGTCGGCACGACGCTCTTCACGATCGGCACGGTGAGCAGCCGGATGAGCGCGCACGCGGAGGCGATGCGCGAACTGGACGGGCTGGCGGACGCCGGGAAGGCGTGAACTCGGGGCCGCCGGTCCGGGCGTTCGCCCGTCACGGCGACCCTCGACCCGGCGGCCCTCGACCCGGCGGCCCCCGGCCCGGCGACCCCGGCCGGACGATCGTGGACGGACGGTCGTGGACGGGACGAGCGGCGGCCGGACCGTCCTCGGCCGGCCTGACCGCCGGCCCGCCCGACGCCCGACGGCCCCTCAGGAGCTCTTCGGGCGCGCCCGTACGTGCATGCGCTCCCCCTGCGGCCCGAACAGGCTGAGGAACTCCACCCGCCGGTCCCCCGCCGGTCCGAACCAGTGCGGCACCCGGGTGTCGAACTCGGCCGCCTCGCCGGCTCCGAGCACCACGTCGTGCTCGCCGAGCACGAGCCGCAGCCGACCGGACAGCACGTACAGCCACTCATACCCCTCGTGGACCCGCGGATCCGGCGTCTCGGAGCCGGGTTCCTGGACCACCTTGTACGCCTGGAGCCCGCCGGGCTGACGGGTCAGCGGGTACATCGTGCGGCCGTGCCGGACGATCGGCCGGGCCTTGACGCGCGGGTCGCCCACCGGCGGGGCGCCGACCAGCTCGTCCAGCGGCACCTGGTGGGCGCGGGCGATCGGCAGCAGCAGTTCGAGGCTGGGCTTGCGCTGTCCGGACTCCAGGCGCGAGAGCGTGCTCACCGAGATGCCGGTGGCGGCGGAGAGCTCGGCGAGGGTGGCTCCGCGGTCCCGGCGGATGCGGCGGAGCCGGGGTCCGACCTCGGTGAGCACGGCGTCGATGCGTTCGTCTTCGGTCATCGCCCCATTGCAGAAACGGCAACTTCGTTTGTCAACCCGACGCGGGCGAGCGACGCTCGCGGCATGAACGAGAACAACGACGGCATCGCCGGAAGGTCCCTGGACGTACGAAGCGACTACGAGGTGGTGGTGGTCGGCGGCGGGGCGGCCGGCCTGAGCGCGGCCCTGGTCCTCGGCCGGGCCCGGCGCAGCACGCTGGTGATCGACGCGGGCGAACCGCGCAACGCGCCCGCCGCCCACATGCAGGGCTACCTCGGTCTGGACGGCATGAGTCCTGCGGACTTCCTCGCCGCCGGGCGGCGGGAGATCGCCGCGTACGGAGTGGACGGGACGAAGGGCCTGGTCACGGCTGTGACACCGGAGGCGCACGGCGCGCAGAACGTCGCGGGAGGCGGCGCGGACCCTGCCTTCTCGCTGCGGCTGGCGGACGGGCGGACGGTCCGGGCGCGCCGGGTGATCGTGACCACCGGTCTGGTCGACGAGCTGCCGGAGATCGACGGGCTGGCCGAGCGCTGGGGCCGCGACGTGATCCACTGCCCGTACTGCCACGGCTGGGAGGTGCGGGACCGGGCCTTCGGCGTGATCGCGCACCCGGTGATGCCCGCGCACCAGGCGCTGATGGTCTCGCAGTGGTCGTCCGACGTGACCCTCTTCCTGCACACCGCCCCGGAGCCCTCGGCCGAGGACACGGCGCGGCTGGCGGCGGCCGGTGTGACGGTCGTGCCGGGCGAGGTCGCCGGGCTGGTGGTCGAGGAGGACCGGATCACGGGCGTACGGATGGCGGACGGGCGGGTCGTGGCCCGCGAGGTGGTGTTCGCCGGGCCCAGGACGGTGCCCCGTGACGGACTGCTGACGGCACTCGGCGCGGCGACGCGCGAGACGCCGTTCGGCACCTTCGTCGCGGTCGACGAGACCGGCCGCACGAGCGTCCCGGGCGTCTGGGCGGCCGGGAACGTGATCGGCGCGCACGAGCAGGTGGTGAACGCGGCGAGCGGCGGCTACCGGGCGGCGGCCATGGTCAACGGCGACCTGCTGATGGCGGACCTCGACCGCAGGGCAGCGGCGGTGACGACGGCGACGGCCTGAGAGGTGTGCGGTCGGGCCCGGCGCGCTGCGCCGTGCGGATGAAACCCTGCGGGCGGCGCCGCGTGGACCGGGCCCGGCGGCAAGGATCGGCCAAGGTGGCCGGAAACCCTGGCCGCCCGCCGTCACGGCACGGCCTGCCCACCGGAAGGACGGGACTCACCTCCATGCTCGGTACGGACTTCACCACCGGCTCGCCCGACTGGCTCGACCTCGGCAGCCCCGACACGGACGCCGCCGCCGTGTTCTACGGCCGGGTCTTCGGCTGGGACTTCGTCTCCGCCGGCCCCGACGCCGGCGGCTACGGCTTCTTCCAGCAGGACGGCCGGACGGTCGCCGCGCTCGGGCCGCTCACCGAGGAGGGCGCGAGCAGCGCCTGGACCGTCTACTTCCAGACGCCAGACGCCGAGGCGACCGCGCACGCGGCCGAGGAGAACGGCGGCACGGTGCGGCTCGCCGCCTTCGACGTCATGGACGCGGGCCGGATGGCGGCGCTGACCGACCGGGGCGGCGCGCAGTTCGCCGTGTGGGAGCCGGGCAGGATCAAGGGGCTCGAACGGACCTCGGAGCACAACACCCTGCTGTGGGTCGAGCTGCACACCGTCGACCCGGAGGCCACGCTCGCCTTCTACCGCGCGCTCTTCGGCTGGCGCTGGGAGGAGAGGGAAACCCCGGCCATGACCTACCGGGTCATCTCGACGGCCGAGGGCGACCCGAAGGACGCCTCGTTCGGCGGCGCGGCGCCGCTCCAGGCGGGAGCGGACAAGGCCCGCTGGATCCCGTACTTCATGGTGGCGGACCCCGACACGACGTCCACCACGGTCCAGGAGAGCGGCGGCTCGGTCCTGATGCCGCCGGCGGACGTCCCGGACGTCGGCCGCATCGCCTGGTTCGCGGACCCGTTCGGCGCGCCCTTCGCGGTCCTGAAGCCCGCTCCGGGCATGTGAACCGGCCCCGGCGACGCCGCAGGACGGACCGGCCGGGGCCGCCTCCTCCGGATCGTGGCCGATGAGGCGGCCACGATCCGGAGCAAGAGCGATCTTCATCCGGCACTTCCTGCCCAGCGGACCGGGTTCCGCCGGTCGCCGCCTGCCGGCGAACCGACCTGACGCCGCGCCGGCCGGGCCCCGCTCGTCGGCATCTGGAGGCGCCGGCCGCTGAGACAGCCGCAGATGACACGCGGCGCCGTCTCCGGCTGCTCTCCCGGACGCCTCATTCGTCCTGCCCACCTTGGCCCGATCGGGGCTCACGCGGGCTCGCGGTTCCGTGCTGGGGTGGGCTCGTACGGGAGTCGACCTCTACGACCACCGAGCAGCAGGGAGAAGACATGCCCCGCGCCACCCGTTGGCTCGCGGTGACAGCCGTCGCCTTCGCCACCGCCCTGGCCGGCACCTCCACAGTGAGCGCGCAGACCCGGTCCGCACCCGAGCCCGCGCCTGCCGCTGCCCCACGGCCCGTGTACTGGACCGCGCCCGCCCCGGGCCTGGCCGCGCCCGCGCCGCAGCGGTTGCTGAACATGCCCGTGCGGATCACCAACGACTTCGCGAACCGCCTCACCACCCAGTGTCTGGACGTCGACGCGAACGGCGGCGCCAACGGCACGGTCGTCCAGGTTTGGGAGTGCAACGGCACCAACCAGCAACGCTGGTACCTCTGGAACAACGGCGCGCTGGAGAGCTACCGCTTCCCCGGCAAATGTCTGGACGCCGATCTCAACGGCGGTGGCCGTAACGGCACCAAGCTGCAGATCTGGGACTGCAACAACACCCCGCACCAGAGCTGGTCCCACCCGGAAGGCGACCGCGCGATCTACAACGCCCGCTTCTACGGCGGCGGCAACATCGTCATGGACCGCGACGCGAACGTCCGGGGCAACGGCGCCCGCGTCCAGCTGTGGCAGAAGAACTTCCAGTCGCAGCAGTGGTGGGACGTCTGGCTGGACTGACGCGGGGCGTCCGACGCCTGGGTCCGGGGCCGGTGTCCGAAGGGCCGGGGAGCCCAGGGGTGCCCGACGACGATCCCTAGCGCGGGTACACCTCGAAGGCCACCGCCGGTCGCCCGCCGAAGCGGTCGGCGGCTCGGCCGGTCGACTCCGCGACGAACGACCGGCAGTACTCCTCCACGTCCTGCTCCGTCAGCGCCTCGATGTACGTGCGGTGGGCCCGCAGCGAGAGCACCGCGCGGTCCAGACCCGGGCCCGCGTCGACCGCGTGGGTCGGCAGGTGGGAGCCGGCCACCGCCACCCAGCGCACGCCGTTCCACGGTTCCAGGCCCTGCTCGGTCAGCTCGGGGAAGATCCAGCGGTTGCCGGCGTCCGCCGCCGCGTCCAGGGTGGCGCGGCCGACGGCCCGGTGGTCGGGCGTGTTCCAGAAGCCGCCGGGCGCCGGGCCCCAGGTGTCGCGGTGGTTGAGGGTGATGACGAGCTCGGGCCGGTGGCGGCGGATCGCGGCGGCGATGTCGCGGCGCAGCCCGAGGCCGTACTCGATCACGCCGTCCGCGTGATCGAGGAACTCCACGGTCTCCACGCCCACGACCGCCGCGCTGTCCCGCTGTTCCCGTTCACGCAGGGGTCCGCAGGTGGCGGGGTCGAGCGAGTCGATGCCCGCCTCTCCTCGGGTGACGAGGAGGTAGGCGACCTCCTTGCCCTCGTCGGTCCAGCGGGCGACGGCGGCCGCGCAGCCGTACTCCAGGTCGTCGGGGTGGGCGACGACGGCGAGGGCGCGCTGCCAGTCGGAGGGCATCTCGGCCAGCTGCGGGGGCTGTTCGGAATTCTCGAGCACGAACGCAGGATACGAGCAGAGCCCGGCCACGGCACCCGGACGGCGGACGGCGGTCGAAGGGCGGCGGTCAGGGGTCGACGGGCGGCCCGCACACCGGGGTCACCGGGGTCGCCGGGTTCACCGGGGTCAGAGCTCGTCGCGGACGAGCGCGAGGAGCCGGTCCAGGACGCGCGGGCCGCCGGCGCGTACGCCGTCGTGCTCGAACTCGTCGGTGACCCAGGTGCGCAGGCCCCGGATCGCCCGCGCGGTCTCCAGGGAGTGGGTCGTGTCCACGTACATGTCGTCGTGGTAGACGGCCGCGGCGACCGGCACCGCGTTGACGGCGAGCCGTGCCGGGTCGTAGAGCGGCGCCCAGTCGGCGCGGGCGGCGAGGTGTCCGGCGGTCTCGCGCAGCGGGCGCAGCGCCGGGTCGGTGGTGAAGTGCCAGGGGTGGATGCTCTCGCCGGTGAGGAGGACGGGCCCGCCGCCGGTGAGCGCCTTCGCCGCGTCGAACTCGGGGAACTCGGCCCGCACGCGCTCGGCGGCCCAGTCGGTGGGGCCGTGGCCACGGCTCGGGCCCTGGGCGTAGATGACCTCGTGGAGCACCGCGTACAAGGGGTGTCCGGCGAACGAGAGGTGGGTCCGCACGGATTCGAGGAAGGCGTCGGAGAGCGCGGGTCCGGCCGGGGTGGGGACGAAGGCCTCCTCCAGGAGCAGGTGGAGCTGGTGGCTGCCGTTGCCGCCGCCGAGGAGGATGCCGAGGGACTGGAAGGCCTCGGGCGTGAGCGTGCCGCCGCCGGGCAGGGGGACCTCGTGCTCGTGAAGGTGGGCGGCGATCCGGCGGACCCGCTCGACGTCGTCGGGGTAGCGGGCGTAGTGGGCCTCGTTCTTGCGCCGGATCCTCGGGTACGCGGCGCGGTAGACCTCGTCGGCGCCGGCGTGCAGCGACGGCAGGCCACCGGTGATCAGGACGGTGGCCAGACCCTCGGGCGCGGTGGACAGGTAGTGGGTGGCGCAGAAGCCGCCGAAGCTCTGGCCGAGGACGGTCCAGGGGGCACCGCCGGTGAGGCGGCGGCGCAGCAGCTCGCAGTCCCGGACGATGGAGTCGGCGCGGAAGTGGGCGAGGTAGGCGGCCTGTTCCGCCGGGGTGCCGCGCAGCGGCAGGGTCTGCCGGTTGGCCGGGGTGGAGTGCCCGGTGCCGCGCTGGTCGAGGAGGAGGACGCGGAACTCCTGCACGGCCCTGCCCAGCCAGGCCTGCGGTCCGGTGAACCGGCGGGCGCCGAAGCCCGGTCCGCCCTCCAGGTACAGCAGCCACGGCAGGTCGGGCCGGTGGGCCCGGTCGCTCGCGACGACCTCGCGTCCGTAGAGCTCGATCGTCTCGCCGCCGGGACGATCGTGGTCGAGGGGGACGGTGAAGCGGTGGTCGGTGAGGACGAGTCCGGGCTGGCGGTACGTGGACAAGGCTCTCTGCTCTGTTCGTGACGCCGGGGCGCGCGACACCGTCCGGTGTCCGGCTCCCGCGCCCCACACCCGTGTCCGACGGCCGGGTCCGACACCCGTGTGCCGCACCCCCGCCGGGTCAGTGGACCACAGGGCGGGGGTGCGTCGCCGCACGGGCCGCGTTCCCGGGGCCGGGTCAGTTCTGGAGCACCGCGATGACGTTCTTCGCCGGGTCGGTGAACCACGCGATGGCCGGACCCCGCGTGTCGCGGTGGACGCCCTTGTCGTCGGGCGTGAAGCCCGGGTAGCGCTGCATCTCGACGCCCTTGTCCTTCAGGGCGTCGACGGCGGCGTCGATGTCGTCGACCTGGAAGTTGAGCACCGTGAACCCGGCCGGGCTGTGCTCGTCGCCCTTCGGGTAGACCAGGATCCTCGCGCCGCCGGCGAGGGTGAGGAACAGCATCCGCATGTCGCCGGAGCCCTCCTCGCTCACCTGGAGGCCGAGCGTGTCGCCGTAGAAGGCGCGGGCCGCGTCGAGATCGTCGACCGAGAAGCTGCTGAATGCCGGGGTGCTGCCGAACAACACGGGGGTTCTCCCTTCGGTGGTACGTCCGCTGACGTCACCTCAGGGCACACCACCGCCCGCGGCCCCGGCCGCCCCCGCCACGCGGAAACCGCCGGATGGTCCCCCGCCCGTCACCCGGGGGTGACGGGCGGCCGCGGACGGCCGGAACGGCCGGACGGGCTCGGGCCGCGATCGGCCGGCCGGGGGTACGGGACCGGGATCAGGGCGCGATCGGCAGGCGGCGCTTGTGGTCGGTGAGCCGGTAGCGGCGGACGATGGCCTCGAAGGCGGCCTCGCCGACCGGCTTGCCCTCCAGGAAGTCGTCGATCTCGTCGTACGTGACGCCGAGGGCGTCCTCGTCGGGCTTGCCCGGGTCCAGGGTCTCCAGGTCGGCCGTCGGCGTCTTCCAGACCAGCTCGGAGGGCGCGCCGAGCTCGGCGGCGACGGCACGCACGCGGCGCTTGGTCAGGCCGGTGAGCGGCACGACGTCGGCGGCGCCGTCGCCGTACTTGGTGAAGAAGCCGGAGACCGCCTCGGCCGCGTGGTCGGTGCCGACGACGAGCCCGTCGTACGCGCCGGCGACGGCGTACTGGGCGATCATCCGCTGCCGGGCCTTGATGTTGCCGTGCACGAAGTCCTGGTGGTGCGCGTCGCGGAAGGCAACGCCCGCGGCCACGCTCGCGTCGAGGGCGGCGTCGCCGGCCGGCTTGATGTCGACCGTGAGGACCTGGTCGGCGCGGATGAAGTCGAGGGCGAGCTGGGCGTCGTGCTCGTCCGCCTGGACGCCGTACGGCAGGCGCATGGCGTAGAAGGTGGCGTCGTGGCCGGCGGCGCGGGCCCGCTCGACGGCGAGCTGGCAGAGCCGGCCGGTGGTGGTGGAGTCGACGCCGCCGCTGATGCCGAGGACCAGGCAGCGCAGCCCGGTGGAGGTGAGGCGCTCCGCGAGGAAGGCCACCCGTCGCTCGATCTCCGCGCGCGGGTCGAAGGTCTCGGAGACCTCCAGCTCCCGGGCGATCTGCTGCTGCAGGGCGGTGGTCTCCGGGTCGGTCACGGAATGCTCCTCGGTCGTGCGGTGGTGTGCGGCGGACGTCCGCGAACGACTCTAACCCGGGCCCGTCAGGGACCGGGGCGGGCGGTGGGGCCGGCCCGGCGCCGCGGGTGCCGCCGAAGCCCCAAGGCGGCGGAGGGGCGTGGACGGGGGCACGGCCCGGGGCACGGGCACGGGTACGCGTACGGGTGCCGGGCGCCGGATGCCGGTACGGGTACCGGGCGGGGGCCCTGGCGCACGTGCACGGCCCGGGGTGCCTACCGCACGCAGTGCACCTCGACGCGCTGGACCAGGTTGTTGCCGAATCCGCCCCGGTTCCAGGGAGCCGTGAGCGGCTGGGTGTGGCCGGCGGCGTCGGTGGCGCGGACGGTGAGCCGGTGCGTGCCGGGCGTCGCCGTCCAGGTGGTGTGCCAGGCCGCCCAGGCCCAGGGACGGCCGGGATCGGCGGTGACCTCGGTGTCGGTCCAGCTCTCCTCGCCGTCGTCGCTGAGCTCGACGCGGACCACGGGCGCGTGTCCCGACCAGGCGCGGCCGGTGAGGGGCACCGGGCCGGGCCGGACGACCCGGGCGCGGGTCATGAAGTCGGGGAAGCCGGGCGGGATCATCAGGGCGCGCGGCGCGATGACGGTGACGGGCTCGCCGGGCTCGTCCGCGCGCTGCCGGAAGCGGTAGGCGGCGGTCTGCTGGAATCCCGTGAAGGGGCTGTCGGTGACGGTGACCGCGCGCAGCCACTTCACCGAGGCCATCCCGTACCAGCCCGGTACGACCAGGCGCAGCGGACTGCCGTGCTGGGGCGGCAGCGGGGCGCCGTTCATCGCGTACGCGACGAGGACGTCGCGGGCCGGGTCGGCGGCGTGCGGGAGCGGCAGGGCGCGGCGGTAGTCCTGCTCGGTGCCGCGCTCGACGCCGTGGTCGGCGCCGGTGAACACGACGTCGCCGGCTCCCTCCTCGTCGGCGCCGGCCTCGGCGAGCAGGGCGGACAGGGGGACGCCGGTCCAGTCGGCGGTGCCGACGGCCTCGACGAGCCAGGGCTGGCTGACGGGCCGGGGGGCGAGCCGGGCCCTGCCGTTGCCGGCGCATTCCAGGGTGACGCGGTGGGTGACGGCGGGTCGCTCGCGGAGTTCCGCCAGGCCGAGTGACAGCGGCCGGCCGACCCGGCCGTCGACGGTGAGCCGCCAGGTGTCGGCGTCGGTGGCCGGGATGTCGTAGTGGACGAGGACGTAGTGGAGGCCCGGCGGGCTGGTGTCGTAGCGGAGGGCTTCGAGGGGCAGTCCGTGGTTGCGGGCGGCCAGGGCCAGCTCGGCGGTGCTGATCCCCTCGTCGGGCCCGGCGACGCGGCCCGGAGCGCTGAGCTCACCGAACCCGGTGGTGCCGTCCATGTCCTCATGGTGCGCCGTCCACGCCCGCGCGGCACCCGGGCAGCGGGTTCGGCCGGGCATCGCCCCGGCGGCGCCTCGCTCCGGTCCCCGCCCTGGCCGTGTCCGGGCCCGGT
>NZ_SDOY01000113.1 GCF_004117935.1 Streptomyces roseicoloratus | reverse complement strand
TACTGAGGTTGAACTCGTGGTGTCGTGCTGCTGATCAGGCGGGCCTGATGACCAGACCGGTCTCGGCGAGGCAGCCGTCTATGAGGTGGCTGCGGTACTGGATGTGCCGTAGGCCGCGTCGGATGCGTTGGACGAGGTGTTCGGGGGTACTGAAGGCGACGTTGGAGAGCCAGCCGCGCCGTAGCAGTGACCAGATCCCTTCGACGGGGTTGAGGTCGGGTGCGTAAGGCGGCAGGTAGTGGATGGTCAGCCAGTCCTGGGCTGCCGCCCATTCCCGCAGGTCGGCGGCTTTGTGGACGTTGAGGTTGTCCCAGACGAGCACGATCGGGCCGCCGAGCTGCTGGTGGGCGGCGATCAGCAGGTCTCGGTAGTCGCGCCAGGAGAAGCTCTTGCGTCCGTCGCGTCGGCCGTCGTCCCGGCGGGGCCGGTAGATCAGCCGGGACCGGTGCCCGGGTTTGTAGCAGGTCAGCGCGGCGATCGATACTCGTCTACGGGACCGGCCGCGGACCCGCACCACCGGGGTCCGGCCGCGCTGGGACCAGGTCTTCGCATGCGGCGGCGTCATGGAGAATCCGGCTTCGTCCTCGAAGACGAGCCAGGCTCCGCGCGCCGCCGCGAGTCTTCCGCGCAGGGCCACACCTCCTTGACCCATCCGGCCACCGCCGCGTCGTCCCGCTCCATCGCGCGTCGGGCCGGCACCTGACAGGACCAGCCGTTACGCACCAGCAGCTTGCGCACACCCTGAATCGTGTAGGTCAGGTGGAAACGCCTGCCGATCACCGTCTTGACCCGCGCCAGCGTCCACCGCTGGTCCTCCCAGCCATGCGAGGCTGGCCCCTTGGCAAGCTCCGCCTCCAGCTGAGCGAACTGCTTCTCGCTTAGCCTCGGCAGCGACGCCGGCCCCTGCGACCGCAGAGCCCGCGGACCGCCCTCATCCCACGTCCGCCGCCACCGCTGCACAGAGCGGACGCTGACCCGCAGGTCCTTGGCGATCACCGCACTCGCCTCGCCCTGGGCGAACCGCTCTGCGGCCTTGAGCCGTAACCCCTCGCGGAACTGCTGCCGTTCGGCGGTCAGCCCGCCCCCTTGTGGATACCGCATGCCTCCGGTGATACCGCAGCAGACGACCAGCCGTCAGCCCCTGCGACACCACGAGTTCAGCCTCAGTAAAAAGCCTCTTCACAAACCCGTCAGCGGCGGACCCTCGGCATGCCGAGGCCGATCCAGGAGATGATCTCGCGCTGGATCTCGTTGTTGCCGCCGCCGAAGGTGAAGATGACGGCCGAGCGGTAGCCGCGTTCGAGTTCGCCGTGGAGGACGGCGCCGGCGGAGCCCTCCTTGAGGGCGCCCGACGAGCCGGTGATCTCCATCAGCCAGGCGTAGGCGTCGCGGCGGGCCTCGGAGCCGTAGACCTTGACGGCGGACGCGTCCTGAGGAGTGAGGGTGCCGTTCTGGACGGCGTTCACCATCTGCCAGTTGAGCAGTTTCATCGCGTCCAGACGGGTGTGCGTCCGGGCCAGCGTGCGGCGGACCCAGGCGAGGTCGAGGACGCGGCGGCCGTCGGCCAGCTTGGTGTCGGCCGCCCAGCGCTGGACGTCGTGGAGCGCGCGGATGGCCATGGTGCCGTGGGCGGCCAGGGTGACGCGCTCGTGGTTGAGCTGGTTGGTGATCAGCCGCCAGCCCTTGTTCTCCTCGCCGACCCGGCGCGAACAGGGCACGCGGATGTTCTCGTAGTAGCTCGCCGTCGTGTCGTGCGAGGCGAGGGTGTTGATGAGCGTGCACGAGTAGCCGGGGTCCGTGGTCGGCACCAGGAGCATGGTGATGCCCTTGTGCGGCGGTGCGGCCGGGTCGGTGCGGACGGCGAGCCACACCCAGTCCGCCGTGTCGCCGTTGGTCGTCCAGATCTTCTGGCCGTTGACGGTGTAGTGGCCCGTGGTCTCGTCGCCCTCGCGGACCGCGCGGGTCTTCAGGGCCGCGAGGTCGGTGCCGGCGTCGGGCTCGCTGTAGCCGATCGCGAAGTCGATCTCGCCGGAGAGGATCTTCGGCAGGAAGTACGCCTTCTGCTCGTCGGTGCCGAACCGCATGATCGTCGGGCCGACGGTGTTCAGCGCCATCAGCGGCAGCGGGACGCCCGCCTGGGCGGCCTCGTCGAAGAAGATGAACTGCTCCATGGGCGTCAGCCCGCGCCCGCCGTACTCCGTCGGCCAGCCGACGCCCAGCCAGCCGTCGGTGCCGAGACGGCGCACCGTCTCCCGGTAGAAGCGCTTCTGGGCGGCCGGCTCGGCGTAGCGGGAGTGGACGTCCCCGGGAACCAGCTCGGCGAAGTAGGCACGCAGCTCGGCGCGCAGGCGGTGCTGGGCGGGCGTGTACTCGAGGTGCATGGCGTCTCCCGTGGCTCGGTGCTCCGCGCGGTGGGGCGCCACGGTAGAACGCGTTCCATAAATGCGGAAGGCCCGTGCGAGGGCCTTCGGCGCGGACGGGGATGTGACGAGTGCGGGCGGCCGCCGGGTCGGGGGCCGCCCGCGGTGCTCCCGACCGGTCAGGGGAGCAGTTCGTCGAGTGAGGCCCGCCCCTTCTCCGCCATGCGGCGCTCCGCCCAGGCCAGGTTCTTCGGAGTCAGGTCACGGCCCGAGGCGAGGCACACGTCCTCGGCCGAGAACTCCCCCTCCGATCCGGAATGCAGCAGCCTGTCGGGCGTCGGGGTGTCCCCCGCCCCCCGGGACGTCTTTTCGGTGTCACCGTTCATGTGCCGCCTCCTCGTGTCTGCGGGTGGCACTCGCCATTCTCGTGTCCGGCTCCCCGTCCCGCATCCGGGCGACGCCGGCGCCGGTCGGAACCGTCCTCGGGGCGGGCCGTGGCCGCGTCGGCGACGCGCTCGCCCGGCCCGACGCCCAGGTGGAGCTGTTCTTCCCCCGTCCCGGACAGACCGAGCCCGAGCTGCCCGCCCCGGAGCCGGACGGCGACGTGATGTGGTGGTACGCGGGTACGGCGCGATCCCGGAGGCGCGAGGGCCCTGGATCGCGACGGCCCTGGATACGGAGCTACACGCTCCGGGCGCACGACCGGGCCGCCGGCACCGTGGACGTCGACTTCCCCCTGCACGGCGGCGCCGGGGGTGCCCGGGAGAGGCCCGCGACGCGGGGGCCCGGGGCCCTGACCGTGCACTGGCTGCACGCGTCCGGCGGCTGTCCCTCGTGGACGCGGTACGGGCGGCCAGGGACCTTCCGAAGGGCGAGCCGTACGCCTGGCCGGCCGGCGAGACGGGGGCCGTACGGGAGCCGCGCCGCCACCTGGTCGAGGAGCGCGGTGTCGGCCGCCGGTCGATCGACTTCGCCTGCCACTGGCGTCACCGCCTCACCCAGGACGACGCCCCGACGCCGGAGGACCTGGCGGAGGCCCGGGAGCGGCCGGCGTCGCGGGAGGCGTAGGCCGAGGGGACACCAGGAGGCCGAGGGGGGCGTCGGCAGCGGGAGGGCGTCAGCAGGCCTTCCGCGCGGCTTCCTCGAACGCTTCCCTCGTCATCACGCCGCCAAGCGTCAGAACCCGGCCGGCCGGGACCCGTGCGAGCCGATCGGCGTCGAACCACACCGTACCGGCGTACTCATAGGAGTCATCGGGGTCGCCGAACCTGAGGTCGTACCGGTACCCCGGCTGCAGGCTCTGTGGTCCCCGGGTCTCGGCCGGCCAGTGGGCGGGCGGGGAGAAGAGGGGGAAGTCCGCGGCCTTGTGCATGCCTGACGACTCCCAGCCGATCCAGTCGTTCCCGGTGTCGTTCCCGTTGTCGTTCTCGGTGTCGTTCCCGTTGTCGTTCCGGGTGTCGTCCTCGGTGCCGGAGGCCTCGGGTCGCGTGCCGTCCTCCGTTTCCGTGGTGCGCACGGCGACGCCGTGCAGCCACGGTGCCCGCACCCTGCCGTCCTCGTCGCACGAGCGCAGCAGCGCCTGCGGGACGCCCCGCCCGTCCACGTACACCGCCGCCAGCGGACGCTCGATCGGCGAGCACGCCGTCGTCGTGAGCACGACAGCGCCGCTCAGCGTCAGACCGATGCACCGCCCCGGCGTCCGTCTCCGGCCCCTCACGACCCGCCGCCCCCTCTCGTTCCTCGTATGTCTCCCCACCTGTGCTCGGCGCGCAGTCTCGCACATGGCCGTTCCTGTGATCCCGGCGCGCTCAGCCCCGTACGAGCGCCGCCGCCTCGTGCGGCGTGAGGGCACGGCCCCGCTCGTAGTGGGTGCCGAAGGTCCGCGGGTCCAGAGCGGCGCGGACGGCTTCTTCGGCGCGGGCGCGTACGGCGGCCTCGGTGTGGGGGGTGAGCGGGCGGATGCCCGCGCCGGCCGGGCCGCCGCGGTGGGCGTCGTACGCGCCGAGCAGGCGCGCGCCCTCCTCGGCGGCGCCGGAGCCGGCCCGGGCCCACGCGGCGGTGGCGAACTGGGTGACGACGAGGTAGGGCGCGACCAGGAAGGCCAGGGTCTCCATCTCCCGTACGCCGCGCGCCAGTCGGGCGCCGGCCGCCTCGAACGCGCCGTCCAGGCAGTCGAGCCAGCCGCCGAGTCCGTCGAGCATGCC
The DNA here is from genome assembly GCF_004117935.1 of Streptomyces roseicoloratus. Taxonomy (GTDB): domain Bacteria; phylum Actinomycetota; class Actinomycetes; order Streptomycetales; family Streptomycetaceae; genus Streptomyces; species Streptomyces roseicoloratus. Next base: position 144,412 of record NZ_SDOY01000113.1, on the reverse strand, counting down.
GAGGAAGAGCCCCGGGGTCAGCTCGCTGAAGTCCGCCTGCATGAGGTGGAGTTGTTCGCGGGCGAGTGCGGTCCTTCCGGTGTTGCCGTAGTGCTGGGCCAGCAGCAGGCGGGCGGTGCTCACGGCCTCGACGCCCGTCGCGCCGGACTCCTCGGCCGCCTCTTCCAGCATCCGCTCGGCGTCCGCCCGCTTCGCCGGGTCCTCCGCCACCTCGGGGGTGCGGAGGCGGACCGCGGCCAGCAGCGCCTTGAACACCGGGACCTGGGAGCGGGCCCCGAGGCGGGCGACGGCGTCCATGGCCCGCGCGAAGTCGGCCGCGGCCTCGGCGGTGCGGCCGGCCCGCTCGTAGGTCTCGCCGCGCGCCGCCAGGGCCTCGGCGATGCCCCACGAGTCCCCCGTCGCCTCGAAGCGCGCGAGCACCTCCTCCGCGTCCCGTTCCTGGCCGCCGAGCAGCCTGGCGCGCAGCAGCAGCGCGAAGGCGAGGTCCCAGCCGTCGCCGTGCTCGCGCGTGGCGGCGACCAGGGCGGCCAGGGTCTCGTCGAGGTCGGCGAACCGTCCCGTCATCAGCCGGGCGAAGAACCACATGGTCCCGGGATGGCGGCAGTTCTGCGGGAGACCGGGGCGGTACGCGGAGACGACGGCCTCCAGCACGGCCCTGGTCCCGTCCTGCTCCGCGGCGGTGGCCCCGCCGCCGCCCTCGGTCGCCAGCGCGAGCAGCCGGCCGCCGCGCCGCGCCTCCCACAACCGCTCCCCCGACCACGGCGGCGGCACGTCGCCGCACCGCCCCTCGAACGGCCCGGCGGCCCGTACGGGCTCCGCGAACGGATCGGGCCCGAGCACCATCGCCGCCCGCGTCCAGGTGAGGGCGTCGTGCTGGTGGTTGCGCAGCTGCCAGAACCAGCTCATGGCGTGGACCAGACACAGCGCGTCCTGCTCGGACCGGAGGCGTACGGCGGTCCGCAGCGCGCCGCGCACGTTGTCGTGCTCGGCCTCCAGGCGGAGCATGGCGAACTCCTGCCGCGGGCCGCGGAGTTCCGGATCGGTGCGCCGGGCGACCTCACGGTAGTGGGTGAGGTGGCGCCGCTCGGTGGCCTCGCGGTCCCCGGCCTCGTCGAGCCGTCGTCCGGCGTACTCGGCGACGGTCTCCAGGAGGCGGTAGCGCATCCCCGGTCCGCTTCCGGGCCCCGCCCCGGCGCCGCCACCCGGGGCGGCGACGACGAGCGACTTGTCGACGAGGGAGCCGAGCAGGTCGAGCACGTCGTCGGGCGAGGGCCCGGTCGGGCCGGCGCCCTCGGCCGCCCCGGGTGACGCGACCGCAGCGCCCGGAGTGTCCCGCGCAGCGCCCGGCACGCCCCGCGCGCCGTCCGGCTCGGCGCAGACCGCCTCCGCCGCCTCCAGGTCGCAGCCGCCGCGGAACACCGAGAGGCGGCGGAGCACGGTGCGCTCGTCCTCGTCCAGGAGGTCCCAGGACCAGTCGACGACCGCGCGCAGGGTCTGCTGGCGCGGCAGCACGGTGCGGGCGCCGGAGGTGAGGAGGCGGAAGCGGTCGTCGAGGCGGTCGGCGATCTGCCGGGCCGTGAGCAACCGGAGCCGTGCCGCGGCGAGTTCGATCGCCAGCGGCAGGCCGTCGAGTCGGCGCACGATCTCGGCCGCCGCCTCCGGGTCTTCCGCGACGTCGAAACCGGGCCGCGCGGCGGCGCCGCGCTCGCCGAGCAGGCGGACCGCCGGCGCGTCGGCCAGCGGGTCCAGCGGGCACAGCGCCTCGCCCGGCACGCCCAGCGGCTCCCGGCTCGTCGCGAGCACGGTCACACCGGGACAGCGGGCCAGCAGGGCCGCCGTCAACCCGGCCGCCGCGCCCACCACGTGCTCGCAGTTGTCGAGCACGAGCAGCATCCGACGGCGGGCGCAGTGCTCGACGAGGACGGAGAGCGGGTCGCGCGACCCGGCGTCCGGGAGCGCGGATCCGCTCCAGACCGCGGTCTCGCGGGCCTCCACGGCGGTGAGGACAGCGGCGGCGACGTCCGACTCCTCACGCACGGCGGCGAGTTCGGCGACACGCACCTCCTCGCCCCGGGCCGCATCACCTCGGCCGCCTCCCGCCCGCACCGATGCGACCTCCAGGGCGAGTCGGGTCTTGCCGACGCCTCCGGGTCCGGTCAGGGTGACGAGCCGCGTGTCCTCGGCCGTCAACCACTGCTCCAGATCGCGCAGTTCGGTCTCACGGCCCAGGAAGGAGGTCGGCGGTGCGGCCACCGGGCGCCAGGCCGGGGCAGCGCGCTCATCCGCCGCCTTCCCTTCCAGCAACTCCTCGTACAGCGTCTTGAGTTCGGGTCCGGGTTCGGTGCCGAGGCGGTCGGCCAGCGCGCGGCGCACCGTCTCGTACGCCTCCAGGGCCTCGGCGGGCCGCCCGGCGGCGCGCAGGGCGCGTAGGCGCAGGGCGTGCAGGGGTTCGTCGAGCGGGTGCTCGGCGGTGAGGGCGGCGAGCGGGGCGAGGGCGTCCTGGGCGCGGCCGAGGGCGATATCGGCCGCGAGCCGGTCGCGGCGGGCGCGGTCGCGGCGCGCCTCGGCCCGTACGGCGAGCGGGTCGGTCCCGTGTCCGGGGAGGTCGGCGAGGGCGGGGCCGTGCCAGAGGCCGAGGGCCTCGTCGAGGAGGGCCGCGGCGGGTCCGGGGCGGCCGGCGTCCAGCTCCCGTACCCCTTCGTCGGCGAGCCGTTCGAAGCGGAACACGTCGATGTCCTCGGGTCCCGCGGCCAGTCGGTAGCCGCCGGGCGCGGAGGCGACGGCGTCACGGCCGAGCGCGCGGCGCAACCGGCCCACCAGGGCCTGGAGTGCCTCGACCCGGTCCTCGTCGGCGTCGTCGGCCCACACCTGGGCGATCAGGGCGTCGGTGCGGACGGTGCGGCCGCCCGCGGCGGCGAGTGCGGTGAGCAGGGCGCGCAGTCGGGCGCCGTTCAGCGCCGCCCGGCCGCCGTCGCCACGGCGTGCCCGGGCGGGACCGAGGACACGGTACGGCGGGGAGGCCTGCTGGTCCGGGGCGGCCTGCTGGTCCGAAGAGGCCCGCTGGTCCGGGGAAGGCGGCTGGGGCGACGACCACGGCTCGGGTGACGACGGAGGCCGGGTCGATGACGGGGGCTCGGGGAACGACGGAGGCCGGGGCGAGGTCGGAGGCGGGGACTGCACCGGCCCATTCTGCCGAATCCACCCGTGTGGCGGTGTCCGCGCCATGGCGTGCGCGGGGTGCCGGTTCGACAATGGAGGGGATGACCGATGACGAGCGGAGCACGCGCGGCGGCGAGATCGGGCCGACCGAGCGCCTCGCCATGAACCGTACCGGCAGTTTCGACTGGGACCTCGACACGGGCACCATCGATGTCGACGACGCGGGACTGCTGGTCTTCGGTGTTTCCCCGCACGAGTTCGACGGGCGCCCCACGACGCTCGTGCGCGGGCTCGACCCGGCGGAGCGGTTGCGACTGGAACAGGTGATCCGCGACGCCATCACCGGCGGCAGGTCCTCGTACACGGCGCACGTCCGGCTGGAGCAGCCGGACGGTACACCCCAATGGACGCACGTGCAGGCGCGGATCCTGCGCCGGGGCGGCGGGATGGCGCACCGGATCGTGGGGATCGTGCGGGACGCGACGGCGGAGGTGACGCACTCGGCGTTCGTCCTGGACCTGGAGAAGCGCCGCGAGGTGCAGACCACCATCGTCGAGCGGACCACCCACGCGCTGTCGCGGGCGGTGACCGTGGACGACGTGACGGCCGCGCTGACCGGGCCCGGCGGGCTCGCGCGGCTCGGCGCGGAGGGACTGGCGCTCGGCCTGGTGGAGCACGGCTCGCTCAACATCATCGCGCTGAGCGGCGAGTCGCTCGAGGCCTTCGACGACTTCCGCACCCGGCGGCTCGACCAGGGGCTGCCGCTGGCGGAGGCGGTGCTGAGCGGGCGACCGCGGTTCGTGCCCTCGTTCGCGACGCTGGGACAGGACTTCCCGGAGCTCGCACCGTACGTGACCCGGATGCCGTTCCGCTCGGCCTGCTACCTGCCGCTGGTGGCGCAGGCCCGCACCCTGGGCGGCATGGCGCTGTTCTACCGGCGCCGCAGCAACTTCAACGCCGACGAACGCAATCTGCTGCTCGGACTCGCGGCGATCGTGTCGCAGTCGCTGCAGCGGGCGATCCTCTTCGACGAGGAGCGGGAGCTGGCGACCGGGCTCCAGGCGACGATGCTGCCGCGCCGGATCCCGCAGATCGCCGGCGGGGAGATCGCCGTGCGGTACCACGCGGCGTGGAGCGGGCGGCAGGTCGGCGGCGACTGGTACGACGTGATCCCGCTGCCGCGCGGCCGGGTCGGGGTGGTCGTGGGCGACGTGCAGGGCCACGACACCCACGCCGCCGCGATCATGGGCCAGCTGCGGATCGCGCTGCGGGCGTACGCGGGCGAGGGCCACGCGCCGTCCACGGTCCTGGCCCGGGCCTCCCGCTTCCTCGCCGAGCTGGACACCAACCGCTTCGCGACCTGCACGTACGCGCAGGTGGACCTGGTCGGCGGCACGGTCCGCGGCGTCCGGGCGGGCCACCTGGGGCCGCTGATCCGCCACACGGACGGCCGGGTGGGCCGGCCGAAGCTGCGGGGCGGGCTGCCGCTCGGGCTCGCGACGGTGTTCGGCGACGAGGAGTTCCCGGAAACCCGGCTCGACCTGGTGCCGGGCGAGACGCTCGTGCTGTGCACGGACGGCCTGGTCGAGCAGCCCGGAACGGACATCGAGGCGGGTTTCGCGGCACTCGCCGAAGCCGTGAGCAGCGGCCCGCCGCAGGCGGAGGCGCTGGCCGACCACCTCTCGGAGCGGCTGTGGGAACGCTGGGGCTCCGGCGACGACGTCGCGCTGCTCGTACTGCGCCGCAGCCCGGACCCGGGCACGCCGAAGGCGCCCCGCATCCACCAGTACATCCACCAGGCCGACCCGCAGGGCCTGTCGGACGCGCGGGCCGCGGTGGGCCAGGCCCTGGTCGACTGGGGCATGTCCGAACTCGCGGACGACGCGGAGCTGTTGACGGGCGAGCTGCTCGTCAACGTGCTGCTGCACACCGAGGGCGGCGCGGTGCTCACCCTGGAGGTGCTGCCCGAGCCGGTACGGCGGGTCCGGCTCTCGGTGCAGGACCGGTCGAGCGCGTGGCCGCGGCGGCGCACACCGGGCGAGGCGGCGACCTCGGGCCGCGGACTGCTCCTGATGGACGCCATCGCCTCGCGGTGGGGCGTGGAACCGCGCGGCGAGGGCAAGGCGGTGTGGTGCGAGATCGGACCACCGCCCTCGGACCTCCCGGCGCCGAACGCCGGCTCGGCTTCGGCCCCGACGCCGAACTGACGGACGGACGGGTGGGCGGGCATACGGAGGCGGGCGGGTGAGCGGACGGAAGCGGTGACGGACGGGTGGGCGGGCCTACGGAGGCGGGCGGGTGAGCGGACGGAAGCGGTGACGGACGGGCCGGCCCACGGACGGACCGACCGATGGACGGGCCGGCCCACGAACGGGCAGAGGACCGGCAGGTTTACGAAAGGTGGTGCGGCGATGGATCCCGTGGCGGCGCTGGAGCGGATCGCGTTCCTGCTGGAGCGCTCGCAGGCCCCCACGTACCGCGTCCGCGCCTTCCGTACGGCGGCCGCGGCCGTGACCGCGCTCGGCGCGGAGGAGGTGGCGCGGCGCACGGCCGCCGGCACCCTGGAGGCGGTGAAGGGCATCGGCCCGAAGACGGCGGCCGTGGTGCGCGAGGCGCTGGCGGGGCGGGTGCCGGAGTATCTGGAGCACCTGGAGCGGGAGATCCCGGTCCCCGAGGCGGACGGCGGCGAGGAGCTGCGGGCGGCGCTGCGCGGCGACTGCCACGTGCACTCGGACTGGTCCGACGGCGGCAGCACCATCGAGGACATGGGGCGCACGGCGGCCGGGCTCGGTCACGAGTGGACGGTCCTGACCGACCATTCGCCGAGTCTGAAGGTGGCGCGCGGCCTCTCGCCGGAACGTCTGCGGGAGCAACTGGACGTCGTGGCACGGCTGAACGAGGAGTGGGCGCCGTTCCGGCTGCTCACCGGGATCGAGTGCGACATCCTGGAGGACGGCTCCCTCGACCAGGAACCCGAGCTCCTCGACCGGCTGGACGTGGTGGTCGGCTCGGTGCACTCGAAGCTGCGGATGGACGCGCGGGCGATGACCCGGCGGATGGAGCGCGCGGTGCGCAATCCGCTGATGGACGTGCTCGGTCACTGCACGGGCCGGCTGGTGAGCGGCGGACGGCTGCGCCCCGAGTCGGAGTTCGACGCGGAGCGGGTGTTCGCGGCCTGTGCGGAGTCGGGTACGGCGGTGGAGATCAACAGCCGGCCGGAGCGGCGCGATCCGCCGCGCAGGCTGCTGCGGCAGGCGGTGGCCGCGGGCGTGTACTTCGCGGTGGACACGGACGCCCACGCGCCCGGCCAGCTGGAGTGGCAGATCTTCGGCTGCGCGCGGGCGGAGGAGTGCGGCGTGCCTGCCGACCGGGTGATCAACACCTGGCCGGCGGACGAACTCCTCGCCTGGACGCGGGCCTGAGCTCCGGGTCGGCCTGAGCTTCGGGCCCGGCGGCCGAGGACGGGCCCGGGAACGGGCGGGTCCGGGCGGGTCCCGGTCTCAGGCGCGCTGCCAGACCGTGGTGGCGTTGCAGAACTCGCGGATGCCGTGGCCGGAGAGCTCGCGGCCGTAGCCCGAGCGCTTCACGCCGCCGAACGGCAGCGCGGGGTGGGAGGCGGTCATGCCGTTGACGAAGACGCCGCCCGCCTCCAGGTCCCGGACGAAGAAGGCGACGTCCTCGTCCCGACGGGTCCAGACGTTCGAACTCAGGCCGAACGGCGAGTCGTTGGCGACGGCGATGGCCTCCTCGATGTCGCCGACCGGGTACAGGGTCGCGACGGGCCCGAAGGTCTCCTCGCGGTGCACGCGCATCTGCGGCGTGATGCCGGTGAGCACGGTGGGACGGTAGAACCAGCCGCGGGGCAGCTCGGACGGGCGGCTGCCGCCGCACAGGGCGGTGGCGCCCTTGGCCATGGCGTCGTCGACGAGCTCCTCCAGGTCGGCGCGGCCCTGCTCGGTGGCGAGCGGTCCGACGTCGGTGTCGTCGTCCAGGGGGTCGCCGACGGTGAGGGCGTTCATGGCGGCGGTGAAGCGCTCGGCGAAGTCGTCGTAGACGTCCTGGTGGACGATGAAGCGCTTGGCGGCGATGCAGGACTGGCCGTTGTTCTGCACGCGGGCGGTGACGGCGGTCTTCACGGCCCGGGGCAGGTCGGCGGAGGGCATGACGATGTACGGGTCGCTGCCGCCCAGCTCCAGGACGGTCTTCTTGACCTCGTCGCCGGCGATCGCGGCGACCGAGCGGCCGGCTCCTTCGCTGCCGGTGAGGGTCGCGGCGGCGATCCGGGGGTCGCGCAGGACGCCCTCGACGGCGCCGGAACCGATGAGGAGCGTCTGGAAGCAGCCTGCCGGGAATCCGGCGCGGCGGAACAGGTCTCCGAGGTAGAGGGCGGTCTGCGGCACGTTGGAGGCGTGCTTGAGGAGTCCGGTGTTGCCGGCCATCAGCGCGGGGGCGGCGAAGCGGATCACCTGCCACAGCGGGAAGTTCCACGGCATGACGGCGAGGACCGGGCCGAGCGGACGGTAGTGGACGCGGGCGAGGTCGGCGCCGGAGTCCTGGACGTCGTGCTCGGTGGGGTGCTCGTCGGCCAGCAGTGCCTCGGCGTGCTCGGCGTACCAGCGCATGGCCTTGGCGCACTTGGCCGCCTCGGCGCGGGCGGCGACGATCGGCTTGCCCATCTCGGTGGTCATCGTGCGGGCGATGTCCTCGGCGTCCTCGTCGAGGAGGGCCGCGGCGGCCTTCATGAGCCGGGCGCGCTCGGCGAAGGACGTGGTGCGGTACTGGCGGAAGGCCTCGTGGGCGGCGTCGACGCGCCGCTCGACCTCGGCGGGGCCGTGGCCCTCGTACGTTCGCAGTGTCTCGCCGGTCGCCGGGTTCACGGTGGCGATTGCCATGTCGTCTCCTCCTGACCTGGAGCCCCGGTCCGCAGGCTCCCCCACGGTCAACCTTCCGCCGCGGGGCGCGGCCCGCAAATCGGGGCGGGGCGGCGGGGTGACGGCGAACGGCACACCACACCGCCCGGCGGCCGGTCAGAAGCCGGTCACCCACTGGAGCGCGCCCGCCAGGTGGGCGCGGAAGACGGGGTCGGCGTACGCCTCGGTGGCGTGGCCGAGGGCGGTGAACAGGACCCGGCCGCGGTCGGGCGCGGCCTCCCGGCACCAGACCAGGGGATGGTCGGCGCCGAGGGTGCCGCCCTGGTAGCCGGCCTCGTCGGCGCGGGCGAGGACGTGGACGCCGGAGGCCCGGGGATGGGTGGCGTACTCGTACCACTCGTCCGTCCAGGACCAGCGTGCGGGCAGCGGGGCGGTGGCCGGGTGGGCGGGGTCGTCGACGCACACGGTGCCGGGCTGGAGCGGCGGGTGACCGGCGAAGCGGGTGCCGAGGAGTTCGCCGTAGAAGGGCCAGTCGGGCTCGGCGTTGGCGGCGGCGTGGACGGCGAGGAGACCGCCGCCGCGCCGCACGTACGCCTCGAAGGCGGCGCGGCCCGCGTCGGTGAGGACGGTCCCGGTGGTGGAGAGGAGCACGACGGCGGCACACCGGTCCAGCCGGTCCGGCGCGAACGCGGCGGGGTCCTCGGTGGTCTCGGCGGTGAGCCCGGCCGCGACGGCGAGTCCGGCGAGCGCGGCGGCCCCGGCGGGTATCGAGTCGTGGCGGTATCCGGCGGTACGGGTGAAGACGAGGACGTCCCTCCCCTTGCTGCTGCGCACGTGCCGCCACTCCCCTGCCGTCGGTGTCCCCGAGTCCAAGCGCCGCCGTCAGCAAGCGCTTTCTGCACTGACCGTAGCGAGCGAAAACCGGCTGCCGCAAGGTCCCGACCTGCGTCAGACTGCGCCATGGATCTCTTGCCCCGGCCCCGCCGCGCCCTCGCCCACGTCTCCGCCCGCGCCACGGGCGGCCCGGTCGACCCCAGCCTTCGCGTGACCCTCAACTTCCATCCCACCTTCCTCGACCGGCTCGCCGAGGACGGGGTCTACCGCTCGCAGTTCGTCACCGGCACCGGCAACGGCGGGCTCACCGCGCGCCCCGGCGGCGACCGCTGGCGCTGGGAGAGCCGGATCTTCGGCGGCGCCTACGACGACGCCCCGCCGCACGAGCGGCCGGTGTACGGGGCGCTGGACCACCGCCGCAGGCCGTACGGGGCCGCGCCCCGGTTCGGCTCCGCCCACCTGCGGCTCACGCCCGCCACCCTCGCCCGTACGACCTTCTGCTATCCGGACAGCTTCCTGGAGCCCGAGCACTTCGGCGTCGCGGAGCGGGCGGCCGCACTGATCGAGCTCGCCCTCGCCGACGGCCAGGACGCGCTCGACGACTACGTCGAGGCGCAGGTGCACGGGCGGGTCGAGATCGGCGCGGACGTGGAGGCGCTGGTGCTCGACCCCTCGTTCCGCGGCACGGAGGTGGAGGCCGCCGCCCGCAGGCTGCCCTGCGCCGTGGAGTGGCACGCCGGCTTCCGGCTTTCCGTCGCCGAGCTGCGGCGGCATCCCGACTTCCGGGGACCGCGGTACGTGGAGCTGGGCGCCGCGCTGGCCGTGGACGGGTGGCTGGACCCGCGGATCGTGCAGGAGGCGGCCGAGTCGGGGCGGCACGACCGGCAGGACGTGAAGCGCGTCTGGCACCTGCTGGCCAGGTTCGGGGCTCCGCGGGTGTGAGCCGACCGGTCCTACCGCTCGTCGGGACGGGGGGCGGCGGGCCGGGTCACGGACTCCAGCAGCGGCGCCAGGAAGGCGCCTTCCAGGGTTCCTGGCGGGAGCTCGGAGGGTTCGACGTAGCTCTGCGCGAGGCCGCCTTCGCGCAGGGCGACGATCAGCCGGGCGAACCGGTCGGCGTCCACGGTGAGTTCGCGTCCGGCCCGGCTCAGCACCCGTTCGAGGCCCCGGGCGATCTCCGCCCGGAGTCGGGCGTCGTGCCGGGCGAGCACCCACGCCGCCTGCCGGTCGCGGATGGCGTGGAGGGTGAACTCCGTGCTGACCAGGTACCAGTCGCGCTCGTCCGGCTCGACCCGCGAGGCGAGTCGGGCGAGCCGCTCCGGCGTGTGGTCCTCGGGCCCGAGCGCGTCGATCGCCTCGGCGAGGCGCCGCACGATCCGGTCGCCGTGCTCGTCGAAGAGCGCGAGGAAGAGCTCTTCCTTGCTCGCGAAGTTCGAGTAGTACGCGCCGCGCGTGAAGCCTGCGCGCTCGCAGATCTGCTCGATCGACGTGGCGTGGAACCCGTGCTCGGCGAAGGTCTCCAGGGCCGCCCGCAGGAGGGCCGCGCGGGTACGGGAACGGCTCTGGGCGACACCTTTGGACACGGGTGGGTTCCTCCTGCTGCGCGGTCGTGGTCATGGGCGTGGGCGTGGTCATGGGCGTGCTCGTGCGCGTGAACCGTGGCCGGGGCCGCGGGTCAGGGCCGTGGCCGCGGGCCGGGGCCGTGGCCGGGTGCGGTGCCGGGTGGGGGCGGTGGTGTCTCCCGGTCGGCGCGTCCGGGTCGGCGCGCCGTCCGGTCGCGGCGTGCGGGCCCGACGGGCCCGGTCCGACCCCTCCCCCGGCCCGGCCGGCCGCCCACGATACCGGCGCCCCGCGCCCCCATCCGGCCGGGTTCCACCGCCCCCGCGTCGTCCCGTGAGTCCTTCCGCCCGCCCGGGCGGGCGGCGGCGCGCGACGTTAGGATCAACGCATGGGAGAGCGTCCCGGCGCGCCCGTCGCGCCCGAGCTGGTCCTCGAGATCAACGGGGACGCGACCGTGATGAACCCGGGTCGCGTCTATCGCATCGGACGCGACCCCACCAGCGATGTCGTCCTCGCCGACGCCCGGACGTCCTGGCACCACGCGATCCTGCGGGCGGTCGGCGGCCACTGGACGCTCGAAGACGAGGGCAGCACCAACGGCACCTTCGCCGACGACCACCGGGTGGCCCTCAGCACGGTCGGCCCTGGCACGATCATCCGCTTCGGGCACCCCCTGGACGGCCCCCGTGCCATGCTGCTCCCGGCGGGTCCGGCTCCGGACGGGCAGGAAGCGGCGCGACAGGCGGGGCGGACGGATCAGGCACAGCCCCGGACGGGTCATGCACCGCCCGCACCCGAAGCGCAGCAGGCGCCCCCGGCCACACCGCCCGAGCCGGCCCCGGCAGCGCCGCCGGAAGCCGCACCGCCACCGCCCCCAGCGCCGCCGGCCCCACAACCAGCACCGGCACCGGCACCGCCGTCGGCCCCAGCAGCCTCATCCGCGCCCGCGCCCGCGCCCGCCGGGAGCGGTCCGCCCCGGCCCTCCTCCGTCTCGTACCCCGCCCTCACCGGGACCTTCCGGCAGCCGACGTCCGTGCGGCCCCTGCCGGTGCGCAGCATCCTGATCGGCCGCGCGCCCGACAACGACCTCGTCGTCGACGACCTGACCGTCTCGCGCCGTCACGCCGAGCTGCGGGCGGCGCCGGACGGCACGTACTGGATCCGTGACCTCGGCAGCCACAACGGCACCTTCCTCAACGGCCGTCCGGTCGGCGAGGCACGGGTGACCCCCGAGGACATCGTCGGCATCGGCCACCGCGCGTACTGCCTGATCGGCGCCAGCCTGGTCGAGTTCACCGACACCGGCGAGGTCTCCCTCGACGTGCAGCGGCTCGCCGTGACCGTCGACCACGGCCACAAGACCCTCCTCGACGACGTGTCCTTCCCCGTCGGGCAGAAGTGCCTGCTGGCGGTCGTCGGCCCGTCCGGCGCGGGCAAGTCGACCCTGCTCGGCGCCCTCACGGGGCAGCGGCCCGCCGACCGCGGCACCGTCCTCTACGACGGGCGTGACCTCTACCGCGACTACGCCGAGCTCCGCCAGCGCATCGGGCTCGTCCCCCAGGACGACATCCTGCACCTCCAGCTGACCGTCCGCCGGGCCCTCGGTTACGCCGCCGAGCTGCGCTTCCCCGAGGACACGGCGCCCGCGGAGCGGCGGGCCCGGGTGGACGAGGTGATCACGGAGCTGGGGCTCGAGGAGCGGGCCGGGCAGCCGATCCACAGCCTCTCCGGCGGCCAGCGCAAACGCGTGAGCGTGGCCCTGGAGCTGCTGACGAAACCCTCGCTGCTCTTCCTCGACGAGCCGACCTCCGGCCTGGACCCGGGCATGGACCGCTCGGTGATGCACATGCTGCGCGGTCTCGCCGACGACGGGCGGACGGTCATCGTCGTCACCCACAGCGTGCTGAGCCTCGACGTGTGCGACCGGCTGCTGGTACTGGCGCCCGGCGGCCGGGTCGCGTACTACGGCCCGCCCGCCGACAGCCTGGACTTCTTCGGCTTCGCGCAGTGGCCGGAGGCGTTCGAGGCGTTCGAGAACGACCGCGCACGCGACTGGGCGGGCCAGTACCGGACCTCGCGCTTCCACCGGCAGTACATCGACGACCCCTCCGTACGGCCGGGACCGGCGCCGGTCGCCGTTGGTCCGGCGGAGCCCGGGCCGGCCCCGCCGCCGAAGGCGCAGAGCTGGGGCTCCCAGGTCCGTACCCTCGTCCGGCGGTACGCGGCGGCACTGTCAGCCGACCGCACCTTCCTGGCCATCATGGTGGCGCTGCCCTTCGTCATGGGTGCCATGGCCCGGGCCCTGTCGGAGGGCAGCCTCAACCCCGAGTCGACGCTGAACGTGCTCCTGATCCTGTGCGTGGGCGGCGTCCTGACGGGCGCGGCGAACGCGGTGCGCGAGCTGGTCAAGGAACGCACGATCTACCGCCGTGAGAGAGCCGTCGGCCTGTCGCGTTCCGCGTATCTGATGTCCAAGATCCTGGTCCTCGGCCTGATCACGGTGGTGCAGGCGGTGGTCCTGACGCTGGTGGCGCTGATCGGCGTGCCGCTGAACGTGCCGGGCGACGGCAGCGGCGTGCTGATGCCGCCGCTCGTGGAACTGACGCTCGCCGTCGCGCTGCTCGCGTTCACGGCGATGATGCTCGGCCTGTTCGTCTCCGCGCTGGTGAGCAAGGAGGAGGTGACGATGCCGCTGCTCGTCCTCCTCGCCATCGTGCAGGTGGTGTTCTGCGGCGCGCTGCTCCAGGTGAGCGGCACGCCGGTCCTGGAGCAGCTGGCGTGGCTCGTGCCGTCGCGGTGGGCGTTCGCGGCGATGGGCGCGACGATCGACATCGGTGCGACGGTGCCGGGCGAGAAGACCGCCGACCCGCTGATGGACCACTCCGCGGGCGCCTGGCTCTTCGACATGGGCATGCTGGTGGTGCTGTGTGTCGTCCTCGGTCTGGTCGTGTCCCGGCTGCTGCGCCGGCACGAGCCGGTCGTGATGCGGAGGTAGACCCGTGGCCGCTACGGATGACACGCCGGGGTACGGCTCCGAGTACGGCGCGGGCTACGGCTCCGCGTACGGGCCGGGCCGCGGTTCGCCGTACGCGCCCGGGTACGCCTCGGAGTACGTGCCGGGCTTCCGGCCCACGCACGTGGTGCCCCGCGACGGGCTGCCCGCCTGGGAGGCCCCGGATCCGGAGCTGCCGACCGCGTCGCTGGACGCGTTCCTGCCGGTGCAGCTGACGGAGCGGGTGGGCGACTGGGGCCAGGTGCTGTGCTCCAACGGCTGGTCCGCGTGGGTGGACGCGCGGCTGCTCGTCTCCGTGCCGGCGGATCCCCCGGCGGCGGGCGGCCCTCCGGCGCGCACCGCCGACCCGCGTCCGCTGATCGCCCGCGCCGAGGACGCGCTCGGACGCTACCGGCGGGCCGCGGAGGAGCTGGCGGCGGGCAGGGCGGACGGCGAGACGTTCCGGCAGCGCACCCGCGGCCTGCGGATCGGGATGGTCGTCGACGGCGAGTCGGTGTGGCTGTACGACGCGGAGCACGAGCGGTGGGTGTACTGCGACGGCGAGGGCCTCCACACGTACGCGGCCTCGTCGGGCCCGTCGGCCGCGGCACGCACGCCGGCGGGCGTCGCACATGCCTCGGCCGCGGCGACGGGGGACGTGGCGGGCGCGCCCGGCGCGTCCGGTGCGGCGGGTGGTGGTGCCGGGGCGGGTGGGGTGTCCGCGTCCCCGGCCTTCCCGGAAGCGGGCCCGTCGCAGCCGCCTCCCGCGGAGGGCGCCCCCTCGAGCCCGGTCGAACCGGCCCCCGGGACCGGGCCGGAGGCAGAGCCCGAGCCCGTCGTCGCGATCGGGCACGAGCCGACGCAGGTGGTGCCGCAGCTCGTGCAGGACGCGGGGCGAGGCCCCGGAAGGTCCCCGGGCCCGGGAAACGGCACCGAGGAGGGGCCGGGCGCCACCAGGGTCGTATCGGAGCCGCCGCCGATGCCGGAGCGGTCGGGAGCGCGGGCGGACGCGGAGCCGGAAGCACGGGATCGGGGCCCGGAACCACGGGAGTCGAAGCCGGCGGGTCCGGAAGCGGATCCGGACGGCCCGGGTGAGTCCCGATGAGGCCCGCGCCCGCGCCGGGGGGCGCGACGCCCGGAGAAGCGGCCGGGGGCGGAGCCGGTCCCGGGCCCGGAGGGGGCGGGCGCGACCGGCCGGGTACGGCACCGGCGGTCCACCCGGACACGCATCCGGGCCTGCCCGCGGCCGGCCGGGACTCGGGGCTGCTCGGCAAGCGGATCGCCGGCTACCTGGTGGAGGAGGAGATCGGGCGGGGCGGCATGGCGGTGGTCTACCGGGCCTTCGACGTGAAGCTGGAGCGGACGGTGGCGCTGAAGCTCCTCGCCCCCGAGCTGGCCCGCAACGACACCTTCCGCAAGCGCTTCGCGCACGAGTCGCGGGTGGCCGCCGCCATCGACCACCCGCACATCGTGCCGGTCTTCGAGGCGGGCGAGACGGAGGGCGTGCTGTACATCGCGATGCGCTTCGTGCCGGGCCAGGACCTGCGGGCGCTGCTCGACCGGGAGGGCCCGCTGCCGCCGGTGACGGCGGGGCGGATCGCGACGCAGGTGGCGTCGGCCCTGGACGCGGCGCACGCGCACGACCTGGTGCACCGGGACGTGAAGCCCGGCAACATCCTGGTGGCCGAGGGCACGGACCGGGACCACCCGGAGCACGTGTACCTCACGGACTTCGGTCTGACGAAGAAGTCGCTGTCGCTGACCGGGTTCACGACCGTGGGGCAGTTCGTGGGGACCCTCGACTACGTGGCGCCCGAGCAGATCTCCGGCAAGCCGGTGGACGGGCGCTGTGACGTGTACAGCCTGGCCTGCGTGGTCTTCGAGACGCTGACGGGCGTGCCGCCGTTCCGCAGGGACGACGACATGGCGCTGCTGTGGGCGCACCAGTACGACCCGCCGCCGCCCCTGTCGGAGGAGCGGGCGGGTCTGCCGGAGGCGGCGGACGAGGTGTTCGCCGTCGCGCTGGCGAAGTCGCCGGAGGAGCGCTACGGCACGTGCCTGGAGTTCGTGACGGAACTGCGCGCCGCCTTGGCGCGGGACGGACGCGCGGGCGGCGCGGGCGGGCGGACGAGCCGGGTGAGGAGCGACGTGTGGCAGCCCACGCCACCGCCGGAACCTCCGGCGTGGGCGCGTCCGGTCTTCCGGTCACTGGGACCGTGACGGCGGCCGCGAAGCGAGGCGTGGGCGAGGGCACGGATCGTCACGGGGGATCTCACCGGGGAGCGCGCCAAGGAGGGCACGGTCCGCTGTGATCCCGCTCGTGGAACGGGGATGTCACGTCCCGCTCCAGGCCCCGTTGCTCCGTCGACGCGTATCCCGGTCGATCGCGATTGCGACCGGGCCGGGCCGCTGCGATCATGCGGTGACGCCGAACGGATGATCGGCGGACGGGGGGAATCATGCGTAACGTCTTTCGTGGTGCGGCGTTCGGCGCGGCACTGCTGGCAGCGGTCCTGACGGGCTGCTCGGGCGGATCCGGGGATGCCGCCGGATCGGGGAAGTCCGGGGCGGCCGCCTCCACGCCCCCCGCGGTCCCGTCGTCCGCGACGGCGCCCTCTCCGAGCCCGTCGGGGCCGACCCGCGCGGAGGTCGCGGAACGCACCGGCGCGCTGCTGACGAAGACGCTCGCGGAGGCGGGCGGTGACGACGTGGCGGGCCCGGACGGGCTGCTGCTGGTCGACGCGTGGCCGGACACCGACCAGGCGGAGTACACCTGGGAGACGGCGGACGGACGACCGTGCCATGCGACGGTCGGCCCCGAGCTGGTAAACGTACGGGCGTGCGCGACGACCCCGAGGAACCCGTCCGTCGTGCCGGGCAGGGTCAGCCCTCTCTTCACCTCGTTCGCCCACGGCTGGGGGCAGATCTTCGCCGTCGACCGGGGGCGGGTGACGGCCGCGAGCTGCAGCGGCAAGCCCGTGAAGGTCATCCAGGCCGGCACGGTCGCCAACGGCGCCCGCACGCTGTACGCGGTGTGGTTCCCGGACTACACCAAGGGCGAGATCCTGCTGACCGTCCAGCAGGGCGACAAGACGTCCCGGACGTCCTTTTCGCTCTCCGACGTGGGCACCACCTCCTGTACGGCGACGCCGTAGCGGAGCACGTGGCAGGGACGGGGACGCAGCGCTCAGGGCTTGTCCGCGGGGACCTCGCCGCGGCGGTGGACGCGGGTGGCGAGGAGGGCGCCGAGGAAGCCGGTGGCCAGGCCCCAGAGGAGGGCCAGGCCGACGGTCTTCCAGACGTGCGGTCGCAGGACGACGTCCGCGCCGAGTGCCCCGAGGTCGCCGATGCCGAGGATCGACAGGCCGAAGCTCGCCTCGACGTTCGTGAGCGGGGCGACCACCAGCATGGTGACGGCGAAGGCGACGCCGACGTGCACGGCGTGCCGCCAGAGCGGGACTCCGGCGGGTGAACGGACGGCCGCGAGGAAGGCGGCGGCGAGGACGAGGACCGCCGCGATCGGCAGCAGCCACCAGGCGCGCCCGTCGTACGCGGCGAGGCCGGACAGGTCGACGGTCGACAGGTCCTTGCCGCCGTCGCCGCCGCGCAGCACGGAGTCGAGGAGCTGCGGCATCGGCAGGCCGAACGGGCCCTCCACGCGGCCCTCCCACGAACCGCCGATGCCGACGCCGAGGGCGACCCAGGCCACGTTGGGCAGGCCGAGCAGCAGCACGGCGAGGGTCTCGGCCGCGTGTCCCCTGGTCGCGGCGACGACCACGCCGATGACCAGGGCGACGGCCACGTACGCGAGGACCAGGAGCAGCATCGCGGACGCGGCGGGCCGCACCGCCTGGTGGTGGCGGACGAGCCGGGGCGGAAGTGGCGTCCGGCGGGAGACGAGCAGGGCGACGACGAGGACGCCGAGGATCCACAGCAGTCCGTAGAAGAGCGTGGGTCCGACGTCCGTGGTGAAGCCGACCTTCGGATCGGTCGCGTCGAGCAGGTCCTTGAAGAGGTCGCCGAGGTCCCCGGTGTCCTCGGAGGTGCCGCCGAGGCTGATCGGGAAGTCGTGCCGGGCGAGCGCGGTCAGTCCGCCGAGTCCGGCCAGCCAGAACACGACGGTGGGCACGGCCAGGGCGAGGAGCGCGCGGGCCGGCGCGACGGCGTGGTGGCGCAGCGGACGCAGGAACACGCCGCCGGTGACGAGTGCGCCCACCAGGGTGACGGTGAGCGGCATGGCGGTGAGTTCGGCCTGGGTGCCGGCGAGGGATCCGGCCTCGCCGGAGAGGGACACCTCTCCGCCGGTGGCCATGACGACGACCGCGGCGAGGACGGCGACGAAGGCGCCGCTGCCGCCCGGCAGGTCGGCCGCGCCCGCGGCCCAGAGCCCGAGGCCCGCGGTGAGGCACATCGCCGCGTAGCCCGCGACGACCGCGGCGAGGGCCCACGCGGCGGCGTGGGCCACCTGGCCTGGGGCGGCGCCGGGCGCGGTTCTCCCTGGCGGAGTCGGCGGAGTGGGGAGCCGGGTGCTCACCCTGCCCACGCTAGTACCGGCGGCAGCCGACCGCTTGCGGACCGTCCGCCGGGCCCTCCCTCCCCGCCCGCCCGCCGGCCCTCCCGCTTGCGGGACACCCCCGACCGGCGCACACAATGGGCGCGGAACGGAAGAAAGGGAAAAACGTGACTTCCCACCCGCCGTCCGGTCGGCCCTCGGTCCCTCCCAGCGGCCCTCCCTCGGGCCCCCTGTCGGGCCCCGGCACGCGCCCGGGCCAGACCCCTCCGCCACCGCCTCCCGGCCCCCCGCACGACGGCTCGAGCGGCGGGGGAGGCGGAGGCGGAAGCAGCGGCGGCCGAGGCGGCGGCCCGGGCGGCCCCGGTGGCGGTACGGGCGGGGGCGGGGCGCCCCGCGGTGGCGGCGGAGGCCCGTGGTGGCGTTCCGTGCCCAAGGTCGCCTCGCTGACGGCGATCGTGGTCGCCGCGATCGCGCTGGTCGTCGTCCTGACGACGCGGAACGGCGGTGACGGCGGCAACCAGGCGGGGTCCGGCGGCGGCGAGGTGTTCCTGCAGAACACCTCCGCGAGCGGTCCGGATCCCTTCACCCGCTCCACGGCCCGCGCGGACGGCACCTCCGTCTCCCCGCCGCCGCTGCCCAGCGAGACCGGCACGGCGACCAACGCGGCGCGCAGCGTCACGGGTTCGGCGCCGGGCCTCTACGGCGGCACGCATCGCACGGCCAGCTGCGACGTCGAGCAGCAGGCCCGCTTCCTGGCCTCGGAGCCCGCCAAGAACGCGGCCTTCGCCTCCGTCCTCGGCATCCGGGCCGACCAAGTGCCCGGCTACCTGCGCTCCCTGACGACGCTTCAGCTGCGCGTCGACACCCGCGTGACCAACCACGGCTTCAGTGACGGGAAGGCCACCTCGTACCAGTCGGTGCTCCAGGCGGGCACCGCGGTCATGGTCGACGACCGCGGCGTGCCGCGGGTGCGGTGCGCCTGCGGCAACCCGCTGACGGCGCCGGTCGCGCAGCAGTCGCCGAAGCCGGTCGGCGCCGCGTGGCCGGGGTACCGGTCGGGCAACGTGGTCGTCGTCCAGCCGTCCGTGACGGTGATCAACGTCTTCGTGGTCTACGACCCGCACTCCGACAAGTGGATCGCGCGGGAGCCGGGCGGCAAGGGCCACCAGCACGACAAGCACACCACTCCCCCGCCGCCGCCCACGCACACCCCGTCGACGTCGCCGTCGACGTCCTCGTCGACCTCTCCGTCCACCTCGCCGTCGTCCCCCGTGCCGTGCGTGACGATCACGGGTACGGAGACGCCGACGCCCACCAACGGCGTGACGCCCTCGCCGTGCCCGTCGACGCTCACCCCGACCACGCCGGCACCGTCCACGTCGACCCCGACCCCGTCGGACTCCACACCGTCCGACGCGACGCCTTCGGACACGACCCCCTCGACGCCGTCCTCGGGTCCCGAGTCGCAGCCGGCCACCGACCTCACCTCGTCCGGTGCGTCGGTGACCACGTCGTCGAGCGTGGTGACCGGGAGGGACGCGGGCTCGTCCTTCCCGGTCGCGCCCGGCGTTCCGGGCCGGCCGGCCGGTCAGCCGCCGATCCGGGCGTGAACGGCCGGGGCGCCCGATAACCGGATGCCCCGGGCAAGCGTTCCGGTTACGGTCGCCGGGTGGAACCACTGACCGACAAACAGATCCGCGCGTCCTTCGTGAACTGCACGAAGGGCGACGCGGCCCGCATGAGGCTGCCGCTCGACTTCGCCGAACTGCCCTGGGAGGACCTGGACTTCCTGGGCTGGGTCGACCCGGGCGCGCCGCTGCGCGCCCACCTGGTCGTGCCGCGCGCCGACGGCCCGGTCGGCATCACGCTGCGGGTGCCGTCGGTGGGCCGCACCAGCGCGACGAAGTCCAGCATGTGCCAGATCTGCCTGACCTCGCACGCCTCCTCCGGCGTGACCCTGCTCGCGGCCCCGCTCGCGGGTGCGCGGGGCCGGGAGGGCAACACGGTGGGCACGTACATCTGCGCCGACCTCGCCTGCCCCCTGTACGTACGGGAAAAGCGGCAGCCGAAGCTGCGCGGCCGGCGGCACGAGGAGTCCCTGACCCTGGAGGAGCAGGTCGCCCGGATGACGGACAACCTCAACGCCTTCGTCGACCGGGTGAAGGCCGGGTGACGGCCGGCTGAGACCGGCAGGGCCCGTCCGGCGGGCCGGTCGGCCGGGCCGGGCCGGTCGGCCGCGGCCGGCCCGCCGGCTCAGCGGAAGGCCTGCTCGCCGGTGAGCGCCTTGCCGATGACCAGGGAGTGGACCTCGCTGGTGCCCTCGTAGGTGAGGACCGACTCCAGGTTGTTGGCGTGGCGCAGCACCGGGTACTCGAGGGTGATGCCGTTGGCGCCGAGGATGGTGCGGCACTCGCGGGCGACCGCGATGGCCTCGCGGACGTTGTTCAGCTTGCCGAGGCTGATCTGCTCCGGGGCGAGCGTGCCGGCGTCCTTGAGGCGGCCCAGGTGGACGGCGAGCAGCATGCCCTTGCCGAGTTCCAGCGCCATGTCGGCGAGCTTCTGCTGCGTCAGCTGGTACGAGGAGAGCGGCCGGGCGAAGACGGTGCGGTCGCCCGCGTACGCGATCGCCGTCTCCAGGCAGTCGCGGGCGGCACCGAGGGCGCCGAAGACGATGCCGAAGCGCGCCTCGTTGAGGCAGCCGAGCGGACCGGACAGGCCACGGGCCCCGGGCAGCACCGCGTCGGAGGGCAGCCGCACGTCCTCCATGACCAGTTCGCTGGTGACGCTGGCGCGCAGGGAGAGCTTCTGCTTGATCTCGGGCGCGCTGAAGCCGGGGGTGTCCGTGGGCACGACGAAGCCGCGGACGCCGTCCTCGGTGCGGGCCCAGACGACGGCGACGTCGGAGACGGAGCCGTTGGTGATCCACATCTTGGTGCCGTTGAGCACCCAGTCCGCGCCGTCGCGCTTGGCGTTGGTGCGCATCGCGCCCGGATCGGAGCCGGCGTCCGGCTCGGTGAGACCGAAACAGCCGATGTACTCGCCGGCCGCCATGCCGGGCAGCCAGCGCTGCTTCTGCTCCTCGGAGCCGAACTTCCGGATCGCGTACATCGCGAGCGAGCCCTGCACGGAGACCAGCGAGCGCAGCCCGGAGTCGACGGCCTCCAGCTCCATGCACGCCAGGCCGTACGCCACCGCGTTGGTGCCCGCGCAGCCGTAGCCCTCCAGGTGCATGCCGAGGACGCCCAGGCCGCCCAGCGTGCGGGCCAGCTCGCGGGCGGGGACGGCGCCCGCCTCGAACCACTCGGCGACGTGCGGCCGCAGCTCGCGGTCGGCGAGCGCCCGCACGGTGCGGCGGATCTCCCGCTCCTCGTCCGTCAGGAGCCCGTCGATCGCGAACAGGTCGAGCGGGTGGACGGGCGAGGGACTCGGGGACTTCGGCGACTTCACGGACGGCCTCCTGGCGACAGTGACGACTCGGCGTGCCGCAGCCTAGCGGGAGATCGGATATTGGATCCAGTATTGAATGGGGCGATCACGAAGCGTACGGTCCGGCGTGGACCGGCTGGATCCGACGGCCCCGGCATGGGGCCACGAAGGAGAGCGGTATGCGGGCGGAACGACCGGAAGGCCCCGCGGACGACGCCGCGGCCGAGGGGCCGGCGGGTCTTGCGGGCGGTGCCCTGTCCGGGATCGTCGTCGCCGACTTCGGCCGGGTGCTGGCCGGCCCGTACATGACGATGCTCCTCGCGGATCTCGGTGCCGAGGTCGTGAAGATCGAGCGCCCCGGCACGGGCGACGACACGCGCGCGTGGGGCCCGCCGTTCGCCGGCGGCCAGGCCACGTACTTCCTCGGGGTGAACCGCAACAAGCGTTCCGTCGCGCTCGACCTGGGCGATCCGGCCGGTCGGGAGACCGCCCGGGCGATCGTCGACCGGGCCGACGTCCTCGTGGAGAACTTCCGCCCCGGCACCATGGACCGCCTCGGCCTCGGCTACGAGCGGGTGCGGGCCACCAACCCCGGTCTCGTCTACTGCTCCGTGACCGGTTTCGGCTCCGCCGAGGGCGCCGCGCTGCCCGGTTACGACCTGCTCGTGCAGGCCATGGGCGGCCTGATGAGCGTCACCGGCGAGCCGGACGGCCCCGGCACCAAGGCGGGCGTGGCGCTGGTGGACGTCATCACCGGCCTCCACGCGGGGCTCGGCGTCCTGGCCGCGCTCCGCCACCGCGAACGGACCGGCGAGGGCCAGCGGATCGAGGTCTCCCTGCTGACCTCCCTGCTCTCCGCGCTCACCAACCAGGCCTCCGCCCACCTCGCCGCCGGCGTCGTGCCCCGCGCCCTGGGCAACCGGCACCCCAGCATCACCCCGTACGAGGTGTTCGAGGCGAGCGACCGCCCGCTGGTGCTCGCCGTCGGCAACGACCGTCAGTTCCGCGCCCTGTGCGAACGGATCGGCAGCCCCGGCCTCGCCGGCGACCCCCGTTTCGCCACCAACTCCGCCCGCGTCGCGCACCGGGAGGAACTGGCCGCCGCCCTGTCCGGGCGGCTCGCGACCCGCACCGCGGACGCCTGGTTCGAGGAGCTGACCGCGGCGGGCGTGCCCTGCGGCCCGATCAACGACCTGTCCGGCGCCTTCGCGCTCGCCGACCGGCTCGGGATCGGCCCGCGCGTCCCGGAGGAGGCCGCCGGGCCGGGTCAGGTCGCCCATCCCGTCGCCTTCGGCGCCACACCCGCCGCCTACCGCTCCGCTCCCCCGCGCCTCGGCGAGCACACCGCGGAGGTCCTGGCGGAGCTGGGACTCACGGGGCCGGGAGCGACCGAGCCAGGACGGACGCGGCCGGGAGCGGCGGAGCCGGAACCGCCGCAGCCCGGACCCACGGAGCCGGGTCGGGCGGAACGCGAAGGGACACAGCGATGAGCGGCACCGTGGAGCGGCGGCGGCCACCGACCGCCCAGCAGTTCGTCCTGGAAGAGCTGCGACGCGCCATCACCACCGGGGAGTTGCGACCGGGCGACCCGATCCGGCAGGACGCCCTCGCCGCGCGGCTCGACGTGAGCCGCGTCCCGCTGCGGGAGGCGCTGAAGACCCTGGAGGCCGAGGGCCTGGTGGTGCACCACGTCCACCGGGGCTATTTCTTCGCCGAGTTGTCCCTGGCGGACCTGGAGGAGATCTACCGGATCCGGCAGCTCCTGGAGACGGAGGCCGTGCGCGCCGCGCTCGCCCGGATGCCGGACGGGCTGACCGGCACGCTGGAGCGGATCCAGGAAGAGGTCGAGCGGGCGGCCGACGCGGGCGACGTCACGGCCATGGCCGAGGCCAACCGGCGCTTCCACTTCACCCTGATCGAGGCATCGGGCATGCCGCGCCTGGTACGCCTGATCGCGACCCTGTGGGACGCCACCGACGCGTACCGCGCGCTGTACTACGCCGAGGACCCGCACCGGGAGCGGGCGGTCCACGAGCACCGCGCGGTCGTCTCGGCGGTGGGCGAGGCGGACGGGACGGCGGCGGTGCGATGGCTCGACGAGCACCGCGAGCACGCGGTGGCGGCCCTGCGCGAGGTGCTGGGCCGGACGGACTGAGCAGCGGGTCCGCGGCCGGGCGGGGCGGGGCGCCGCGGACTCGCGGCACCGCCCGGTCCGCCGTCCCCGCCACCCCGGTCACCGACCCGCGGGGCATCGGCTGTCGTGCGTGAGGGATCATGGACAAAGGAGCCAAGAAGGGACGGGACCAACAATGAGGCACCGCAGTGTCGCCGACCTCATGACGCCTACCGCGGTCGCGGTGCAGCGGGGGACTCCCTTCAAGGAGATCGCCCGGCTGCTCGACGAGTACGGCATCACGGCCGTGCCGGTCGTGGACGAGGCGGACCGGCCGGTGGGCGTGGTCTCCGAGGCGGACCTGCTCAGGCGCCACACCGCGAAGGACGGCCCCAGCACCGCCGAGGCCATGATGTCGAGCCCGGTGGTGACCGCCCGTCCCTCCTGGACGGCGGTGGAGGCGGCCCGGCACATGGAACGGCACCGGGTGAAGCGGCTGCCGGTGGTGGACCCCGACGGCCGGCTGATCGGCGTGCTGAGCCGCAGCGACCTGCTCCAGCTGTTCCTGCGCCGTGACCGGGCCATCCAGGAGGAGATCCTGGAGGACGTGGTCACCCGCATCCTGCGCCTGTCCCCCGCCTCGCTCCACATCGACGTGGCGGAGGGCAGGGTGACGCTGAGCGGCACCCTGCCGCGCAAGAGCCTCGCGCCGATCTTCGTCCGCCTCTGCGAGGACGTGGACGGCGTGGTGGAGGTCGTGGACCGGCTGACCTACGAGGACCAGCAGGGGAACGGCGGGGACTGAGCGGCCCCGCACGGTCCCGCCGACGCCCGGTCCGCCGGTGCGGGTGGCACCGGCGGACCGGGACGGACGGCTGGGTGGCGGTCCGTCACTCGACCGCCTCCGGCCAGCCGTATCCGGGTCCGGTGCGCCGCGGCACGGTGTCGGCGCCCACGGCCTCCATCTCCCGGTCGGCCTCCCGCATCAGCTTTCCGGCCAGATCCTTCATGGCCCGGCCCGCGGCGAGCTCGTCACCGATGGCCGGTACGTCCACGTCCGACGGGTTGCAGCGGGCGCTGCCGTGTCCGGTGAGGGTGGACGTACCGGTGTCCAGGCGCGCCTCCGCCTTGGTCCTGCCGTTCTCCTCGACCAGATCCACGCCGACCTTCCACTCCAGGTGCCGTGTCATGGTCCGCCTCCTCGTACCCGCGACCACACGGAAGCACCGCGCGGCCCTTCTCCTCTCAGCATCCCGCCGGGGACGCCTTCGCGCCACGGAGGGCGGGCGCCGTGCCGGTGTGCCGCACGCCCTTCGCCAGGGCGCCGCGTGCGGCGGCCGTCCCGGGTCGTTCACGTGGCCCGGGGCGTCCCTCACCGTCCCGCGTCGACCGTGCCCGGGCGGACGATGACGACCGGGCATGAGGCGTGCAGGGCGCACTGCTGACTGACCGAGCCCAGCAGGAGGCTCGAGAAGCCTCCGCGGCCCCTGCTGCCCACGACGAGCAGGTCCGCGCCTTCCGACGCCTCCGTCAGGACCTTGGCGGGGTTGCCCCTGACGACGTGCTCCTCCAGGGCGACGTCGCCGGACCCGCCGAGTGCCGTCCGAATCTCGTCGGTCAGTGCCTGCCGGGCGTGCTGCGCGTCGAAGGCGGCGTCCACGGCCGGCGCCGACCAGCCCACCGCTCCGGGCACGTCGTACGCACCCCAGGCCTCCAGGTTCGCTCCGGTCAGGCGGGCGTGCCGCGCCGCCCACCGCAGCGCCTCGTGCGAGGCCGGAGAACCGTCCACGCCGACCACCACGCGAGGGCCCGGCCCGGGTGATCCGGCCGGCCCGGCCGCTTCCGCCGCCGTGCCCGGCCGGGCCGCTTCCGCCGCTCCGGCCCACCCGGTCCGCTCGGTCTGTTCGGTCCGCTCGCTCTGTTCACTGGGGTTCATGAGCGCACTCCCTTCAGGCACGGGCGCGTTCCCCCCCGGACAGCTCCCTCTCTCTGCCGACTGCCCCGTCGGGCCCCGCGCATTCACCCGCCACGGCGCCGCCGCGTGAGGACTGAGGGCGGATCCGCACGGCGGTCATGGCCCGGTTGCCGCGCGCCACGTCCGCGCAGCAGCCCGGCCTCGCCGCGGTCCTCGTGGCCACGGGAGACGCGACCCTGCTCCACGACGACACGGACTCGGACTTCTGGGGCGACAACGGCAGCCGGGGCCGGAACCGGACGGGCCGCCTCCTGGAACGCGTCCGGCCCGAACTGCCGGCCGGCCAGGCCGTCGGCATCGGCTGAGGCGGGACGCGCCGGTCAGTCCGCCTGGCCGGCCCGGGACTGCCCGCCCTGCATCCGGGCGATGAGCAGCGCCACGTCGTCGCGGTCGCCCGGCTGCCGCAGTTCGCTCAGCAGGAGGTCGCAGGTGTCCTCCAGGTCGCGGTGCGGGCCGGCGAGCAGGGACAGCAGGAGGGCGAAGCGCTCGTCGAGGGGCTGGTCGCGGGTCTCGACCAGGCCGTCCGTGTAGAGGACCAGCTGGTCACCCGGGCTCAGGCCGAGCCGGGTGGTGTGGAAGGGGACGCCGCCCACGCCGAGGGGGGCGCCGGTCGGCAGGTCGAGCAGTTCCGGCGCGCGCCCCGGTCGCATGAGGACCGGCGGCAGGTGTCCCGCGACCGAGATGTGGCACTGCCGGCCGTGCGGGTCGTAGACGGCGTAGACGCACGTGGTGAACGTGTGGTCCATGCCGGCGGTGGCCTGGTCGAGGTGGTGGAGGACCTGCGCCGGATCGAGGTCGAGCTGGGCCAGCGTACGGGTGGCGGTGCGCAGCTGCCCCATGGTCGCGGCCGCGTCGATGCCGCTGCCCATGACGTCGCCGATGATCAGGGCGGTCTTGTCGGCCGGGAGGGCGATGACGTCGAACCAGTCGCCGCCGATCTCGCTGGTCGCGCCCGCCGGCTCGTAGCGGTGGGCGATGCCGAGGCCGGGCCTCCGGGACGGCCGGTTCGGCAGCAGGTTGCGCTGGAGGGTGAGGGCGGCGTGGCGCTGGCTCTGGAACCAGCGGGCGTTGTCGATGCACACGGCCGCGCGGGCGGCGAGCTCCCCGGCCAGGGTGACGTCGTCCTCGTCGAACGGTGCCGGGTTCCGGGCCCGCATGAGGCCGAGCGCGCCGATCACCTCGCCGCGGGCGATCAGCGGCAGCGCGAGGTACGAGTGGACGCCCGCCTCGGCGAGAACGGCGGCGGAGGCGTCGTCCCGGGCGATGCGGCGCAGGTCCTCGGGGGTCACCGTCGCCCGTACGAGGGGGCGGCCGGTGTTCACGCAGCGGGTGACCAGCCGGTCCGCGTCGTACTCGGCGAGGTCACCGACGCGGTCCGGGGCGTCGACGGCCTCGCTGGGGTATGCCGCGACCACCGCCAGTGCCCGGAACCGTGCGGGGCCGGTCGGCGTCCCCGGGCTGCGCAGGCCCTGCAGGACGCTGTCGAGGACGTCGACCGTGACCAGGTCGGCGGTCTCGGGCACGCAGACGTCGGCCAGCTCGCGGGCCGTCTGCTGGAGGTCGAGCGTGGTGCCGATCTTCACCGACGCGTCGGCGACGAGGGCGAGCCGGCGCCGCGAGCGGGCGGCGTCGGCGGCCGCCCGGTGCTGGCCGGTGACGTCCACGACCGACGTGGCGAGGCCGAGGACCCGTCCGGACGGGTCCTCCAGGCGGTAGAAGGACACCGACCAGGCGTGTTCCTGGCCCGGGTCGGCCGGGGTCTCGCCGACCACGAACCGGTCGAGCGCCGGGACTCCGGTGGCCAGGACCTCGTGCATCACCGACCTGACGGCCTGGCTGCGCAGAAACGGCGGCGTCTCCCCCTCCGCCGACCGGTCGGGGTCCTGGCCGGGCCGGCGGTTCATGCCTTCCAGGGCCGGGTTGACCAGGACGAACCGCAGGGCGGTGTCCATGACGCCGAGGCCGATCGGCGACTGGGAGATCAGCCGCAGGGAGAGCGCCAGGTCGCGTTCCACGCGCCGCAGGGTGGCCTGGTCGGTGGCGATGCCCAGCGCGTAGCGGCCTCCCTTGTCGTCGTCCAGCCGCATGTTGCGGAACTCCACCATCCGCGTGGTGCCGTCCTTGCGCCGGACGGGGAAGCCGCCCGCCCAGCGCCGCCCGCTCTCCATCACGTGGGTGAACAGCTCGACGACGAGGTCGAGGTGCTCCTCGTCGACCAGCAGGTGCCCCGCGAACCGGCCCAGCGCCTCGTCCGCGGGGTAGCCGAACAGCTCTTCGGCCTGCGCGCTCCACAGCGCGATCCGCCCGCTGTCGTCCAGCACGACGGCGGCCAGGCTCAGCACGTCGAGGAGCCCGCCGGGGGCCGCCGGGGCCGCACCCGAACCGCCGACCTCGTCCCGGAACGCATCGGACGTACTCACCCGGCACCCCTTCCGCCCGCCGGCACGGGAGCGGCCCCGCGCCGGCCGGACCGCAGGCTCGGATCTCCACTCGCCTCTCGTTTCCCCCATCGTCCCTCCGAACGGGCCGCGGAGCGCCTCACGGACACCCGGCCGCGTGGCGGCGCCGGGGAGCGCGGCCCACGGACGCGAACGCGAGCGGGCTTCCGTACCGTCCGCCGCCGCCGTCCCGCGGGACGGCCCGCGCGTGGCCCCGGTTCCGGCCGGTGCGTCTTCCCGATCCGCGTGACCTCGGCCGCCGCAGGGCCGATACTGCCGAAGGGATCTCCCGCCGGCTCCCCCGCGCAAGGTCCATCCGCGAGCTTCACGAGGAGACGGTCTTGAGGATGCTGATCAATGTTCCGGAGACGGTGGTCGACGACGGGCTGCGCGGGTTCGCCGCCGCGCACCCCGAGCTGACCGTGGACGTGGAGAACCGGATCGTGCTGCGGCGCGACGCGCCGGTGGCCGGGCAGGTGGCCCTGGTGTCCGGCGGCGGGTCGGGGCACGAGCCGTTGCACGCCGGTTTCGTGGGGCCGGGGATGCTCGCGGGCGCGTGCGCGGGGGCGATCTTCACGAGTCCCGTGCCGGACCAGATGGTACGGGCGGCCGCGGCGGTGGACAGCGGCGCCGGGGTCCTGTTCGTGGTGAAGAACTACACCGGCGACGTGCTCAACTTCGACATGGCCGCCGAGCTCACCGAGGACGAGGGTATCCAGGTCGCCAAGGTGCTCGTCGACGACGACGTGGCCGTCACCGACAGCCTGTACACGGCGGGGCGGCGCGGGACCGGGGCCACGCTGTTCGTGGAGAAGATCGCCGGAGCGGCGGCCGAGGCGGGCGCGCCTCTGGAGCGGGTCGAGTCGATCGCCCGCCGGGTGAACGCGCGGTCCCGCAGCTTCGGTGTCGCGCTCAGCGCGTGCACGACGCCGGCGAAGGGCTCGCCGACCTTCGAACTGCCGGATGGTGAGCTGGAGTTGGGCATCGGCATCCACGGGGAGCCGGGGCGCGAGCGGCGCCCGATGATGACCTCGGGAGAGATCGCGGACTTCGCGGTCGACGCCGTCCTGCAGGACCTGCGGCCCAAGGGGCCGGTGCTCGCCCTGGTGAACGGGATGGGCGCGACGCCGTTGCTGGAACTCTACGGGTTCAACGCGGAGGTGCAGCGGGTGCTCGGCGAGCGCGGGGTGCCGGTCGCGCGGACGCTGGTGGGCAACTACGTGACCTCGCTCGACATGGCGGGCTGCTCGGTGACGCTGTGCGAGGCGGACGAGGACCTGCTGCGGCTGTGGGACGCGCCCGTGAGCACGCCCGCGCTGCGCTGGGGGCGGTGAGGCGACGATGAGCACGGAGACGTACGGCGCCGGTTTCTTCCGGGACTGGCTGACCGCGGCCGCGGCCGCGGTGGACCGGGAGGCCGGCCGGCTGACCGAACTGGACTCGGCGATCGGCGACGCCGACCACGGGGCCAATCTGCAGCGCGGCTTCGCCGCCGTGGCGGCGACCCTGGAGAAGGAGCCGCCGGCCACACCGGGCGCGGTGCTCACGGGCGCCGGGCGACAGCTGATCTCCACGGTGGGCGGCGCGTCCGGACCGCTGTACGGGACGCTGCTGCGGCGTACGGGGAAGGCGCTGGGCGACGCGGAACGGGTCTCCCGGACCGGGCTCGCCGAGGCGCTGGCCGCCGGGGTCGCCGCCGTGTCCCGGCTGGGCGGGGCGCGGCCGGGCGACAAGACGATGCTGGACGCGCTGGGGCCGGCCGCCGAGGCGCTCGGCGACTCGTTCGCGGCGGCCCGCGAGGCGGCGGAGGCGGGAGCGCTGGCGACCGTGCCGATGCTCGCGCGCAAGGGTAGGGCGAGCTATCTCGGCGAGCGGTCCGTGGGCCACCAGGACCCGGGGGCGACGTCGTCGGCGCTGCTGTTCGCGGCGCTCGCGGACGTGGCCGGGGCGGCGGACGCCGTGGAGGGGACGTCATGAGCGGGCCGGTCCGGACGGGCGGGGACGCCTCCGGCCGGGTCGGGATCGTCCTGGTCTCGCACAGCGCGGCCGTGGCCGCCTCGGTCGCCGAGCTGGCCCGTGGGCTCGCGGGCGCCGACACGGCCCCGATCCTGCCCGCGGGCGGCACGCCGGACGGCGGTCTCGGCACCAGTGCCGAGCTGATCACCGAGGCCGCGAAGGCCGCCGACGGCGGTGCCGGTGTGGCCCTCCTGGTCGACCTGGGCAGCGCGGTGCTGACGGTGAAGGCCCTGCTCGCGGAGGGTGACGAGCTCCCGGAGGGTGCCCGCCTGGTGGACGCCCCGTTCGTGGAGGGCGCGGTGGCGGCCCTGGTGACGGCGTCGGCCGGCGGCGACCTCGCCGCGGTGACGGCGGCGGCCGCGGAGGCGTACGCGTACCGCAAGGAGTGACGGCCGGGCCGGCCCGGGACCCGCGCTTCGGCACGGGAGCGGAGGCCGGGGCCGGTCAGACGGTTTCGAGGGCCCGCGCCGGGCGGCGCGGGCCCTCGGCTTGCCCTGTGGTGTCCGGCACATCTCGGAGCCAGCCTTATGCAACTTGTTGCACAAGGCTCGGCGCGTCGTCTACAACAGTCGTGACGACCCCGCGCGAGGAGGCGCCCCGATGGCCCCGAACACCCCGTACCCGCACCTGCTGAGCCCGCTGGACCTCGGGTTCACGACCCTGCCCAACCGGGTGCTCATGGGCTCCATGCACGTCGGCCTCGAGGAGGCCGAGCACGGCTTCGAGCGGATGGCCGCCTTCTACGCCGAGCGCGCCCGCGGCGGCGTCGGCCTCATCGTCACCGGCGGCATCTCCCCCAACGAGGCCGGCCGGCCCTGGGACGGCGGCGCCAAGCTGACCACCGCCGAGGAGGTCGCCGAGCACCGCGTGATCACCGACGCCGTGCACGCCGAGGGCGGCCGGATCGCGATGCAGATCCTCCACTTCGGCCGGTACGCCTACCACCCCGCCCTGGTCGCGCCCAGTGCGATCAAGGCCCCGATCAGCCCCTTCGTACCGAACGAGCTCTCCGACGCCGAGGTCGAGCAGACCGTCGAGGACTACGCCCGCTGCGCCGAGCTCGCCAGGGAGGCCGGCTACGACGGCGTCGAGGTGATGGGCTCCGAGGGCTACCTCATCAACGAGTTCATCGCCGCCGCGACCAACCAGCGCACCGACCGCTGGGGCGGCTCCTACGAGAACCGCGTCCGCTTCCCGCTGGAGATCGTCCGCCGGATCCGCGAGCGCGTCGGCGAGGACTTCATCGTCGTCTACCGGCTCTCCATGCTCGACCTGGTCCCGGGCGGCTCGACGCTCGACGAGGTGGTCTCGCTCGCCAAGGAGATCGAGGCGGCCGGCGCCACCATCATCAACACCGGCATCGGCTGGCACGAGGCCCGCATCCCCACCATCGCCACCTCCGTGCCGCGCGGCGCCTACACCTGGGTGACCAAGCGTCTGATGGGCGCGGTGTCGGTCCCGCTCGTGACCTCCAACCGGATCAACACGCCGGAGGTCGCGGAGCGGATCCTCGCCGAGGGCCGCGCCGACATGGTGTCGATGGCCCGCCCGTTCCTCGCCGACCCGGACTTCGTCGCCAAGGCCGCCGCCGGCCGCGCCGAGACCATCAACACCTGCATCGGCTGCAACCAGGCCTGCCTCGACCACACCTTCAGCCTGAAGATCACCTCCTGTCTGGTGAACCCGCGGGCCTGCCACGAGACCGAGCTGGTCCTCTCCCCGACCCGGCTCGCCAAGCGGATCGCCGTCGTCGGCGCGGGCCCGGCCGGACTCGCCTGCGCGGTCTCGGCGGCCGAACGCGGCCACACGGTCACGCTGTTCGACGCCGCCGCCGAGATCGGCGGCCAGCTGAACGTGGCCAAGCAGGTACCGGGCAAGGAGGAGTTCGACGAGACCCTCCGCTACTTCCGCGTCCAGCTCGCCGAGCGCGGCGTCGACGTCCGTCTGAACACCCTCGTCTCCGCGGCCGACCTCGACGGCTACGACGAGGTCGTCGTCGCCACCGGCGTGACCCCCCGCGTCCCCGGGATCGAGGGCGTCGACCACCCGAGCGTGGTCGGCTACCTGGACGTGCTGCGCGACCGCGTGCCCGTGGGCGAGCGGGTCGCCGTCCTGGGCGCCGGCGGCATCGGCTTCGACGTCGCGGAGTTCCTCACCGACGGCGGCGAGGGCGCGAGCCAGGACCCGGAGACGTACTTCCGCCAGTGGGGCGTCGACACCTCGTACGAGGCGCGGGGCGGACTGCGCGTGCCGGAGCGGCCGCGGCCGCCGCGCCAGGTCCACCTGCTCCAGCGCAAGACGACCAAGGTCGGCGCGGGCCTCGGCAAGACCACCGGCTGGATCCACCGCACCGAGCTCAAGCACCGCGGCGTCACGATGGTCGCCGGCGCCTCGTACGAGCGGATCGACGACGAGGGCCTGCACATCACCGTCGACGGCGAGCCGCAGCTCGTCCCGGTCGACACGGTGGTCCTGTGCACCGGCCAGGAGCCGCGCCGCGGGCTGTACGAGGAGCTGATCGCCGCGGGCCGGTCCGCGCACCTGATCGGCGGGGCCGACGTCGCCGCCGAGCTGGACGCCAAGCGCGCGATCGACCAGGGCACGCGGCTCGCCGCCGCCCTGTGACGCGGTGGGCGGCGCGCGCCCACCCACCGCGCGCCGCCCGGACCGTCCACCCGGCTGCTTAGGATGCGCCCATGTCCCTCCCGCACGCGATCCTGACGGCGCTGGTCGAGAAGCCGACCTCCGGCCTCGGGCTGACCCGCCGCTTCGACCGGTCGATCGGCTATTTCTGGTCGGCCACGCACCAGCAGATCTACCGGGAGCTCGGCAAGCTGGAACAGGCGGGCTACATCCGGGCACTGCCGTCCGCCGTCCCCGCGCGCGGGCAGAAGAAGGAGTACGAGGTGCTTCCGGCGGGCCGCGCCGAACTCGCGGCCTGGGTGGACACCGCCGAGGACCCCAAGCCGATGCGCTCGGCCCTGCTGTTGCGGATGCGGGCCGCCGCCGTGGTCGGCGGCACCGGCCTGCGGGACGAACTGGAGCGCCATCTGGGCCTGCACCAGCGGCAGTTGGACGAGTACCTGGAGATCGAGGCCCGCGACTTCCCGCCGGACCGCCGCTCCGCGGAGGCGGACCGGCTGCGGCACCTGGTGCTGCGGGGCGGGATCGAGCTGGAGCGCTTCTGGGTGCACTGGCTGACCCAGGCGATCGCCGAACTCGGGGAGGCGGGCGGACTCGGGGAGGCCGGCGAGCCCGGGGAAGCCGGCGAGCCCGGGGAGGCCGGCGAGCCCGGGGAGGCCGGCGAACTCCGGGAGGCCGGCGGGCCCGGAGACGGCTGATAACAGTGGGTGCCGGGCGCGAACACGGCGAGCCGGCGTCGCCACGGTGGATACTGGTCAGTCCTGGACCGTCCGGGCCCCCGCGGCCCGCGGCGGTTCCGCGAACCCTAGGCGAAAGGGCGAGGATGGCCGACGAGTTGGGACCCCGCAGGACGCGTCACGCGGTGGTCGTCGGGGGGAGTCTCGCGGGTCTGCTGGCCGCACGGGTGCTGAGCGAGCACGCCGAGCGGGTCACCGTCGTCGAGCGCGACCGCTATCCGCAGGAGCCGGAGTACCGCCCCGGTGTCCCGCAGAGCCGTCACCTCCACGTGCTGATCGAGGGCGGGCAGCGGGCGTTCGACGAGCTGCTGCCCGGCTTCACGACCGAACTGCACGGACTGGGCGCGCCGAAGCTGGGCGTGCCGCGGGACATGGTGCAGTGGCAGAACGGGCAGTGGTACGCCCGTACCGAGCCCACCGTGCACTTCTACGCCGGTCCGCGCGACCAGCTCGACTGGCTGGTGCGCGAGCGGGTGTTCGCCGATCCGCGGATCGAGCGGATCGAGGGCACCGAGGCGGTCGGCCTGCTCGGCGACTCCACCCGGGTGCGGGGAGTGCTCCTGCGCGAGCGCGGCGCGGGCGCGCCGAAGGAGCCGTACCCGCTGGAGGCCGATCTGGTCGTGGACGCCTCGGGCCGCTCGACCCGCGCGGCGGACTGGCTGGCCGGGATCGGGGCCGAGGCCGCGCACGAGGAGACCATCGACACGGGCCTGGCGTACGGCACGCGGCTGTTCCGCTCCCCCGCCGAGGATCCGTCCACCGACGCCCGCGGCTACTACATCGTGCCCAACCCGGCCCAGGTGTACAGCGGCGTGATCCTGCCGCTGGGCGACGGCCGGCACGTGGTCACCCTCGCCGGCCTGCGCGGCGACGAACCGCCCACGGACGAGAAGCTGTTCGAGGACTTCGCGCGCCGGCTGCCGCACCCGGTCGTGGCCGACTGGATCGCCAAGGCCGAGCCGCTGACACCCGTGTACGGCTTCCGCAAGACGGCCAACATCCGCCGCCGCTACGACCGTCCGGGCCGCCGCCCCGCCGGTTTCCTCGCGACCGGTGACGCGCTGTGCGCGTTCAACCCGATCTACGGGCAGGGCATGGCGGTCGCCGCGCTGACCGCGCTCGCGCTGCGCGGGGCGCTCGCGGACACCCGGCGCGTGCCGACCACCCGGCGGGTGCAGAAGGCGCTGCTCGCCGCGTCGCAGCAGGCCTGGGACATCTCGGCGGGCGCCGACAGGACGATGCCGGGCGCGAGGGGTGACGCGGCCCGTACCGGGGCCCTCGACAAGGTGACCGGCTGGTACCTCGGCCGGGTGGCGCTGCGGGGCGCGGCCCACCCGGTGGTCGGTCCGGCGTTCCGCTCGGCCCTGCACCTGACCGCCCCGCTGACGGCGGTGTTCGCCCCGGCGGTGGTGCGTGCGGCGCTGTTCGACCCGGTGCCGGAGACGCCGGCCGGTCCGCCGATGCGGCGCCAGGAGACCTGACCGGCGCCGGCACGCACGTGACGGGGCGCGGCGGCCCCGGCGGCCGGAGATGGCAGATGACGGAGTGCGGCGGCCCCGGCGGCCGGACGCCCGGGGCCGCGGCCTCGAGTTCCCGGGCTCCCGGGGCCGCCGTCACGTGTGCTCAGACTCCCGGGGCCGCCGTCACGACTCCGGCCGCGATGGCGGCACCGAGTGCCGCGTAGTCGTCGGCGTTCTGGCCGGCGTAGCGCAGCGCGAAGTCGGCGGTGGCCCGGTCGAAGACGTCGGAGCCGCCGAGGTAGGCGGCGATCGCGATCCGGTCGCCGGAGCGGGCGTGGGCCCGGGCGAGGGCCCGCCCGCACAGCCGCGCGTAGTCGCGGAGCACGGACGGCGACATGGTCTCGACCTCGGCGGAGCCCTTCATGTCGCGCAACTGGCGCCAGTAGAAGTGGCGTTGCTCGGGTCCGGTCATCCAGCCGAGGAAGATGTCGCCGGCGGCCTGGGTGAGCCGCTGCCCGCTGACGACCCGGTGGCCGTGGTGGGTGTGGGGGCTCGGCCCCAGATGCTGTTCCAGGACGGACGCGCTCGCTTCCTTGATCTGGAGGAAGAGCGGGTCGCCGTCGTCGCGGCCCTCCAGGAGCAGGACGAAGCAGCGGGTGCCGACGCTGCCGACGCCGACGACCTTGCGGGCGGCGTCGACGAAGCGGAAGCGGTCGAGCAGCAGTCGGCGTTCCTCGGCGAGGGAGCTGCGGTAGTCGCTGAAGATCTTGCCCAGGGTGACCCGGTCGACGTCGGTGACGCGTTCCAGGAGCGGTGGGTCGTCGACGATGTGGCGGCCCGTGCCGTCCTTCACGGTGAGCTTGCCGAGGGCCTGGAGGCTGGTGCGGCGGCGGGCGCGGGCGAGCCGTTCCTGCAGCCGGCCGCGGCTCGCGGCGCCGTGCGCCAGCGCCATCAGGTCGTCCTCGGCGATCCGCTCGTACCAGACCTCGAGCTCACCGCGCGCGGCCAGTCCGCGCATGGCGAGCCGGTAGGACTCCACGGTGACCTGCGCGGCGCGGTGGGCCTTGGCCTTGGTGGTGCCGTTCTGCAGGGCGGCCACGGCGACGGAGGCGGCGAGGCGCTTCACGTCCCACTCGAAGGGCCCCTGCAGGGTCTCGTCGAAGTCGTTGACGTCGAAGAGAAGCGTCCGTTCGGGTGAGGCGTAGACGCCGAAGTTGAGGAGGTGGGCGTCGCCGCAGAGCTGGACGGTGAGTCCGGTGTGCCGCTGCGCGGCGAGGTCGGCGGCCATGACGGCGGCGGCGCCGCGCAGGAAGGCGAACGGGGAGACCGCCATCCTGCCGTAGCGGATGGGCACGAGATCGGGCAGCCGGTCGACGGACTGCCGTTCCAGGACAGCGACCGGGTCGGGGCGCTGGGAGGAGGGTATCCAGCGGCCGTGCGAGGAGCGCGGGGCGCGCTTGCGGGCGGCCTTGCCTCGCTCCGCCCGTTCGGACGGTGTCGCCATTCGGCCTCACCAGCCTCTCCCCGCGCCGCCGTCGGCGACCGTCGGCGACCGTCGGCACTGCTCCGGTGCGATCCATTACACGGCGCGGCGCGCCTTTCGGCCACTCTCGTGGCCGGGACTTCCAGAATGGTTTAGACCAATGATAGGAATTGATCACCCACGCGACTCGGGTGGTCACACCGAGCAATGGTTGAACCATGCACGACGCAGCATGACGGAACCACGCACGACAGAGAGGGTCCGAGACATGGCCGAGCCCGTTCCCGAGCACGGGACGACGGCGGCGCTTCCGCTCTACCTCCGGGTGGCCCGCGCACTGCGGGACGACCTCGCCCAGCGCCGCATCTCCCCCGGCAGCCGGCTTCCTTCCGAACGCCTGCTCGCCCACCGCTACCACGTCAACCGGCAGACCGTCCGCAGCGCGCTCCAACTCCTGCGCGACGAACGGCTCGTGGTGACGGACCGGCGCGGCACCTTCGCCGCCGACGCCGCCCACGACCAGCGGTCCGCCGTCACGGCCGCCACCCCGTGCCGGCGCACCTTCCCGGGCGGGCCCAGGGTCACCGACTCGCTGGTGCGCGCCACGCTGTCCTGGGAGGCGCCGCCGGTGGCGCCGGCCGGCCGGATGGCCCTGGCGCCCGGCGAGCCCACGCTGGTCCACCGCCATGTGGTGCTGGCCCCGGCGGGCGAGTGCCTGCAACGCTCGGTCACCTGGTTCTCCCGGGCCGCGCTCGCGGAGATCCCGCAGCTCGGCCGCTACCGTCGGCGCGCCGAACGGTCCGGGCAGCCGGACCTGCGGCTGCTCTACCACTGGATGCACCAGGCCGGACTGCGCACCACCCACCGGGAGTCGATCGGCGTCCCGCCCCACCCGCCGCGGACGGGCGCGGCGGACGGGACACCGGGGACGGACGGGCCGGGCGGGGCCGACGCCGCCCGGCTCTGCGTCCACCGGGTGGTGAGCGACCAGCACGGGCACGTCCTGGAGATCACGGACATCGACTTCGCGGCCCGGACGGGGGCCTGGACCTACGAGTTCGGCGGCTGAGCCGCGCTCCGGCCCCGGGACGGCGCGGGCCTCCGCCGGGGCCCACGCCGCCCGCTCCTCTCAGACGATGCCCTCGGCGATCTCCGCCTCCTCGCGGGCGTTGCCGTACGTCTGCGGCGTGCCGTACGAGCGGCGGGCGACGTACCACCAGACGCTGGCCAGCAGGAGCACGACGACCAGCGCGATCACCGCGTAGTTCATGGTGTCGACGGTGACCGGGGAGCTCTGCGGCAGGCAGAACAGCACCGTGACGAGCGCGACCCAGACGACCGCGGTCCAGCCGATCGGCTTGCTCCAGCGGCCCAGGTTCCAGGGGCCGGGCGTGAACTTCCGGCCCGCGCGCAGGCGCAGCAGGATCGGGATGGCGTAGGCCGGGGTGATGCCGATGACGTTGATCGCGGTGACGGCGCCGTAGGCGGTGGCCGAGTACAGCGACGGCAGCGCGAGCAGTGCGGCGACCACGACCGAGAGCCACACGGCGGGCACCGGCGTGTGGGTGCGGCTGCTGACCCGGCGCCATACCGAGGAACCCGGCAGGGCGTTGTCGCGACTGAACGCGAAGACCATCCGGCTGGCGGCGGCGACCTCGGCGTTGCCGCAGAAGAGCTGGGCCACGATCACCACGAGCAGCAGGGCCTTGGCGCCACCCTCGCCGAGCGCGTCCAGGAGGATCTGGGCGGGCGGCACGCCGGTGGCCGTGTTCTGGGTGCCCGCGTAGTCCTGGATGGCGAAGGTGAGCCCCGCGAGCAGCACGAAGCCCGCGATCCAGGACACCCAGATGGCGCGGACGATGCCCTTGGCGGCGGCCACGGAGGCGTTGGCGGTCTCCTCCGAGAGGTGGGCGGAGGCGTCGTACCCGGAGAAGGTGTACTGCGCGAGCAGCAGGCCGATGGCGGCCACGTAGAACGGGTTCGCCCAGCCGGTGTCGTTGACGAACTCGGTGAAGACGAAGCTCGCGGACTGGTGCTGGTCGGGGACGATCACGAGCGCGCCGACGATGAGGGCCACGCCGCCCAGGTGCCACCAGACGCTGACCGAGTTGAGCAGGCTGACCAGCCGGACCCCGTTGAGGTTGAGCACGGCGTGCAGCAGCAGGATCGCCAGGAAGATCAGGAAGGTGGACTGGGCCGTGGGCTCGATGCCCCACTGGAGGTTGAGGAAGGCGCCGGTGAACAGGGCGGCGCCGTAGTCGATTCCGGCGATGGCACCGAGCAGACCGAGCAGGTTCAGCCAGCCGGTGTACCAGCCCCAGCGACGGCCGCCGAGCCGGTCGGCCATGTAGTACAGCGCTCCGGAGGTCGGGTAGGCGCTGGTGACCTCGGCGAGCGCGAGGCCGACGCACAGCACGAACAGGCCGACGCCCGCCCAGCCCCACATCATGACGGCCGGTCCGCCGGTCCCGAGCCCGAAGCCGTACAGGGTCATGCAGCCGGACAGGATGGAGATGACCGAGAAGCTGATCGCGAAGTTGCCGAAGCCGCCCATCCGGCGGGCGAGGACGGGCTGGTAGCCGAGCTCTCTGAGCCGGGCCTCCTCGTCCCTCGCGGCCGGTGGCGGCTTGCGTATCGCGTCGGTGGGAGCGGTGCGGGACATGCGTTCCTCCGGGGGAAGGGGACGGACTGCGCCGTACGGGGATACGACGGGGAGCGGGGGGGGCGTGCGGGTCGCGCCGCGGGGGCGCGTGGGTCGCGCCGCGGGGCGGGGCGCGTGCACCGCGCGGGGGCGCGGGCTCGGGAGGGCCCGACGGCGTCAGGGGCCGCCGCGGGATCCGGGGCCACCGAGGCAGCGGGCCCGCGCCCGCTGGAAGACCTCCTCGGCCGGTTCGCGCTCCTCGGGGCGGTCGGTGCGGTACGACCAGGGCTGGGGGGTCCAGTACGGACCCAGGGCTTCGAACACCCGGGCGGCGTCGGAGAACTTCAGCGCGCCGTAGAGGGCGTGGGCCAGGTGGTTGAGGTCGAGCAGACTGGCCTCGTCGGTGGCGCTGAACAGGAACCAGGCGTCCATGGCCCGGTCGGCGTCGCGGACCGCGTCCTCGGCGACCCAGTGCAGGTCGAGGGCGCGTTCGTGGCCGCGGTCGCGACGGTAGCGCTCGACCCTCACATACAGCGGCAGGGCGTGTAAGGCGGAGCCGACGGGGGCCGAGGAGGCGGCCCACTGGGCGTAGTTGACGGCCTCGGAGAGGGGTCCCGGCCGCCGGGCGTACACGAACTGCAGCATCCGGTGGTGCGCCTCGCGGTTGTACGGGTCGCGCTTCTCGGCCTCGGCGAGCAGTCCCCAGGGGCCGGGCGGCAGCATCGGCGCGGGCGGCGGGAGCCGGTGTTCCTCCATGCGCTGCTGGGCGTCGAGCACGGAGAGCGCGAGCCGGCAGACCCAGGGGACGGGGTCGGCCGGGGCGCGGTCGACGGCGTCGAGGCAGGCGGTCCAGGCCTCCTGCCAGAGTTCGCGGGTGCGGGCATGGGCGCCGCGGTGGGCGCGCACGGCCCGTTCGACGGCCACCCGCGCGTGCATGACGGCCGCCGCGGCGGAGTCGGGTTCCTCGGTGCGCCAGGTCGCGACGACGTCGGTGCCGGCGGCGACGGCGGCGAGGACCTGGGTGCGCCGGGTCCAGGCCGGCCAGCCGGCCGTCTCGTCGAGCACGCGGGCCATCGCCACCCAGCGGCCGGTGCGCAGCTCCTGCACGGCGCCGCGCAGGGCGTGGTCATGGCCGGCCGGATGGTAGACGGGCCGGAAGCCGTGCCCGGCCATCAGGTGGCGGGGCGGGAAGTGGGCGACATGATTCCTCGGTGCGGTGGGCGGAGGGGGTGGTCAGTCCCCTGGGGTGTCCCGGCTGTCCCGGCCGTTGATCGGCGATCACTATAGAGGTTGCCGGATGTGATCGATCCACTTTTCTCTGTGACCGCAACTATCCGGCCAACGACCGAATTTGACATCACGTCATCAGTGGGTTCGGACCTGACGGCCTCGCCTCCGGCGCCTTGACGTGACGCCCCCGCTGCATCAGGCTGACCCGTTCCACGCCAGGAACGCGATCAAGGACCACCAGGAACCCATGAACGGCAGGGAGTCGCACACATGACGGGCCCGGTACTCGCCGTCGACCAGGGCACATCGGGCACCAAGGCCCTCGTCGTCTGCCCCGAACGCGGAGTGCTCGGCACCGGTTTCGCCCCGGTCCGCCCGCGCGCCCTGCCCGGCGGCCTCGTCGAGGTCGACCCCCGTGAGCTGTACGACTCCGTCGTCACGGCGGGTCGCGCCGCGCTCGCCGAGGCCGGGGAACCGGTCGTCGCCGTCGGTCTGGCCAACCAGGGCGAGACCGTGCTCGCCTGGGATCCCGCGACCGGCGAGCCGCTCACCGACGCCCTCGTCTGGCAGGATCGCAGAGCCGCCGCGATCTGCTCCGAACTCGCCCCCCGTGCCCAGGAGTTGACACGGATCACCGGATTGCCGCTCGATCCCTACTTCGCCGCCCCGAAGATGGCTTGGATCCGCCGCCACCTCACCGGCGCGGGCGTGGTCACCACCAGCGACGCCTGGCTCGTGCACCGGCTCACGCGTGCCTTCGTCACCGACGCCGCCACCGCCGGCCGCACCGGACTGCTCGACCTCGACGCCGTCGCCTGGTCCGATGCCGCGCTCGACGCCTACGGCCTCGGCGGCGAGCCGCTGCCACGGGTGGTGGACTGCGACACACCGGTCGGCACCACCACCGCCTTCGGCCCGCCGCTGCCGCTCACCGGACTCCTCGTCGACCAGCAGGCCGCGCTCCTCGCCCAGGACGTCACCGCGCCCGGCGCCGCCAAGTGCACCTACGGCACCGGCGCCTTCCTCCTCGCCCAGACCGGGCCCGCGCCGCGCCGGGGCGACTCCGGACTCGTCGCCTGTGTCGCCTGGCGGCTCGGCGGGCGCAGCAGCTACTGCCTCGACGGGCAGGTGTACACGGCCGCGTCCGCCGTGCGCTGGCTCACCGACCTCGGCGTGATCGCCGGACCCGGGGAACTCGATCCGGTCGGCGGCGCCGTCCCGGACGCCGGCGGCGTCACCTTCGTCCCGGCCCTCGCCGGACTCGCGGCGCCCTGGTGGCGCGGCGACGTGCGCGGCGCGGTCACCGGGCTCGGCCTCGACACCGGTCCCGGCCAACTGGTCCGCGCGCTGTGCGAGGGCATCGCCGCCCAGGTCGCCGAACTCGCCGCAGCCGCCGCAGCGGACCTGGGGACACCGCTGACCACCCTGCGGGTCGACGGCGGACTGACCCGTTCCGCGCTGCTCATGCAGACCCAGGCCGACCTCCTCCAGCGCCCGGTCGAGGTCTCCGCGCTGCCCGACGCCACCGCACTCGGCGTCGCCGCCGTCGCCCGGCTCGGACACACGCCCGGCCTGGCCGTCCGCGAGGCCGTGCCGGAGTGGAAGCCGTCGGCCGTGTACGAGCCGCGCATCACCGCCGACGAGGCGGCGGAGCGGCTCGGCCGCTTCCGTACGGCCGTGGCGGCCCTCCTCGCCGCCGGCGACGGCGCCCCGTGAGCGTCACCCGCCGCGGCGTCCCGCCGGACACCCCGGCGCCCGGCGGGGCGTACGACGTCGTCGTGGTCGGCGCGGGGGTGGTGGGCTGCGCGATCGCCCGCGAACTGGCGCGCCACCCGTTGCGGGTCGCGCTCGTCGAGGCCTCCGGCGACATCGGCGAGGGCAGCTCCAAGGCCAACACCGCGATCCTGCACACGGGTTTCGACGCCGTCCCCGGCACCCTGGAGTCCCGGATGGTCCGCGAGGGCGGGCGGCTGCTCGCCGCGTACGCCGAGGAGACCGGCATTCCGGTCGAGCGCGTGGGCGCCCTGCTGGTCGCCTGGGACGAGGAGCAGCTGGCCGCCCTGCCCCGGCTCGCCGACAAGGCCCGGCGCAACGGCTACCACCGCACCCGCCCGCTCTCCGCCGCCGAGCTCTACGCCCGCGAGCCGTGTCTCGGCCCCGGAGCGCTCGGCGCCCTGGAGGTGCCCGACGAGGCGATCGTCTGCCCCTGGACCACGCCGCTCGCGTACGCCACCCAGGCCGTGCGCTCCGGCGTCGACCTCCATCTGGACTGCCCGGTGGAGGAGGTGCGGCCCGGCGGCGCCGCGGAGCCGCACCGGCTCGTCACACGGCGCGGCGTGCTGCGCACCCGCTTCCTGGTCAACGCCTGCGGGCTGTACGCGGACGCCTTCGACGCGCTGCTCGGGCGGAAGGACTTCACGGTCACCCCGCGCCGCGGTCAGCTCGTCGTCTTCGACAAGTTCGCCCGCGAGCTGGTCCGGCACATCCTGCTGCCGGTGCCCGGCGCGCTCGGCAAGGGCGTGCTGATCGCGCCGACCGTGTACGGCAACGTGATGCTCGGGCCGACCGCCGAGGACCTCACGGACAAGGCCGCGACCGGCTCGACCGCCGAAGGGCTCGCGGCGCTGCGGGCCCAGGGCCGCCGGATCCTGCCCGGGCTCCTCGACGAGGAGGTCACCGCCGTCTACGCGGGGCTGCGGGCCGCGACCGGGGCCGAGGACTACCGCGTCGCCGCCCACCCCGAACTGCGGTACGTCACCGTCGGCGGCATCCGCTCCACCGGCCTCACCGCCTCCCTGGCGCTCGGCCGGCACACGGTGGAGCTGCTCGCCGGCGCGGGCCTGGAGCTCGGCCCCGAACGGCCGTTGGCGCCGGTGCGCATGCCGAACCTCGGCGAGGCCTTCCCCCGCCCGTACCGCGACGCCGGCCTCATCGCCCGCGACCCCGCGTACGGCACGATCGTCTGCCACTGCGAGCGGGTGACCCTGGGCGAGATCCGTGACGCGCTCGCCTCCACCGTGCCGCCCGCGTCGCTGGACGGGCTGCGCCGCAGGACCCGGGCCAGGGCGGGGCGCTGTCAGGGCTTCTCCTGCGGGGCGGCCGTCCGTTCGCTGTTCGAGGAGGGCGTGCGATGAGCGACGGTCCCGGGGTTCCCGGAGGCGCCGACCCGTCCGGCGGTCGCCTGGAGCGTGCGGTCGACGTGCTGGTGGTCGGCGGCGGACCGGCCGGGCTCGCCGCCGCCGCGCGGCTCGCGGTGGCCGGAGCGGGCCGGGTCGAGGTGCTGGAACGGGACCGGGCGGCGGGCGGGGTGCCGCGGCACTGCGGGCGCGGCGGATTCGGCGGCTTCACCGGCCCGGTGTTCGCCCGCCGTGCGGTGCGCGCGGCGGTCCGGGCCGGAGCGGCGGTACGGACCGGGGCGGGCGCGACGGGCTGGGCGGGGCCGCTCACCGTGGAGGTGACGGCGCCGACCGGGCCCGAGCGGATCACCGCCCGCGCGGTGGTGCTCGCGACCGGTGCGCGGGAACGGCCGCGCAGTGCCCGCCTGGTGCCGGGCACGCGGCCCGCAGGGGTGCTGAGCACCGGTGAACTCCAGCAGTCCGTCGAGCTGTTCGGGCTGCGCGGTGGGCGGATCGGACGGCGTGCGGTCGTCGTCGGCTCCGACCCGGTCGCCCGGCACGCGGCCCGAACACTGCGCGGGGCCGGGGTCACGGTGGTCGCGACCGTCGCCGACCGGCCGTACGGGCCGCGGCTCGGCGGCGGACCCGTGCTGCGCGGGGCGACGGTCGTCGAACTCGTGGGCCGGGGGCGGCTGTCGGGCGTCGTGGTGCGCGGCGCGGACGGTCGCACGGGTCTGCTGCGCTGCGACACGCTGGTGTTCACCGGCGACTGGCTGCCGGACCACGAGCTGGCCCGCTCCGGCGGCGTGCCGCTGGACCCGGGCACCCGCGGCCCGTCCGTCGATCCGGGGCTGCGCACCTCGGTGCCGGGCGTGTTCGCGGCGGGCAACCTGCTGCGGGGCGTCGAGCCCGCGGTGGTCGCGGCGGCCGAGGGCCGGACGGTGGCGGACGCCGTCCACGCACACCTGGCGGGCGCGCCCTGGCCCGGCCCCGGCGTCCCCCTGCGCGCCGAGGGCGCTCTGCGTCATCTGTCCCCCGGCCGCCTCCCCGTCGGTCCGGCCGCCGGGCCCGCGCCCACGGTGCTGCTGCGCCCCGCCGAACGGCTCCCGGCCCCGCTCCTGACCGTCCGCCAGGGCGACCGGCTCCTGTACGAGTGCCGCGTCCCGGCGCTGCTCGAACCGCACCGCTCGCTGCGGCACCCGGCGCATTGGGCGGTGGACGCGGACCCGACGGGCGGCGCGGTGACGTTGCGGCTGGCCGCGGAGGACGGGACGGTCCCGGTCTGACCGCCGGCCGGGTGGTCGCCCGACCTCGCCCCCGCACGCGCGTGCGGGGGCGACGCGGGGGTGTG
Organism: Streptomyces roseicoloratus; assembly: GCF_004117935.1. GTDB lineage: Bacteria > Actinomycetota > Actinomycetes > Streptomycetales > Streptomycetaceae > Streptomyces > Streptomyces roseicoloratus. The sequence continues at coordinate 99,854 of NZ_SDOY01000113.1, read as the reverse complement.
CGCGGGCGACGGGTCCGTCACACTGAGCCGTATGCACGGGAAGCGCAGCGCCGGTCTCCTTCTCTTCCGACGGTCGCCTGACGGCACCGTGGAGGTGCTCATCGGCCATATGGGCGGCCCTCTCTGGGCCGCGCGCCACGAGGCCGCGTGGTCGATCCCCAAGGGCGAGTACGAGCCCGAAGAGGAGCCGCGGGCTGCCGCGCGCCGGGAGTTCGAGGAGGAACTGGGGCTGGCCGCCCCCGACGGCGAGTGGATCGCGCTCGGCGAGAACCGGCAGAAGAACGGAAAGCTCGTCACCGTGTGGGCGCTGGAGGGCGATCTGGACCCGGAGCTGGTGGTGCCGGGGACGTTCACCATGGAGTGGCCGCGGGGTTCGGGCGTGTGGCGGGAGTTCCCGGAGATCGACCGCGTCGGCTGGTTCGGCCCGGGGCAGGCGGAGCCGCTCCTGGTCGCGGGGCAGCGGGTGTTCCTGGAAAGGCTGGCCGCGCATCTGGACAGCTGACGGCGGGCGACGGACGCACGGGTGGAACGGGTCCGGGGGCGCGTCCGACATGCCCCGGCGGGCCGGGTTCGGGCCCACTGTCAGACCCGTGCGAGAGGGTAGGACGAGACAGCCTCAGACCGTCGAGAGGGAGCCCGACATGACGACCGTCACCGGCCGCGAGCGCGCCGCAGCCCAGGCCTATCTCCGGCTGCTCGAATCCACCCAGGCCGTGCTCTCCGACCCGCGTCTCGAGCCGTACGCCGCGGCGATGCTGACGCATCCGATGGCGGAGGCGGACGCAGCCCTGCGGGAGGCGGGGCTCTCCGGCAACGAGGCGCATCTGTTGCGCCTGGTGGCGGCGCTCCGGGCCTCCCCCGCCGCAGAACGGGGCAGGGCCCGGTGAGACGGCCGTCCGCCCGGGCCCGGCGCTGAGGCACGCACTCGGCCCGGGACGGCGGCCCGGTACGGCCACCCCGCTCCGGCCGGCAGAGGCGGGGCGGGCGTGCCGCCCCGGGGACGAGCAGGGTGAACCCGGACGCGCTCGCCGTACATCTCGTGGAGCTCGGTCGCGAGACGGTGAGCGAGGACGGCGCCGCCGCAGACGATCTGGTGTTCGGGCGTGGCCGGTGCGGCGTCGGCGAGGGCAACGGGCCTGCTGCGATGCGGGAGTGAGACCACGTCACGAGGAGGCCCCGTCGCTCCGGCGGTCCGGCCGGGCCCTCACCGGCGCGGACGGACGCACCGGGGGCCGGACGGCGTGACGCCGTCCGACACGCCGGCTACGCCGGTCGGCGCACTGTGATCTGCGGTGCGGGAGCCGCGTTCCTAGGGTGGCTGAATGATCGTCACGCCAGCTGTCCGTCATACCGCCGTCGGCGCCGCGGCGCTGCTGCTCGCCCTGCCGGTCCCGCTCGTCGCCCCGGCGGCCTCCGCCGCCCCGTCCGTCCGCGCTGCCCGGGCCGCACAGCCGGGCTCGGCCGCCCGCCCCGTCCCGGCCGGGCACCTCGCCCCGGCCGGGCACTCCGCCCCGCGCGTCGACGCCGCCGCGCCCGCGCTTCCTGCCGCGGGCCCTGCGGAGCCCACCCCGCCCGCGCGTCGATTCGTGGACCGGACGCGGCTCGACCGCCCAGGGGTGCAGGTGCAGCCGCTGCGCGGCGCGCCGGCGCTGCCGTCGGTCTCCGCGCTCTCCTGGGTGGTGGCCGACGCGTCGACGGGCGAGGTCCTCGCCGCGCGCGACGCCCACAAACCGCTGCCGCCCGCCAGCACCCTGAAGGCGCTGTTCGCCCTCACGGCGATGCCGCACCACGACCCCGACGAGCGCCACACGGTCGAGGACGCGGAACTGACCGGCATCGGCGAGGGCAGCAGCCTGGTGGGCGTGAAGGAGGGCTACACCTACAAGGTGTCCGATCTGTGGAACGGAGTGTTCCTCAGCTCGGGCAACGACGCCGTGCACGTGCTCGCCGCGATGAACGGCGGCTGGAAGTCGATGGCCCGGAAGATGCAGGAGAAGGCCCGCGCCCTCGGCGCCCGCGACACACGCGTGGTGTCCCCGGACGGCTACGACGCGCCGGGCCAGGTCTCGTCGGCGTACGACCTGGCGGTCTTCGGGCGGGCGGGGCTGCAGGACCCGCAGTTCACCCGCTACTGCTCGACGCGGTACGCCGACTTCCCGGCCGGCTCGTGGTCGTACGGCATCGCCAACACCAACCGACTCCTCACCGGCGAGAACGGCGTGGCCCGCTACCCGGGACTGATCGGCGTCAAGAACGGCTACACGACGAACGCGGGCAACACGCTCATCTCCGCGGCCAGACGCGGGGACCGGACCCTGGTGGTGTCGGTGATGAACCCACAGTCCGGCGGCGGTTTCGCGGTGTACGAGGAGACCAGGCGGCTGCTCGACTGGGGCTTCGCCGCCGCGGGCCGGGTACGGCCGGTCGGATCGCTGCTGCCGGGGAAGGAGCGGCGCGAGGCACCGGCGAAGGAGCAGGTACGGACCCGCGAGCAGGCGGACGGCGGGGCGCGGGGGCACGAACCGCGGCCGTCGGAGGTGCGGGCGCAGGCCGGTCCCGAATCGGGTGACGCGCTGCGGCTGATGGCCTCGACCGGCGGCACGAAGCCGATCGCGCGGACGGGTGCGCACACGACCGACCCGGAGAACGCACCCGGGAGGGCGGCGCCCTCCGGCCCCGCGGCCGGCCTGCCGCTGGCCCTCGTGGGCTCGGCCCTCGGCGCGGCGCTCTCGCTGTGGCTGTGGCGGCGCTTCGGGGCGCGCGGCAACTGAGGGGCAGGGGCGGCCGGGGCTCGGCACGGCCCACCAGTAGCGGCGTCCCACGGCGGACGGGACGCCCGCGACGCCCCGCCGCGCCCGGCCGGACGACTGCTACGGCGCGCCGGACGGACCGGCGGGGCCCGTCGGACCGGTCGGGCCCGGTGGGCCCGGTGGGCCCGTCGGGCCGAGGTCGTCGTCGGCGGGGCGGAGCCGTTCGTCTCCGGTGAGGTGGCGGCGCGACCAGCGGACCAGCAGACGCAGGAGACAGACCAGGATCAGGACCCAGACGACGGCGAAGCTCCAGATGAGGGCCGGGGACTCGGTCGCCACGGCCGACACGAGCAGCAGGAGCGCCACGAGCCCGAGCAGGGCGGTAACGAGGCCGGCGAGCCGGCGCGCGCCGGGCCGGCGCTGCCGCCGGCGCCGGGGGGAACCGAGGGCCCGGGCGAGTCCGTGGTCCGCTCCGAGACCTGCCTCGATCTCCGCGAGGATCCGCCGCTCGCGGGGTGAAAGCTGGGCGCCGTCCATCGCTGCCACCTCCCGCCCGTGGGCACGTCCGGCCGCCGTCCGCCCCGACCACCGGCGGCTACCCGGCACGGTCCCGTCGAACCGCCCTGGAGGGCCTCCGGGAAGAGCACCGGGCGGAGCCCTCCGCGGACGCCCTCCAGGGCACGGTCCACTAGCGCTGCGCCGTGGCGGGCGGGCGCTCCGCCGTGTAGCGCTCGGCGGCGCGGACGGCTTCGCGTGCGGTGCGCTCCCCCATGAGGACGCACAGCGTGTAAGCGGTGTCCTCGAACCGCCTGCGGGCCGGCACGTCGTACGGCCGTGCCAGGACCAGCCGTTCCTGCGAGCGGTAGCTTCGCAGCAGACGGTCGATCGTGTTGCGGTCGGGGAGCAGCATCCGGTCCTCCTGTACGGCCTGACCCCCCTCGTACGATCCCTCCATCGTGGGTGCACATGCTCACAAGCGCGAGCCATGCCGTCACCGACGGTGACGTCCGGGTGAGGGTCGCACCCCGGGGGCCCTTCCGCGTCCGGGTGCCCCCGCGTGCGCGGGCGGCGACGATGACGGAAGGTCGAGACATGAACCCGAGCGAGCGGCTGCGCGTGGTCGTCACCGGTGCCACCGGCAACGTGGGGACGAGCCTGATGCGCGCCCTGGAGCGCGAGCCCCGCGTGGCGTCGGTGCTCGGCCTGTCGCGGCGCCGGCCACCGCTGACCCTCGCGAAGACCGAGTGGGCGGAGGTGGACCTGTCGCTGGAGGGCGACGAGGCGAGGCTCGCCCGGTACGTGGCGGACGCCGACGCCGTGGTCCATCTGGCCTGGCGCTTCCAGCCCACCCACGATCCGGCGACCACGTGGCAGAGCAACGTCCTCGGTTCGGTACGGGTCTTCGACGCGGTGGCGGCGGCGCGCGTCCCGGTCCTGGTCTGCGCCTCGTCGGTCGGCGCCTACTCCCCCGGGCCCGGGAACGGCGCGCCCGTGTCGGAGTCCTGGCCGACGCACGGCTGGCCGGGGGCGGCGTACACCCGCGAGAAGGCCTACGTGGAGCGGCTCCTGGACGTCTTCGAGCGCGACCATCCGCAGACCCGGGTGGTGCGGATGCGGCCGGGCTTCCTGTTCAAGGAGGAGTCGGCGAGCGAGCAGCGGCGGATCTTCGCGGGCCGCTGGCTGCCGGGTCAGCTCTTCCGGCCCGACCTGCTGCCGCTGGTTCCCGATCCGGACGGACTGCGCTTCCAGGTCCTGCACACGGACGACGCGGCCGACGCCTATCTGCGGGCCCTGCTCCGGGACGTCCGGGGCGCGTTCAACCTGGCGGCGGACCCGGTGGTCGACGCCGAGGTGCTGGGCGGGATGTTCGCCGCGCGCCCGGTGAGGGTGCCGAGCTCGGCGGTCCGTGGCGCGCTGGCCACGGCCTGGCGGATGCGGGCGGTTCCGGCCTCGCCCGACCTGTTCGACGCCGTGCTGCGGCTGCCGTTGATGGCGACGGAGCGGGCGCGGCGCGACCTGGAGTGGACGCCGGCCAGGACCTCGGTGGAGGCCCTTGAGGCGTTCCTGCGCGGGGTCAGGGCGGGCGGCGGCGACGCCACGGAACCGCTGGCGGGCCGCCGCTTCGGCTGAGGGCCGGGCGCCGCGTCGACCGCCGGGCGTCGGGCCCGACCGGACGCCGCCGGGCGTCGAGCCCGGTCGCCATGCCCTCGGCGGCGTCCAGCTGACGAGACGTCATTGCCCGTGATGCGGACGGCCCTTGGGGTGCGGGCATGCCCTCTGACAGTATCCCTACTATTCCAGTGGGGATACTAGGGATCATGTGAGGTGCCGTGAGTACGTCGAAGAAGTCCACGCGTCCCCCCGTCGTGCCGCCCGGCGGTCCCCCCGTGGTGCCGCCCCGCGGTCCCCGCGACCGCCCGCCCGGACGGCGCGACGCCCACCCGGCCGACCGCCCCGCCGACGAGACCTGGCGGCGCGTCACCCGTGAGCTCGCCGACGACCTGGCCGCCGACGCGATATCCCGCGACCGGGCGGTCAGGGCTCCGTTCGACGAGGTCGCCCGGCTCCAGGAGGCGGGTCTGCCGGCCCTCCTCACCGCGCCGGGACCGCACGGGAGCGGCGCCGACTGGCGTACGGCCTGCGGGGTGATCCGGGAGATCTCGGCCGCCGACGGCTCCGTGGGCGAACTCCTCGCCCACCACTGCGTGTTGTCCTGGACCACCCGCTTCCTCGGCCCGGCGGCGCGCACGCCCGGCCTGGACGCCCGCACCGCCGAGGAACGCTGGCTGCTCGCCGGCGCCGTCGAACCGGGCGGTGCCGACCCGGACCGCGACGGGCTCGCGCTCACCCCGGCCGGCGGCGGAGCCCACGTACTCGACGGACTGCGGGCCTTCGCCTCCGGTGTCACGGTCGCCGACCGGCTCGTCGTCGGCACCCGCTGTACGGAGTCGGGCGACCTGCTGCTCGTCCTCGTCGACCCGGCGCACCCGGGCGTGCGCACCGATCCGTACCCCGACCGGGTGGGCCAGCGGCTTGCCGGCGCGGGCACCGTCGGCTTCGACCGGGTGCCGGTCGCGCCCGACCAGGTGCTCGGCGCGCTGCCCCGCGACGAGCACGCCGTCACCCCCTACCCGACGCTCGCGCCGCTCGCGCTGCGGCTGCTGCTCGTGCACGTGGCCCTCGGCGTCACCGAGGGCGCGCTGGCCGAGGCCCGGGACGTCAGCCGCGCCGGACAGGCCGCCGCGACCCACGCCGGCGGCCCGGCGGCGGGACCGTACGGCCCCTCGTCCGCGCACGCCGGGGACGACCCGTATCTCCTGCGCTCCTACGGGGAGCTGGCGACGGCCGCGCACGCCGCCGCCGCGGTGGTCGAGCGGGCGACCGACGCCCTCGCCCGCGGGCTGCTCGCCGGGTCCTTCCTGGACGTCGAGGAGCGCTCCGACATCGCCGTGCTCGTCGCCGCGGCGGAGACGGTCGCCCACCGGGTGGCCCTGGACGTCACCACACGGGTCCTCCAGCTCGTGGACCCGGCCGCCGCCGACCCGTACGGCACCGGCCCCGGTCCGGGCTTCGACCGCTTCTGGCGCAACGTCCGCGCGCTCACCGCCGCGGTGCCGCCGGACCACCGGCTCCGCGACATCGGTGACCACTACCTGAACGGCACCCACGCCCGCCTCACCCTTCCGGCGTAATCACCACGCCGCCGCCCTCGGCCGGCCCGGGGTCCGTCCCGTCGTGATCACCGGGCGTACCGAGGCCCGCGGCGCCCCGGATCGGGACCTCCGGCCCTGTACCCGGGCGGCCCTCCGGCGCCAAGCTGGAGGAGGCGGCCGCGCCGACCGGCCGGCCGCCGAACCGAACGGACGGAGGCATCCTGATGAGTCGTGAGATCGTCGCGGGAGTGGACGGTTCCCCGGAGAGCCTGGCCGCGGCGGACTGGGCCGCGCGCGAGGCACTGCACCGGGACCTCCCGCTGCGACTCGTGCACGCCTGGCGCTGGGAGCCCCTCGACCTGCCGCTGGCCCAGGACCCGTCGGCGCAGCAGCGGGCCGCCCGCGAGGTGCTGGGCGCGGCCGAGGCGACGCTGACCGAGCGCTACCCGGACGTCCCGCTGAGCATCGAGCTCGTCGGCGACACTCCGGTGTCCGCGCTCCTCGGCACCACCGGGCGGGCCGAACTGCTCGCCCTCGGCTCGCGCGGCCACGGCGCCGTGACGGGCTTCCTGCTCGGCTCGTACGGGCAGCAGGTCATCGCCGCCGCCACGGTGCCGGTCGTCGCGGTCCGCTCCCGCGACGGCGCGCCGGCCGAACCGCCCGCCGGGGAGGTCCTGGTGGGCCAGCACGGCAGTCCGGAGGACAGCGCCGCCGTCCTGCGCTTCGCCTTCGAGACGGCGGCGGCGCGCGGTGCGTCCGTACGGGCGGTGCGGGCCTGGAGCCTGCCGTCGCTGTACGCGTACAGCCCGTCCTCGCTGATGCTGGCCGACGAGGCCGGCGGACTCGTGCCGTACGAGGAGAAGGCGCTGCGCGAGGCCCTGGCGCCGTGGCGGGAGCGCCACCCCGACGTCCCGGTGACCGAGCACGTCGAGCTGGGCAGCGCCGGTCAGGTGCTGCTGTCGGGTTCCGGCGCGGCGCAGCTGCTCGTGGTGGGGCGGCGGGCGCGGCGCGGGGCGCTCGGCGGGCGGATCGGCTCGGTGGCGCACGCGGCGCTGCACCTGGCGCCGTGCCCCGTGGCGGTGGTGCCGCAGGATGTTGACCCACGGGATTGACGAGGGGTGTCGCGCTCTCCGCGGACGGAAAGTATGACCGCCGTCGCCCCGGTGGCCTCCTCGGCACCCGGACGCCGGCGGCCCCGACGACGAGCGGACGAGAGAGCGGAGCTCCATGCAGCACGACACGCACGACGCGGCCCTTGCCCCGGAGGACGGCCGCGGGCGGACCGCGGGCGGACGGCACCGGGCGGGCGGCCCGCTCCTCGGGTCCGTCCGCGCTCCGCTCCGCCGCCCCCGGTCCGTCCGCCGGCCGTTCCGCCCGCGGTTCCCTGGCCGGGACGCCGCCGCGGACGTCAGGGGCGGGCCGTCCTTCCGTACGACGGTGGCCGTCGCGGGCGCGCTGGCGACGGCGCTGACGGTGGCGACGGGGCTGTACGCGATGACGCAGGCGGGCGCGGCGGGCGCGGAGTCGCGTGCCGTGGCGGGACGTGACCCGGCCGTGCTGCCCGCGGCACCCGCGGCGGCGGTGGAGGCCGCGCCGCGGGCGGCGGGTTCCGCCGCACGGTACGTCTCCGAGGTGATCGCCCTCGTCAACGCCGAGCGGAGGAAGGCGGGCTGCGGCCCGTTGCGGTCCGACGCCCGGCTGAAGGCGGCGGCGCAGCGCCACGCCGACGACATGGCCGAGCACGACTACTACGCGCACTCCGACCGGCGGGGGCGCGACGCGGGCGCCAGGATCTCGGCGGCCGGCTACCTCTGGGCGTCGTGGGGCGAGAACATCCACCGCGGCCCGCACGAGCCCGCGCACGCGGTGGACGAGTGGATGAACAGCGAGGGCCACCGCAGGAACATCCTCAACTGCTCGTTCGAGGACGTCGGCGTCGGCGTCAACATGAACGGGAACGGGCCCTGGTGGGTCCAGGACTTCGCGAGGCGCCGCTGACCCACCGGCCGGATGCCCCGCCGCCCTCAGGAACGCCCCGGGGCGGCGAGCTCCTGGACCCAGATCGTGCCGTCGGGGCCGGGCACCGCGGCGACGCCGGTGTGCCGGTAGCGGCAGTCGAGCAGGTTCGCGCGGTGCGGCGGGTCGGCCATCCAGGAGGCGACGACGGACGCGGGGGCCCGTTGTCCCTGGGCGAGGTTCTCCGCCCAGGCGCTCCAGGAGTAGCCCTCGGCCGTCAGGCGGGTGCCCGAGTCGGTGCCCTCCGGGTCGATGTGGGAGAGGTAGCGGCGCTCGGCCATGTCCTGCCCGAACGCCCGGGCCACGGCGGTGAGCCGCGGCTCGGCCCGCAGCGGCCCGCACCCGGCCGCCGCCCGGTGCCGGTTGACGATCCGGGTGACCTGCTCCTCGGTGCTCGGCCGGGGCGCCGTGGTGCGGCTCGGGGTGGGCGAGGGCGTCGGCGAGGGCGAGGGCGGCGGTGCCATGGTCCGGGTGGCGACGGGAGCGGCCGGTGGGGTGACGGACGGCTGCGCCAGCGTGCGGTCGGCGGGGCCGCTCGGCACGAGCAGCAGCAGCGCCGCTCCCAGGGCGACGACCGCGCCGCCGACGACGAGGAGCCCGGGACGCCCGGCGAGGCCGGAGCCGGCCGGCACGGCGGCCGAGCCGCCGCCGGAGGGAACGGCGCCGGTGACGCCCGCGCCGGCGGGATCCGCTCCTGTGGAGACCGGGCCGGCGGGATCCGCGCCCGCCGGGGCGGCGGCACCCGGCGCAGCCCCGTCGCCCGGCACCGTCGCCGCGGCGGTCTCCAGGCCCGGCGCCCCGCTCCCCCGGCCCGCCCAGGCGAGCAGCGGCGGGACCAGGGCGAGGCCCACGAGCAGGCCCTCGGCGGGTGCGAGGCCGGAGCGGCTGGGGGCACAGTGCGGGCACGCGTCGAGGTGGCGGGCCAGTCGCTTGCGCCAGAGCGGCGAGGGCCGGCCGTCCCAGGTGGCGGTGGCGCCGGCCAGGCCCGGGCAGGGCGGTACGGCGGCGAGCGCGCGCACGACGGCGCGGCCGGTCTCCAGGCGCTCCTTCATGCGCTGGACGCGGACGGCGGCGTGCCGGGGCGGAATGTCGAGGGCGGCGGCCAGTTCGGCGCGGCTCAGTTCGCCCGCGGCCTCCAGCCACCACAGGGAGAGCACCTCGCGGTCGTCCTCGTCGAGCCAGCGGGTGGCCTCGGCGACCTCGCGGCGCTGCCCGGTGAGGCCGAGCCGCAGGATGGCGAGGCCGGTGAAGTCACCGGCGGGGTCGGCGAGGGCCGCGGCCCGGTCGAGGCCGGGCAGCGGCGCCTGCCGGTTCTCCCGCCAGCGGCGCCGTACGCGGTTCATGGCGATGGCGACGAGCCAGGAGCGGAAGCGGGCCGGGTCGCGCAGCGCGGGCAGCCCGTCGAGGGCCCGGACCATCGTGTCCTGCACGAGGTCGTCGACGTCGGCGTGGCCGTCCAGGGCGCGGCCGACGATGTTGTAGACGAGCGGCATGTAGGCCCGTACCAGCGCGTCCTCGGCGCGCACGTCACCCGCCCGCGCCGCTTCGACGAGGTCGGCGGTGCGGTGCTCGTCTTCGTGCATGTCCCCTGCTCTCCTCGGGTCCCGTTTCCTGTTGCGTGGAGGAGACCCGCGGGAGCGGCCGGGACAACACTTTTTCTAGCCGGAGAGGTGCGGAAGGGTCGGCACGGTGGCGCCTGCCCCGGCCCGTACGGCCGCGACGACGGCGTCGTGGAGATCCCGGCTCTCCTCCTCGGATCCACAGGGGACCGGACTGCCCGACATGGTGAACCAGTCGGATGCGCCGCTGTACTGCACGGCCACTCGTGCCTCGCCGTCGATGTAGGTGGTGTGCACGGTCAGGTCGCCCGTGAGGACACCGGCCTCGACGGTGAGCACCCCGCCACGCCCGGTGTAGACACCGGCGGTCGTCCATGATGCCCAGCTCATCCATCCAGATTCACACCCGTTCGGCGGATGCGCCACCGACGGGACGACCTCGACGGGACCGCCCCGGCCGGACGGGTGTCCGGCCGGGGCGGTCCCGGTGTCGCGGTGGGTTCGCCCGGGATCAGGCGAGGGACGCGACGGCCTCGTTGAAGGTGGCGGACGGGCGCATCACGGCGGCGGCCTTGGCCGGGTCGGGCTGGTAGTAGCCGCCGATCTCGGCCGGGGAGCCCTGGACCGCGATCAGCTCGTCGACGATCTTCTGCTCGTTGGCCGCGAGGCTCTCGGCGAGCGGGGCGAAGGCCTTGGCCAGCTCCGCGTCGTCGGTCTGCCGGGCCAGCTCCTGGGCCCAGTAGAGGGCCAGGTAGAAGTGGCTGCCGCGGTTGTCGATGCCGCCGACGCGACGGGTGGGCGACTTGTCCTCGTTGAGGAAGGTGCCGGTGGCGCGGTCGAGGGTGTCGGCGAGGATCTGGGCGCGGGCGTTGCCCGTGGTGGTGGCCAGGTGCTCGAAGGAGGCGGCCAGCGCGAAGAACTCGCCGAGCGAGTCCCAGCGCAGGTAGTTCTCCTTGACGAGCTGCTGGACGTGCTTCGGCGCGGAGCCGCCGGCGCCGGTCTCGAACAGGCCGCCGCCCGCCATCAGCGGGACGATCGACAGCATCTTGGCGCTGGTGCCCAGCTCCAGGATCGGGAACAGGTCGGTCAGGTAGTCGCGCAGGACGTTGCCGGTGACCGAGATGGTGTCCTCGCCGCGGCGGATGCGCTCCAGGGAGAACGTGGTGGCCTCGACGGGGGACATGATCCGGATGTCCAGGCCCTCGGTGTCGTGCTCCGGCAGGTACTGCTTCACCTTGGCGATGATCTGGGCGTCGTGGCCGCGCTCCTCGTCCAGCCAGAAGACGGCCGGGGCGCCGGTGGCACGGGCGCGGGTCACGGCGAGCTTGACCCAGTCCTGGATCGGCAGGTCCTTGGTCTGGCAGGAGCGGAAGATGTCGCCCTCGGCGACTTCCTGCTCCAGGACCACGGTGCCGGCCGGGTCGACGAGGCGGACGGTGCCGGCCGCGGCGATCTCGAAGGTCTTGTCGTGGGAGCCGTACTCCTCGGCCTTCTGCGCCATGAGGCCGACGTTCGGGACGGAGCCCATGGTGGCCGGGTCGAAGGCGCCGTTGGCGCGGCAGTCCTCGATGACGGCCTGGTAGACACCGGAGTAGGAGTGGTCCGGGAGGACGGCGAGGGTGTCGGCCTCCTGGCCGTCCGGGCCCCACATGTGGCCGGAGGTGCGGATCATGGCCGGCATCGAGGCGTCGACGATGACGTCGGACGGCACGTGCAGGTTGGTGATGCCCTTGTCGGAGTCGACCATCGCGAGGGCCGGGCCCTCGGCGATCTCGGCGTCGAAGGAGGCCTTGATCTCCGCGCCGTTCGGGAGGGCCTCCAGGCCCTTGAGGATGGTGCCGAGGCCGTCGTTCGGGGACAGGCCGGCGCCGGCGAGGACCTCGCCGTACTTCGCGAAGGTCTGCGGGAAGAAGGCGCGCACGACGTGGCCGAAGATGATCGGGTCGGAGACCTTCATCATCGTGGCCTTGAGGTGCACGGAGAAGAGGACGCCCTCGGCCTTGGCGCGGGCGACCTGCTCCGAGAGGAAGGTGTTCAGGGCGGCGGCGCGCATGACGGAGGCGTCGACGACCTCGCCGGCGACGACCTTGAGCGGCGAGCGCAGCTCGGTGACGGTGCCGTCGGCGGCGACGTGCTCGAAGCGGAGGGTGGTGTCCTCGGCGATGACGGCGGACTTCTCGGTGGACGCGAAGTCGTCCGCGCTCATGGTGGCGACGTTGGTCTTGGACTCGGCGGTCCAGGCGCCCATGCGGTGCGGGTTCGTCTTGGCGTAGTTCTTCACGGCGCCGGGGGCGCGGCGGTCGGAGTTGCCCTCGCGCAGGACCGGGTTGACGGCCGAGCCCTTGACCTTGTCGTAGCGGGCGCGGACGTCCTTGTCCTCGTCGGTCTTCGGGTCGTCCGGGTAGTCCGGGAGCGCGTAGCCCTGCGCCTGGAGCTCGGCGATCGCGGCCTTCAGCTGCGGGATCGAGGCCGAGATGTTCGGCAGCTTGATGATGTTGGCCTCGGGCGTCTTGGCCAGCTCGCCGAGCTCGGCGAGGGCGTCGGCGATGCGCTGGCCCTCCTCGAGACGCTCGGGGAAGGAGGCGATGATGCGCCCGGCCAGGGAGATGTCACGCGTCTCGACGTTGACGCCGGCGGTCGAGGCGTAGGCCTGGACCACGGGCAGGAACGAGTAGGTCGCCAGGGCGGGCGCCTCGTCAGTGTGCGTGTAGATGATGGTCGAGTCAGTCACCGGGTGTGCTCCGCTCCACGTCTGCGTCTGCGTCTGCAAGATTGCTCGACATCAAGATATCTCGTGATCGGGCTCCTCGGGAAAGGGGTCCTGGTCCCCGGGGACGGTGTGGCCGATCCGGTACGGGGCGGAGGCCGGGTCGAGGTCGACGCGGCGGAGCAGGCCGAGCAGGCCGAGGGCGGTGGCGGCGCCGGTACCGGCGGCGAGGGCCTGGCCGCAGCGGTGGGCGATCCGGGGCAGCTCGACGGGGAGCGGCCCGGTGCCCGGCAGGCAGTCGCCGAGGAGGTACCCGCCGGCGGCGAGGCCGCCGATCGCCAGGAGCGCCACCGGGACGGTGAGGAGGAACCGCTGGAAGGGCAGTCCGCGCCGGTAGGCGGGCCGGACCTTGCCCTTGCGGGCGAGGAGCGCGACCGTCGCGGCGAAGGCGGCGAGGACGAGCAGGTCCGCGGCGATGACGTCGCCGGGACGGTGGTGACCCGAGGCGACGGAGTGCGCACCGAGGGCGACCGCCCAGAGGGCGCCGAGGCTGACGGCCGCGGAACGCAGCCGGTGCGGCACGACGAGGAGCAGACCGAAGACCGTGCCGAGGGCCAGGACGGCGGGGCTGCTGGGGAAGCCGCTCTCGACGGCGACGCCGGAGGCGGTGACGAAGCGGGGCCCCGGGGCGTAGCGCTGGAGGAGCTCGGCGACGGCCAGGGCGGCGGCCGTGGTGCCGAGGGCGAGACCGAGGCGCGCGTACCGCTTGCGCAGCACGCCGACGGCGATCAGCAGGAGCACGGCGAGGACGAGCGAGAGGGTACCGAGGCCCTGCAGCGAGGGGTGCTCGCTCAGGAAGCGGCCGACGGCCGGGTCGGTGAGCCGTCCGGCGACGGCGGCGTTTCCCCAGCGCCGGCCGGTCGCGGTGAGCACCAGTCCGGCATAGGTGAGGGTGAGCAGCAGGATCGCGGCGAGGCAGGCTCGCCGCATGCGTATGCGGATCCGGGCGCTGAACGATCCGGCGGCCTCACCGGCGACGGCGGCGTACCACCACGTGTCACCGGCGGCGACGCTCCGCGGGGAGCCGCCGGTACGGGGCCTGTCGAAGAGTGCCATGCCTCATTCGACCCCGGCGCGCCTCCCGTCGCCCGCTGGATGCACCCGAACGACGCAGGTCAGGGGGCGGGGCGTCCGGTGGGTCAGGCCATGGCCGGGCGGCGGGCCGGCGTGCGTTCGCGGCGGCGGGTGCCGTCGAGGGTGAAGGCGGTGTTGACGAGGGCGACGTGGCTGAGCGCCTGCGGGGTGTTGCCGAGCTGACGGCCGGTCTGCGGGTCCCACTCCTCCGCGAGGAGTCCGACGTCGTTGCGGACGTCCAGGACGCGCTCGAAGGCGGTGCGGGCCTCGGCCGGGCGGCCGGTGAGCGCGAGGGCGTCGGCGTACCAGAACGTGCAGGCCACGAAGGACCCTTCGGCGCCGGCCAGGCCGTCGACCTCGTGCACCTCGCCGTCGGACACCTCGTCGTAGCGGCGCAGGAAGCCCCGGTCGGTCAGGCCCGCCATGGCCCGGACGGTGCCCAGGACGCGGGGGTCGTCGGCGGGCAGGAAGCCGAGGCGCGGGATGAGCAGGGCGGTCGCGTCGACCCGGCGGCTGCCGTAGAACTGGGTGAAGGATCCGCGCTCCTCGTTCCAGCCGAACCGGCAGATCTCGGCGCGGAGTTCGGCGCGCAGTGCCTGCCAGCGGCGGACGGAGGCGCGCTGGCCCGCGACCCGGGCGAGCCGGAGGGCGCGGTCGGCGGCGACCCAGGCCATCACCTTGGAGTGGACGAACTGCCGCCGGGGACCGCGGACTTCCCAGATCCCCTCGTCGGGTTCGCGCCAGCGCTGACCGACGTACTCGAGGAGGCCGGCCATCAGCCGCCAGACGTGTTCGTCGAGTGCGACGCCGGTCCTGACGGCCGAGTAGATGGTGTTGAGCACCTCGCCGTAGATGTCGAGCTGGAACTGGTCGACGGCCGCGTTGCCGAGTCTGACGGGGCGTGAGTTCTCGTAGCCGGGAAGCCAGTCGGCGTCCGTCTCGGGCAGTCTGCGCTGCCCGGCGATCCCGTACAGCGGCTGGAGGTCCGCCGGGGCTCCGGCCGCGGCGCGCACCAGCCAGTCGGTCCAGGCCAGGGCCTCCCTGCGGTAGCCGCTGCGCAGCAGACAGGAGAGCGTGAAGGTGGAGTCACGCAGCCAGCAGAAGCGGTAGTCCCAGTTGCGCCGGCCGCCGATGCACTCGGGCAGCGAGGCGGTGGCGGCGGCGATGACGCCGCCGGTGGGCTCGTAGGTGAGGGCCTTGAGGGTGATGAGGGACCGGAGCACCGCCTCGCGCGCGGGGCCCTCGTAACAGAGCCCGGACGCCCAGTCGTTCCAGAACGCGAGCGTGCGGCCGAGGGCGGCGGGCACGTCGGGGGCGGGCGGCGCGGGTGCGTGCGAGGGGTGCCAGCCGAGGACGAAGGTGACCCGCTGTCCCGCCGCGACGGGGAAGGCGAAGCGGGTGCTCTCGCGGGTGAGGACGGGCTCGCCCGCACCCGGCCCGCAGTGCAGCCGCGTCGCGTCGGGGCCGGCGACCGAGGCGACGGTGCGCCGGTCCAACGCGTACGTCCAGGGCACGACACTGCCGTGGTCGAAGCGGACCCGCAGGTCACCGCGCATGTCGACGCGTCCGGCGATCCCCTCGACCACCCGCACGATCCGCGGCCCCCGCTGACGGGGCGGCATGAAGTCGGTGACGCGTACGGTGCCGCCGACGGACTCCCAGACGGTGTCGAGGACGAGGGTGTCGCCGCGGTAACTCCTGCGGCTGCACGTCCGCCCGCCCACCGGGGCGAGGCTCCAGCAGCCGTGGCCGCCGTCTCCGAGGAGGGCGGCGAAGCAGGCGGGCGAGTCGAACCGCGGGGCGCACCACCAGTCGACCGAGCCGTCCCGCCCGACGAGAGCGGCGGTCTCCAGATCACCGATGAGGGCGTAGTCCTCGATTCGCCCTGCCATGTCGGGATTCTAATCCCGCGCTTCCCGGACCGCCGAACGGGCGGAGATCCGGGGCGTGCGGGATGTGCGCGCGATTCCCGCGCGCGAGGACGCGGAGCGGACATGCCTTCACCGGGCTCCGCATATTCTTCCGCCGCGCATGCCCGGCCGCGCATTGTCGTCCGCGTTCCTTCACCGCGCCACGGTGCGCGTCGCCGTACCGTCCCCGTACCGGCCGCGGGTTCCTTCCTTGACCCGGATGCTCCGGCCGCCCGATCCTGAGAAGCGTCCACCGAATTCCGGAGGGCGAGGGCGAGGGCGACCCATGTGTGCCACGAACGGGGAACCGCATCCGATGCGCCGCGCGACGGACCGGATCCCGCCCCCGGGCAGCCGTACCGTGAGCCTGGTGGTCGCGCTCCGGCCCGGTGACCGCGCGCCGGACTGGCTGCTCGCCCAGCTGCCGCCCGCCGTACGGGAGGTCGTGCTGGTCGGCGGAGACGCGAAGGCCACCGGGCCGGCTCCGGAGGGTGTCGCGGTGCGACGGCTCGGCCCGTGGGACCGCGCGGCGGGCGACGTCCCGCACTCCGGACTTCTCGCCGCCACCGGTGACCACCTGGTGCTCATGGGCGCCGACGGCAGCATGTCGCCCCGTGAGATCCCGCATTACCTGCACTACCTGGAAAGCGGCTTCGACTTCGTCAAGGGATCGCGGTTCATCGCGGGCGGTGACTTCTCCGACTACCCGCTGCTGCGGCGGCTGGGCCACCGCAGCCTGCTGCGGCTCGCCCGGCAGTTGTACGGCCAGCACCTGACGGACCTCTGGTACGGCTTCTGCGCGTTCCGCAGGGAATTCCTCGGCCTGCTCGACCTGCGCCCGGACGGCGTGGAACTCGGCGCCGAGCTCGTCACCCACGCCCTCCACTACGGGCTGCGCGTCGCCGAGGTGCCGAGCCTCGAACTCCCCCGCCACCACGCGCCGACGCACCCGCGCACGGTCCGTGACGGCTCCCGCATCCTCCGTGCGCTGATCCGCGAACGCCCGCACAACGCCCTGCTGAGGATCCGGCCCTCGCTGCGGATCCGGGCGGGGTGAACCCGCTCGCGGTCAGCGGTTGACGGAGGCCACACCGGGTGCAAGCGTGGAAGTCAGTGCGTTGCACGCGGCAACGCACGGCAGCCCCTCGGCAGGGTCTGCCGCCGGAAGAGGTACGTCATGACCTCCCTCGCCTCCAGCCGAGTGCCGGTGGCACCCGCTCCGCATCCTCTGCGGCGGGTGACCGACTGGCCCCGCGCCGAGGCGCGCCGCCGCTCACCGTGCGAGCGCACGTCCCGGCACGGCCCGGCCGCGGCAGCCGTACGGTCCTTGCACCCGGCCCATCCGGCCCACCCTGCCCGGCGTGCCTCCGACCGTGTGCGCGACGCGGCCCGGCTCTGCCGCCGCACCGAGACCCACCGCCCCCACGCGGCCCCACGCCGCCGGCGCTCCCGCGCCGCCCGCACCCGCGTCACGGGAACCCGCCGCGGCTCGGCGGGCCCGACCGGCCCACCACCGGCCGGAGACCCCGCGGCCCGCGGCCACCGTCCGCCGCCACGGGCGCGCGCCGGTCACCCCGATGTCCCTCCGCCGTACGACGGCGCCGCGCCGGTGACCGTCCGGGCACTCGCCGGTGCGCGGGCGGCCCCCGCCGCGGCACCCGCCGCTGAACCGGGCTCCGCCCCGGCGCCCGTGCGCGCCTCCGCGCCGGCTCCCCTCCCCGCGCCGGTGCCTGCCCCCGTGTGCGCCCCCGCCCCGGCGCCCGTACGCGCGCGTTCCCCGATCACCCGTGCCCCCGCGCGAGCCGTGTGCCGCGCCCTGCCCCGAGGAGGCGAGGCGCGATGACCGCCGTCCCCGCGCACGCCCGGGAACCCCGCTCGCCGAACCGGCCCGCGGTCGAATTCGAGCTGATCGTCCCGGTTTTCGGCGAGCGCGAACGGCTGCCGGCGACCGTGGCCCGCACGCTGCGCTTCCTGGCCCGCCGCTCCTGGTCCTCCGCCGTGGTGGTCGTCGACGACCACAGCGTGGACGGCGCCCCGGACTGCCTGGACCGGTTCGCCGCCTCCGCCCTGGGCCGCGCCGTGGGCCTGCACGTGATCGGCCGCGGCGAGCGGGGCAAGGGCGCGGCCGTCCGGCGCGGCATCGCGACCTCGTCGGCGCGCTTCGTCGGCTTCGCCGACGCCGACAACGCCCGGCGGATCGAGGCCCTCGACCCGGCCCTCGCGCTGCTGCGCGCCGGCCACGGCGCGGTCGTCGCCTCCTCGGACCCGCCCGGCGCCCGTCAGCCCGTGCGGCGGGACGCGACCCGCCGGCGCGGCGGTGCGCCGTACCGCGGGCTCGCCCCTCTGACGCTGCCGGAGATCGCGGACACCCGGGGCCGGTTCACGTGCTTCCCCGGACCGCTCGCCCGGGAGATCGTGCGCGACTGCCACATCGACGGGTTCGCCTTCGACGTCGAGCTCCTCGCCCATGTCGTCGAGGCCGGGCACGACGTCGTGGAGGTGCCGGCCGCGTGGACGGACCAGGCGGGCGGGATGTCCCCGGCGCGGCGTGACGGGCTGCGTTCCCTGACCGGTCCGCCGGGCAACCCGTCGGTGGGGTGAGGACCATGACCGCCCCGCCTTCCGCCCCGCGCACCGCCGCCCCACCGGCCTCCGCCCCGCCGGCCGCGGGCCCTCGGTCCGGGAGTCCGCGCGCAGCCGGTTCCTGTTCCGGCGCCTCCGTCGTCCCGGCCGCGGTCCTGCCCGCGCAAGCGCCTCCCCCGGGCCGGGCCGCCGGCGGCCGGAGGCATCCGGCGCGGAGCCGGACTGCCCTGACAGGCGGGGAGCGGGCGCTCGTCACCGCGTTCCCCGCCACGGCCTCGGCGCCGCCGGAGGCGGCGCTCGTCGTGCACGGGCGCGTGAGGAGTCGGGAGCCATGACCAGGTTCGTCTCCGGCCCACCGCCCCCCGTGCCGCCGGGCGGCCCCGCGGCCCGTGTGCCGGACCGTGGGCGGCGGAGCGGGCCGCTGCTGGTCGCCGTCTCCGGGCCGGACGGCGGCGCGACGGGCCCGCTCGTGCGCGCCCTCGCCGGGCTGCTGCGGCAGCGGGGCTTCGCGGTGGCCACCGTACGGGGCCACGGCTGTGTGATGTGCCGGATGTCGCCGGTTCCCCCGCGGGTGAGGGACGAGGGGGAACCGGACGGACCGGGCCGGCGGGACACGTGTCCCGAGCGCCGGGGATCGTGGTCCCGCCGCGCCCACCCGTACGTGGACCTGGGCGAGCTGAAGCTGCGGGTCGTGGCCGCCCGGCTCCTCGTGCGGGCCGTCGCCGGGGGCCGCGTGCGGGTCGTCCTGACCGACCGCGGCCCGCTGGACGGTCTCGTGGACTTCGGCCTCCCGCCCGGCCACGGCGCCGCCCGCCGCATCGCGGCGACCGCGGGACGCTACGACCTGACGCTGCTTCCGGAAGCCCCGCAGGACCGCGACGGGGAACCCGCCGTGGGCCCGTCGGCCGCCGGCCGGGCCGGGTACGACCGGTGGGCCGGCCTGCTGCCCCGTACGGTCCGGGTCACCAGGCCGGCGGCGCCCGCGACGCTCGCGGACGCGGCGCTGGAACAGGTGCTCCGGCGCGTGCGCCTGACGGCCCGGGACCCGGACTCACGCAAGCGCGTCGTGCTGTCCGTCTACGACGACGGGGACCATTCCGACCGGGGCGGCGGAGGCGCGCTCGTCGTCGACAGGCTGGCCCGCAGGCTCGCCGAGCACTACGAGGTCACGGTGGTGACGGCGGGGCGGGACGCCCGCGGCGGCTTCCGCCAGGGCGTCCGTTACGTACGCCTCCCCGTGCGCCGGGCGGGGCGGCGCCTCGGGCAGCTGGCGTTCCGGTCGCTGCTGCCGTTCGTGGCGCGCCGGATCCCGCACGACGCGTGGCTGGAGAGCTTCACACCACCGTTCGCCACGAGCTTTCTCCCGCTCCTGTCGCGCGCGCCCGTCGTCGGCATCGACCAGGACCGCGGTGCCGAGGCGATGTGGCGCCGCTACCACCTGCCGTTCTTCCTGGTGGAGCGGCTCAGGCTGCGCTGTTACCGCTACATCGTCGTGGCCGACGAGGCCGACGGCTCGGCGGTGCGGCGGCTCAGCCCGCACGCCGACGTGCAGGTGATCGCCGGAGGCGTGGAACCGCGGCAGCTGGACGACGCCCGGCTCGGCAGCGGCGACTTCATCCTCTTCCTGGGCCGGATGGACACCTGGACCACGGGACTCGACCTGCTGCTCGACGCCTACGAGACGGCGCGGCCGCCGATGGAACTGGTGCTCGCCGGCTCCGGCACGCCCGCCGAGGAGCGCAGACTGGAACAGCTCCTCGCCGGACGCGAGCTGACGGTGCGGGTGCTGGACCATGTGGACGAGGACCTCAGACAGCGGCTGCTGCGCGACAGCGCGTTCCTGGTGCTGCCCTCGCGCCACGAGGCCTTCGGGCTGGTGGCGCTGGAGAGCATGGCGTACGGCAAGCCCGTGCTGCACTTCGACCTGCCGGCGCTGCGCTGGATGCGCGACGGCGGGGACGTGGCCGTACCGCCGTTCGACACGGCGGCGTTCGGGGAGCGGATGCGGGCGCTCGCGACGGACCCCGCGCTGCGCGGGCGGCTCGGGCGGCAGGCCGGTCTCGCCGCCCGGCGCTACACGTGGGACGAGGTGACGGACCGCTATCTGGCGCTGACCCGTCGGCTCGTGGAGAGCCCGCACGGGTCGCACCGGCCGAGGAAGGACCGGAGGGCACGATGGCAGACGATCCCCTGACCGCCCTGTCCGCGCCGGCGGGCTCCGGCCACGTGCTCGTGCTCTCGCCGCATCTCGACGACGCCGTGCTGTCCTGCGGGGCACTGCTCGCACGGCTGCCCGGGCGGCGCTCCTCCCGCGCCTCGGTGACGGTGATGACGGTGTTCACGGAGGGCGCGCCGCCGCCGTACACACGGGCGGGCCGCCGGTTCCTGCGGCGGACGGGCAGGACGGACGCCGAGGAGCTGTACGCGGAACGGCGCACCGAGGACGCGGCGGTGCTGGCCCGGCTGGGCGTCGCGCGGGTGCACGCCGGGTTCGTGGACGGGCTGTTCCGCCCTGTCCCGGCGCCGGGACGCCTGCGCCGTCGGGTGGCGGGGAAGGTGCCCGAGCTCGGCCACGTGTACCCGACGAACCGGCTGCACCTGTCGCGCGGCCGGGTGTCGCCGCGGGACGCCGAGACCGTGCGCCGGGTCACCGACACCGTCCGCGAACTGCTGCAGCCGGGCCAGGGCGTGCTGCTCGCGCCGCTCGCGGTCGGCGGACACGTCGACCACGTGCTGGTGCGCACGGCCGCCGTGCTGAGCGGTCTGCCGGCCGTGTTCTACAGCGACTTCCCGTACAACGTGGACGAGGCGCCCGACCCGGACTTCACCGGCCCGCTCGACGCGACCGAGACGTCTCTCGGCGAGGGGCTCGACGAGAAGGCCGAGCTGATCCGCGGCTACCGGACGCAGGTGGACACGCTGTTCCCGGGCGGGGTGATCCCGCGCGTCCCCGAGGTCTATCTGCTGCCGGCCGGCGTCCGCGAGGCGTGGACCCGGACGGCCGGGGGCCCGTCATGACCGCCGTGACCGTCTCCGGGCCGGCGGTGACGGGCTCCGGGCGTCCGGCCGCGCCCGCGAACGGCCGGGTGCCCCGGCCGCCGCGCCCGCCGGGCGGGTCGCGATGAGCACGTTCCCGCGCCGCCCGCGCGTCCTGCTCCTCACCGGCGGTCCGCTGGACGGTGCGGACGGCGCCGGCGTGCGGCTCGCGTCGGACGTGCTCGGCGTGCTGACCGACGTGGAGTTCACCTGGTTCACGCGGTGGCCGCACCGGCGCGGCCGGCCGCCGCCGCACCCGTACGGCGGGCACGCGGTGCCGATGCCGTCCCGGGACGGCGGGCCGCGCACGCCCGAGCGGGTGCAGTCGGTGCTGGGCGGGGCGGTGTACGCGCGGCGCTGCGACCTGGTGCACGCGTTCCTGACGATCGGCCGGGCCTTCCCGGCGTTCTCGTGGCTGCGTCCGCTGCTGCTCGGTGCACGGCCCGTCGTGCACACGCTGCCCGGCGTGACGGAACCTGCGCTGCTGCCCCGGACCCGGCCGCTGGGCACCACCGTCGCCCTGTCGGAGTCGATGGCGCGGCGGCTGCGGGCCGCGGACTTCGGTGACGTACGGGTGATTCCGCCGATGCTCCCGCTGGAGCACTGGCCGTCACGGCCCCGGCCGCGCGGTCTGCCGGTGGTGCTGTACGCGGGGCGGCACGATCCGGCGGGCGGCGCCGAGACGGCGATCGACGCGGCGGCCGAGGCCGTGCGGGCGGGTGCCGAGTTCCGGCTCGTCCTCGCGATGCGCGGCCGGCCGGGTCAGGACCTGCACTCCCGGGAGGAGGCGCTGCGCGAGCGGGCCGGTGCGGCCGGGCTGCGTGACGTCGAGGTGCGCGGCTACGTGCCGGACATGCCGGAGCTGATCGCCTCGGCGCACGTGCTGCTGTTCCCGCCGACCGCGATCGGCGGGCGGTCCGACATCCCGCTGATCGTGCTGGAGGCGCTGGCCACCGGACGGCCGGTGATCCTCAGCGATCTGCCGCAGTTCGCCGACTTCGGCAACGCGGTGCTCCGGGCTCCGGCGGGCGACGCCCGGCGCACCGGGCAGCAGCTGCTGTGGCTGCTCGACCAGCCCAGGTCCTGGGACGTGCTCGCCGAGCGGGGCCGGACGGCGGTGGAGGAGCGCTTCGGTCCGGAGCGCTTCGCCGCCCGGTACGCGGCGCTGTACCGGGAACTGCTGGCCTGACGTACCCCCGCTACGGCGCGGGGCGTTCGGCCGTGAGGAGGAGGATGCCGGTGTCGCCGTACTCGGGCAGGGTGGGGTCCTTGGCGAGGCGGGAGACGGTCAGGGCGACGGTGCGGGGGGTGAAGACGGCACGGAGCGCGGTCTCGTCGACGGGGCAGGCCGGCCAGACGGGTCCGTCGCCGATGCGGTAGCTGGGCATGCGTTCCATGAACGCGGCGACCAGCCGGCCGCCGGGCCGCACGGCCCGGACGAAGGCGCCGCACAGCGCGGTGAACTCGCCGTAGTCCTCGGTGACGCTCTCGGCGACGAAGTTCATGGAGGCCGCGTCGTAGCGTCCGTCGGGCAGGCCGGAGGCGTCGCCCCGTACCGCGTGCACCCGGTTCAGCGCCTCGCCGAGGGTGGCGGGGAGGGCGGGGTCGAGGGCCTTGCACAGGGCGTAGAAGGGCGTCCAGCTCTCCTCGGGGCCGTGGGTGAGCTGCCGGCGCAGGTAGGCGAGGTTGGCGGCGCCGGGTTCGAGGGCGTCGATGTGGCGGCTCGCGCCGGCGGCGAGCATCAGCGGATAGAGGTTGGGGCCCGCGCCGAGTTCGAGGGTTCGGGCGAGGCCGGCGGGCGGGAACCTCCGGTAGAAGAGGGAGTGGTGCTGGATGACGCCTCGGTCGCAGGGATGCATCTGCCGGTAGTTGTCGGCCAGGTAGCGGGCGACGGGCCAGGCGTCCCAGTCCGCGTCGCGGTTCCGGCGGATCGCGGCCCGGCCCGCGGTGGTCATCGGGACTCCGCGGACGGTCGTCCGGTCCCGGCGTCGCCGTACCGGCCGGCGGTGGCGGTGGCGGGGCGCTGGAGTGCGAAGCGCCGGGACACGCCGGTGAGGGTGTCGTTGAGCTGCTCGATCTCCTCGTCCGTGTTGGCCGCGGTGACCTGGACCCGGAAGCCGACCCGGCTGCGCGGGACGAGCGGGTAGCTGGCGAGGGTCACGTAGATGCCCCGCTCCCACAGGTACGCGGCGACCGCCTCCAGGTCGGCGGCGTCGCCGAGCGGGATCTCGACGATCGGCAGGCCGTCGGTGTTGGGCGTCGCGATGCCGAGGCCGCGGACGTGGTCGAGGACGCGGGCGGTCTTGGCGTGCAGGTCGGCGCGGACGGCGTCGCCGCGCCGGTCGTTGACCTCGAGCCCGGCGAGGGCGGTGGCGAGGGAGGCGGTCGGCGACGGACCGGAGTAGAGGTAGGGCGCGGCGGCCACCTTGAGGTGCTCCTTGAGCCGGTGCGGCAGGGCGAGGAAGGCGAGGAGCGAGGAGTAGGCCTTGGAGAAGCCGCCGACCAGGACGATGCCGTCGTAGCTCTCGCCGAGGTGCCGGACCAGGCCGTTGCCGCGCGAGCCGTACGGGCTGGTCTCGGCGGGTCCGCGTTCGCCGATGACGCCGAAGCCGTGGGCGTCGTCGACGTACAGCAGGGCGTCGTCGCGGCGGCAGATCCGGGCGATGGCCCGCAGGTCGGGGTAGTTGCCGGTCATGCTGTTCACGCCGTCCATGCAGACGAGGCGGGCGGCGCCCACGGGCGTCTCGCGCAGCATGGTGTCGAGCTCCCAGGGCCGGTCGGCGCGGAAGCGGTGCAGCTGGGCGCCCTGGCCGCGGGCGACGACGCAGCCGTCGTAGATGGTGCGGTGGGCCTGGGCCTCGACGAAGACGTGGCCGCCGGCGGCGAGCAGCGGGATGACCGACTGGTGGATGAGGGTGATGGTCGGCAGCAGGAGGGTGTCCGGGGCGCCGAGGAGGTCGGTGAGCCGTTCCTCGATGCGCGGGTAGAGCCGGGGGCTGCCGATGAGGCGGGACCAGCTGGGGTGGGTGCCCCAGGTGCGGACCTCGGGGCCGATCGCGCCCATGATCTCGGGGTCGAGGTCGAAGCCGAGGTAGTTGCAGGAGGCGAAGTCGACGAGCCAGTGCTCGCCGACGCGTACCCGGCGGCCGTCGACCTCGTCGATGACGGCGTCGCACATGGGGCTGAGGCGCTTGAGCCGTTCCAGGTCGCGCCAGCGCACGTCGTGCCGGGCGTTCCAGGAGGGCGGGACGCCCGGCGTGGCTCCGGAGGTCCTGGGGGCCGGGGGCGGGCCCGGGACCGGTGCGGGCCCGGCGGCGGCGCGGCTGCCGCGGGCGGTGCGCGCGGCACGGACCGTACGGGCGGTGCGGGCGGGCCGCGCGGGGGCGCGGTGCAGGAAGGACTCGGCCTGGTGGGCGGTCATCGGGCGGGCGAAGAGGTAGCCCTGGCCGTAGCGGCAGCCCATGTCGGCGAGGAGGGCGCGCTGGTCCTCGTTCTCGATGCCTTCGGCGACGACCTGGAGGCCGAGGACCTCGGCGATGCGGACGATGCCTTCGACGAGGGCCACCTGCTGGCGGTCGGTGGTGATGTCGTCGATGAACGACTTGTCGACCTTGACGATGTCGATGGGGAACTCGCGCAGATAGCTCAGCGAGGAGAACCCGGTGCCGAAGTCGTCGATGGCGATGGACACGCCGAGGTCCTTGAGGGACCGCATGGTGGAGCCGGTCTGCTCGTCGCCGCGCATGAGCACGGACTCGGTCAGTTCCAGGACCAGGGATCCGGGGGCGAGCCCGGAGTCGCGCAGGGTGCGCCGGACGACGTCGAGGAGTCCGGGGTCGCGGAACTGGCGGGCGGACACGTTGACGCTGGCGTACTGCGAGGGCGTACGGGGATGGGCGCGCTGCCAGCGGGCGATGTCGCGGGCCGCGTGGTCGAGCACCCAGGCGCCGAGCGGCATGATGTGGCCGCTCTCCTCGGCGAGGGAGATGAACTGGTCGGGCGGGACCATGCCGCGGCGGGCGTGGGGCCAGCGGATGAGGGCCTCGAAACCGGTCAGGCTGGTGTCGTCGACCTGGACGATGGGCTGGTAGCGCAGGGCGAAGGCGTGGTCGGCGATCGCGGTGTCCATGCCGGCCTGGAGTTCGTGGCGGGCGACGAGCCGCGAGTGCAGTTCGGGCCGGAAGCGCTTCCACCGCTTCTTGCCCGCGGCCTTCGCCGCGTACAGCGCGAGGTCGGCGTGGCCGAGGAGTTCCTCGGCGTGGGCGCTGTCCAGGACGGTGGCGACGCCCACGCTGGTCGACACGGAGACGGCGCCGTCGGTGAGGTGGAAGGGCTGGCTGAGGGTGTGCACGATCTCGGCGGCGAGGGCCTCGGCGTCGCCGGGTTCGCGGGCGCCTTCGATGAGCACGGCGAACTCGTCGCCGCCGAGGCGGGCGGCGGTGTCGGTGAGGCGGAGCACGGAGCTCAGCCGCCGGGCGACGGCGACGAGGAGTTCGTCGCCGACGGAGTGGCCCATGGTGTCGTTGACGACCTTGAAGTCGTCGAGGTCGACGAAGAGCATGCAGGTGAGGGTGGACTCGCGGCGGCCGCGCAGCAGCGCCCGCTCGATCCGCTCGAGCAGCAGCACCCGGTTGGGCAGTCCGGTGAGCGAGTCGTGGAAGGCGCGGTGGGTGAGCTCCCGCTCCAGTTTCCGCTGTTCGGTGACGTCCCGGAGGGTCAGGACCAGGCCGTGGACGGTCCGTTCGGCGCGCAGGTTGCTGCAGCGGACCTCGACCTCGGTGTCGGCGGCGCCGCCGTGCAGCAGCTTCCAGTCGTCGCGGGCGTCGACGTTGCCGCGGGAGCGGACGTCGGCGAGGATCCGCAGGGCGCTCGCCGCGTCGCCGGGCGCGAGGAGGTCGACGAGCGGGGTGCCGGGCAGCAGGAGGTGGCCGAACATGGTTTCGGCCGACGGACTGGCGTAGCGGACGGTGTCGTCGTCGTCGACGATGAGGATGACGTCCGAGGTGTTGTGCACCAGGGTGCGGAAGTAGGCCTCGCTGGTGCGGCGGCTGACCTCCTCGCTGAGTCCGAAGCGTTCCAGGGCGAGCGCGGCCTGGGAGGCGAGGGACTGGGCGGAGCCGGCGATCTCGGCGAGCTTCTTCTCGGTACCGGCGAGCAGCAGCGCTCCGAGCAGCGGCTCGCCGGCGGCGGGGGCCCGCAGGGCCAGCGGACAGAGCAGGGCGTGGGTCGCGGGGGCGACGGCGGAGGCGAGCGCGGGATCCAGTGCGTCGGCCGGAAGGAGCCGGCCGCCTTCCTCCAGGAGCTCCGGCCAGGCCGCGCCGTCGGGCTCGCCGGGGCCGCCGGTGACCTCGGTGCCCTGGATGCTCCAGGGCTGCCGGCCGGTGGGCACGGCGGTCAGCCGGCCCCGGCGGTCGCGGGTGAGCAGCATCGTGCGGTGCGGGATGCCGGCACCGAACAGGGTGGCGGCGGCGGTCTCGACGGCGGCGGCGACCTCGCGCGGGCTCAGCGCGCCGACCAGGGAGGCGGCGGCGACCCGGAGGCTGCGCTCGCGGGCCTCGGCCTTGCGGTGGTCGGCCATGATGCGCCACAGGCGCACCAGGACCATCACGAACATCAGCGCCGAGAAGATCGCGATGACGCCGACGTCGCGGTCGGGGTCGTGGCGCAGCGTCTGGAAGAGCAGCAGGACGGGGGCGATGAGGGAGGCGACGGCGAGCAGCAGCAGCCGGCGTTCCGCGGTCCTGGCCGCCGGTTCGGGGGCGAGTTCGGTCAGGCCGGTCATCGACGGGTGGAGGGCGGCCAGGCCCCAGGCGGTGAAGAAGACGACCCAGCCGAGGTCCCACGGCGTGCCCACCTGCCAGGTGCCGTCCAGCTGCTTGACGACGTACACGACGTCGGAGAAGAGGATGCCGCAGGTGCCGAGGGTGAGGAGCTGGACGGCGCGGGAGCGCAGGCCGCCGGGGACGAGCAGCCGGGCCAGCATGGCCAGCATGAGGACGTCGCCGAGCGGATAGGCGACGGAGATCGCCCGCTCGATCCAGGTCATGTCCGGGGAGCTGGCGAGCGGCGTGATCAGGTAGACCCAGGAGAGCAGGGCGAGGCCGGAGGTGAGGATCAGCGCGTCGAGGGCCACGCCGAGGTCGCGGCCGGCGGCCCGCCGGCGGATGAAGCCGAACAGGCCGATGGCGAAGAGCGGATAGGTGACGAGGTAGAGGGCGTCCGCGACGGACGGGAACGGGCGGTCCTGGTGGAAGAAGTTCTCCAGGACGTTGTACGCGGTGTCGCCGGCGACGAAGGTGAAGTTGGCGGCGGCGAGCACGAGCCAGGGCCAGCGGCGCGCGGGGCGGTGCAGATGGACGCCGGTGAGGATGGCGACGACGCCGCTGAGTCCGATGAGCGCCCAGAAGGCGGTGTGGCGGGAGGGGATCTGGAGGTAGGCGACGGTCACGGCGGCCACGAACAGCACGTACAGGACGGTCCGGCGGCGCAGGGGCCGGGACATCTGTCGCGACGGCATCGTGGACGCCCCCTCCGACGGTCGGCGTCGTATCAGTCCAGTCTTACGGGTACGGCGGGGTGCCGCACCCGTGGGACCGGACCGGGCCGGGGGCGGCCCGGGCGGAGGGGGCGGGGCTCAGCGGGCGAGCTCGGCCATGGCGCCCCAGCCCTGCTGCGGGACGTCGACGTTGATGATCTCGGGCGTGGCGGCGATGGCCTCGCCCATGGTCGCGAGTCCGGCCTTGAAGTGGTCGGAGGCGACGTGCGCGGCGCCGGCCTCGGCGTCGGCGAAGGCCTCCAGGAGCACGAACCGGTTCGGGTCGTCGACGCTGCGCGACCAGTCGAAGAAGAGGTTGCCGGGCTCCTCGCGGGTGGCGCGGGTGAAGTCGGCGACGCGGTCGAGCCAGCCGTCGGCGTGCTCGGGGCGGACGGTGAAACGTACGGCGATGAAGATCATGCCCTCATCGTGCGGGTGCGGCCGGGCGCGGGCCACCGCGGCGCGGCGGGATTCCGGCAGGGTCGGAAAGCACCGAGGCCCGGTCTCCTCACGGAGCGGCGGGCGGGTACGGCAGGGCGGCGGTGAACAGCGGGACGGCGCGGGCGAGGGCCGCCCGCAGCTCGCCGTGGCGCCGCCGGAAGTCGGCGGTGGGCAGCGAGACGGAGAGCGCGTGCACGGCGCCGGAGCCGCCGCCGGCGGGCCGGCGGGCGTGCCCGGGTACGGCGGGGAGCGCGGTCGCCAGACAGGTGTACGCGGGGTCCGCCTCGCCCACCGACACGGCGAAGCCCCGCTCGCGAACCCGGGCGAGTTCCGCCTCGAACCGCTCGGGGCTGGTGATCGTCCGGTCGGTGAAGCGGGCCATGCCGTGGTCGTCGAGGTAGCGCCGGCGCGCCGCCCGGGGCAGCTCGGCGAGCAGCGCCTTGCCGTGGGCGGTGGCGTGGGCGCGCGGCTCGGGTCCTGGCGCGAAGGGGTGGGTGGTTTCGGTGACGGGCGCGGTGGTGTCGACGACGGTGATGCGGCCGTCGCGGTAGGCGGTGAAGTAGGCCTCGGCGCCGGCGGTGCGGCGCAGGTGTCCGAGGAGCTCGGCGACCGGGCCGCCCAGCCCGTGGTGCCGCTGGTAGGCGCGGTGCAGGGCCGGGACGCGGGGCCCCGGCGCGTAGCCCTCGGGTGTCCGTACGAGGTGGCCGCGGGCGACCAGCGGTCCGGTGAGGTGGTAGACGGTCGACAGGGCGCAGCCGAGCGTCCTGGCCAGGGTCTTCGCCCGCACGGGACGGTCGGCGTCGGCGACGGCGTCGAGGATGGCGAGCGCGCGGTCGACGGACTGCGGGCCGATCGGAGACGTGGACACCGCCCCACCTTAGGGCGTGTGCCGAAAGGAGCGTCGTCTGCCCGAAGGGCAGGCCCGGCGGTGTCCGGTGCGCGCGAGCGTGCGCACCGGGCGCCGCCGGGCAGATGGGACGTTCGTCACACGCCCTGGATCGTCAGGGATGAGAGGAGGGTCACCATCGGAATAAAAAGGAACATATGGATCTTTTGCCCCACTTCCGCGTACCGTCGAAGGGATCCCCTGACTCCTCACCGCCCCGGGAGGGTGTGTGCGCCGCTCCACGACCGACCACGCCGCCGCGGGCCCGAACGGGCGCCGCGGCCACATACGGAAGGCGGCGCTCGCGACCGGTGCGGTCGCGGCCGTCGCCGGCGGACTGTACGTGGCGGGGCTCGTCGCCACCGGGGACGACATCTCCGAGGGCACCCGCGTGAACGGCATCGACATCGGCGGCCTGAGCCGTGCCGAGGCCGCCGCCCGGCTCGCCTCCGCGGCTCCCGCCGCCTGGAAGGACCCGGTGCCGGTCACCGTCGGTGACGCCTCGGCCACCGTGGACCCCGCGGACGCCGGGCTGACGGTCGACGTGGCCGCCACCGCCGACCGGGCGGCGGACCCCTCCCGCGACCCCTTCACCGTCATCGGCCGGCTGTTCTCGTCGGGCAGCCGCGACGTCGAGCCGGTGGTCTCGTACGACGACGCGAAGGCGCGGGCGGCGGTCACGGCCACGGCGAAGGCGCACGACCGCCCGGTCCGCGAGGGCGCCGTGGCCTTCAAGGGCGGCAAGCCGGTCGTCACCGAGGCCCAGGTCGGCATGAAGGTGGACACCGAGAAGGCGGTCGAGGCCCTGCGCGCCGCCTATCCCGGAGCCGGCGGCAGCGGCGCCGCGCCCGTGGTCCTGCCGGTCTCGCTGACCCGGCCGGCGGTGACGTCGGCGGAGGTCACGCGCTTCGTGAAGGACTTCGCGAGCCCCGCCATGTCGGGCCCGGTCACCCTCACCGCGGGCGACAAGCGGTTCTCCATACCGGCGGCGACGCTCGGCGACCACCTGGACGTCACGGCGCGGGACGGCCGGCTCACCCCGGCCCTCGACGCCAAGGCCCTGATGCGGGACCCGGACGTGGCCCGCCCGCTGCACGGCCTCACCGGCGGGCCGGTCGAGGCCCGGCTCGGCGTGCGGGACGGCAAGGTCGTCGTGGAGCAGGACGGCCGCCCGGGCCGCTCGGTCTCCGCGGACGCCCTCGGCCGCGCGGTGGAGCCGCTGCTGACCAAGGAGGGCGCGGCGGCGCGCACGGCGCCCGTCGCGACGACGGTGACGCGGCCGAAGCTGACGGCGGACAGCCTCGCCTCGCTCGGCATCACCGAGCAGATGTCGACGTTCACGGTGGACTTCCCGGCCGCGCCGTACCGCATCACGAACATCGGCCGGGCGGTCGAGCTGATCAACGGCTCGGTCGTGCAGCCGGGCGAGGTGTGGAGCTTCAACCGCACGGTCGGCGAGCGCACCGAGGCCAACGGCTTCGTCGACGGCACGATGATTCTGGACGGCCAGTACCAGAAGGCCCCCGGCGGCGGTGTCTCGGCGGTCGCGACCACGGTCTTCAACGCCCTGTTCTTCGCCGGCGTCAAGCCGGTCGAGTACGGCGCGCACTCCTTCTACATCGAGCGCTACCCGGCCGGCCGCGAGGCGACCGTGGCCTGGGGCTCGCTGGACCTGAAGTTCCGCAACGACTCGGGCAAGCCGATCTACATCAAGGCGAGTTCGACGGACTCGTCGGTGACGGTGAGCTTCCTCGGCACCAAGAAGTACGACTCGGTCGAGGCGGTCGCGGGCCCGCGCACGAACATCACGCCGCCGAAGGAGCGCAGGGACCCCAGCGAGAAGTGCGAGGTGCAGGACCCGCTGGAGGGCTTCGACATCAAGGTCGACCGCGTCTTCAAGAACGGCGGCACCGAGGTCGGGCGCGAGACCTTCTCGACGCACTACACGCCGCGCGACAAGGTCGTCTGCGAGAAGGACACGCCGCAGCCGGAAAAGCGCTGACGCCGGGCGACCGACACCGCGTGAAAGGGCCCCGCTCCTCGGAGCGGGGCCCTTTCACGCGCCCGCCCCGCTTCCTCCCGTCCCGGGGCGCGCGCGGCCGAGAGGTTCGGCTCACGCCGAGCGGGCGCCGCCGCGGGCCAGGACGAGGACTCCCGCGACGATCAGCGCGACGCCCGCCAGTTGGGGCAGCAGCCACCAGCCGGTGCGGACGTGCTCTCCGTAGAGCAGGACGCCGAGGGCCATGCTCACCGTGGCGTCCCCGAGGGTGAGGGCGGGCTGGGAGGCGACGAGCGGGCCGCCCTGCATGGCGTGTTCGAGCAGCAGCACGGCGCCGATCCCGGCGGCGCAGAACGCGTACGTCTGCCAGGACGTCAGGAACCCGACGAGGCCGTCCTCGCCGAGGATGTGCATGGAGGTCTTCATCAGGGCGGCGGTCAGCGCGTAGCAGATCGCGGTCGCCGCGCCGAGGCAGCCCGCCCGGGCCCGGCCCTGCGGCCTGCGCAGCCCCGCCGTCGCCAGCACCACCACGGCGACGACGCAGGCGACCAGCGCCGGAAGCCAGCGGTCGAGCTCGATGCGGGTCCTGTTGCCGTCGGGTGAGGCGGCCAGCAGGGCCGCGCCGAGTCCGCACACCACGGCGGCGACGGCCGCCCACAGCCGCCCGGACAGCCGTTCCCGGGTCATCACGGAGGCGATCAGCAGGGCGAGGGGCAGTTCGAGCACGAACAGCGGCTGGACGAGGGACAGCGCGCCCGTCGCCAGGGCCGCCGCCTGCCCGACACCCGCGACGATCACGGCGAGGATGCCGGCGAGCCAGACGGGGCGCCGCACCAGGTCCAGGATCAGCCCGGGCCGGAAGGAGTCCGACCGCGGAACGGTCTGTGCGGCACGCCGCTGGAGCACGGTGGCCAGTGCGTTGCTGAACGCGGCACACAGCGCGAAGAGGACCGGCAGGACGACGCCCATGTGCCCATCTTGTCCGGCGGCGGGCACCCGGCCGGTGGCGACACCACGGGGAATTCCGGACGCGCTCGGGGGGTGGGCCGTCCGGCTCGTGACCGTGCCGTGGTCGATTCGCCTACGGGGTGTCCTGGGTCACGAGGGCGAGGAAGCGGCGGGTCAGGTCGCGCAGCCAGGCCGCCCGCTCGGTGGCGATCTCGCGGAGGCGCGCGTCGTCGCTGCGGGCGACGACGTGGCCCAGGTAGCTCTCGTGGAAGCGGGCGTGCTCCTGGTGCAGGGTCCGCAGCGCGCGGGCCACCGTGCGTTCCGGGGCGTCGACGACGCGGGCGAGTGCGGCGGTGTGCTGTTTCCAGCGGCCTTCGACCGCCTGGCGGAGGAGGGCGTCGAGGTCTCCCGCCCGGCGGATGACGCGGAGCAGTTCGTCGGGCTCCATGCCCAGGGCCTCGGCCAGGAGCAGGGTCTGGCGGTTGGTTCCGCTCCACCGGTGGTCCCGTTCGGTGCGGGCGTAGACGGTCGGGTCCATGCCGATGCGCTCGGCCAGGCGATCGGCGGTGAACTGCCGGGCCAGCCGGTGCTCCCGCAGGGAGCGGGGACTCAGGGCCATGAGTTCCGCCACGGGGCACCACAACGCACTGGCCAGCGCGAAGAGTTCGGGCTCCGACGGCGCCCGGGTGCCCTGTTCCCAGGCCAGGACGGCGGCCGGCGGGCGGTGCAGACCCAACTGGGCCATCGCGGCGGCGGTCTGCTCCGGACTCAGGCCGATGCGCAGACGCGCGGCGCGCGCGTGTGCGGGAGAGAAGGGCGGGCGGGGAGGGTGGTGGGCGTGGGGAGGGTGGGGCACGGGTGGTTCACCTCGGTGGACGGCCTCGCGGAGCGGGGCCGCGCGGGGACGGGGGCGGGGCCGCGTGAGCACGATCGGGTACGGCGGCTCCCGCGGAGCGGACCGGGCTCGTCGGGAACGGGTCAGCGCCGTGCCGCCGGGTCGGACGGCACGGAAACCCGGGGCCCGACGGAACGAGAACCCGGGGCCCGACGGCGCGGCAGCCGGGCCCGACGGCGCGGGAACGCCGTGCGCGAACGTCTCAGTGGGCCGCCGCCGGCCTCGGCCCCTGCCCCGTCTCGGGCGAGGCCAGTGCCTCCCAGTCGATGTCGCGCCGCTTGCGACGGTTCTCGAACAGGTGGAAGAAGAGGTTCAGCAGGACCGCCGACAGGGTGCCCAGCGTGATGCCGCTGCCCAGGACCGCCCGTACCTCCGTGGGCAGGCGCTCGAAGAAGGGCGCCACGGCGTTCGGCAGCATCGCGGCTCCGAGACTGACGGCCAGGATCAGGGCGTTGCGTTCCTCCCTGAGGTCGACCTTGGCGAGGATCTGGATGCCGACGGTCGCGACCATGCCGAACATCACCACGGCCGCCCCGCCGAGCACCGGATGCGGCACCGAGGCCACCACGGCGCCGGCCTTCGGCACCAGGCCGAGCAGGATCATCAGGAATCCGGCGGCCACGACCACGAATCGGCTGGTCACGCGGGACATCCGGACCAGGCCGATGTTCTCGGCGAAGGCCACGTACGGGAAGGAGTTGAAGACTCCGCCGAGGACCGTGGCGACGCCGTCGGCACGCAGCGCCCGGCTGACCGTCTCGCCGTCGACCTCGCGGCCCGTGATCTCGCCCATCGCGTACACGTCTCCGGTGGTCTCCACCATGGTGATCAGCATGACGACGACCATCGCGAGGACCGGGAACACGGCGAAGTGCGGCAGCCCGTAGTGGAACGGGGTGCTGACACCGAGCCAGCCGGCCTGGCCGACCGGCCCGAGGTCGGCGTCGCCGCGCAGCCAGGCGACGGTGGTGCCGGCCACCAGACCGAGCAGGACGGCGACGCTGCGCAGGAACGGGCCGCCGAAGCGCACCACCAGCAGGATGAACAGCAGGGTTCCGCCCGCGTACGCGAGGTTCTCCGCGTCTCCGTAGTGCGGCCCGCCGAGCAGCGCCGAGCCGCCGCCGACGTCCTGGAGCGCCACGGGGATGAGGACGATGCCGATGACCGTGAGGAGCGTGCCCGTGACGATCGGCGGGAAGTACCGGGTCAGCCTTCCGGCGAACGGGGCGAAGAGGAAGGCGGCGACGCCTCCGGCGATCACCGCGCCGTACACGACCAGCAGCCCGGCGGTGCCGCCGCCCGCGCCCTGGCCGATCGCGATCATGGGCGGTACCGCCGTGAACGTGGCGCCCTGGACGAGCGGCAGCCTGGCGCCGATCCGCCAGAAGCCCCACGCCTGGATCACGGTGGCGATCCCGGCCGTGACCAGGTCGGCGTTGATCAGGTAGACGAGCTCCTGCCGCGAGAGTCCGAGGCTGCTCCCCAGGATGACGGGAACGAGCACCGCGCCCGCGTAGAACGCCAGGACGTGCTGGATCCCGTAGAGCGAGAGCGCGGGGAGCGGAGGAACCTCGTCCACCGGATGCGTGGTGGTTCGGGATCGTCGGCCCGGGGCCAGTGGTGCCATCTCTGCCTTGCCTGAGGGTAGGTGAATGAGAAGGGGCGGCGCCGGGTCGCGAAGAAGCGCCGGGCCGCGAGAAGGGAAGAGCCTCGAAGAGGGCGTCCGGGCGGCCGCGCGGATCGGGCGGTTCACCGGCTGGCGGCACGGGGTTTCCGGTGCGCGACCAGGCGTCCGGACGGTCCCGGACAGGAGGCACGGGCCGGGCGGGAGGACCCGGGCCGGACACAGATCCTGGCGGATGGGCGACCCCGCACGCAAGGCATGTGCTCAGGTTTTCGAGGGAACACCGCTCGGTAACTTACGAATCGATGGCGAACCGCCGGTGCCGCTACGGATTTCGTTGCCCGTCGCCGGGACGCAGTCGGCAGGACTCAAGGCGTGCGCCCGACGGGGTCTCCGCCGCCCGCAAGCCTTGACGCTCTCGGCGGGCCACTCCCATACTGACGGCCAAATCGATTTGGCCACTCGCTTTGGCTCCCCGTCCAGGGCCGGATCGCGGCTGAACCCCCGACGTGTCGAACGATCGGAGCTCCCACGTGTCCCGTCCCCGCCAGTCCCCGCCACGCACGGACCAGACCGACCGAACCGGCTGCACAGAGCACACCGACTGCACGGACCACCCCGACTGCACCGACCACTCCGACCCCACTGACCGCACCAACACCACCGACCGCACCGACCCCACCGACCGCACCGACTCCCAGGCGGACGTTCACCCCGTCGACGCGTCACGCCCCCTCGGCCGGATCCTCCTCTTCGGGATCCAGCACGTGCTCGTCATGGCCGCCACGCCGATCTCCGCGATCTTCCTGATGAGCGCCACCCTGCGGCTCGACGCCGACCTGACGGTGGATCTGCTCTCCGCCGCCTTCGTGCTCTCCGGCGTCGGCTCCCTGATCCAGTCGCTCGGACCGTGGAAGTTCGGGCCCCGGCTGCCCTTCATGATGCTGCCGGGCGGCGCACCGCTCGTGCTCTTCCTCGCCATCGCCGGACAGCACGGTCTGCGCACGGCCTGCGGCGCGGTCATCCTCACCGCGCTGTTCACCTTCGTCGTGCTGCCCGTCTTCTCCCGGCTTCTCCGCTTCTTCCCCGCCCTCGTCATCGGCACGATGATCGTCATCGTCGGCGTCAACCTCGTGAAGGTCGGCGCCGTCCTGGTCACCGGCCGTCCCGGCCGTCCTGGCTTCGCCGATCCGGCGAACCTCGCGCTCGGCATCGCGACGATCGCCTTCACGGTCGGGTTCTACCTGCTGTTCAGCGGCGTCGTCCGGCAACTCGCGGTCATGCTGGGCCTGCTCGCGGGCACCGCGCTCGCGGCCGCCCTCGGCCGCGTCGACCTCGGCCACGCCGCCGACGGCGGGCTGGTCGGCCTGCCGCACCTGATGCCGTTCGGCTCACCGCAGTTCAACCTGCTCGCCGCCCTGCCCCTGATGCTCTACAGCCTCGCCTCCATGGCGGAGGCCACCGGTCAGACCGTCATCAACGCCGAAGCCGTCGGCAAGGAGATCGACCGGCGCACCGACGTGCCCAGGACCGTCCGCGGGGACGCCCTCACCTCGTTCCTCGGCGGGTTCTTCGGCCTGCCGCTGATGGTCACCAGCGGCGAGAACATCGGCATCGTCCGGGTCACCGGCGTACGCAGCCGCTTCGTCACCGCCGCGGCCGGCGTCGTCCTCATCGGCATCGGGTTCCTCGCGCCGGTGACCCGGGCGATCAGCGTCATCCCCGCCGCCGTCGTCGGCGGCACCGCCATGGTGGTGTTCGCCGTGATCACCGTGCTCGGGATCCAGTTGCTCGGCCGCTCCGACCTCGACCGGCACACCAGCACGTTCGTGGTGGCCGTGGCCCTCGCGCTCGGCCTGCTGCCGATCCTCGTCCCCGGCGTGTACGGCGGCTTCCCGCCGAACGCGCGCATCCTGCTCGAAAGCGGCGTCGCCGTCGGCGCGTTCGTCGCCGCCGTGCTCAACATCCTCTTCCACCACGTCAGGCCGGCCGTCGTGGGCCGCCTGTCCGCCCTCCGCACGGAAAGCGACCGATGAACCGGCACACCCGCGCACGTCTGGAGCGACCCGGCCCGCTGCTTCTGGTCCCGGACGCCGTCCTGCTGCCCGAAGGCCCCGCGTACGGCCACGGGATCGCCGTCGCCGACGGCTCCTTCACCTCGGTGGGGCCGGCCGGGGAACTGGCCGGCCGTTACCCGGGGCTCGATCCCGTACGACTGCCGGGGCAGCTCCTGATGCCCGGTTTCGTGGACGCCCACCACCACCTGACCCAGAGCTTCGGCTCGGCGCTCGCCTTCGGAGAGCCCTCGGAGATCTTCCGCCGGGTGTGGGTGCCGCTGGAGGGCGCACTGGACGAGGAATCCGCCTACGTGGCGGCCAAGCTGGCCGCGCTGGAGGCCCTGCGCGGCGGCTTCACCACCGTCGCCGACGCCGGGACCCGCGCGGACGTGGACGTCGAGGTGGTCGCGTCCGCGACGCGCGACGCAGGGATCCGGTGCGTCCTGGGCCTGGTGTGCAACGACGCCGACGCGCCCGGCGCCTCCTCCCCCACCCGCGAGGTCCTCGGCCGTGCCGAGAAGCACCTGGCCCGCTACGAGGGCGATCCCCTCGTCCGCGCCTCCCTCGCCGTCTCCGTCCCCGAGGCCGCCACCGAGGAGACCCTGCGGCGCACCGCCCGGCTCGCCGCCGAGGCCGGCGCCGTCGTCCAGATCCACGTCAACGAGCACCTGGCCGCCGTCGAGCGCTCGCTCGTACGCCACGGCCTGCGCCCTCTGGAACACCTCCACGCGATCGGCGCTCTCGGCCCCCAACTCCTCGCCGCGCACGCCACCCTGCTCACCCCGCGCGAGATCACCCTGCTCGCCGCGACCGGGACCGCCGTGAGCTACAACCCGGTCGCCAGCGCCTGGAAGGGCAACGCCGTCGCACCCGCCACCACGCTGGCCGAGCGCGGCGTCCGGTTCGGGCTCGGCACCGACGGGACCCGTGGGGACGGCTTCCGGCTCGCCGAGGCGGCCGAGTTCGCCCAGCGGCTCGGCTACGGACTCGCCACCGGCGACTCGTCGTGCGGCGCCGGCTGGACCTGGCTGGAGCAGGCCACCCGCGGCGGCTCCGACGCCCTGGGCCTCGGCCCGCGCACCGGCACCATCGCCCCGGGCCTGGCCGCCGACTTCCTCCTCGTCGACGTCACGACGCCCGAGCTCGCGCTGTCCTGGGACCTGCCCTGGGAGCTCGTACGGCGGGGCAACCGCGACCAGATCACCGCCGTGTTCGTCGAAGGGCGCCTGCGGCTGTGGCGGGGCCGGCCCGCGGGCTGGGACGGCCACGCGCTCGTCGAGCGAGCGGTGGAACTGGCCCGCGAGGCCGTGGGACGGGCGGCCGTCACCCGGGTGCACCCCACCTCCACGGCGGCACGGGAACGGAGCACCGCGCGGTGACCGGCGAGACGCTGGCGGTGCTCGCCGTCACGGTGGCCGCCGCCTCCTTCGTCCAGGGCAGCAGCGGTCTCGGCTTCGCCCTGATCGTCGCCCCGGTGGCCGGGATCCTCGATCCCGGCCTGCTCCCGGTGTTCGTCCTGGCGTCGATGGTGCCCCTCAACGTGTACGTCGCGTGGCGCGAGCGGGCCGCGCTCGACCTGCGCGGCGCGGGCTGGATCACCGGAGCGCGGCTGGCCGCCACGCCCGGTGGACTGGCGCTGCTGTGGCTGATCCCGGACCACGGTCTCGGCCTGTTCGTCGGCCTCGCGACGATCCTCGCAGCCCTCGTCAGCCTGGCGGCGCCCGTCTTCACCCCCGGCAGGGCCGCCTTTGTGGGCGCGGGCGTGGTCACGGGCCTCACGGAGACCGCGACCGGAGTCGGCGGCCCGCCGCTGGCCCTGGTCTACCAGCACCGGCCGCCGGGCGAGCTGCGCTCCACCGTCGCCCTGTGCTTCCTCGTGGGCGAGGTCGCCTCGCTGCTCCTGCTGTTCGGGACCGGAGAGGGCGACCCGGCGGACCTGGGGTGGGCGCTCGCGCTGACGCCGGCGATCGCCGCGGGCGCGTGGCTGAGCCGACTGGTGCACCACCGGGTCGACGCCCGCCGGATGCGCCTGTTCGTGCTCGTCTTCGCCCTGGTGTCGGGCGTGGTCCTGCTCCTCGGCGTCTGACCGGCGCCGCTCCCGCGGCCTCGCCCCGTGGTCCCGCGGCGGGGCCGTGCTCCCGGTCCCGGCCTGGTCTGCGGCGTGGCTCAGGCGTCCGTCGTACGGCGGCGCAGGGACGACGTCCGGGGGATCACCGCCGGCGCGGGGACGGTGGCCACCGGGGCGCAGGCCTCGCCGCGGAGCCGCGCGAGCAGCAGGTCCACCGCGGCGGCCGCCGCGCGGTCCAGATGGAGGTCGACGGCGGTCAGCGGCGGCTCGCACGTGCGGGCCCGCAGGCCGTCGTAGCGGGTGACGACCATGACGTCGTCCGGGACCGTCCGCCCGCCGTCCCGGATCGCCCGTACCGCGCCGACCGCGAAGGCGTCGACCAGGGCGCACACCGCGTCGACGTCGGGATGCGCGGCGAGCAGGGCGGTGCAGCAGTCGTAGCCGGCCTGTTCGCCGCCCGCCTCGGGAGCGGTGGCCACGACGGGTTCCCAGCCGTGCTCCTTGGCGAGCCGCTCGAAGGCGGCACGGGCGTCGACGGACGAGTGCCGGGCGCCGGTGCCGACGATCAGGGCCGGCCGCCGGGCGCCCTGTTCGCGGAGGTGGGCCAGCAGCGCCTCGACCACGAGATCGGCGCGCAGGTCGACGTACGGCACGTCCTCGTCCGGTGAGACGGGCCGGCCGAGTGCCACGTACGGCAGGCCCCGTTCCCTCAGCTGTGCGGCCGCCGCGTCGTCGACGTCCGGTTCGACGACGATCGCCCCGTCGATGTCGACGGAGTACAGCGCGGCCCGCGACTGCACGGGCGGCACGAGCACGAGCGCGTACTCGTGCAGGAGGGCGCTCTCGGCCGCGGCCGCGGCGACCTCCATGTAGAACCCGAGTCGCGACGGCCCTCCGGCCACCGCGAACGGCATCGACGAGGCGAGCGCGATGGCCCTGGCCTCGCCTCGCCTCAGCCGTTGCGCCCGCAGGTTGGGCCGGTAGCCCAGCTCGGCGGCCACCCGCCTCACGTGTTCCCGGGTCCGTGGGTCGACCTTGCCGATCCCGTTGAGGGAGTGGGAGACCGTCGTGCGCGACACCCCGGCCACCCGGGCGACGTCGGCGATCGTGGGCGGTCGCGAACCGGGCCCGGAAGGGGGCATCTGCCGTCGCTCCTCGTGTCCTTGGTCGTGCGCGCTGGGGGTGACAGCCCCATCTTCGCCGATGCCGCGGGAGGGCGGGAGGCCCGCCGGGCCCCGGGGCCGTACGGCCAGGCCGTCGGTGCTCCCCGTCGGTGCTCCCCGTCGGGGCGCCGTCGCTCGGCGTATGTGGGTACGCCGTGGTGAAAACTGGGGCTCGGTTGCCGATGAACCCCGTCCCGCGTCGCCGCAGACTGCTGGCATGCGCTCCAGGACGGTGCGAACCGCAGCCGCCTCGACGGACACCACTGTTCCGCCGCGGATCAACGGTGGTCTCCTCGCGGCGAGCAGGGGTCAACTGCTCGCCAAGCGCGCGCTCGACGTCACGATCGCCCTGTCGGCCCTGGTGGTGCTGTCGCCGGTCCTGCTGGCGGCGGCGTGCTCGATCAAGCTGACCTCCGCGGGACCCGTCCTCTATCCGCAGGAGCGGATAGGGCGTGACGGGAGGCCCTTCCGGATGTTCAAGCTGCGTTCGATGCGCCTGGACGCCGAGCGTGAGCGGTCGTCGTACCTGCACCTGAACGAGGCCACCGGACCCCTCTTCAAGATCCGCAACGATCCGAGGATCACTCCGGTGGGACGGGTCCTGCGCAGCTGGAGCATCGACGAGCTGCCCCAGCTGCTGAACGTCCTGCACGGCGAGATGAGCCTCGTCGGCCCGCGTCCCCCGCTTCCGGAGGAGTGCGAGCACTACGGCCCGAGGGAACGCCTGCGGCTCCTGGTGAAGCCGGGGATCACCTGCGTCTGGCAGATCAGCGGACGCTCCGACGTCCCCTTCGCCGAACAGGTGCGGATGGACCTGGACTACATCACCGGCTGGAGTCTCGGGTCGGACCTCCGGATCCTGCTCAGGACCGTACCGGCGGTGCTCGGGCGGCAGGGCGCCTACTGAGCGGACCGCCCAGGCCCACCGCCCAGGCTGAGTGGGCCCTTTTGCCGACTCTCGGTGGGCCCGTTGCTCAGTGGGCCCCTTGCCTGCTCAGTGGCCCCTTGCCGACGCTTCGGGAGGCGTCCCGGTCCCGGCGTCCCCGTCCCGGCGTCCCGGTCCCGGCGTCCCGGTCCCCGCCGGCGCTCACACCACCAGTTCCGAGACGACCGTGCTCAGTCCGTCCTGCTCGGCGCGCAGTGCCTGGTGGGCGAACATCGCGCACCAGGTGTTGACGACGTCCCGGTCCTGGCCCCGGTCGTGGGAGAAGCGCACTGCGCCGTCCGGCCGGACGAAGCCGAGCAGCGCCCGGGTCAGCCCGTCGAGGCGACCGGCCCACCGCTCCCCTGGCAGGTGTCCGCGGCCGCGCAGCACGCGGCCGATGCGCAGGGTCTGGGCGAGGACGTCGGAGCGCACGATGCCGCCGCCGGTCGTCTCGGCGACGGTGCCGTCGGCGGCCTGCAGCGCCATGAGGCGGGTGTAGACGCGCTCCACGACCTCCAGTGCCTCGGCGTCGTCGTCGGCAGGGGGCGTTCCGAGGAGCAGGCCTTCGATCCCGTAGAGCAGGGGGTGCAGTTCGCGGCAGGGCCAGGTCTCCCGCAGCTCCGCCTCCCAGTGGGCGCAGGTCCGCCGGCAGACGCCGGCGAGATCCGCCCCGAGCACGCCGTCGGGCATCCGGAGCAGCGCCGCCGCCGCCTTCAGGTGGTGCGGGCCGGGGCGGGTCGACCAGCGGCCGGGGAGGGGCGCCCGGGCCACCGTGCCGTGGGACCGCAGGATGGTGGAGCCCGACGTGATGCCGTCGACGGCGGCGCAGAGTCGGGCGGCGGGCCTCCTCCAGGCGTCCTGTCCCATGGCCGGTCCGGCGTCCTGTCCGACGGCCGGTCCGGCGTCGTGCCCGGTGACCCGTCCGAAGGTCGCGGCTCCCCGTGCCGCCATCGCCAGGTCGAAGGTGAAGACGCCGGCGTTGCGCCAGTCGGCGTGATCGGCGCCGTCCGCCGCGTAGAGCCGGGTCGGTGGGATTCCCCGTCGCGACAGGGTGCGGTCGATCCAGTCCAGTGCCTCGCGTCCGTGCGCGCGTGCCTCCGCGGCGCCGGCCGGGGAACTCGCCCCGCCCGAGGCCAGCCAGGCCATCGCGGTCAGGTAGTAGCCGGTGATCTCCAGATAGACGAACTCGGGCCGCCCGTCCCGGTCGAGCCGGCCGGCGACCGCGCCGCGCTGCGTTCCCTCGTCGATCCGGGCCCCGCCGGACAGCAGCCACCGCTCGATGCGCCGGGCGGCCTCCGCCGCCTCGGCCGACGTGCCGGCGCCGGCGCCGGCGCGCACGGTGCCGGTGGGCCGGGTGCCGGCGGCCCCGAGGCCGGTGACGCTCGTGTCGGCGGTGCCGGTCGCCGCCGATGCCGTCGTCCTCATCGCCCCGCCTCCGTCGCCGTCCCCGGTGCGATCTCCTCGCCGAGGATCTTCACGATCCGCTCGCCCGCCAGGCCGTCGCCGTAGGGCTCGTGGGGGGTGGCCATGCGTGCGTGCCGGGCGGGGTCGTCGAGCAGGCCGGCCACCGCCGCGACGATGCTGTCCCGGTCGGTGCCGACGAGGTCGGAGGTCCCGATCCTGAGCGGTTCCTCACGGGCCGTGCGGCGGTTGACCACGAGGAGCGGCTTGCCCAGGACGGGGGCCTCCTCCTGGATGCCGCCGGAGTCCGTCACGATCAGATACGAGTCGGCGAGCATGTGCA
Source organism: Streptomyces roseicoloratus (assembly GCF_004117935.1). Taxonomy (GTDB): domain Bacteria; phylum Actinomycetota; class Actinomycetes; order Streptomycetales; family Streptomycetaceae; genus Streptomyces; species Streptomyces roseicoloratus. Next base: position 57,221 of record NZ_SDOY01000113.1, on the reverse strand, counting down.
TGAACGGCACGTAGCTGCACGGCGCCAGCACCTCGACGTTCCGGGGACGGGCCCCGTCCATGATCTGCCGCAGCGTCCGGAGGACCGGCGGGGACGGGTGCCGCACCAGCTGGAACCGGACGTCGGGGTAGAGCTCGGCCAGCTGCCGGACGGCGCCGAAGATGGCGGTGATCCCGTCCGGAATGCTCTCGCGCCGGTGCGTGGTGACCACGACGCGGCGCTGTCCGTCAGGCGGCGCGGGTGTGTCGCGCGGTCGCGAGAGGGCCCAGTAGAGCGCGTCGATACCGGTGTTGCCGGTGAGGAACACCCGGTCCGGTGCGACTCCCTCGCGCACGAGGTTGGCCCCGGCCATCTCGCTGGGGGCGAAGTGCAGGTCGGCGATCGCGCCGAGGATCCGCCGGTGGCCCTCCTCGGGCCACGGGGCGCTGTTGTCGTAGGTCCGCAGCCCGGCCTCGACGTGCGCCACGGGCGTGGAGGAGTGGAAGGCCGCCACGCCCGCGGCCATCGTGGTCGTGGTGTCGCCCTGGACCAGGACGACGTCGGGGCGGCGCTCGTCGCAGATGTCGCCGGCCCACCGGGCCACCTTCCACGCCACCTCGGCGGGCCGCTGGTTCGTGCGCATCACGTCCAGCTCGTAGTCGACGTCCATCCCGAAGGTGGTCAGGGCGTCGGACAGCAGTTCCGCGTGCTGGCCGCTGGAGCAGACGATCGTCTCGAAGGTCGAATCCTGGTCGCGCAGCGCCCGGACGGGTGAGTACATCTTGATGACCTCGGGCCGGGTGCCGAGGAACGCGGCCACGCGAATGCGTCGGGCCATGGGCCACCTCCTGCGTCGGGCGCCGGGAATGCAGCCAGTCTGCTGGGGCGCGGGAGGAGGTTCATCGGTAGCCGGACCCGATTTTTCCGGTGGCACGTGCCCAGATACCGCGGGTGGCCGCGGCGGCACCTCAGGTGCCGACGTGCCACGAGGGGCCGTCGTCCAGGGGGACGGCTGCCTCCTGGCGGGTGTGGACGCCGAGCTTCGCGAGCACGGCCGCCACGTGGTGGGCGGCGGTCTTGGGGGTGATGTAGAGCCGGGTGGCGATCTCCCGGTTGGTGAGGCCCTCGCACAGCAGGCGCTGGACCTCCCGCTCACGCCGGGTCAGGCCGTACGGGTTGGCCCAGGTCGAGGCGCGCCTGCCCTGCGGGGTGCGGCGTACGCCGGCCGCCCGCAGCCGCTCCCAGGCCCGGTCGGCGGCGGGCCTGGCACCCAGGGAGCGGAAGGTCTCCAGGGCCCGGCGCATCGCGGGCACGTCGCCGCCGAGGCCGGTCAGCGCCGCGTCGTACGGGGAGCCGAGGTCCTCCCACGCGCCCACCGCCTCGGGCCATTTCCCGGCCAGTTCCAGGGCGTACGGCTCGGCCGCCCGGGTCTGCGAGGGCATGCCGCCGGCCAGCCGGGACCAGCGCAGCATCGCCCCGACGAGCCAGGGGTCGCTGTCCAGGGCGACCGCCTCGAGGCCGTGCCCGGCCTCCGCGACGGCGACGCCGTCGTTCCCTTCGAGCCAGGCCGCCTCGGCGCGGGCGGCCCAGACCGGGCCCGCGAGCAGGAGACCCGCTTCCTCGGTGTACGAGAGTGCCTCGTCGAGGAGCGGCCACGCGCCCGGTTCGCCGCGGCGGGCCCTCACCAGTGCCGCGGTCACCAGGGGCAGGAGCCGGTGGAGCGGCTGGGGGTTGCGGGCGAGCACCTCGCCGGCCCGCTCGTCGGCCCGGGCCCACTGGCCCCGGTGCAGCATGCCCAGGGAGGCGGCGCCGAGGGCCAGCACGAGGAACAGGGGCAGTTCGTGCTCGCGGCAGTAGACGCAGGTGCGGACGGTCAGCCGGTCGAGGCGGGGCAGGTCGTGGTGGAGCGCCGCGGTGCAGCAGGCCACCGCCCCGAGCACGCAGGCGTCGTCGGCCAGGCCGTCCTCGGCCATGGTCGCGTGCCAGGCGTCCTCGAAGCCCGGCCAGTCCTGCCCGTGGCAGGTCACCCGCACCAGGGCCTCGTGGGCGCGGGCATGGGTCCGCAGCGCGGCTTCGCCCAGCTCCCGGCCCAGTTCGGCGGCCTTGCCGGCGTATTCGGCGGTCGTGGCGGGGTCGTGACCGAGGCAGGCGAGCTGGGCGAGGTTGGCATAGGCCCAGGCGAGTTCCCTCGGCGCGCCGCCGCCCTCCACCACGCGGACGGCGTCCAGACCCGTCCGCCAGGCCTCCGCCGTCCGGACCGCGAGCCACTGCATGTGGGACAGCCGGCGCAGGTCCTCCGCCTCGCCCCGCCGGTCGCCCTGCTCGTGGCGCAGCCGGACCGCCTCGCCGCGGGCGCCGATGGCCTCGGTGAGGTTGCCGGTCACATAGCTCTCGTGGGCCTGTGCCTCGAGGAGTTCGACGCGCCGGTCGGGCGGTGCGGCGGCCGGGTTGCGCACGGCGCTCCCGTACAGCGCGGCGGCCTCCCGGTGGGAGCCGAGCGCCGCCGCGTAGGAGGCGGCCCGGGGCGCGTACTCGGCCAGGGCGGCCGCGTCGCCGGCCTGCTCCGCGTGGAAGGCGAGCCGCGCGAGGTCGCCCGGGTCGACCGGGCCCGCGCGCATGGCCGCCAGGACGCGGGCGTGGAGCCGGGCGCGGCGGTAGACCGGGAGCGACTCCCAGACGGCCAGCCGGGCCAGTTCGTTGCGGAAGCAGAGCACCGGCCCGTCCGTGCACAGCACTCCCGACGCCAGGCAGTCGGCGAGGCCCGCGGCGGCGTCCGGCGACACGGCGGCGATCAGCGGTTCGGTGGCGCGGGGCCCGATGACGGCCACCGTCTCCGCGGCTTCCCTGGCCCGGTCGGGCAGCCGGGCGACGCGGCCCATCACCGCCTCGCGCACCGTGGCCGGCACGCCGCGGCCGCGGGCCGCCAGGACCTCGGTGACGTAGAACGGGTTGCCGCGCGTCTTGTCGAACAGCTCGTGGGCGTCCACCGGATGACCGGCCGCGGCCGTCAGGTCGGCGACGGCCCGGCGGCTCAGCGGGCCGAGCGTGCAACGGCGCACGGCACTCGACGACGCCAGGTCGCCCAGGACCACCGCGAGGGGGTGGGTGGGGCCGACCTCGTCGTCGCGGTAGGTGGCCAGGAGCAGCAGGGGCAGCCGGTCGATCCGCCGGGCCAGGAAGCGGACCAGGTCCAGGGTGGCCTGGTCGGCCCAGTTCAGGTCCTCGATCACCAGCAGCGTCGGCTGCCCGTCGGCCCGGCGGCCCAGCGCGGCGAGCACCCCGCTGAAGATGCCGCCCGGGTCGCTGCGGCGGCGGAGGCCCGCTTCCAGGGCCTGGGTCACCGGCGGGCCGAGCAGCGGGGCGATGTCGGTCAGGGGCGCCAGCGGACGCGGTGCGGACAGCGGGTCGCAGGCCCCGAACAGGACCCGGGCCCGGTCCGTGCCGTCCTGCTCCTCCGCGAAGTGCCGCACGAGCGCGGTCTTGCCGATGCCGGCCTCACCGCGCAGCAGCACCAGCTGACCGTGGCCCTGTCCGGCGCGTTCCAGACAGTCCGCGAGATCCTGCAGGACGGTGCCGCGTTCCAGAAGGTCGGTCACGGCTGTCCCCAGCGTGGATGCGTCGTGTATCCGTACACGGTTCAGTCTAGGGATCTTCGGGTGGACCCGCCCGTACGCGGCGGCGGGTACGGGACCGCGCGCGACCGGCCCGTCGCCCGGAGTATCTGGGTACCCCGCCGCGAAAAACTGGGCCGGTTTGCCGATGTGACCGTTCCGGCGCCGCCGGAGACTACTGGCATGCGCCCGGAAACCGACCGGATCACGTCCGTCGGCCCCGAGATCCACCTCTTCGAGCCCTCGGGGTACGCCGGGGTCTTCCAGCACACCTGCCGCCTCGGCGAGCTGCTCGCCCGTACCGGCCGGCACGTGGTGCTGCACACCGGGCACGAGCACGAGGAGGTACGCCTCGAGGGCGTCGAGCTGTGCCCGTGCTCCTGGTGGCCGCGCGACCGTCCGGCGGGCGCCCGTCGCTCCGCCGCCATCGCCGGCCGCTTCGTCGGCCGCACGCTGCCGCACCTGCACCGCAGGGTGCCGCGCGGCGCGGTCCTCCACGTGGAGGGGATCGCGGCGGCCGGGGCGCTCACCCTGGCCGTGCTGGGCGTCGCGAGGATCGGGCACCGGCGGGTGGTCTACTCGCCGCACGACACGTTCTCGCGCCGGGGCCGGGTGGACGGCGCGCTGCTGCGGATCGCCCTCCGCGTGCCGCACGCGATCGTGGTCTACTCCCGCGCGGACGTCGAGGTGCTGCGCCGCCGCGGCCTGCGGGCGCACTGTTCCCCCCTGGTCCAGCTCGTGCCCCGGCCCACGGAGGAGGAGCGCCGGAAGTGGCGCAGCGCGTGGCGGGCGGACGCGGACACGTCCGTGGTCCTGTTCGCGGGGTGCATCCGGCCCGAGAAGCGGCTCGACGTGCTCATCGAGAGCGCCCGCGACTGGCCCGCCGACCGGCGCCTGGCCGTCGTGGGCGAGGACCGCGGCGGGTGGGCCCGCTGCGCGGAACTGGCGCGGGCGTACGGCGTCGACGTCGCCGCACGGGTGGAGTTCCTCGGGCTGGACGAGTTCGCGGCGGCGATCTCGGCGGCGGACCTCGTCGTCCTGCCCTACGACAAGGCCAGTCAGAGCGGGGTGCTCGCGGTGGCCCGCCGGCTGGGCACCCCGACCGCCGCGGCGAACGTGGGCGGCCTGCGGGAGCTCGCCTCCCAGACGTTCGCGGCGGGCGACCCGCACGATCTCAACCGTGCCATCGACACCCAGCTGGCCGAGGGCCGGGCACCCGACCCGGCGTCCGACGACCACCGGGCGGTCGACGTGCACCTTCTCGCGTACAGGCGGCCGGCATGACGACGAACCCGTCCCGACCGAATCCGTCCGGATCGCACCCGTCCCGGCCGACCCCGTCCCGGCCCGGTCTCCGGGCGTCCGCGGCGGTCAACGGCACACCGCCCGCGCCGCGGCCGCCCGGCGACCCCGCCGTGGGCGGTGTCCCGCTGCGCGACCTGCTGCGCTGGTGGCCGCTGGTGGTGCTCACCACCCTCGCCGCGCTCCTCGCGAGTGCGGTGATGGCGTGGGGTCCGCAGGATCCCGCCTACCGCGCGACCACGCGGATGCCCGTCACGCCGCTCGCGCAGTCGGACGAGACGTTCGTCGGCACCGGTCTCGTGCGCGATGCCGGCGACGCCGACCGCACCTCCTCCACGGTGGCGCGCCTGCTCGACTCCGACCGCGTGGCCGCCGCCACCGCGCAGGCCCTCGGGGCACCCTGGACCCCCGCGTCCGTCCGCGCCGCCGTCGACGTCAAGCCGGTCGACGAGACGAACCTGATCGAGGTCACCGCCAGGGCGGACCAGCCGGGACAGGCGGTCCGGGTGGCGGAGACCTTCGCGCAGACCGCGCTGGACGACCGGTGGCGGACGATCTCGGCCGAACTGGACCGCCGGATCGCCTTCGCGCGGCAGAACACCGACGCCGACCCGAACGCCGGGGAGGAGTCCCGGCGGCTGCAGCTGCTCACCTTCGTCCGGGAGAACGGCGTGGACCCGACCCTGTCCATCGACTCGACCGGCCCCGCGGTGCGTGTCGGGGAGGTGCCCGCGGGCGTGATCACGGTGATGGCCGCAGCGGGCGGCATGTTCCTCGGCGTCCTCGCGGCGTACGGGATCGAGCGCCACCGCCGCCGCCCGCGGAGCGAGGACGAGGGCGCGGACGGCGACGCGGGCGCGAACGGCGACGCGGACGGGAACGCGGACGGTGACGTCGCGGCGGCCGCCCGCGAGGTCCCGCTGCACGCGCCGGAACCCCTGAGTCGCAAGCCCTGAGGAGCTGAGTCCGATGCCGCTCCGCACCCACGGAAACCCGGAGGCCTCCGGATCGGCCCTCCCCCGGCCGGTTCCCCGGCTCATGGGCATGCCGATCCACGCGGTCACGCTGGACGAGGCCGTCGACCGGGTCTTCGACGGCCTGGCGGAGGGCAGGGGCGGGACGGTGCTGACGCCGAACATCGACATCCTGCGGCAGTACCGGCGCTCGGCGGAGCTGCGGCGGATGTTCGAACACAGCGAGCTCGTGGTCACCGACGGCATGCCGCTCGTGGTGGCCCTGAGGATCCAGCGGACGCCCGTGCCCGGGCAGATCACGGGCACCGACATGCTCCGCGCGCTGGCCGCCGGAGCGGCGGCGCGCGGGCGTTCGATCATGCTGGCGGGCGGGCGGCCCGGGGAGGCCGAGCGGGCGGCGGAGCGGCTGCGGCAGGTCAGCCCCGGACTGCGCGCCCAGACCCGTCCGTGTTACGTCCGGCCCGACACCGTGGAGGCGGAACTGGCGTCCCTCGCACGCGCGTTGGTCGCCGCCGCCCCGGACATCGTGTTCGTCGGCCTGCCGTTCGCGAGCCAGACCGCGGTGATGAACGGGCTGCGTTCCGCCCTCCCGGGCACCTGGTTCGTGGGCGTGGGCTCGAGTTTCGACTTCGTCAACGGCGATCGCTCGCGTCCCCCGGCGCTCGTACGGCGGCTCTGCCTCGAATGGGCCTGGCGGCTGACGAGCCAGCCCTGGCTCTGGCGCCGCTACCTCGTGGACGGGATGCCCACCACCGCCCGGCTGGCCGTCGACGCCCTGCGGACGCGGTGGCGGCACGACGCGTCCACGACCTCGGCCGGCAGTCCGGCCCTGCCATGAACGCCGGCGCCGAGGCGGTCTCCGTGTCCCACGAGCCGACCGGACGCAGCCTGATCGCCTCGGCCTCGTGGATGACCGGCAGCCATCTGCTCGCGCAGGCCTTCGCGTACGGATCGCTGATCTTCCTCGCGCGGGAACTCCCGCCGTCCGGCTTCGGCACGGTCGCGGTCGGGACGGCCGTCGTCTACATCGCGACGCTGCTGGTGGACCACGGCACGTACGGCGCCATCATGGTGCACCCGCGGCTCACCCGGACCTTCCTCGTCCGCGCGTTCTGGCGCTGCTTCCTCGTCGGCGTGGCGCTCGGCGTCGTGATGGCCGCGTCCGCGGGGCCGCTGGTGACCACCTTCGCGGACGGCGGGGACGCACCCGCCGTCGCGCTGCTCGCGCTCTGCCTGCCGCTGCACGCGATCTCCCTCATCCCCACGGCGCTGCTGCACAAGTCGATGCAGTTCCGGCGGCTCGCCGGGGCGACCGCGACCGGCAACGTCGTGTCCGCGGTGGTGGCCGTGGTCGCCGTGCTGGCCGGCGCGGGCATCTGGTCGCTGGTCGCGCGCCAGGTGGTGCTGTTCGGCATGCTGGCCGTGCTCACCACCGTGTTGTGCCTGCCGGTGCTGCGGCGTCGGCGGGAGTTCCCGGCCGCCCCCGCCGCCCGGGCGCGCGAGCGCACCGGCGACCGGTGGTTCTTCCTGTTCGGCGTCACCCTGATGCTGACCGCGAACATCGACTACCTGGTCGTCGGACTGTCGAGCGACGCGAGTCTCGTCGGCCTGTACGCGCTGGCCTTCACGATCGCCATGGCGCCGTCCACGCAGTTCTCGGAGCAGGTCGGGAAGGTGCTCTTCGCCGCCGCCGCGTCCCATCCGGAGACCAGCGGGCAGCGGACGGTGCAGTCGGTCCGGCTGATGTCCGCGCTGCTGCTGCCGCTGCTGCCGGTCGGCATCCTGCTCGCACCGGTGCTGCTCCCGGCGGTCCTGGGGCCCGAGTGGACGGGCATGGTGGCCGCCTTCCAGGTGCTCTGGCTGGCCGGCATCGGGTACGCGATCGACAACTGCATCGGCGAGGCGCTCTCCGGCACGGGACACATCGCCTTCCGCGCGAAGGTCATGGCCGTCCGGTGCGTCGCCACCGCGGCCGCCCTGTGGGTCCTCGTGTCGGTCGACGGGATCCGCGGAGCGGCGCTGGCGCACCTCGCGGTCTTCCTGCCGTACGCGGCGGTCTACGCCACGGCCGGGGCACGGCTGGCCGGGACCTCCGGCCGTGAACTCCGGCGGGCGCTGCGCCCGGTCGCGGTCGCGGTGGCGTGGCAGCTGGTGGTGACCGCCGTACTGCTCCTCTCCCTGCGGGCCGCGGGCGTCCCGGACGGCGTCGCCGTCTGCGTCGCGAGCGCCGCCGGGCTCGCGGTGTCGGGGTTCCTGCTGTACCGGCGCCTCGGCGGGAGGCGGTCGCCGTGACCTGGACCGTGGCCGGGCGGAACCGGCCGCGCCCGGTGACGCCGCGCGCGTCCCGGCCGGACCGGCGCGTGGTGCGCACGGCGGGTGTCGCCGTGCTCGCGGCGCTCGCGTTCGGGGCTCTGCTGCCGGGCGACCCACTGACGGCCGTGGGCGCGCTCGTGGTGATCCCGCTGGCGTTCGGGGCTCCGGTGGCCGCCCTGTCCGTGCTGATCGCGATCACGGTGCTGGTGCCGTTCGAGGCGCAGGACCGGTTCTCCCTCGTGGGCGGGTCCGGCCGGCCCGGGCTGCTGCTCGTCGACGTCCTGATGCTCCTGGGTCTGTGCCGCGTCGGGTGGCTCGTCGCGACCCGCAGGCTGCGGCTCGACCGGCCGCTGCTCGTCGCCTCGGTGGTCGGCCTGGTGCTCGTCGTGGCGCTGGGCTGGGGCGTCGCGCAGGGGGCCGACGTGAGCGAGGCCGGTCACGAGACGCGCCGGGTGCTGCTCGGGGTGGGTGCGTTCGTGCTGGCGTGGCCGGTGGTCCGTGACCCGGCGGCCCGGCACCGTCTCGAAGGCGCCCTGGTCGGCCTCGGCCTGGCGCTCGGGATCTGGGGGCTGGTCCAGTGGGGGTTCTCCATCGACTACACGAGCGCGGCCGACGTCGGCATCCGCCGGGGCGTGGACCTCACCTCGGCGGGCCGCGGTTCGCTGCAGGGCGGGCTCTACGCGTATCCGGTCGCCGTCACGCTGGCCCTGGCCGCGCTGGTGTCCGGGCGCGTGCGGTCCGTCCCGCCGAGGTGGCTGCTGGCGGCGGTGGTGTGCCTGAACGCGGTCTGCCTCTGGCTGACGTACGAGCGGACGTTCTGGGTGGCGACGGCGGTGGCCTGCGCCGTCGTGGTGCTCCTGTCGGGTGCGCGGGCGCGGCGGAGCGCGGCGAAGTGGGTGCCGGTCGGTGCCGGGGCGCTGCTCCTGGGCCTCGCCGTGCTCGCGCCCGGGGAGATCCGTACGGCCCTGGAACGCGTGGTCTCGGTCAACCGGCTGGAGATCGACGAGTCCTACTCGTACCGGGTGATCGAGTCACGGGTGGTCCTGGACGAGATCCAGGGCAGGCCGCTGACCGGATCGGGCTTCGGCGCCACGATCACCTGGGGCGAGGAGGACACGTTCACTCCCCTGACGACGCCGTTCATCCACAACGGATACCTCTGGCTGGCGTGGAAGATCGGGGTGCCGGCGGCGGTCTTCCTGGTGTCCGTGCTCGTGGCGGCGGTCCTGCGGCGGGGCACGCCGGGCGAGGACCCGCGGCTGCGCGTCCTCCGGACCGGCAGCCGCGCGGCGCTGCTCTCCCTGCTCCTCACGACCGTGACCTTCCCGGCGTTCAACACGCTGGGCGTCACCGCCGTCATCGGCCTGCTGGTCGCCGTCTGCTTCTGCGGTCGCGGCGACGACGTCGCCTCCGCGGAACGGCCCCGGATGCGGCGCACCGCGGTGCCGGGGCAGTCGCGTCCGCGGGCGGGACCCGGGTGAGGAGGCGATCCGCTCGTGCCGCTCACCGGCCGTCTCCGGGGCAGGGGCCCGCGCCCGCGCGGGGCGCCGGCCCGCCGTGCGCGGTGGCCCGCCCGTGCCGCGCTGGGCGTCGCTCTCGCCGTCGTGCTGGCGGTCGGACTCGTGGTCGGCCTGGGCGTGGGGCCGCTCGCCCCGGGGCATTCCGGTGGTTCCTCCGCCGGTCCCGTGCCCGGCCCGGTGCAGGAGCGGCAGCACGGATTCGCCCTGCCCACGTACTCCCGGGACGGATACGACGATCCGCGGGTCCTCGACGACCGGCTCCGGCACCTCGCCGACGTCGGCGCGGGCTGGGTCCAGATCACCCCGACGTGGTTCCAGGCCGCTGCCGACGCCCCCGAGGTGACCCGGGCGCCGGCGAGTGCGGCGTGGCAGACGCCGGACGACGCCGGGGTGCGGAACGTGATCGCCCGGGCCCATCGGCACGGACTGAAGGTCCTGCTCAAACCGCATGTCGACCTGCCGGACGGCGAGAGCCGGAGCAGCATCCGGCCACGCGACCCCACGACGTGGTTCGCCTCCTACACCGCCTTCGTCACCCACTACGCACGGCTGGCCGCGGAGACCGGCGTCGAGCAGTTCGCCGTGGGCACCGAACTGGAGGGGGTGTCGGGAGAGCGGGACGCGTGGCTGGACGTCATCCGCGCCGTGCGGGCCGACTATCCCGGGCCGCTGGTCTACGCGGCCAACTACGACGAGTACCCCCGGGTGGCGTTCTGGGACGCCGTGGACCTCATGGGCGTCGACGCCTACTGGCCGGTGAGCGCACGGCCCACCCACGACGTGCGGGCACTGGAACGCGCCTGGCGGCCCATCCGCGAGGAACTGGCGCGGTTCTCGGCCGAACACGGGCGCCGGATCCTGTTCACCGAGGCCGGCTACGTCAGCCAGCGCGGCTCCACCACCGCGCCGTACTCCTGGACCATCAGCACGACGCCGGACCAGTCCGAGCAGGCGGCCGGCTACGAGGCGCTGCTCGCGAGCTTCCGGGACGAGCCGTGGTGGGCCGGTGTCTTCTGGTGGGTCTGGGACGTCACGCCGCACGGCAGCCGGGACGACGCGCTCGACTACACGCCGCGGGGCAAGGCCGCGGAGGAGGTGGTGCGCCGATGGTGGACGTGATCGGCACGCGCTCCGCGGTCGCGCGGTGGGAGGACGGGGCAGCGGGAAACGGGGCGGATCCGGAACGCGGGAGGGACCCGGAAGGCGGGACGGACCCGGAAGGCGGGAACGGACCGGGCGGACAAAACGGCCCCGGACGGGAACGGGCGGGACCTCCAGGACGGACCGGAAGGCCGGACCCGTCGGGAAGGCGGACATGATGGCGGACACGCGGGCCACACGGCGAGCCACCGGCCAGCCTGCCGGGCCGGTCCCGGGGACGGCCGACGGGCAGGCCCCCGGGACGGCCGACGGGCAGGAACCCAGGACCGGCGCCGGGCAGGACGCCCGCCCGGTCACCGGGCAGGACGCCGATCCGGCTCCCCTGCCGGCCGGCGGGCCGGCCGTCGAGCCGGCCGTCGGGCTGGACGTCGGGCTGGACGTCGTCATCGCGACGCGGGACCGGCCGCCCCCCAAGCTGGCGGCCTGTCTCGACGCGCTCGGGCGGCAGACCTTCCGGCGTTTCGGCGTGATCCTGGTCGACGACGCCGGCCGGGACCCGCTGGCGCGCCGCCTCTCCTCGTTCCGCGCCCTGCTGCCGGGCCTCCCGGTCCGGGTCACCCGCAACGAGGAGTCGATCGGTCCCGGCGCGAGCCGCAACAGAGGCGTGGCGCTTTCCGCCGCGCCGTACATCCTGTTCATCGACGACGACTGCGTCTCGCGCCCCGAACTGCTCGCCCGGCACCACGCCGCGCTGGACCGCGCCACCGGGCCCGTGGTGTCCCTCGGCCCGATCCTGGCCCCTCCCGGGCGCCGCATGCCGCCCTGGACCCACTGGGACGCCGACCGGCTGGGACGGGAGTACGACCGGCTGGGCCGCGGTGAGAGCACTCCGGCCTGGACCCACTGCTACACCGGCAACCTCGCGGTCCGCCGCGCGGACTTCCGTGCCGTCGGCGGGTTCGACGAGCGGCTGGCCCGGCAGGAGGACGTCGAACTCGGCTTCCGGCTCTCCCGGCTGGGCTGCCGCTTCGCGTTCGACCCGGCCGCCGTCGTCTGGCACGACAGCGACCGCAGCCTTCGCACCTGGACCCGCATCCCCGCCCGCAGCGCACAGTTCGACGTGCTCATCGACCGGTTCGTGCCCGACGCGCGACGGCTGCCGTCGATCCGCGAGGACCTGCTGCGCCGGCACTGGCTGCTGCGCCTCGCCCGGCGGCTGTGCGGGCCGCCGGCGGCCCGCCGGTGCGCCGTCACCGGCGCCATCGGCGCGGGCTGCCTGCTCCACGCCGTCCACGCCGACCGCCCCTCGCTGGCGGCCTTCAGCCTGGTCTGGGACCTCGAATACACCCACGCCCTGGCGGAGGCGACAGCCGCCGCCCCGGGCACCCCGCCGGTGCCACGGGGACGGTGACGGCGCGCCTCGCCGCCCCGGCCGCTACTCCCAGTCGTCCCAGGGCGGCTCGGTCTCGTCGAAGTCGAACGGCGGCTCGTCGTCCTGAACCGCCGGCCGCGCCGGCGCGGGCACGGCGGCGGAGACCGGACCGGCGCCCGCGGCACCGGAGTCGGCGGCCGGGCCGCCGGGCGCGGCCGAGGGCCCGGCGCCGGCCGTGTGTTCCGCCAGGGCGTCCAGGACGCCCTCGGCGTACTTGGTCAGCTTGGCCTCGCCGACTCCGCCGACCGTGCCCAGTTCCTCGACCGTGGTGGGGAGCCTGGTCGCGATCTCCCGCAGCGTCGCGTCGTGGAACACGACGTACGCGGGGACGCCCTGCTCGCGGGCGGTCGCGGCCCGCCAGGCGCGCAGGGCCTCGAACACCGGCACCGCGGCCTCCGGCAGGTCGGCGGGCACCCGGGCGCCCTTCCCGGAGCGCGAGCCGGATCCGGACTCCTTGCGGGCGGAACGGGCCGGTGCCGTCTCCTTGCGCATCGAGACCTGACGGCGGCCGCCGAGGACCTCGCCGCTGCCGTCCGTCAGGACGAGCGTCCCGTAGTCGCCCTCGACGGCGAGCAGCCCCAGGGCGAGCAGCTGGCGCACCACGCCCCGCCATTCCGCGGTGGACAGGTCGGCGCCGACGCCGAACACCGAGAGCTGGTCGTGGTCGAACTGGATGACCTTGGCCGTCTTCTTGCCCTGAAGGATGTCGATGATCTGGCCGGCGCCGAACTTCTGCCGCCGCTCCCTGGCCAGCCGCCACACCGTGGACAGCAGTTTCTGCGCGGCGACCGTGCCGTCCCAGGACTCGGCCGGGGTCAGGCAGGTGTCGCAGTTGCCGCACGGCTCGGCGGACTGGCCGAAGTAGGCGAGGAGCCGGACGCGCCGGCAGTCGACCGTCTCGCACAGGGCGAGCATCGCGTCCAGGTGCGCGGCCAGCGAGCGGCGGTGCGTCTCGTCGCCCTCGGAGCCGTCGATGAGCTTGCGCTGCTGGACGACGTCCTGCAGGCCGTACGCGAGCCAGGCGGTCGCCGGCTCGCCGTCGCGTCCGGCGCGGCCGGTCTCCTGGTAGTAGCCCTCGACCGACTTCGGCAGGTCGAGGTGGGCCACGAAGCGGACGTCGGGCTTGTCGATGCCCATGCCGAAGGCGATCGTGGCGACCACGACGACGCCGTCCTCCCGCAGGAAGCGCGACTGGTTGGCCGCCCGGGCCGCGGCGTCCATGCCGGCGTGGTACGGCACGGCGTCGATGCCCTGCTCCACCAGGAAGGCCGCGGTCTTCTCCACCGAGGACCGGGACAGGCAGTAGACGACTCCGGCGTCCCCGTCGTGCTCGGTGCGGATCAGTTCGAGGAGCTGCTTGAGCGGGTTGTTCTTCGGGACGATGCGGTACTGGATGTTCGGCCGGTCGAAGCTGGCGACGAAGTGCCGGGCGTCCGTCAGGCCGAGCCGGGTGGCGATCTCGGCGTGGGTGGCCTCGGTGGCCGTGGCGGTCAGCGCGATCCGCGGCACCTTGGGCCAGCGCTCGTGCAGCATGGACAGGGCCAGGTAGTCCGGCCGGAAGTCGTGGCCCCACTGGGCGACGCAGTGCGCCTCGTCGATGGCGAAGAGCGACACCTTGCCCCGGTCGAGCAGCCGCTGCGTGCCCTCGGTGCGCAGCCGCTCGGGCGCCAGGTAGAGCAGGTCGAGCTCGTCGGCGAGGAATGCCTGCTCGACCGCCTGCCGCTCGTACGGGTCCTGGGTCGAGTTGAGGAAACCGGCCCGCACGCCGAGCGCGGTGAGCGCGTCGACCTGGTCCTGCATGAGCGCGATCAGCGGCGAGATCACGACGCCGGTGCCGTCTCTGACGAGCGCGGGGATCTGGTAGCACAGCGACTTGCCGCCGCCGGTCGGCATGAGCACGAGGGCGTCGCCGCCTGCGACGACCTGCTCGATGATCTCCTGCTGCTCGCCGCGGAAGGAGCCGTAACCGAAGACGCGGTGCAGTACCCGCAGGGCGTCCGTGGTGTCCGGGGAAGCGTCGGTGAGGGCCATTCGAAAAGCCTAGCCGCCCCCGCCGACACTCCTGACCCACCGGCCGGAACCTGTGGACAACTCCCCCGCCGTGGACAGCCCCCCTGCCGCGCGGCCGGTCCCGGTCACCGGCCGTGCGGCGGCAGCGGCCCGGCTACGCAGGTCCCGGCGGCGCCTCGAAGCGGGTGAAGGCGCTTCTCCTCGGCAGGCGGTAGGTCTCCTTCCCGGTGATCGCGTTCAGGATGGCGGCGTTGCGCACGGCGCCGATGTCGAGGTTCGGGGTGGAGACGCCGTAGGCGTGGAGCTCGGCGTTCGCCACGAAGATCCGTCCGGTCACGCCGTCGGCGAGCTCGACGGAGTGGTCGGCGCGGACCACCGGCCGACCCCGGGCGTCGCGCCGGATCAGCTTGTCGACCGGCGTGAGGAAGGCCGGCGGGCGGGCGCGGTAGCCGGTCGCCGCGACGACGAGGTCGGTGACGTGCTCGAAGGGCCGGCCGGTGTCGAGGTGGCGGCAGCCGAGCACGGTCCGTCCGCCGGCGTCCACGGCGGCGCTCTCGACGGCGACGCCGAAGCGGAGCTCGACGTCGGCGAGGTCCGGTGCGAGCTGGCGGCGGTAGAGCAGTTCGTGGATCTCCTCGAGGGTGTCCGTGGAGATGCCCTTGTAGAACTGCCACTGCTCGCGGGTGAGCCGGTCCCGTACGTCCTCGGGGAGCGAGTGGAAGTACCGCATGTAGGCGGGGGTGGTCAGCTCCAGGTTCATCTTGGTGTAGTCGAGCGGCGCCCAGGAGCCGGTGCGGGTGAGCCAGCCGACGGCGGGGCCGCCGTCGAGGTTGCGGGTGAGCAGGTCGACGGCGACCTCGGCGCCGGACTGGCCGGATCCGACCACGGTGACCCGTCCGGCCCGTGCCACGTCGTCGGTGCGGTAGAGGTAGTCGGCGGTGTGGAGGATCCGGTCGGCGGGCAGCCCGGCGAGCGCCTCGGGGAGGTGCGGCGCGGTGCCGATGCCGACGACGAGGTGGCGCGCGGCCATGCGGACGACGGTGCCGTCACCGCGTACCACGCGTACGGTGAACCGCTCCTCGTCGGCGTTCCAGTCGACCTCGTCGACCCGGTGGGAGAAGCACAGGGAGGTCAGTCTCGCGGCGGCCCAGCGCAGGTAGTCCTCGTACTCGCGGCGCGAGGGGAAGAAGTTCTCCCGCACGGTGAAGGTGTACAGCCGGTCCTTGTCGTGCAGGTACGCGAGGAACGACAGGGGGTGCCAGGGGGCGACGAGGGTGACGAGGTCGGCGAGGAAGTTGACCTGCATGGAGGCGTCCCCGAACATCATGCCGCGGTGCCAGGTGAACTCGGGGCGCTCGTCGAGGACGACCAGGTCGAGGTCGTCGACGGTGGAGGCGAGGGCGGCGAGTCCCAGGTTGAAGGGGCCGCAGCCGATGGCGATCACGTCGTGTGCGCCGGTGTTCCCGCTCATCGGGGCAGGTCCCCTTCCGTGCGCGGGTGGATCATGAGGGCGGCGGTCTTGTCGGGGAACGCGACCGTGCCGCAGGGCCGGTAGCCGGCGGCTTCGAAGGCCCGCAGCGAGGGCGCGTTGCCGACGTCCGGCTCGGCGGACACGCGGACGCAGGCCGGGTCGGCGGCGAACAGGCCTTCGGCGACGAGGCGGAGCAGGGTCCGGCCGAGGCCCCGGCCGGTTCGGGACCGCTCGCCGATGGCGATGTGGACGCCGAGGTCGTGGGGCAGGTGCGGGTAGTGTCCGGCGAGCCGGTCGCGTAAGACCCGGTAGATCTCGAGGTAGGCCAGCGGCCGGCCGTCGAGGTCGACGAGCACGGGCAGGATCGCGTCGCCCGCGAGGTGGCCGGCGATCTCCTCGTGCCAGCGCTCGCGCGGCCAGGCCTGGTGCCAGAAGGCGTCGATGTGCGGGGACCGCATCCAGCCGTGCACGAGGTCGAGGTCGGTGCCTTCGGCGCGGGCGACGCGGGCGGACCAGCGGCCGTGGAGGAGCGGGAGCGGCGGGCCGGGGACCGCGGCTCCGTCGGGCGTCGGATTCACAACCAGGTCCGCCGTGGGATTCGCCGCGGGTCCGGCCGTGGGGTCCGTGGTGGTCATCGGGCGGCCTCCTGCAGGGGGTTGGGGGCGTCGAGGTAGACGGACTGGGCGTCGAGGGGGGCGAGGACCTCGTCGATGCCGTGCAGCCGGGTGAGCAGGTTTCCCTTGCAGGGCAGGGTGTCGGCGGTGAGCCAGCGGCGGGCGAGCCGGTCGCCGTCGGGGCCGGCCGCCGCCAGGGCGGGCAGCGCCGCCCGCAGCCGGTCGGCGAGGACGGCGAGGAGTGCGCGTTCGTCGGCGAGGCCGTCGACGGCGAGGCAGCCGACGACGGAGAGGGCCTGGTTGCGCAGCAGGTAGTAGGAGAGCCGGTCGTCGACCAGGGCGTCGTCGACGACGGCGAGGGTGGAGGAGTCGGCGCCGAGCCGCTTGAGCAGGCCGGGGAGGTGGGACGCGGCCAGGTAGTAGCCCTGGTTGTCGCGGAAGGTGCCGCCGGTGACCCGGCCGCGCTCGTCGAGGCGGACGAGGGTGTTCTGCTGGTGTGCCTCCAGGCCGATTCCGGTGGCGGCGTAGAGGTGCAGCATGGGGACGAGGACGTGGTCGGTGTAGTCGGCGGTCCACTGTTCGGCCGCGCCGGGGCCGAGGCCGGCGACGAGGTCGCCGAGGGCGCTGCGGCCGAGGCCGGGGCGCGGGGCGACGAGGCCCACCAGACAGCGCAGCGAGCGGATGTCGCGGGGCACTTCGCGTACGGCGACGTCGAGGCCGGTGACGTCGGGGCCCTCGGGCCGGCCGGGTTCGTCGACGGCGATCCAGGCGGGGTCGCGGGTGATGGCGAAGCCGGGGTGGGCGGCGAAGGTGCCGGCCGCGTGTCCGGCGTCGAGGAGGCGGTTGATCTCCAGGCCGCGGCGCAGTTCGGTGCGGGTGGACTCGCGGCGGGAGTTGGTGAGCCGCAGCCCGAGGGAGAGCTTGAGCATCACGTCGGCGTCGGGCCGGTAGACGGTGCGCACGCTGGACGTGGGCCACCAGGCGGGGCCGAGTTCGCCGAGCGGGGTGAGGGCGCCGGAGGCGACGAGGGCCTTGACGCGGGGGCGGTGGAGGAGGTCCCTGGCCTGCCAGGGATGGGCGGGGACGAGGATCCGGCCGTCGTCGCGGGGCCGTCCCGCGAGGTCGGCGAGGAGGGCGACGGTGTCGCGGCCGGCCAGGGAGGGCGCGCCGTCGACGGCGTCGTGGGAGACGACGTCGGGGTCGGCGGCGAACCAGTGCAGCCGGAAGGAGCCGCGGAGTTCGGGCGAGTAGGCGGCGGCCTCGTGGTCGGAGATGCCGTCGCGGCTCTTGGGCGCGGGGTGGTTCAGATGGCCGAGCAGCAGGGACTGTTCGGCGTCGAGGAAGCCGTCCACGCCGGGCGGCGGCTGCGGGCGGCCGCGGCGGTCGGCGATGAAGGCGGCGACGCGGCGCACGGATTCGGCGGTGCGCTCCACGAGGTCGGCGACCTCGCCGGCGGGGACTCCGCCGGGGCGGCCGCCGCCGCGTGCGGCGGCCTCGGCGGAGAGCAGGGCGACGGCGGTGACGGGGTCGGCGGTCTCGCCGAGCGGGCCGCCGGGGCCCTCCAGGCGGGTGGGGCCGAAGCGGTGCCAGCCGGTGGGCGAGCGGTGGGTGACCTCGGTGACGAGGGCGAGCCCGGTGGTGGGGAGGTCGACCCGCAGCGGGCCGGGGGTGACGGGCGTGCCGGTCTCGCGCAGCCAGCAGCGGAGCAGTGCCTCGAGGTGGGCGTGCTCGGAGGCGCCGCGGGCGTCGGGGGCGTGCAGGGGGTCGGCCTGGGTGGTTGCCGCCGTGGTGGTGGTGCTCATGCGGCGTTCTCCTTGATGTGTCGTTCGCAGGTGCGGCCCGCGTCGAGGACGGCGGCCACGAGGCCGTCGATGTCGTCGGTGGTGGCGGTGGGGTTGAGGAGGGTGAACTTCAGGCAGACCCGGCGTGGTGCGCCGGGTGCCGGGGCCGCGGCCTCGGTGCGGCCGATGAGGGCGGTGCCGGTTTCCAGGAGGCGGCGGCGCAGGGCGGCGTTGACGTCGTCGGTGGCGGCCGGGTCGGCGCAGCGGTAGCGGAAGACGACGGTGGTGAGTTCGGCGGGTGAGACCAGTTCGAGGTCGGGTTCGGCGAGGATGCGGCGTTCGGCGTGCCGGGCGAGGTCGTGGCAGGTGTCGATCAGCCGGCCCATGCCGGTGCGGCCGTAGGTGAGGAGGGTGGCGGCGGCCTTGACGGCGTCGGGGCGGCGGGTGGTCTGGAGGCTGCGGCCGAGCAGTCCGTCGTAGCCGGCCTCGGAGTCGTCGGCGGGGTTGAGGTAGGCCACCTCGCGGTCGAGCGCGGTGAAGGCGGTGGTGTCGGAGACGAGGAGCACGCTGGCGGCGGCGGGCTGCCAGCCGGTCTTGTGCAGGTCGAGCGTGATCGAGTCGGCGAGTTCGAGTCCGGCGAGGCGGTCGGCGAGGCGGTCCGAGAAGAGCGCGCCGAAGCCGTAGGCGGCGTCGGCGTGCATCCAGATGCCGCGTTCGGCGGCGATCTCGGCGATCTGCGGGAGCGGGTCGACGGTGCCGAAGTCCGTGGTGCCGGCGGTGGCGACGACGGCGACGGGTGTGCGGTCGGGGCCGAGGGCGTCGAGGGCGGCGAGCAGGGCGTCGGGCCGCATGCGGCGCCGGTCGTCGACCGGCAGGGGGTGGACGGCGGCTTCGCCGAGGCCGAGGGCGGCGCAGGCGCGGTGAGTGGAGAAGTGGGCGAGTTCGGAGCAGAACACGACGGGTCCGGGCAGTGCGGCGACGCCGTGTGCGCGGGCGTCGATGCCGCGCCGGTGGGCGGCGGCGTCGCGGGCGAGCAGCAGGCCCATGAGGTTGGACAGGGAGCCGCCGGGGGTGAGGACGCCGTCGGCGCGCTCGCCGAGGCCGGCGAGCCGGGTCAGGGCGGTGATGAGCCAGCGTTCGACGGCGATGGCCGAGGGGCCGGAGTCGTACGTGTCGAGCGAGGCGTTGCCCGCGTTGGCGAGGACGTCGGCGGCGACGGCGACCGTCAGCGCGGGTGGCTGGAGGTGGGCGGCGGCCCGGGGGTGGGTGAGGTCGATGCCGTGTTCGGTGAGGACGGTGGCGAGGAGGCCGAGTGCGGCCTCGGCACCCAGGCCCTCGGCGGGCAGTTCGGCCGGGCCGAGTGCGCGGGCGGCGGCGGTGAGGACCTCGGCGGGGGTGCCGGCGGGCAGGGGTCCTTCGGGGCGGCGGGCGTTCGCGACGGCGTCGGCGGCGCCGGTGAGGGCGGCGAGGACGTCGGCGAGGCCGGTGCGGGAGCCGGCGAGCGGGGACGGGGCGAGGCCGGAGCGTGGCGGGCGCGTGGAGGTCAGGGGCGTCACGGCAGGTACTCCTCAGCCTTCGGCGAGCGGGTTGGGGTGCGTGCCGTTCGGGAACAGCGCGTGGCGCAGGGCGCGGTCGCCGTAGCGGGTGACGACGATGCGGTCGCGGTTCAGGCCGTAGCGGGGGATCTCGGGGGTGAGCAGGTCGTATTCGGCGAACCGTCCGGCGAGTTCGGGGAAGCTCCGGCGGAACTGCTGCTGGAAGTCGAGGATCGTCTGCCGTACGAGCCGCCAGAAGGTCCGCTCCGGCACGCCGAGCTGCTCGGCGCAGAGCGGTGCGAGGTAGCGGAAGTGGCCGACGAAGACCTGGTCGACGACGTGCTGCTTGATGATCGACGGGTGCTTGCGGGGCAGGACGTGGTCGTGTCCGTCTGGTTCGGGGCCGCGTTCGGGTACGTCGGTGAAGGAGACGCACACGTCGTCGACGAAGTCCTTGAGGAAGAGGCGCACCGGTACGTCGTCGGCGTCGTAGCCGATGAGGGTGTTCTGGCCGTGCGGGTTGAAGGTGACGCCGTAGCGGTAGAGCACGTGCATGATCGGCACGAGGAGCGTGTCGAAGAGGCGGCGCAGCCATTCCTGCGGGTCGAGCCCCGAGGCGCGGACGAGTTCGGCGACGAAGGCGTTCCCGGCGCCGTCGACGTGCAGGAGCGAGGCGAAGGTGCGGACCCGCTCGTCCGGGTCCTTGCGCGCGGAGACCGATTCGCGCCAGATGCAGCCGAGGGCTTCCAGGTGCTGGTAGGGGGCCTGGTCGAGGGTGGAGAGGTAGGGGTGGCGCACGGTCACGGAGGCGATCTCGCCGAGGAAGACGGTGCGGCGCTCGTCGGTGAGGAAGGCGTCGCGCTCGACGAGGCCGCGCAGCCACTGGGTGACGACCGGGGCGCCCATGGTGCAGTGCGGCGGGATGCCGCGCCATACCAGGGTGTTGAGGATCTTCAGCGGGAGTTTGACGTCGTGGCGGTCGGGCGCGCTGATGTTGGCCATGGTGCGGATGGACTGGCCAGGCAGGTAGGCGTCGGGGCTGTCGCCGAGCGGGATGATGCGGCGCTGCGCGACGTCGGCGGCGTGCAGGGTCTGGACGGCGTGGTCCCACTGCCAGGGGTGGACGGGCATCCACACGTAGCTCCGGGGGTCGACGCCGGCCCGTTCCAGGACGGCGGTGAAGCGGCTTCGGGTCTCCTCGTCCAGTTCCGCCGACAGGATGCCGTTTTCGGACAGTTCCGAAGTGCCGCGGAATTCGGCCAGGCCGCGGTGGACGGCGACCCACAGGAGCTTCAGCGACCGGGCCGACTCGGGCGCGTACTGCCGGACGTCGGTGGCGGAGAATCCGATCCGGCCCTTGTTGGCGACGAGGAGGTTGTGGCCGGTCATGCGGCACTCCAGCTCGGAGTGGCCGAGGGCGCGCAGTTCGGCGACCGTCTCTCCGCCGTGGGTGAGGCGGGCGGCGTCGACGGCGAGGGTGGCCGAGAGCTCGGTGAAGTAGGTGGCGAGGGTGGAGGGGTCGCTGTCGATGGTGGTGGCCGCCTCCATCAGGAACTGCAGGGCGTCCCAGGCGGGTTGGGCGATCGCGTTGCCGAGCATGCTGGTGGCGGTGCGGGTGATCGAGTCGGGGTCGACGCGGAGCCAGCCGAAGGCGCCGGGCGTGGCGTGGAAGGCGTAGGTCGTGCCGCTGTTCAGGTCGATCCGGTAGCCGCCGTCCTCGGTGCCGGTCGCCTTGAGCATGTCCTCGAAGCACCACTCGCCGAGGGCCTTGGCGAGCAGGCGGCGGTTGGCCTCCCGCCAGGCCGCGGGATCCACGTCGGGCAGGACGGGCACGGGATGGTCGGTAGGGGTCATCAGGCGGCTCCGGATTCTGTCTGGATTCGGTTCGCTCGAACGCCTGGACGCCCAAGCGGGCGTTACATTAGGTTAGGCTTACCTAATGAACAAGGTCAACTTTCGGACAGACACGGCCAGTTGACGACGGTCACCATGGACGCCGGCGCGAACACCCTGCCGTGTCCGGTGCCCTGACGGACCGTTCCCTACCGCGTACGGAGGTGTTCAGCGGTGCCCTCCCGACGGCACGGCCCCCGGTGGACGTTCGCTCTCGTGAGCGCCGGCGGCGTCATGATGACCCTGGACGTCACCGTCGTGAACGTCGCGCTCACGGACGTCGCCCGCGATCTCGGAACCGGCCTCGGCCAGGTGCAGTGGACCGTCTCGGCGTACTCGCTGGCCTTCGGGGCACTGTTGCTCACCGCCGGGGCCCTCTCCGACCGGATCGGCAGACGGACCGTGTTCGTCGCCGGGATGGGCCTGTTCACCCTCGCGTCGGCCGCCTGCGGCCTCGCTCCCGACGCCGGCGCCCTCATCGCCGCCCGGGCCGCCCAAGGGCTCGGCGGCGCCATGGTGTTCGCGCCGACCCTGGCCCTCCTGGCCGCCGCGTACGAGGGGGGCCGGCGCCAGGCGGCGATCGCCTCGTACGCCCTCGTGGCCTCCGCCGCCGGCGCGCTCGGGCCGGTCGTCGGCGGCGTGTTCGTCGAGGCGCTGGGCTGGCGCTGGATCTTCCTGGTCAACGTCCCCGTCGGCGTGCTGGTCATGGCCGGCGCGCTGACCCGCATGCCCGAGTCCGCGGCGCCCGCGGACCCCGGGCGGCGCGTCGACGTGCCGGGCGCGCTGCTCGCCGTCGGCTTCCTCCTCGCGCTGCACTATCCGCTGGTGACCGGACCCGAGGCGGGCTGGACGGCGCCCGAGGTCCTGGTCTCCGCGGGCGCCTGTCTGCTGCTCGGAGCGGCCCTGGTCGCCGGCGGACGCCGCGGCGGCGGGCTGATCGACGTCACGCTGCTGCGGATCCGGGCCCTGACGGGGGCCGCGCTCCTCGGCTTCCTCGCCCGGCTGTCCAGCCTCGGCGTGCTCGCCTTCCTCACGCTGTGGCTGCAGAGCACCCACGCGCACTCGCCCCTCCGGACGGGGCTGCTCCTGCTGCCCCTGACGGGCAGTCTGCTCGTCGCGGGCATGTTCGTGAACCGGCTGCAGAAGGCGTACGCGCCCGATGTCCTGGTGGCCCTGGGCTTCGCCGCGCAGGGGCTCGGACTCCTCGCGCTGGCCGCGGCGGGTGCGGGCGCCGGCCAGGCCGTCATGGTCACCGGTCTCGTGCTGCTCGGCGCCGGAGGGGCCGTCATCTTCCCGCCGCTGATGGGCGTCGCGGTGGGCGCGGTGCCCGCCGAGCGGACCGGGACGGCGTCGGGCCTCACGAACGCCTGCTACCCGCTCGGCACCGCCACCGGCGTGGCCGTCTTCGGTGCCGTGTTCTCCGGCCGTCTGGACGGCGGCCTCGGCGCCGGACCGGCGGGCGCCGCGCCGCTGCGCGAGGCCGTGGAGACCGGGCGGTTCGAGCTCCTCGACCCCGCCCTGCGTCCGCTGGCCCGCTCGGCCTTCTCCGGCGCCTTCACGGCCGTGTGCCTGGCCGCCGCCCTGGTCTGCCTCCTGGGTGTGGTGGCCGCCCGCACGCTCCGGCCCGTACCGTCCCGGGCGGGCGCCTCCACGACCCGCCGGCGGCCCCGGGCGCCCCAGCCCTCCTGACCACACACCCCAGGGCCACGCGGCGCTCCTGACGCGCGGGCCCGCCCGGCGGACGGCCGCCGGGTGCAGGGCTCGCCTTGCACGGGCTGCCGACGCGAGTGCCGGGCGGGCCGCCGTCCGTGTGTCAGACGTCGCGGCTCCGGCGCAGGAGCCAGACGAGGTACGGCGTGCCGACGAGGGCCGTGACGATGCCCACCGGGATCTCCGTCGGGGCGAGCAGCCAGCGGCCCAGGGCGTCCGAGGACACCACGAGGACCGCGCCGAGGACGGCGGCCATCGGCACCATGCGCGCGGTGCTGTTGCCGACGACGCGCCGTGCCAGGTGGGGCGCGACCAGTCCGACGAAGCCGACGGCGCCGACCGCGGCCGCCGTGCCGGCGGCGAGGACCGCTCCGGCGCCGAGGATCAGCAGCCGTGCCCGGCCCAGGTCGAGCCCGAGGGCGCGGGGCAGCTCCTCACCGAGGGAGAGGAGGTTCACCGGGCGGGCGGCGATCACCAGCAGCACGGCCGCCAGGGCCGGCAGGGCCAGCCAGCCCAGGGCCGTGAAGTCCCGGCCGTAGGTGCTGCCGGCGAGCCAGCCGAGGGCGGCCGAGATGTTCATCTGCGCACCCACGACCATGATGTTGACCAGCGCCATCGAGGTGGCGGCCGCGCCGATGCCGACGAGCACCACCCGCGTCGGGTCGATCCCGGACCGGCCGCCGCTTCTCGTGCCGCGCGCCACGAGGAGCACCAGGAACAGCATCAGCACCCCGCCGATGCCCGCCGCGGCGGGCAGGGCCACCAGCGGAGCCGACGGGACGAGCAGGATGACCGTGATGGCGCCGAGCGACGCCCCGCCGGTCACGCCGACGAGTCCCGGTTCGGCCAGCGGGTTGCGGACGACCGCCTGCACGGCGGCGCCGGCGACGGCCAGACACGCACCGGCCAGGGCGGCGACCAGGATGCGCGGCAGCCGGAAGGAGACCACGGCCTCGGTGATCTGCTCGGCGGAGCCGGTCAGCGCGGCCCACAACTGGCTCCAGCCGACCGGCACGTCGCCGACGCGCAGCGACACGGCCATCGCGACGGCCAGGGCGACGAGACCACCGCCGAGCGCGACGGCGTACCCGGGTGCGCGGCGGCGGTCGGAGACCACGACGGCGGCGCCCGTGTCGGCGTCGCCGGTGCTCACCCGGCGGGCCAGGACCATGAAGACCGGCCCGCCGATGAGCGCCGTGACCACGCCGACGGGGATCTCGGCGGGCTGGGTCGCGGACGGCGTCACGATCAGCTGGGCGGCGGCGTCGGCGCCCAGGACGAGCGCGGAGGCGAGCAGCGCCGCCATCGGCACGAGCACGGCGTGCCGGCGCATGCCCAACTGGCGCACGATGACGGGGCCGATGAGTCCGACGAAGCCGATCGGCCCGGCGAGGGAGACGGCCGAGGCGGACAGCAGGACGGCGAGCAGGAAGGCGGCGGGGCGGATCCGTTCGACCCGTACGCCCATCGCCTGCGCGGTCTCGTCGCCGAGCGCGAGCAGGTCGAGCGGGCGGGCCAGGAACGGGGCGGCGAGCGCACCGGCGAGGACGACGGCACCGAGGGTGAGCGGCCGTTCCAGACCGGACTGGAGGAGGGTGCCGTTGCCCCAGAAGAACAGCCCGCGGGTGGCCTGCACGTCGAGCATCTGCAGGAACTCGGCGGCCGAGGTGGCGGCCAGGGCGACCGTCGCGCCGGCCAGCAGCACCCGGCCGGGCGTCAGCACTCCCCCGCTGGTGAGGAGGTAGACCAGACCGACCGCGAGCAGTCCGCCGAGGAACGCGGCGCCGCCGGCGGGCACCGGGCCGAGGCCGACGCCGGTGTAGGCCACGAGGACCACGGCGAAGTAGGCCCCGGCGTTGACGCCGAGCGTGTCGGGAGCCGCCAGCGGGTTGCGGGTCGCGCCCTGGACGAGCACGCCGGAGACGCCGAGCGCGACGCCGACGACGAGGCCGGTCAGGGTGCGCGGCAGCCGGCTGCCGACGAGGACGTCCTCGGTGCGGGCGTCGCCGTGGCCGAGCAGCAGGTCCAGGATGTCGCCGATGCCGACGCCGGACACGCCGAGGCCGAGGTGGACCACCACGACCGCGGCGAGGACGAGGGACAGGCCGCCGCCCACGAGCAGGGCCCGTGGGCGGCGGCCGGGCGTGCCGGCCGGGGCGGCGGCCGTCAGTCCTTCCGAGGCCATCAGACCTTCAGGGCCTTGCCGGTCTCGTCCAGGATGTGCTGCGCGGACAGCGGCCCGCCGAAGAGCCAGGTGCCCGGGTCGAGCGGCAGCGCCTTGCCGTTCGTGACGAAGGGCAGGCCCTTCCACACGGCGTTGCCGGCGAGGTCGCCGGTGAACGGGTTGTCGTTGTCGGCGGCGACGTACAGGAAGGTGGCGTCCTTCTCGACCTGCGTCAGCCCCTCGACGCCGACGGTGGTCATGCCCCAGGTGTCGGACTGGCCCTTCCAGCCGTTCTTCAGACCGGCCAGGCCGAGCACCTGCGGCGCGATGGCGTCGTCGGTGAGCATCCGGATCGAGGCGGCGCCGTTGGCGGTGAAGCCCTGGGCGAGGGCGTACTTCAGGCCGCCCTTGCCCGCCTTGTCGAGTCGGCCCTTGAGGTCGGCGGCCTTGGCGTCGATCCGCGCGTTCACCTCCGCGGCCTCGTCCGCCTTGCCGACCGCCTTCGCCAGCTCGGTGAAGTTCTTCTTCATCGTGGCGAGCTGGGGCTTGGTGGTGTACGTGAAGGAGAGCACCGGGGCGATGGCCTGGAGCTGCTTCAGGTTGGCCTTGGAGCGGTCGTTGTCGATGACGATGAGGTCGGGCTGGAGGGCCTTGATCTTCTCCAGGCTGGGTTCGTTGCGGCTGCCGACGTCGGTGACCTGGGCCGGCAGGGCCGCGCCCTCGGCGGTGATCCAGGTGCCGTAGCCCTTGTTGTCGGCGTTGCCGACGGGAGCCAGGCCGAGGGCGACGAGTTCCTCGGCGTACGTCCATTCCAGGGTGACGACCTTGGTGGCGGGCTTGTCCAGGGACACGGTGCCCTGCGCGGTGTCGACGGTGATCGCGCCGGTGGTGGTGTCCCCCGGCTTCTTCCCGTTCCCGCCGTTCGCCTCGCCCACGGTGCCGCCCCCGCACCCGGCGGCGGTCAGCACGAGGGCCATCGTGGCACCGCCCGTGGCGAGGGCGCGCAGCAGTTTCCGCATGGTGGATCTCTCCTTGTTCTCCGGGCTGTTCGGGCAGGGCGGACACCGCCGGGGGCGGGACGCCGGGAGGTACCCCGCGAGGTACGCGGGAAGGGGCGGACGTTCGGGGCGCGCGCGGAGGACGGCGCGCGTGCCCGCGCGGGGCGCTGCGGCCGTTCAGGGCGCGGCGCGGGCCGTGTTCAGGGTTTCGCGGTGGCGGCGGAGGCCTCGCTCCGCCGGGGGAAGCACGCGAGGTATCCGGTGGCGGGGTCGCGGACGACGTTGACCCGCAGGCCGAACGCGCGCTGGATGACCTCGGGTTCGATCACCTGGTCGGGGCTGCCGGACGCGGCGACGCCGCCGTCGGCGACCACGACGACCTCGTCCGCGTAGGCGGCGGCCTGCATCAGGTCGTGCAGCACCACGCCGCAGGCGATGTC
Organism: Streptomyces roseicoloratus; assembly: GCF_004117935.1. Taxonomy (GTDB): domain Bacteria; phylum Actinomycetota; class Actinomycetes; order Streptomycetales; family Streptomycetaceae; genus Streptomyces; species Streptomyces roseicoloratus. The sequence goes on along the minus strand of NZ_SDOY01000113.1, from coordinate 30,373 downwards.
GTGCTCGCGGGCGAGCCGGCGCACGACGTCGAGGACGTCGAACTGGTGGCGCATGTCGAGGTAGGTGGTGGGCTCGTCCAGCAGGAGCACTCCGGCCCGCTGGGCCAGCACCATGGCGAGCCAGGCGCGCTGGCGTTCGCCGCCGGACAGCTCGTCGAGCCTGCGGTCGACCAGCAGTCGTGCGTCGGTGACGTCGAGGGCCCAGTCGATCGCCTCGGTGTCCTCGGCGGTGTGCCGGGCGAGGGCGCCGCGGTGGGCGTAGCGGCCGTGGCGTACCAGCTCACGGACCGTGACCCCGGCGGGTGCCTGCGAGGTCTGGGGAAGGAAGGCCAGGCGCTGGGAGAGCGCGCGGCGGCCGAGCGAGCCGAGCGGTTCGCCGTCGATGCGGATCTCGCCGCCGAGGGGCGGCAGCAGTCCGGCCACGGTGCGCAGCAGGGTCGATTTCCCGCAGCCGTTGGGGCCGACCAGGACGGTGATCTCACCGACCCGTAAGGACAGGTCCACCTGCTTCAGCACCGTGCGGCCGCCATGACCGACGTCCAGATCGTTCGCCATGAGGCGGACGTCACCCATGGACACCACTTTCCCTCCCGCCGTCGAACCGACCGCGCCACCATACAACTTAGGTAAGGCACGCCTTAGGTGTCTGACGTCCTCCGGTGCGGCTTGTGACCATGTCGAGATCTCCCGCACCTCCGTGCGCCCCTCCGCACCCGATCAACCCCCTTGCCCACGAGTCCACATGGGGATAGGGAGCGGCCTTCGGCAGCGGTGGAAGCCGGGCGGAGGCGGTCGGCGCACACCTCTTGACGGGACGTTTCCGGCCATGGGAGAAAGCGCTTGCTGTTCGATGGTCGCCCTTTCCTCCACCGCCCCGACGTCCCCTCACCGCCCGCGCGTCACCTCCCTCGCCCCCGAGAGGCAGTCACATGCAACCGGTGCCCCTTCCCGCCGATCCCGGCCGCCTGTCCCGCCGCGGGCTGCTCCGCGCCGCCGTCGCCGCCGCGGCCCTCGGCCCCGTCCCCCTCGCCGCGGCAGACGGCGCGGCCGCGGCGGAGACCGCCGACGCCTACGGCGCCCTCCGCCTGACGTGGCGCGATCTGATCCTCGGAACCGGGTACTCCCCCACGGCCGAACCGTTCGCGAGCAAGCTCGCCGCCCTGGGCGCCACCGCCGCCGGCCTGCGCTCCGCCATGTCCCCGGCGGCCGGGTCCCTCTGGCCCGATCTGCCCTACGCCGACCCCGAACCCGACACGGACGCCGAGTCGTACACGTACTCCGGCAACCTCAACAACAGCTTCAACCGGCTGCGCACCCTGGCCGAGGCGTACAGCCAGCCCGGCACCGGCCTCACCGGGAACACCGCGCTGCGCGGCGAGATCCTCGCCGGCCTCGACCACCTGCACGACCAGGCGTACCACGCCGGACAGGCCCGGTACGGCAACTGGTACAGCTGGCAGATCGGCGCTCCGCAGGCCCTCCTCGACATCGACGTGCTGATGTACGAGCACCTGGGTGCCGCCCGGATCGCCGACCACTGCGCGGCCGTCGACCACTTCGTGCCGGACAGCACCGTCGCCGTCTACGGCGGCACGTCCACCGGCGCCAACCGGGTCGACCTGTGCCGCGTCCTCGCGCTGCGCGGAGCGGTCGGCGGGACCGCCGCGAAGCTCGCCCTCGCCCGCGACGCCCTCTCCCCGGTCTTCCCCTACGTCACCACCGGCGACGGGCTCTACCAGGACGGCAGCTTCGTCCAGCACCTCTACGTCCCGTACGCGGGCTCGTACGGCTCCGTCATGCTCGGCGGTCTCTCGCTGCTGTTCGCCCTGCTGAAGGGCACGTCGTGGGAGGTCACCGACCCGGGCCGCCAGGTCGTGCTGGACTCCGTGGAGAAGGCCTACGCGCCCTTCCTCTTCAACGGACTCGCCATGGACCTGGTGTCGGGGCGCGCGATCAGCCGTGGCGTGCAGCAGAGCGACCCGGCCGCGATCCGCCAGGACGACCATCTGCGCGGCCACGGGATCATCGCGTGCGTCGCCCTCCTCGGGGTGAGCGCGTCACCGGCCGAGAAGAGCCGCTGGGACCGGATGGTCAAGGGCTGGATCGACCGGGACTACTACCGTCCGGTGCTCGCCGGACCCGCCCTCGGCGTCGCCCAGCTGGCCCGGCTCAAGGCCGTCGACGACACCGTCCCGACCGGCTCGGCCGAACCGGTGGGGCACCGGCTGTTCCCGGCCATGGACCGGGCGGTGCACCGGCGGCCCGCCTGGGCGGCGGCCGTGTCCATGGCGTCGCGCCGGATCACGTACTACGAGAACGGCAACGGCGAGAACCTCCGGGCCTGGCACAGCGGCTCGGGAATGCTCTACTGGTGGGGCGGCACCTTCGCCAACGGGCAGTACACCGACGACTTCTGGCCCACCGTCGACCCCTGCCGGCTGCCCGGCACCACCGCCTCCCGCAAGCCCCTCGCGGACGGCGAGGGCGGGACCTGGGGCGCGGCGCGCCCGGACGTGCGCTGGGTCGGCGGCGCGACGGACGGCACGTACGCGGCCGTCGGCCAGTACCTCAAGGGCCTGTCCTCGACCCTGCTCGCGAAGAAGTCCTGGTTCTTCCTCGACGACGCGGTGGTCTGCCTCGGCGCCGGCATCCACGGCCGGGACGGCACCGGCGTCGAGTCCGTCGTCGAGAACCGCAACCTGGGCGCGTCCGGCACGCACGCCTTCACCGTCGACGGCACCGCCCGGTCCACCGCCCTCGGATGGAGCGCCACGCTGACCGGCGCGCGCTGGGCGCACCTGGCCGGGCACGCCGGATACGTGTTCCCCGGCGGCGCCACCGTCCGGGCGCTGCGCGAGGCCCGCACCGGCGCCTGGTCCGACATCAACCGCTCGGCCGTGACCGATCCGGTCACGCGCCGCTACCTGACCCTGTGGTTCGACCACGGCACCGACCCGACCTGGGCGGACTACGCCTACGTCCTGATGCCGGGCGCCACGGTCCAGCAGACCTCGGCCCGCGCCGCGGACACCTCCTGGCTCACCGTCCTGGCCAACGCCAACGAGCAGCAGGGCGTCCGGGTCCCCTCGCTCGGCCTCACCGCCGTCAACTTCTGGCTCGCCGGCACCGTGGGCCCGCTGACCGCCTCCCAGCCCGCGAGCGTGCTGGTGCGCGAGGACGGCGCCACGGCCACCGTCTGCGTCTCCGCCCCGCTGCGCACGGGCGACACCGTCGACGTCACCTGGCACCGCCCGGTCACCGCGGTGACGGCCAAGGACCCGTCCGTCACGGTCCTCTCGACGGGCGCGGGCCTGACGTTGCGCGTCACGCCGGGCACGCTGGGCGCCGTGCACAAGGCGACGGTGTCCCTGGGCTGAGCCGACGGCCCCTCCGGCGGGCCGCGCCGCCACGCGTCCGCGGCGCGCCGGCCGTCGGAAGCGCCGGACGAACGCGCAACCGCCGGACACGGCCGGGACGTCGAGGGGCCGGTCCCGAAGACACGGCCCGGGCGGTCAGGCAGCCCAGGGCAGGCGTACGGCTTCGATCTCCGGGTCGGCGAGAAGCGCCTCGACGAGTGCGCGGGGGCCGGAGACCTTGGTGGCCCAGAGGTCGTAGTCCGTGCACACCACCCAGGACAGGTCCCGGGCCCAGAGGTTGGACGGGGTCCACTTCTCCTCCTCGGGGTGGTCGAAGAGCACCTTGGCGTCCGCGAGGACGCCGGCGCGGAGGTGCGGGTCGTCGAAGTCGGCGCCCTGCAGCAGCGGACTCCAGTACGCCAGGCAGGCCGTCTCCGCGCCGTGCGGGCCGTGCGCGGCGAGGAGGTCGACCAGGCGGTTCCAGTCGGGCCGGTCCATGTGCCCTTCGGACGGTGCCCGGAGGCCGGCCGGCCACGTGCCGGGCCTGATCGAGGGGAAGGAGGAGTGGCACGGATACCGTCCCTCGGGCACCGTCGGGTCACCGAGCCGGTCCGCCAGTTCGGCCCAGCGCAGGCGCCGCCAGCGGGGACCGGGATGCTCGCCCGTGGGCGCGTCGAGCACCTCGGCGGGGTCGATCCCCGGGATGACGTCCTTCCCGCCGCCCGCCCGCACGGCCCTCGCGTACGCGTCGAACGACATGTCGGTCGGCCCGACTTCGTGCTCGTACAGGGAGTGCAGCAGCCATGCCGCGTCGGGCAGGGCCGGCGACATGAAGCCGGTGATGCCGTCGTCCGCGGTCAGCTCCCGCAGCCGGCCGGCATCGGCCGGCGGGGCGAGGGGCCAGCGTGCGTCCGCCAGGGCGGCTGCCGTCTCGTGCATCCGCCCAGGATCTCATCTCATCCGCGGCCCGGGGCGAGGACCCCGCGTCCGTCTCCTCAGTACAGCGGTGACCGGGGCATGTGCTGTTCCGGCCAGAACGGGTCGGGTGGGGGCAGGGGCGGGTTGGCGCGGGCCTCGGCCGCGGCGGTCGCCAGGCGGCTCGGCCATTCCGCGGCCCACATCAGGGCGACCGTCCCGGCGAGCGGCCAGAAGCCGTCGACGTGCAGCAGACCGGTGAGCCACACCACGAGCCAGAGCGCCAGCACGTTCGCCGAGACGAGGACGAGGGACGCGACGCCGGGTACGGGAAGGGTCAGCGTCAGCCGGAAGCGCAGGTGGAAGAGCGCGGCGACGACGGCGAGCGTCAGCCATCGGGGGTCCGCCGCCCGCACGCCGTCCAGCCACACCTCCGCGAGCACCAGGCCCGCCCCGGACAGCAGCAGGCCGCTCAGGGACCGCAGTGCGCCGGCGCGGCGGCGCTTCACCGGGACGGCGAGCACGAGCCGAAGCGCCGTCTCCACGGCGGCGACGACGAGTCCCGCGGCGACGAGCGCCTTGAGCCCGCCGTCGAGCCGGACGTCGAGGCCCAGCGCGGCGCCCAGCTCGGCACCGGCCCACACTCCCGCCGGCCCGATCACGACCAGGACGACCGCCGTCAGCACCATGCCGAGTCCGACGAGGAGGAAGTGTCTGCGCAGCGGCGCGAAGAACTCCCCGTCGGAGCCGCCCCAGTCGGGTTCCTCCGCGAAGCGCCGCTGATTCCTCCTCAGGGCCCGTCCGAGCAGCCGCGTCAGGGGCAGCGGGACGAGCACGACGAAGGCGAGGAACACCGCGGCGACGACCGCCGCCGACCCCAGTCGCTCGCCCGTGCCGCCGGCGATCCGTAACCGGCCCACGACCTCGGCGGCCACCCACACCCCGGCGGCCGCGCACACCCATCGTCCGATGATCCGCGCCGTTGTCTTCATACGGCCAGCGTCCCGCCGGTGGCGCCGCTGCGGAACCCCACCGGCACGGACTCGCCGCGAACGGCGGCGGGTTCAGGGCGACTGGAGTGCCAGCCGGACCGCGAAGCCGATCAGCAGCAGGCCGGTGACCTGCTCGATCCGCGCGCGGACGCGCGGACGGCGCAGGACCCTGCCGAGACGGTCGACGGTGAACACGTAGAGGCCGAACCACAGCAGGTACAGCGCGGCGAACACCAGGGACAGGGCCATGGCTCTGGGGAAGACCTGCCCCTCGGGCGGCAGGAACTGCGGCAGGAAGGTCACGAAGAACAGCGCGACCTTCGGGTTGAGCGCGTTGGAGAGGAAGCCGTACCGCACGTATCTGCCGCCGGCCCCGTCCTCCTCCGGTTCGTCGCCGCCGTCGGGCCTCCCGGCCTGCTCCCGCAGCGTGCGGCGGGCGCCGCGCAGCGTCGCGATGCCCATCCACACCAGGTACACCGCGCCCACGACCTTGAGGACCGTGAACGCGGTGGCGGAGGCGAGCAGCACCGCGGAGATGCCCAGGACGGCGGCCCCGACGTGCACGACCAGGCCGAGGACGCCGCCGACCATGGTGAGCAGTCCGGCCCGCCGGCCGCCGGCCAGGGCGCTGCGGGTGATCAGCGCCTGGTCGGGGCCGGGGATCATGATGAGGACCAGGGAGGCCGCCGCGAAGGTCAGCACGGGTCGCCCCGCTCCCCCGAGCCCGCCGGGACGCCCGCCGTGGCGCGCGCGGCGGCGGTGAGGGCGCCGGAGAGCGCCCGCAGGACGGGGGCCGGCCGGTCGCGGAGGTAGAAGTGGCCGCCGGGGAAGCGGCGTACCGTCACTTCGGCGTCCGTCAGTTCGCGCCAGGCCTCCAGCTGTTCGGCGGTGACCCGGTCCTCGGTGCCTCCCAGCACAGTGACGGGAACGGACAGGGGTGGCTCGGGCCGGTGCGCGTAGGTCTCCAGGACCTGGTAGTCGGCGCGCAGGGCCCGGGCGGCGATGGCCACCAGGTCGTCGTCGGCCATGACCTCGGGCGGGATGCCTCCGTGGAGGCCGGAGACCTCCTCGAGCAGCTCGCGGTCGCCGAGCAGGTGCAGCCGGGAGGCGGCGCGCGGCAGGTGCGGGGCGGGGTAGCCGGAGACGACGAGGTGCGCGGGCTGCGGCCGGCCGGCCGCCCGCAGCGCGCGGGTGAACTCGAACGCGACGAGCGAGCCGAAGCTGTGCCCGAAGAACACGAAGGGTCCGGCGTCCGGTCGTACGCCGTCGAGGAGCGCGGCGACGAGCGCGTCCATCGACGTGATCACGGGTTCGCCGGTCCGCGAACCGCGTCCGGGCAGCTGCACGGCGTGCGGCTCGCCGGCCTTGAGGTCGCGGGCCCAGCGCAGGTACTCGGCGGCGGAGCCGCCCCCATGGGCGAAGCAGTAGAGCTTGGGGGCGGCCGGCCGCGACGCCCCGCCGATGATCCAGCGGGGCGGCGTGGAGGTGCTCACGGTTCGCTCACACTCCCGCGGGCTGCGGTGCCGTCAGGTGCCGGGCGAGGGCGTCGGCCGTGAAGTGGTCGAACACGTCCCTGGGCCGTACGGGCAGGCCGAACTCCTCGCCGAGGCCCGCGCACAGGACGAGCGTCGTGGCGGAGTCGACGCCCAGCTCGTCGAGCGGGGTGGCGGGGTCGATGTCCTGCGGCGGCACGTCGAGGATCTCGGCGAGGAAGCCGACGACCCATGCCGTGACCTCGTCGGTGGAGGGGCGGTGTCCGGCGCGGGGCGCCGTTCCGCCGGTACCGGTCTGCTGCGTCTGCTGGGTCTGGTTCATCACTTCTCCCCGGGCATGAGCTCGGACGGTCCGAGGAGCTGCTCGAGATGGCCGTCGAGCGCCTCCACCGTCGTGTACTGGAGGACCGTGCCGACCGGCACGGTGACGTCGAACGCGGTCTGCAGGTGGGCGACGAGCCGCGCGGCGAGCAGCGAGTCGCCGCCCGCGTCCAGGAAGTCGTCGTCCAGGTCGACCCGGCTGAGGCCCAGGACCTCGCGCCAGATCTCGACGAGCTTGCGCTGCCGGTCGGTGCGCGGCGGCTTGGCCGGCTTGCCGCGGCCCGCGCCGCGCGCGCCCGCCTTGGCGAGGGCCGCGCGGTCCACCTTGCCGGTGGCGTTCAGGGGCAGTTCGTCCAGGGCGAGGATCTGCGCGGGCACCATGTGCCTGGGCAGTCGGGCCGCCGCGAACTCCCTCAGCGCGTCGGGCGCGAAGCGGCGGCGGGTGTCGGGTGCCTGGGCCACGATCACGTCGAAGCCGACGGAGGCGGGGCCGCCGGTGACGGTGAGGACCTGGCTGCGCGCGAAGCCGGCGGCGGCGAGCTCGGCGGCCCACTGCCCGCGGTCGAGCAGGCAGTGGCGGGTGCGCAGTTCGGTGTCCTCGAAGTTGTCGAAGCCCTGCTGGAGGCCCATGACGAGGTCGAACCACGGGTGGAAGGTGGTCTGTTCGACCATGAGCAGGATGCCGCCGGGGGCGGTCATGGAGCGCAGGTTGCGCAGGGTCGGGGCGATCCGGCGCATGTCGTGCAGCACGCTGGCCGCGACGAGGAGGTCGGCGGACTGGTCGCCGAAGCCCTGGACGGCGGGCGGCTGGTCGAGGTCGAACAGGTCGAAGCGGAGCGCCGGGTGGTCGGCGAACTCGGTCCTGGCCCGGTCGGTGAAGTAGCGCGAGATGTCGGTGAACAGGTACTCGGTGCGGTCCTCGGGCAGCAGCGGCAGCAGGTGCCGGGTGAGCGAGCCGTAGCCGGAGCCCACCTCCATGGCCTTGAGGGTGCGGTCGGCGGGGAAGCGTCCGGTGAACGCGCGCACGGCGTCGGCGGCGGCCTGGTACGTGGGGCCGAAGAGCCGGTCGTAGACGCCGGGCGTGCGGTCGGAGGCGTACAGCTCGGCCGAGTGGACGCTCTGGGTGAGCACGTCGGCGAGGCCGTCGGCGAGCGTGAGCATCCAGTCGGTGACGTCCTCGTCGATCCCGAGGACCTCCTTGAGGACGTCGCGGGCGCGGCCCTTGAGGTCGTCCGGCAGGGCCTCGGGCAGCGGGCGGGCGACGGTCGTGCCGTCGTCTCCCGTGGTGAGGTGGCCGGTCGTCTCCAGGCGGGCGACGGCACGGGCCAGCCACCGCTCGTAGCGGGGTGCGACGCCGGCCCCGCGCAGTGCGGCCGGGTCGAAGACGGCGCCCGGCTCGTGCGGGAGGCCGAAGGAGCGGAAGGCGGCGGCGGTGGCGAGGGTGTACACCTCGTCGAGCACGTCCCAGGCGGCGCGCAGCCGCTCGGGGGCGGGGCCGGCGGCGGGGCGTCCTGCCGTCTCGCCGAGGGCCTGCCAGAGTGCGGCGCTGGTGGCGGGCTCGGCGTGCTCGGTGACGAACAGCGTCTCGTCGGCCTCGCGGACCGAGGGGACGACGTAGCCGTGGAGGCGGGCGGCGCCGGATCCGTCGGCGGACTTGACGACGACGGAGGCGTCCACGCCCGGGTGCTGGGAGAGCGTTGCCTCGATCTCGCCGAGTTCGACCCGGTGGCCGTTGATCTTGACCTGGCCGTCGCGGCGGCCCAGGAACTCGATGGTCCCGTCGGTGCGGTAGCGGCCGAAGTCGCCGGTGCGGTAGAGGCGTTCACCGGTGCGCGGGTGGGTGACGAAGGCGGCCGCGGTGCGCTCCTCGTCGGCCCAGTAGCCGCGGGCGAGTCCGACGCCGCCGATGTACAGCTGGCCGGCGGTCCACACGGGGCAGGGTTCCATGCGCTCGTCGAGCACGTGGAAGGTCTGGTTGCGCAGCGGAACGCCGTACGGCACGCTCTTCGCGCCCTGCGGGACCTCGTCGACGGGGTGGTGGATGGACCAGATGGAGGCCTCGGTGGCGCCGCCGAGACTGATGATCTCGGCGTCGGGCCACAGGTCGTGGATGCGGCGCGGCAGGTCGACGGGGATCCAGTCGCCGCTGAGCATGATCAGGCGGAGCCGCTCGGGGACCTCGCCGCCGGCTTCGAGGTGCTCGACGAGCATCTGCATCTGGGCGGGGACGGAGTTCCACACGGTGACGCCGTGCTGGGCCATGAGCTTGGCCCAGTGGGCGGGTTCGGAGCGCATGTCGGGGTCGGGCAGGACGAGTCCGGCGCCGACGGCGAGGGTGCCGAAGAGGTCGTACACGGACAGGTCGAAGCCGAGGTCGGCGAGGCCGAAGACGCGGTCGTCGGGTCCGACGCGGAAGCGCTCGTTGATGTCGGCGACCGTGTTGAGCACGGCGCCGTGCTCGATCATGACGCCCTTGGGGGTGCCGGTGGAGCCGGAGGTGTAGAGGACGTACGCCAGGTCGCCGGGGCGGGCGGGGCCCGCCGGGAGGCGGTCGGCGGGCGTCGCCGGGGCGGGGCCGTCGACGAGGAGGCGCGGGATCGCCTCGGGCCATTCCAGGGCGGCGTCGAGGGCGCTGTCGGTGACGACGGCCGCGGCCCGGCCGTCGGCGAGGATGCGGGAGCGGCGCTGCGCGGGGAGGGCGGCGCCGACCGGCAGGTAGGCGGCGCCGGCCATCATCACGCCGTACGCGGCGGCGACCTGCTCGGGGCCCTTGTCGAGGGTGATGCCGACGAGCCGGTCGCGCGGCTCGTCGCCGGCGGCGGCCGTCACCTGCCGGCGTACGGCCTCGGCGCGGGCGGCGAGTTCGCCGTAGCCGACCTCGCGGCCGGCGGTGAGGACGGCGGGCCGGTCGGGGTGGGCGGCGGCGCGGTCGAGGAAGGACTCGTGGAGCAGACCGACGGGGCGGGGGCCCTCGGTGGCGTTGGCGTCGGCGCGGGCGGTCAGCTGGTGGCCGGGCAGGTCGACGGTGAGTTCCTCGTCCCAGGGGCTGTCCTCGTGGGCGAGCCGGGCGACGGTCGCACAGTAGGTGGCGAACATGTCGTCGAGGAGGCCTTCGGGGAAGAGTTCCTCCACGCAGTCCCAGGTGAGGTCGAGGGAACCGGTGAAGTCGACGACCTGGTGGTCGAGCCACACCTGCGGGGTCTGGCTGACGCGGTAGGAGATGTCGCCGAAGTAGCCCATGGCGTCGCTGACGTCGGCGGCGGTGCCGAGACCGCTGGTGAAGACGACGGGCATCGTCTCGAAGCCGCTCTGCAGGCCGAGCCTGCGGCGCTCGCGCAGCGTCTGCAGGGCGCTGACCTGGCGGTGGCGCAGGTCCTTCTGGAGCTGGGTCTGGGTGGCCTCGGCGCGTTCGCTGAGCGAGCGGCCGGTGGAGGCGTCGACCTCCAGGAGGCAGATGGAGGTGAAGTCGCCGACCATGCGCCGGAGATGGGGGTGGACGACGCGCTTTCCGGCCTCGTTGCGGTCGAGCAGCAGCGGCAGCCGGTTGAAGAGGGTGAGGTTGAGCGTGAAGCGCCGGGTGCCGCTCCAGACGGCGAGCACCTCGGAGAAGACCGCGGCGAGGACGGCGGTCGGGGTGAGGCCGCGGGCCTCGCAGCGTTCCTGCAGCCGTTTCCAGTCCGGCTCGGGCAGGTGGTACTCGCGGTGGGTGAAGCGGGGCTTGTGCACCGAGACGGGCGACTTGGCGAGCGGCAGGTCCGGCGGCGGGGCGAGCGTGGTGGCGCGCGAGGTCCAGTAGTCGAGGGCCTTCTGGTGCCGGGGGGCCTGGGAGCCCTGCTCCAGGGCGAGGGCGTAGTCGCGGAAGGTCACGTCCACCGGGGGCAGTTCGAGGCCGGCGTCCTGGCAGAGCGCGCTCCACTCGCTGAACAGCAGCGTGAGGCTGGCCAGGTCGACCATGAGGAGGTCGAGGCTGACGTGCAGCCGGTCGTGCTCGGGCAGCCGGGAGAGGCGGATGTCGAACAGGGGCCAGTCGGCGGCGGTGTAGACGTGGTGGGACATCTCGTCGCGTATGCCGGTCAGCACGCGCTCCGCCTCGTCCGGAGGCGCCGACCGGAGGTCGGTACATCGGACGTGGAACTCCGGTACGGAGGGCAGGACGTGCTGCCTTCCGTCCTCGTCGACGACCGCGCGCAGCATGTCGTGGCGCTCGATCAGGGTCCGCCAGGCACGGGAGAGCACGTCGGGGTCGAGGCGCCGGCCTTCGAGTTCGAAGTACGCGTGCGGGGCGACGTTGCCGAGCACGAAATTGGATCCCCGGCCGACCCAGTAGGCGTACTGGATCTCCGTCAGCGGAAACTTCTCGAACCTGTCGTCGCTCCGGGGTGTCCGGCTCGTACGACCGTTGTCCGTCATCGTTTTCCCTCTTCGTCTGTTTCGGCGCCTCCGCCGGATCACGGCGGAAGTCGTGCGGCCCTGTACCATTTGTTGAAGACGCGAGAGTTGAAGGAGTCAAGGAATCGGCTCCGGCGTAGGCCCGCCCGCCCGGCGAAGACCCGCCGGGGGCATGCCGAAGGCGCCGCCCTCGGCGGCGCACCTTTCCCGATGGCCGACCTCCTCGCAAGCCCCCGTGACGCCCTTTCGGACAGCCTGTTCGAATGGGCCCGCCCATTAGAACCACCGTGAACCAAGGGGTCCACGGTGAAGACCGTCACGTTTCCCCACGGGTGGCCCGAAACGCGCCCTCGGGTCTCCGCGCAAGGGCCGCTGCGCAGGAACTTCCCCTCCGGAAAGGGAAGTTCTCGGAAGATCACGGATGGCGTGAATCCGACGGACGGGCGCGGCCACCTGACAAAGAAGTTGACCGGAATCGAGTGAACCACTGCGGGTGCGGACCGCTCGGCGCCTTTCGGAGGGCCGACTGTTCGGATGCCTGCGAGCCCCCGGGGGCCGCCGGCCGGCGCCGCGCGCGGAGTTCACCGGTTCGCCAGGGGGACGGGGAGCACAGGCCGACGGGCTCCCCGGTGCGGGAGCCCGTCGGGTGCGGGGTCAGGGCTCGTCGGGTGGGCGGCCGCCCGGGATGCCGCCGTCGGGGGCGACACCCTTCTCGGCCGGCCCGTGCCGGCCGCCGCGGTCCCCGCCCCGGCCCCGAGGAGCCGCGTGCCGCCCGCTCCCTTGCTGCCCGGCGTCCTGGTGCTTCTCCGCACGGTGGGCCTGCCGCTCCTTGAGCTCGGCGAGGTCGCGCGGAGTGGCCGAGGTTCTGCCTCCGCCCGGCCGCGTACGGCTCCGTGGTTCGTTCATGACCGTCTCCTCGTCTCCTCGTCGCCTATGGGCTTCCCTCAGCGCCACCGCCGGTGCCGTCGACGGCGGTGTCCCGGTGCATCGCCGCCTCCTCGGCGGGGACCTCGTCCTCGGGGCCCGTGTCACGCGCCGTGACACCGCCGGGGACACGCGGGTCGGGCGCGACGAGCCGGCCCGCGGGCGTGGCACCGGACTCCCGGTCCAGCGGCTCGCCCTCGCCTCCGGGCAGGTCTCCGACGGCGTCGCCCTCGACGGCCGTGACGTCGGGCTCCTCCTCGGCCAGGCGGTCGTCGAGGGGCGCGCCCTCACGCTGCTCGGCGGTCGTCGTGCCGCGGCGCGTGACCGCGCCCGGTCGGTCGGGCGGTGAGAAGCCGGGTTCCTCGGGAGAGTCGGCCGTCTCGTCCCCCAGCATGTTCTCCGGGTCGAGCGGGCCGCTGGGCCGGTTCGGGGCATCCGAGCCGGTGGGCTGGTAGACGTCGTCGCCGCGCGCGTCCTGCTCGGCGGCGGGATCGTTCTGCGCCGTCACGTCTCTTCCCTTCGTCCTTGTCGTAGCGCGGCGGGTCCGGCGGCTCGGGGCCGTGCCGTTCCTCGCCCCGCGTCGGGCGGCCGGACCGGACCCGGCCCCTCGACCTCCATCGTGCGTTCGTCGTCGAGCCGGGCCCGGACGTGCCGGTGCCGCGCGGGGGCACGGTCACGGCCGTCCGCCTCGTGCGCACGCTGCTGATCGGTGTCGGTCCGCCTCGCACCGCGACTACCCGGCCGGGACGAATGAAACCGGCCGGAGAGGGCAGTCGTCGGACCGCACGGCCGTGCCGGGCGTGCCGGGGACCGCGAGCAGGAGGTGACGGCCATGACCGTTCCGAGCAACCCCGATCCCGACCCCCGCTCCACCACGGGCCTGGAACCCGGTGGCGGTGTGCCACCGGGCGAGACCCCTCCGGCGGAGACGGGGACGAGCACCGGCACCGGCCCGCACCGGCGTCCGACCCGGGGCTGGGCCGGCGGCCCGCTCTTCCTCGTGCTCCTCGTCGTCCTGGTCGTCGCGCTGTTCTTCGCGGCGTACGGAATCGTGCTGGCCACGCGCTGAATCCCGGGTGGAGGCGGCGGCGAGCGCGGAGGTGACGGCGGGAGAGGAGACGGAGGAGGCGGCGGCGGCTCACGGGCGGGTGCGAGATCGGCACCCGCCCGGACGACGTCCGACGCGCGCCGCCGGAGCTGACCCGCTGCCCTGCCGAGCCTCTCCCGGGCCTCAGCCCTGTTCGGTGATGTCGACCATCCACGTGATGCCGAACCTGTCCGTGCACATGCCGAACACGTCGCCCCACATCTGCTTCTCCAGGGGGACGGACACGGTGCCCCCGGACGACAGCTTCTCCCAGTAGCCGCGCAGCTCGTCCGCGTCGTCGCCGCTCAGGCTGATCGCGATGTTGTTGCCGGGTTCGTGTTCCATGCCGGGCGGCACGTCGGACGCCATCAGCGCGAATCCGCGGTCGGTCTCGAGCATGCCGTGCATGATCTTCTCCTCGTAGCCGGGCGGCGTCTGCGAGCCGAACTCGCCGTAACCGCTCAGGCTGAGCGTGCCGCCCAGGACGCTCTTGTAGAACTCCAAGGCCTGCCGCGCGTCGCCGGAGAAGCTGATGTACGGATTGAGTCGCGATGCCAAGGAAGGCTCCTTTCGGGAAGGTCCCATGGTGTCGAGCAGTGACTTTATGGCGCCATGGGGTGATTTGAGCGTTGTGGCACCATCCGTCCCTCGTCCGGTCGCCCGGCGGACGTCTGGTCCGGCGCTCACCGGGTAGTGGCCACGCGACACCCGCGGGAGCGGAGAGGCGGAGAGGATCATGGTCTGGCAGGCCGAAACCCGGACGCACGACGGCGGCACCCATGGCCGGCACGGGCTCACGGACGAGGAGTTCGTCGTGCTGATGCGGGAGGCCCGTGCGGAGGCACGGCGCTGTCGGGTCGGCCGCCCGCCCGCCGACGAGACCGACTTCGCGCTCCGCACGCAGCACGCCGAGTTCGGCGCCGCCGCCCATTGACACCCACCGCCCGTTGGCACCCACCGCCCACGGACGCACCCCGCCACCGGACGCCACGGCCCGTCGTCGCACCTCGCGGACGACGGGCCGTTTCGGTCGCCGGCAGCCGGGCAGGCGCGGTGCGAACAGCCCGTCACCGTCACACTCAAGGGGGCCGGGTCATGTCCACAGGAACCGTACTGGCCATCGTCATACCGATCGCGGTCGTGGTCGTCCTGATCGTCCTGGCCTTCGTGCTCGACCGCCGCAGACGGAACCGGCTCCGGGAGCGTTACGGCTCCGAGTACGACCGCACGGTCGACGAGGCGGGCGGCAGGCGGGCGGCCGAGCACGACCTCGGCGCACGCGAGGAGCGGCACGACTCGCTCGACATCCGCCCGCTCGACGAGGACCTGAGGAAGCGATACCTGAGCGAGTGGCGGGGCGTGCAGGAGCAGTTCGTCGACCACCCCGAGACGGCGGTGCACGACGCTGACCGCCTGGTGACGGCCGTCATGCGCGAGCGGGGCTATCCCACGGAGAACTTCGACCAGCAGGCCCGTGACCTGTCCGTCGAGCACGGCCGCACCCTGGAGCACTACCGCGCGGCCCACGACGTCGAGCACCTCAGCTCACGACACGAGGCCACCACGGAGCAGCTGCGCGGGGCGATGATCCACTACCGGGTCCTCTTCGAGGAACTGCTCGCCGACGGAAACCGGCCCGGCTCCGGCCGGCCCTGAGAGGCAGGACTTCGGCATGCGCGACAACGACACTTCCGGACGCCCCGACACCGGCCTGTCGACCGAGGACATCGCCCGCCGCCCGGCCGGGAACGAGCGCGGGACGGACCCCGCCGCACCACCGGCGTACCCCGGCGAAAGCATCCCCACGAGCGGCGACGACAGCCCCGGCGGCACCGGTGAACGCGGTGGCCCCGGCGACCCCGGCGGCACGGACACCGGGACGGGCGTCCGTACGGACCGGACGGGTGACGCGGTCACCGAGACCGGAACCGGCACCTTCCCCGACACTGACACCGGCGCCGAGACCGGCACCGTTTCCGACGCCGACTCCGACGCCTACAGCCGTACGGGGACCGACGCCGGCGCCGACAGCCGTACGGGTACCGACACCGGCGTCACCGAGGCGGACGGCGGGGTCCGGGCCGACCGCCCGGACCGCACCGTCGACGGGTCGCCGCGACTGATGGAGGCGGCGGACGAGGAGAGCTTCCGCACCCGCTGGCACGACATCCAGAGCATGTTCGTCGACGATCCCCGCGAGGCCGTGCACGCGGCCGACACCCTCGTCGCCGACGTGATGCAGAAGCTCGCCGCCACCTTCGCCGACCACCGGCGCACCCTCGAAGGCCAGTGGAAGCAGGGCGAGGACGTCGACACGGAGGCCCTGCGCACGGCCCTGCGCCAGTACCGCTCGTTCTTCCAGCGGCTGCTCAGCCAGGGCGCGGACCACGATCGCGGGTCGGATCGCGGGCCGGCGTCCTGAAGGCCGTCGTCCCGTCCGCGGCTGCGGTTCGGTCCCGGTGACCGGGCCGGCGCCGCGGACGGCCCACCACGGCTACGGCGCGACGGCCCCCGTGGCGGCCTTACGGCCCCACGCGGTCAGCATCCCCGCGGACAGCGCCGCGCACCCGTCGGAGTCCAGGTAGCGGATCGCCTCGTCGAGACCTTCGTCGTCGATCAGTCCGGTGGCCAGCATCGCGGCGCGGCCGCGCTGCCAGGTGTCCGCCCAGAAGCGGCTGATGGGGCTGCCGGGCACCAACGGCGGCACGTGGATCTCGGCGGCGACGCCGGTGAGTCCGGCATCGCGCAGCAGGCCGGGGCACGAGGGCACCCACGAGACGTCGGTGCCGATCTCCGCCCGCAGCCCCCGCCACATCGCCCGCATGGCGAGCGCGTACGGCGTGCCGTCCGATCCCGCACGGTCGCTCGTCAGGTCCACCGCGTCGCTGAGCACCAGCACCCCGCCGGGCTCGACGAGCCGGGCCAGGGTGCGGATCAGCCGCTCGCGTTCGGGCAGGTGCATGAGCACGAACCGCGCGTGGACGAGCCGGAACCGGCCGCGGCCGGCGGCGAAGTCCGGCGCGGTGACGTCGGCCTCGGCCACGTCGAGTCCGGGCACGGCCCGCCGGGCGAGGAAGCGGACGTCGCGGTCCACTGCCAGCACGGAGTCCACCCCGGCCTCGTCGAGCAGCCGGTGCGCCACCGTGCCCGTGCCGGCGCCCACGTCGAGGCAGCGCCATCCCGGACCGGCTCCCAGCGCCCGCAGTCGCGCCAGGGTGATGTCGTCGTAGGCGAGCGCGCCGAAGTCGATGCGCTCGCCCTCGCCCGCCTGCTCGGGCCGGAAGACGGCTTCGCCGTACCGTCCGCCGCCGCCACCGTCCGCGTCGCCACCACCGCCGCCGCCCGGGGCACCGCCCGGCGCGCTCACCCGTGCGCCCGCGAGGTGACGCTGATCAGGCCCGTCATGGGCCCCGGCGGTGCGCTGAGGTCCTCCCAGAACCCGTTGATCCACGGAAGGGCGAGCACGAGGACCAACAGCCCTGCGGCCAGCGGGATGAACTCGGGACGGCCCATGTCTCCAGCTCACCCGGGATCCGCGGCGACCGCCTTCAGGAGTCGGCCGAACGGGTGGGCCGCGGGCCGGGAAGGCGCGCGGCCGGAGTGTCGCCCCCTGCGCGCGCCCGGCGCGTGCAGGGTGGGGGCATGTCGGTGATTCCGCGTGCGGCCGGTGCGCTGCTCGGCACGGCGGCGCTGCTGTGCGTCCTGGCTGGGTGCGGCGCGTCTCCGGCGCGCGAGCAAGGCGCCACGGACGCGGGGCGGCGGTTCACGGCGGCGCTGGCCGCCGGCGACTACCGGACCGGCTGCGCGCTGCTGGCGCCCGAGACCCGCTCGCAGGTCGAGCAGGACGCCAAGGGTCCGTGCGGACCGGCCCTGCGGGAGCTGGGGCTGCCGAAGGCCGGTGCGGCGCGGCACGTCGACGTGTACGGCCGGGACGCCCTGCTGCGGATGACGGGCGACACGCTGTTCCTGTCGCAGTTCGCGGGTGGCTGGCTGGTGACCGCGGCCGGCTGTGAACCGCGGGCGGAGGACGAGCCGTACGACTGCTCGCTCGAGGGAGGGTGACGCGATGAGGGCCGTGTTCATCGGCTGTGTCCTGACGATCCTGGGCGGCCTCGCCTACTTCACCGCGATCGGAGCGATGCACAGGTGACCGGGCGAGGGTCCGGGCAGGGGAACGAGCGGCGCGTGGGGTTCTGGCGGTCGAACAGTCTCACCCTCGCCTTCGGCGCCGCCTTCTTCGTGGTCCTCGCCGCCCAGGCCGTCGCCGGCCGGGCCGAGTTCAATGAGCAGCTGGCCGTCGAGGGACTCCAGCAGATCGCGTTCGGCGAGTACCTGATGTCGTCCGACTTCGCCGTCGACGTCACCGAGAACTGGCAGTCCGAGTTCCTGCAGTTCTTCCTGTACGTGTTCGGCACCGTGCACCTGGTCCAGCGCGGCTCGCCGGAGTCCAAGCCGCTCGACCGCGCGGGGACCGAGAGCGACCGCATGCAGCGGATGGGCGAGCACGCGGAGTCCGGTTCGCCGCGCTGGGCGGGGACGAAGGACTGGCGCCAGGGCCTGTACTCCCGCTCGCTCGGCCTGGTCATGGCGGGCTTCTTCCTGTTCTCGTGGTTCGCCCAGTCCGTGGCCGGTGTCGCCGCGTACAACGGCATTCGGCTGCGGCAGCTCCAGGCCCCGATCGACTGGGGCGCGTACCTCGCGTCCGCCGACTTCTGGAACCGCTCGCTGCAGAACTGGCAGTCGGAACTGCTCGCCGTCGCCGCGATGGCCGTCCTGTCCGTCTACCTCCGTCAGCGCGGCTCCCCCGAGTCCAAGCCGGTCGGCGCCCCGCACTCCGCCACCGGCGTCGAGGGCTGAATCCCGGGCCGTCGGCGGGGGCGGCCGGGGAGCGGACCGCCGGCCGTTTACGCGTGGGCGGACGGGGCACTCGGCGGCACATGATGCACATCGGCTACACGATGATGACCGAGCAGGCCGGCCCGCGTGAGCTGGTCCGGCACGTGGTCGAGGCGGAGGCCGTGGGCTTCGACTTCTCCGTGGTCTCGGACCACTCGTTCCCGTGGCTGGAGGCCCAGGGGCACTCGCCGTACGCGTGGAGCGTGCTGGGCGCGGCGGCGCAGGCCACGTCCACGATTCCGCTGATGACCTTCGTGACCTGCCCGACCTTCCGCTACCACCCGGCCGTGGTCGCGCAGAAGGCGGCGACCGTGCAGCTGCTGTCCGAGGGCCGCTTCCGGCTCGGCCTCGGCTCCGGCGAGAACCTCAACGAGCACGTCGCCACCGAGGGCTGGCCCTCCGCACGGGTCCGGCTCGACCGGCTGGAAGAGGCCGTCGGGATCATCCGGGACCTGTTCGCGGGCGGGTACGTGACCCGGCGCGGGCGGCACTTCCAGGTCGACGCCGCCCGGCTCTGGGACCTGCCCGAGACGCCGCCTCCGATCGGGATCGCCGCCTCCGGGCCCCGCTCCTGCGCCCTGGCCGGGCGGCACGGCGACCTGCTGATCGCGACCGAGCCGGAGCGGGAGCTCGTGGACGCCTTCGACGCCCACGGCGGTGCGGGCAAGCCCCGGTTCGGCCAGCTTCCGGTCTGTTACGACACCGACCGGGACGCCGCCGTGGCCCGTGCGCACGAGCAGTTCCGCTGGGCGGTCGGCGGCTGGCACGTGAACGCCGAGCTGCCGCTGCCCGCCGGGTTCGAGCAGGCCACCGCGTGCGTCCGCCGTGAGGACGTGGCGGAGGCGATCCCCTGCGGGGACGATCCCGACGCGGTGGTGAAGGCGGCCCGGGAGTACGAGGAGGCGGGCTTCACGGACCTCGCGCTGGTGCAGATCGGCGGCGGGCACCAGGGGCCGTTCCTGCGCTGGGCCGAGCAGACGCTGCTGCCGGCCCTGCGCGAGCGCTGAGGTCACGGGCGGACGAGTGCCTGCCATCGGATATCCGATGGCAGGCATTGCCTTCTTCATTGGATCCCTATGGGTGGGCCGCCTTACCGTCGACGACATCGCTTCTTCCACCGGCCCCGCAGGGGCCCGTCACTTCCGGAGCACTCCGATGTCAAAGATCCTTTTCGTGATGACCGGTGCCGACCACTGGACGCTGGCCGACGGTACCGAGCACCCCACCGGCTTCTGGGCCGAGGAGGCCGTCGCGCCGCACGAGGCCTTCACCGCGGCCGGGCACGACGTCGTCGTCGCGACGCCGGGCGGGGTCGTGCCGACCGTGGACGCGGGCAGCCTCGCGCCCGAGGTCAACGGCGGCCGGGAGGGCGCCGACCGGGTCGCCGCGGCCCTGGCGGCCATGGGCGAGCTCAAGAGCCCGGTGAAGCTGGAGGACGTGGATCCCGCCGACTACGACGCCGTCTTCTACCCCGGCGGCCACGGCCCGATGGAGGACCTCGCGGTCGACGCCGCCTCCGGGCGGCTCCTGGTCGCCGCCCTGGAGTCGGGCAAGCCGCTCGGCGTCGTCTGCCACGGCTCGGCCGCCCTGCTCGCCGCCCGGACGGAGGACGGCGACAACGCCTTCGCGGGCTACCGGGTCGCCGCGTTCACCGACGCGGAGGAGATGCAGGCGGGGCTCGGCGAGCGCGCGAAGTGGCTCCTGGAGACCCGGCTCGGCGAGGCGGGCCTGGACGTCAGGCCCGGCGAGCCGTGGGCGCCGAACGTCGTCGTCGACCGCAACCTGGTCACCGGCCAGAACCCGGCCTCCTCGGCCCCGCTCGCCGTCGAGCTGCTCAAGAAGCTGGCCTGAACCGCCGGACGGCCCGCCGGACAGCCCACCGGACGGGGCTCGACCGACCGCCGGACGGGGCTCGACCGATCGCCGGCCGGGACTGGACCGATCGCCGCGGGAGCCTCTACCCTTCCTCCAGAGATATTCAATTTGTTGAGTAGTCATGGAGGCTGGTAGGTATGAAGTCCTTCCGTCAGGCGGTCGAGGCCGGCGACCACGCCGCGGTCGAGGCCCTGCTCGCCGAGGACGTCGTCTTCACCAGCCCCGTGGCGTTCAGGCCGTACCCGGGCAAGGCGATCACGGCGG
Organism: Streptomyces roseicoloratus; assembly: GCF_004117935.1. Classification (GTDB taxonomy): domain Bacteria; phylum Actinomycetota; class Actinomycetes; order Streptomycetales; family Streptomycetaceae; genus Streptomyces; species Streptomyces roseicoloratus. The sequence continues at coordinate 9,861 of NZ_SDOY01000113.1, read as the reverse complement.
CCATCCTGCGCGGTGTCACCCGCGTCTTCACCGACTTCCGCTACGTGCGGGAGATCGTCGGCGCGGACGGCCGCGACCAGGCCCTCGTCTTCACGGCGAAGGTGGGAGACCGGGAGATCAACGGCTGCGACTTCCTGCACTTCGACGAGGACGGTCTGATCGACGACTTCACGGTGATGGTCCGGCCGCTGTCCGCCGCCCAGGCGCTCTCCGCGGCGATGGGCGCGCAGTTCGACCGGATCGCCGCCGAGGCGGCCGGCGGCGACCGGAATTCCGGCGGGTGATCGTTCGCCGCCTCTTGTCGATCAGGGGCGGCCTGTGCTGCAATCCGTGGCGAACACACCTACGGACCGGGATGCTCGTCAGTCCCGGGGCGGCCCCACTGGCGCGGGGCCGGACGGCGGGGAGCGTCACGCGATGCGCGGCGCTGGACGCCGGGCGTACGGGGACCACGTTTCCACGTACCCGCAGGAGCAACGCCATGAGCAAGCACGTCCTGGCCCAGAACCAGTACGGCAAGGCCGAGAACCGCATCGTCACGATCACCCGTCAGGGCAACGAGGGCGCCTGGCACGAGATCCGCGACCTGAACGTCTCCGTCGCCCTGCGCGGCGAGTTCCGCGAGGTCCACCTGACCGGTGACAACGGCAACTGTCTGCCGACCGACACCACCAAGAACACCGTCTACGCCTTCGCGAAGGAACACGGCATCGCCTCGCCCGAGGCGTTCGCCATCCTGCTCGCCAAGCACTTCGTGCACGCGCAGCCGGTGATCCACGAGGCGCAGATCCGGGTCGAGGAGTTCGCCTGGGACCGGGTCTCCGTGCCCACGCGCGCCGAGCAGCACTCGTTCGTCCGCAAGGGCCAGGAGGTGCGCACCGCGCAGGTCACGTACAACGGTCACACCGGTCAGCTCCAGGTCGTCTCCGGCCTGAAGGAACTGACCGTCATGAACTCGACCAACTCCGAGTTCCACGGCTTCATCAAGGACAGGTACACGACCCTCCAGGAGGCCTACGACCGCATCCTGGCCACCAAGGTCACGGCCCGCTGGGCGCACTCCGCGACCGCCGCCGGCGAGCCGGAGTTCGACTGGGACCGCTCGTACCGGCAGGTCAGGCGCCACATGCTGGAGGCCTTCGCAGAGACGTACAGCTACTCCCTGCAGCAGACGCTGAACGCGATGGCCGAGCGGGTCCTCGACAACTGCGGGAGCGTCAACGAGGTCCGCCTCAACCTCCCGAACAAGCACCACTTCCTCGTCGACCTCGAGCCCTTCGGCCTCAAGAACGACAACGAGGTGTACTACGCCGCCGACCGGATGTACGGCCTGATCGAGGGCACCATCCACCGCGACGGCGTCCAGCCGGTGATCGCCACCAGCGACTGGATCACCGCCTGACACCTCCCCGCGGCTCCGCGCACGGCGCCGCTGCGGACCGGCCGGCTCCGGGCGGCGCCTCGTCAGAGGCCGGTCAGCAGCGCGTCGAGCGGGGTGGGCGTGCCGGCGGGCGGGAGGGCCTCGACCAGTGCGCGGCCGTAGTGGATCTTGCGGCCCTTCTTCGTCCCGAGGAAGCGGCGGAGCTGCTGCTGCGGTGTGCGGGTGCGCTGCTCGGGCTGACGCAGGAAGGTCCGCAGGGGGCGCAGGTCGCCCTGTTCCTCGACGACCTCGCGCACCCGTTCATGACCGAGCGCGCGGATAAGTTCGTCCTCCAGGTCCGCCTCGCAGACGTGGAACTCCTGCTCGGCCGACACGCCCGCCCGCTCCCAGCCGCGCGCGTAGTAGCCGCGCTCCCGCTCGTCGCACAGGCCGGTGAGGCGCAGACCGAGACCGGGCGGGCCGAGCAGCCGCGCGAAGCGGGCCACGTTCATCGCGCCGTTCATGGACAGCACACAGACGCCCTCGGCCGCCAGGTCGCGGCCGCGGCGCGCGGCCAGCGCGTCCACCGCGGCGACGTCGCTCAGCCCTTCCAGCAGGACGACGGTCCGCACGGGCAGCCGCTCCGCGAGCTCCCGCGCCGGTTCTCCGGGCCCGCCGGCCGCCCACGCGGTGACCGCCCGCCGGAACGCCTCCATGTCACTCATGGGACGAGTCTCCGGCGCTCGTGCGTGCCGCGCCAGGCATTTTCGCCGTTGCCCGGAGCGCCGGAGCTCCCCCGCCCCCGGCGTCGCCCTTCTCACCGGTCGAAGGAGCCGTGCCGTCCCGCGCCCGACGCGAACCGCGCGGCGCCCGCCGTGGTCTCCCCCGCGGACAACGGGACGAGTCCGTGGCGGAGTTCGAGCGCCAGGGCCTCGGCCTCGGGCAGACCGTGCTGTTCGCGGACGGACAGCCGGTCATGGCGCAGACACAGCTGCGGGAAGGCGGCGATCTCCCGGGCGAGTTCTTCCGCCGCGGCGCGCGAACCACCGGACGGGACGAGGCGGTTGGCGAGACCGATGGCGTGGGCCTCGGCGGCCGGGACGGGGCGTCCGGTGAGGATCAGGTCCATGGCGCGGCTCTCGCCGATGAGCCGGGGCAGGCGGACGGTGCCGCCGTCGATCAGCGGGACGCCCCAGCGGCGGCAGAACACGCCGAGGACGGCGTCCTCCTCGACCACCCGCAGGTCGCACCAGAGGGCCAGCTCGAGACCGCCGGCCACGGCGTGACCGGCGACGGCGGCGATGACCGGCTTGGTGAGGCGCAGCCGGGTCGGCCCCATGGGGCCGTCGCCGTCCTCGGCCACGCGGTTGCCGCGCTCGGTGCCGACGGCCTTGAGGTCCGCGCCCGCGCAGAAGGTCCCGCCGTCGCCCCACAGCACGGCGACCGCGGCCTCGTCGTCCGCCTCGAACTCCCGGAAGGCGTCCGCCAGCCGGGCGGCGGTGGGGCCGTCCACGGCGTTGCGTGCGGAAGGCCGCGACAGGATCACGGTCGTGACCGGGCCGTCGCGCTCGACCCGTACGGAATCCTGCCCGGGCGCGGACGACGACGAGGTCGTGGCGGAGTGCGCGGCACCGGTCCCGGGATCGGAACCGGGCGAGGAGGACGGCGCGGGAGTGTCGGTCATGGCCGCATTCTCACGTGGCCGCCCCGGCACCGCCAGGCCGCGCCACGCGGCCGGCCGCCGCCGCGGCCCGGCGAGGTGACGGCAGCTCGGGTCCGGGGGCGGACGGAGTGAACATGCTGATGTGGAGGCGGGCGCCGGGGGCCGCGGTGAGGTCGGCCAGGCAGGTCGTGAGCACGCCCGGGCCGAGGACGGCGTGTCGCAGCGGGAGTTCGGAACCGTCGTAGAAGGGGATCGGGACGGAGGCGCTGTCGCGGTAGAGCGGGCCGGTCACCGGGTCGGCGAGGACGTCGCGTTCGAGCCGGGTGAGGCCGTCGTTGCCGGGGCGCAGCTCCGCGGCGTGCTTCAGGTGCGGCATCAGGGCCGGCACCCACCGGGTCTCCCAGTCGATGAGGACGTCGGTGCGGGCCACGGGGTCGAGCAGCAGGAGGCGCATGATGTTGGCCGGCGCCTGTCCGTGCGGGAAGAGTCGGCGGAACGCCTCGTTGTGGGCGAGGACGTTCCATTCGATGTCGTGGATGAAGGCCACGGCGTCGCCGACCTGCTCGATGATCCGGTGCCACACCTCCGCCACGGACTCGCCCGAGTTGCTGTGCAGCGCGTGCGGCGGGTGTTCCTTGCGGGTCAGCCGCCACAGGAAGGCCCATTCCTGCTCGTCGAGGCGGAGGGTCCGGGCGACCGCGGCGAGGAAGTCCGTGCCGGGGTTGGCGAGCTGACCGTTCTCGAACCGGTTGTACGTGCCGACGGTCCGCATGAGCAGCGCGTCCATCTGCTCCTGACTCAGGCCGGCGGCCCGCCGTCCGGGGCCGGGCAGTCGCTTCGGGAATCCCATGGTCACGGGGTCGAGCGCGGCCCTGCGCTTCTGCAGCATCTCCTTCAGAAGGCCTCGGTCGCTGGCCGAGAGTCTCATGCGGTGCGGCACCTTTCGTCGGGACGCCGGCCGGCCGCCGGCCGGCGGGCTCCCATTATCTGCAAGATCATCCCCTGGAAAGACCCGCCGGCCGACGGAAGACTGGATCACACGAACCACCGGGCCCCGGACCGAAAAACGGGGGACCGGGGCACCGGTGGTCGATCACCACGGCACGACCACGACACGGCGGCGACACGGCCGCCGCACGACCGCGACGCGGGCCGTCCGGCTCACGCGTCCTGGATGCGGTGGAACGGGCGCTCCGACTCCAGGGTGAAGGCGACGTCGAGCAGGGTGCGTTCGGCGCCGGGGCGGGCCGAGAACATGACGCCGATGGGGAGGCCTTCGGCGGTCGTGGTCGGTCCCGGCAGGGACAGCGACGGCGTGCCGACGACGTTGTCGATCGGGGTGAACGCGACGTACGCGAGGATCCGTTCGATCAAAGTCGGGTACGGCACCGCCGGGCTGAGGTGACCGATCGGCGGCGTCGTGTGGGCGAGGACCGGCGAGAGGAGCAGGTCGTGGCCGCGGAACGCCGCCGCGTACGCCTCCTTCGTGCGGCGCAGTCGGCGCAGGACGCCCGGGGTGCCGCGCCAGTTCTCGAGGTAGGTCTCGCGCAGACCGCGGCTGAGGCCGTCCATGCGGCGCCGGTCGAAACCGTCGCCCAGGGTCCGTCCGGTGACGCCGATGAGGAACGACAGCAGCCCCCAGTAGGTGAGGAAGTCGGCGGTGAAGCGCGGGTCGATGGCCGGCCGCACGGGCTCCACGGTGTGGCCGAGCCGTTCGAGCGCGGCGGCCGTCTCGGTGACCGCCTCGCGGGTGGCCGCGTCGGAGCGGACGCCGTTCGGGGAGTCGAGCAGCAGGCCGATGCGCAGCCGGCGGCCGGAGGGGCCCTCTACGAGACCGACGGGTGGCAGTCCGGGGTTGCGCCAGTACCGTTCGGCGGCGGCGAGGAACGCGGCGGAGTCCCGCACCGAGCGGGTCACGACGCCGTCCGTCACCAGGTCCAGGGGTAGTTGGCGGCTCTGGGCGTTGGGCACGACCCGGCCGCGGGTCGGCTTGAGGCCGACGAGTCCGCAGCACGCGGACGGGATGCGGATCGAACCCCCGCCGTCGTTGGCGTGCGCGATCGGCACGGCTCCGGCGGCGACCAGGGCGGCGCTGCCGCCGGACGAACCACCCGCCGAACGGCCGGTGTTCCAGGGGTTGCGGACCGGCTCGGCCGCCTCGAACTCCGTCGACGGGCTGAACCCGAACTCGGGCAGCCGGGTCTTGCCGAGGACCGTGACGCCGGTGCTCAGGAACTGCCGGGCGAAGGGCGCGTCCCGGCGGGCGGCGCGCGGTGTGAACGCCGCGCTGCCGTGCCCGGTGGGCAGGCCCCGCCGGTCGGTGTTGTCCTTGACGAAGCTCGGCACGCCGGCGAAGGCCCCTGCCGCGCCTCCGGCGGCGGGATCGGGGGCGGCGTGGAGCTGGACCGCGTGGAGCCGGTCCTCCACGGACCGTACGCGCTCCGCCGCGTCCCGTGCGACCTCGGCGGCGCCGACCTCGCCCCGCCGGATCGCCTCGGCGAGTCCGACCGCGTCGTGCTCGCCCAGGGCGTCGTCCCGGAAGGCGTGCACCCTGGCCCGTTCCCCGGCTCCGGAACCGGCACCGGCACCGGCACCGGCACCGGAATCGGAAGCGGAACCAGAAGCGGACCCGGAACCGGACGGGGCCCCGGGGCGAGCGTCGGACCGCGCGCCGGAGCGCGGTGCAGAAGGGGAATCCGAATGGGAAGTCGTCACCGCTGCCTCAGCCCCCGGCCGTGTGGAACGCGCGTGGATGGTGGTCGGTCACCATCATGGCGTACCCGCGGGTAACACGCGAGAGGATCGAGCAGCGGACCGCGGTCCGGGCGCGTCGGTCCGGGCACGTCAGACTGTGGTCATGGCAACTGTCAACGGAGCCCCCGCGTCCGTCGCCCAGATGACGGCCCTCGCCCTCACCAACTACGGGCACTTCACCACCCTCCGGGTCGAGGACGGCGCGGTACGGGGCCTCGCCCTGCACCTCGACCGGCTGGTGCGGGACTGCTCCGCCGTGTTCGGCGCGGAACTGGATCCGGAGCGGGTGCGGGCGTACGTACGGGAGGCGGTCGACGGACGGGAGGCGATGGACGGACGGGAGACGGCGGACGGACGGCCGGGTGCGCTGACCGTGCGGGTCACCGTCTTCGATCCCGCCCTGGACATCACGCGCCCGGCGGAGGGCGCGGCCGACCCGCACGTCCTGGTGACGACCCGGCCTGCGGGCTCGCTCTTCCCGGCGCCGCTGCGGGTGACGGCCCGCCCGTACCGTCGCGACGCCGCCGGCGTGAAGCACGTCGCGCTCTTCGGGCAGCTGGCGCTGCGGCGCGCGGCACGGTCGGCGGGCTTCGACGACGTGCTCTTCACGGAGGCCGGCGGGACGGAGGCCGGCGGTCTGGTCGCCGAGGGCTGCACCTGGAACGTCGGCTTCGTCGACGGCGACGGCCAGGTGGTGTGGCCCCGGGCCGAGGTGCTGTCGGGCGTGACCATGCGGCTGCTGCGCGCGGCGCGTCCCGCAGCCCTCGTCCGGCCCGTGGCCACCGCCGAACTGCCCGCCATGCGCGCCGTCTTCGCCACGAACGCGGCGATCGGTGTGCGCGCCGTCCGCGCGATCGACGGGCTGCGCTTCCCCGACGACGATCCGGTCCTCGCGGAACTCCGCGAGGCCTATCTCGCGATCCCGCCGGAGCGGCTGTGACCGGACGCCCCGCCGCGGCCCGCCGGTCGCGGTGCCGGGTGCCCGGCACCCGCTACGCCGGGGCCGCGAGCTCCGGGTGCTCCTTGAGGAGCCGAGGCGGAGCCGCCTGCTGCCAGGAGTCGACGACGATCGCGCGCAGCTCCTCCGGGTCGTCGACGGCCGCGAGCCGCACCCGTACCCACGCGAAGGCCGCCTCGTGGTCCGCGACCCAGAACTTCTCCGGCTCCGCGAGGACCAGTTCGTCGCGCTCCAGCTTCGGACAGCGGACGGCCATCGTCGTCTCGTCCTCCGGCAGCGTCAGGAACATCTTCCCGGCGACCCGGAAGGTGGGCATGGACCACGCCACCTTCTCCGTCGTCTCGGGCAGGGCGAGCGCGAGCGCGCGGACTTCGTCGGAAGTGCTCATACGGCCGACCCTACGACGGGCCACCGACACCGGCCGTGCCTATGATCACGACAGCGCGGCACGGACGGACGACGCCGGCCGCGCACCCCGGGAAGCGTGACCGGCATGGCGACGGAGGCCTGACCAGCATGGCGGAGGACGAGGACCGGCGCGTGTATCTCGTGACCGGCGGCGGCACCGGCATCGGCGCCGCGACGGCGCGGCTGCTGGCCGCGGCGGGACACCGGGTCGTGGTGTCCGGGCGCCGACCTGAGCCGCTGCACCTGGTCGCGGAGGAGACCGGCGGGCTGGCCGTGCCGTCGGACATCGGCGACCCGGACGCGACGGGCGCGCTCGTGGACGCGGCGATCGGCGCGTACGGGCGGCTCGACGGGCTCGTCCTCAACGCCGGCATCGGGCGCGGCGGCGGGGTGGGCGAGGTGACGCTCGAGGACTGGGACGCGGTCATGCGCACCAACCTCACCGGCCCGTTCCACCTGTTGCGCGCCGCGCTCCCGCATCTGCTCGAAGCCCGCGGGGCGGTGGTCGCGGTCGCCTCGGTCTCCGCGCTGCGCAACGGCGTCGGCAACGCGGCCTACGCCACCTCCAAGGCGGCCCTGCTCCAGCTGTGCCGTTCGCTCGCGGTCGACTACGGCGGTGCCGGGCTGCGCGCCAACACGGTGTGCCCGAGCTGGGTGCGCACGGACATGGCGGACCGGCGCATGAACCGCTTCGCGGAGGAGGCGGGCCTGGACTCCGGCGCGGCGGGCGCAAGCGGCGGGAGCGGTCGGAGCAGCGGGAGCGGTCGAAGCAGCGGGAGCGGTCGAAGCGGGGTCGAGGTCGCGTACGAGGAGGTCACCCGGGTGCTGCCGGCCGGGCGGCCCGGTGAGCCGCGGGAGGTGGCCGAGGCGATCGCCTGGCTGCTCTCCCCCGCCGCCTCCTTCGTCAACGGCGCGGTGCTCACCGTCGACGGCGGCGCCACGGCGCTCGATCCGGGCACGCTGGGCTTCGCGTTCCGCCTGGAGCCGCGGAACGGCTGACCGCCCGGCCGTCCCGCTCCGCGCCGACCGGCACCACGTCGCCGCCCTCGTCGGCGGCGCCGGATCGGTGACCGCCCGGATCGGTGACTGCCCAGGTCGGTGACGGCCCGGATCGGCCCCGCCTGCAATCGGCCCCCCGTCCGCAATCGGCCCCCTCCTGCGATCAGTCCCGGCCGGGATCAGCTCCTGCCGCGCCCCGGCCGCGACCGGCGTCGGCCCGGACCGGGCCGGTACGCGGCGCGGTCCCGCGCTGGTGCCACAGGCAGGACAGGACCACCACCAGCGGCCACAGGGACTGCATGCAGGTCACGAGGCGTTCGGCGACGCCCGCGGCACCGTCCCGGTCGGTCTCCACCAGGTACCAGAGGGCGCCGGCGCCCATCGACGCCGTGGCGAGGGCGGCGGGCCAGGGCCGCAGCGCCCACGGGGCCGTCGTCCCGCCGCGTACGGAGGCGAGCACCGGCCACAGCGCGAGCAGCGCGAAGCCGGTGGCGGCCACGGAGCCGTGCCGCAGCGAGCCTCCGCTGCTGGGCGTCGGGACGAACGCCACGGCCAGCGCCGCCATGCCGCCGGCGGCCAGCGCCACCCGCCCCGGCGTGGCCGCGGCGCGCAGCCCCCACGCCGTGCCCAGGTGGCACAGGCCCACGGCGAGCAGCGCGCCGGTCATCACCCAGAACCCCGCGGCGCCGTAGGCCGCGAGGACGCTGATGGTCTGCCGTACGGCGTCGTAGGAGGGCCCTTCGAGCGCGGCCGCGGCCGTCCAGCCGACGACCAGCACGACGGGTGCGGTGCCCGACGGCAGCAGGGTCCATCTCGGAACGCGTCGCATCGGATCACGGTAGGCGGCGAACCCGCTCCGGGCGTGCGGAGCACGCCGCGCGCCCGTGCCGTCACCCCGGAAGGGCGCCGCGCGGGCGCGCCTGCCCGCTTGCCCGCCTGCCTGACCGCCTGCCTGCCTGCCTGCCTGCCTGCCGGACCGGCCCTAACGGGCGCCGAAGACCTGCGTCCAGTAGGGGCCGCCGGCGGTGTGGATGCCGATGCCGATCTCCTTGAAGGAGCAGTTCAGGATGTTGGCGCGGTGGCCGGGGCTGTTCATCCAGGCCTTCATGACGTCGGCGGGCGTGCGCTGGCCCATGGCGATGTTCTCGCCGTAGGTCGACCAGCGGTATCCGGCGGCGGTGACGCGGTCGCCGGGGTCGGCCCCGTCGGGGTTGGTGTGGTCGAAGAAGTCCCGTGCGGCCATGTCGTCGGAGTGGCCCTGGGCGGCGCGGGTGAGCAGCGTGTGCTCGGTGAGCGGCCCGCAGCCGGCCTTCGCGCGCTCGGCGTTGGCGAGCTCGATCACCTGGGCGGCGTCGGACGAGGAGGTGGGACCGGAGCCGCCGGTGGCCGTGGGCCGCGGGCTGGGCGGGGGCGGGGTGGTGGTGCGCGGCGGGGCGGGCTTGGTGGTGGCCGGCTTGGTGGGCTTGGGCGAGGGCTTCGCCGTGCGGCTGGGCCGCGCGGTGGAGCTGCTCGCGCTGGGCGTCGACGAGAGGGTCGCCGGGTCGGTGCCCGCGGGCTCCAGGGCCGAGCCGGTGTCGGGGGCCGCGGCGCGGGTCACGTCGACGGCGTCCGGGTCGCCGCCCTCGGGACCGTTGGTGAGGTAGAAGGTGCCTCCCGTGACCGCGAAGACGGCGAGTCCCGCGGCGGCGGCCGCCCGGCGCCGGCCGCGCTTGCGCTCCC
>NZ_SDOY01000112.1 GCF_004117935.1 Streptomyces roseicoloratus | reverse complement strand
GTTCGCGCCGTTCGCGCCGCCCGCGCCGCCCGCGCCGTTCGCGGCCGCCCGGCGCCCGGCCCTCCCGGTCCGCCCCGTCGCGTGCGGATCAGACGCCCCTCCCCGGAATCGACGCCGCGCGTGCCCGTCCCCGCGCCCGCGTACGGGCCAGCCGCGCCGCCCCGAAGACCGTCAGCAGCATCAGCAGCATCAGCCAGGCGATCGCCGACGCCCGGCCCAGGTGCAGGTTCACCCAGCCCTGCTCGTACAGGTACAGACCCAGCGTCTGGAACTGGTGGTCCGCGCCGCCCGAGGCCCCCGCCCCCGCCCCGAACAGCAGCGGCTCGCCGAACAGCTGGGTCGCCCCGATCGTCGACACCACCACCGTGAACAGGATCGTCGGCCGCAGCCCCGGCAGCGTGACGTGGACGAACCGCTGCCACCGCGAGGCCCCGTCGAGTGCCGCCGCCTCGTACAGCTCGCGCGGCACGGTCTGCATGGCGGCGAGGTAGACCAGCGCGTTGTAGCCGGTCCACCGCCACACCACGATCGCCGACACCGCGGCCTTCGACGCCCACGGCCCGTTCTGCCAGTCGACCGGGGCGATGCCGACGGTCGACAGGACCCAGTTGACGAAGCCGTGGTCGCGCCCGAAGAGCAGCGCGAAGACGAGTGTCGCCGCGGCCACGGAGGTGGCGTACGGGGCGAGCGCGACCACCCGGAAGAACGCGCGCCCGCGCAGCCGTACGTCGAGGAGGTGCGCGAGGGTCAGCGCGAGCAGCAGCTGCGGCACCGTCGACAGCACGCCGATCACGAACGTGTTGCCCAGGGCGTTCCAGAAGAACGGATCGCCGGCCAGCCGTACGTAGTTCCCCGCCCCCACCCACTCCCAGCGCTCCAGTGAGGTCAGCTCGACCCGGTGCAGCGAGGCCCACCCGGTATAGAGGAGAGGGAAGAGGCCGAAGGCCCCGAAGAGCACGAAGAACGGCGCGACGAAGCCGTACGGCGCCCAGCGGGCGCGGCGGGCGGTCCGCCGGGCCGCGCGGCCGGCGGGTGCGGCGCGCCCGGCGGTGACCGCGGAGGGCGGCGTCTCCTGGGCGGGAACGTCGGTCACCGTGTCACCGGGCCGGTCCGCGTCCGTACGCTCGTCGGTCGTTCCATCCCTCACCGGTCCAGCGCGTTGTCGATGGACCGCAGGGCCTCCGCCCAGGCCTCGTCCGGATCGCGGCCCGCCTGGTCGACCTGGAGCATGCCGACGTCGGACAGGTGCTGGGCGACGAGGCCCTCCTTCGGGCCGACCGGGGCCGTCGGCACGCCCCGCGCCGCCGCCGTGAAGATCTCGCCCACCGGGGCGTCGCCGAAGTACGGGTGGCGGGCGGTCGCCACCGCCGGCACGGCGTGCGAGGCGGAGGTGCTGGGGAAGCTGCCGCGGAGCGCGAACACCCGGGCCTGCTGGGCCGGGGCGGTCAGCCAGGCGGCCAGGCGGGCGGCCTCCGCCCGGTGCCGGCCGGCCTTCGGGACGACGAGGAAGGAACCGCCCCAGTTGCCCGGCCGGGGTGCCGCCGCCACGTCCCAGCGGCCCCGGCCCGCCGGGCCCGCCTTGTCCTGGATGTAGCCGAGCATCCAGGCCGGGCAGGCGACCGTCGCGAAGGTCCCGTTCGCGAAGCCCTGGTCCCAGCCGGGCGTGAACTGCTGGAGCCGGGCGGTCAGGCCCTCCCGGGCGAAGGCGGCGGCGAGGTCCCACGCCTCCCGCACGGCCGGATTGCTGCCGACGACCAGCGTGCCCCGCGCGTCGTAGAAGCGCAGCGGGCCGCTGCTGACCACCGCCGCCATCACGCCCGACGCCGAGTCCGTGAACGCGGCGCCGTCCGGGGTCCGTTCGGCGAACCGCCGGCCCACGGCGAGGAAGCGCCGCCAGTCCCCGGCCCACAGCCGCCCCACCGCCTCCCGTCCGGTCGGCAGTCCGGCCCGCGCGAACAGGTCCTTGCGGTAGCAGACGGCCTGCGGGCCGATGTCGGTGCCGAGCGCGACCGTACGGCCGTCCCGGCCCGTGCCCTGCGCCCACTTCCACGGCAGGAACGCCCGCCGGTCGACGCCCGGCACCGCGCCCAGGTCCACCAGCCGGTGGCCCTGGGTGCCGACGACCTCGGCGATGTTGCCGATCTCGACGGCCTGCACGTCGGCGAGGCCGGAGCCGGTGACGAGATGGGTGATCAGCTGCGGGTAGTAGTTCTCGTTGCGTTCGAGGGACGTCTGGCGGATCGCGACGTCCGGGTGCAGCCGCATGTACGCGTCGTAGAGCCCGGCCTCCTCGAGTCCGAAGGAGCCGAAGACGCCGACCGTCAGCGTGACCCGCCGCCCCGCCGGGTCCACGCCGCCGGCGCCGGCCGGGCGCGGCGCGGGCGGGTCGGTGGCGCAGCCGGCGGTGAGGCCCGCGGCGAGGAGGAGGGCGAGCGCGAGCGCGGTGACGGGACGGCGGGCCGGGCCGCGCCTCACTCTCGTACGCCTGGGCATGGCGCGACCGTAGTGCGGCGCGGCGCGGGCGGCGGGTGACAGCTCGCCGGGACCGGGGCAATCACCCGGCCGGATCACCCGGGCGGCTGACGGACCCACGTGGCACAGTGACGGGAGGGGAGAGGCAGGAGAGATGAGAGAAGAGAGAAGGGGGAGCGGGATGAGCATCGTGGTGCGGCCGGCGGCCGATTTCGAGGACACCGCCGCCGTCATCGGACCGAAGTCGCCGACGGCCACCGTCTGCTGGTGCCTGACCTACCGGATCCCGTCGCGGCTCAACAACGAGCTGCGCGGCCCGGCCCGCGGCGAGTACGCCGCCGGGCTCTGCCGCGCCGCGGTCCCGCCGGGTGTCCTCGCGTACGACGGGGACGAGCCGGTCGGCTGGGCGGCGGTGGCGCCGCGCGCGGACACCGGCTTCGCGCGCAGCCGGAAGATCCCGTACGTCGACGACCTGCCGGTGTGGTCGCTGTGGTGCGTGAGGGTCCGGCCCGGCCACCGCGGGAAGGGCGTCTCGCACGCGCTGATCGCCGGTGCCGTCGCGTTCGCCCGCGAGCACGGCGCGCCCGCCGTGGAGGCGTACCCGCTGGACAACGGCGACGCCCGGGTCGACCTGACCATGGCGTACCCGGGGCTGCGGAAGAACTTCGAGCGCGCCGGCTTCGTCCACGCCGCCGACACCACCTCGGTCCTCGCCGGCCACCCCCGCGTACTGATGCGGCGCGACCTGCGCTGACGCGCGGCACCCGGGCGTCCCGGCCGCGTGAACGGCCGGGGACGCGGGCCCGTTAGCATCGCGGGGCCCGGGATGGTGATCGACGGACGGAGTGGGTTGTGGCGCGACCGCGTGTGGGTGTGGCGGTGCTGACGATGGGCACGCGCCCGAAGGAGCTGCGGGCGCTGCTCGATTCGGTGGCCGCGCAGGACGAGCCGGCCACCAGGGTCGTCGTCATCGGCAACGGAGCGGGCACGCTGGCCGAGCTGCCGGACGGCGTGCACGGGGTGGAGCTGCCGGAGAACCGCGGGGTGTCCGGCGGCCGCAACGTCGCCATCGAGACCCTCCGCTCCTTCGGCGACGTCGACGTCGTCGTGGACCTCGACGACGACGGGCTGCTCGTGGAGACGGACGTCTTCCGCCGGCTCGTCGACCTCTACGAGGCGGAGCCGGCGCTGGGCGTCGTCTCCTTCCGGATCGCCGACGAGAACGGCGAGACGCAGCGGCGGCACGTGCCCCGGATCGGCGCGAAGGACCCGATGCGGGGCGGCGAGGTGACGACCTTCCTCGGCGGCGGCCACGGCCTGTCGATGCGCATGCTCGACCGGATCGGCGGCTGGCCCGAGGACTTCTTCTTCACCCACGAGGAGACCGACCTGGCCTGGCGCGCCCTCGACGACGGCTGGACCGTGCGGTACGCGCCGGAGCTGCTGCTCCAGCACCCGAAGACCAGCCCGGCACGGCACGCGGTCTACTACCGGATGACCGCCCGCAACCGGGTGTGGCTGGCCAAGCGCAACCTGCCGGTCCTGCTCGTCCCCGTCTATCTGGGCGTGTGGACGCTGCTCACGCTGGCCCGCACCCGTTCCCTGCCGGGTCTGGGCGCCTGGTTCGCCGGCTTCCTCGAGGGCGTCCGGCGCTCCGGCGGCCCCCGCCGTCCGATGCGCTGGTCCACGGTCTGGCGGATGAGCCGCCTGGGCCGCCCACCGGTGATCTGACGGCGGCCTCGCGGCCCGGTCCTCGCGGTCCCGCCCTCCAGGGGTGGGTCCGGCCGGGCCGTGGCGGGCCGGCTCTTGCCTGAGCAGCGCACACGACCGAGGCCCCGGTTCTTCCGAACCGGGGCCTCGACCTTCAGGGTGAGTAACGGGACTCGAACCCGTTGTGGACCCACCGGTACGAGCGCGGCGAACTACCTGAGGGTCACCGACCTCGTCCTCGCTAGACGGCAGGCTGGCCGCTGCCGGGGCATGTCTCGGTGCCCGTGCCTCCGCGCTGGTGCATGGCGGTCGGTGATCCGGGCGGGGCGCCTACGCCCGCACCGCACACGGGGCAGTTGCCCTCCACCTGGCCGGGGTCGAATCGCTTGCTCACGGTCAGTCCTCCTTGGTGTAGGTGGTGCTGAGGGTGGTGCGATGTACGCTCCCCGGCCGGTGCCGGAGAGGGTCTAGAACTGGCGCGCGAAGATCCGCGCCTGGTTGTGGAACGTCACCGTGAAGCCGGGGGCGCTGTTCGACGTCTCGCGGGTCGACCAGCGCTCGATCGCCTGGATCTCCGGGCATTCGGCACCGGCGACGACCGCGGTGAGCCACGCCTCGGGGGAGTCGGCCGCGGCCGGGTCGCCCATCGAGGGCGCGGGGGCGCCCGTCACCGGGTCGTCGGCGAAGCCTTCGTGCTTCGCGCCCTCGGGCAGCTGCCCGAGGAACTGCCAGCGGGTCTCTCGGCCGCTGGCGTTGATGACCAGGCCGAAGGGGTGCTTGGTGTCACCGGCGTCCGCGAAGGTCTGCACCCGGGTGGCGCCGGGGGCGTTCTTGGCGAGGTCGAGCACGAAGTCGGTGAATCGCTGGGGGCGCATTTGTGATCATTTCCTCTCGTGGCGGCCCGCCCATCCTATGGACCTGACGGGGCGCCGCGGGCCGCCGGCGGGTGGCGCCGAGGACGATGAAGGCGAGCGCGGCGAAGACCACCAGGAATGGAGAGAACCTGCCGCTGGAGGTCGCTCACGGTGCGTCCGTGCGGACCGCCGACAGCGACTCACGCCCCACGAAGCCGGCCTGCCGCGCGGCGACGCGGTGTGCTCGCTGAGAGCGTCGAGCACGACGCGGTGGGCGCAGGCGAGGTGCCGGGCGTAGGAGTGGTTCGCGAGGAGGCCAGGCGGGCGGCCTCGGCAATGTGCTCCTCGACGCCGTCCGCGATCTGGGTCAGCAGCGGCGCGAGGGGGACCTCCGTGGTGTGTTCGGCTGGTCTGTCGTGCTGCGGCTGCTCATCCATGGCGCCCCTCCGACTCGTCGTTGCTCGCTAAGGCCATGGTGACGAGCCGGAGGGGGCTGAACGCTCACGGATCTGTGAGCGCCGTGAGCGTCACATGCCGATCCACGAGGCCATGCTGCCGAGCGTCTCCGGCGTGCGTCGGGACAGATGCACAAGGCCGCGAATCGTCTCCCGCGTGCCCGGGTGGTAGCGGGTCTGCTCCGGTGCCGCACGCCTGGCAGCAACCAGCGACTTCAGCGACGCCTCCGTGCGGCCCAGCTCCATCTCTGAGCGGGCCCGGTCGATCAGGAAGTGCGCCCGCCGCGAGGTGGCCATGGACGCAGGCGGCCGGATCCGCTGGGCCTGCTTCAGTGCCTCGTCGTGGTGCCGCATCTCCACCGCCGCGGACATCCGGTGCATGGCCACGTTCGTCGGCCCGAAGCTGAGCCAATGCACGTCCGACGCGTCCCCGACCCGGCAGGCCAGCGCCGTCGCCTCGCCCAGGTGCGCATCGACCGCGGCCCTTTCGTCAGCGCGGGCGGCGATGACCGACGCCCCGAGGTGGAGCTGCCCGGTGACCGCGAGCGCCTCGCGGGTCTGGCCGGCCTGACCGAGGATGCCGTGACCCGATCCGATGAGCCGGCGGCCGATGGAGTACTCGCCCTCCCGGCAATACACCAGGGCGCGCATGTACTGCCGGACCGCGGCGAGGCACGGGTCAGAGGCGCGCTGGGCGGCCCAGTCCATGCGGTCCAGCGCAACCGAGCTGAGATCGTCATAGCCCAGCTTCACCGCGACATCGTGCGCCGTGCGGTACGTCGAGGCGAGGGCCTGCCACAGGACGGTCGACGGGGCTCGCCACGCCGCGGTCGTCAACTCCGCGATCGTGTCCGGCAGGGCAGCGGCAGCGGCGTGAAGGCGCGTCGCCCGCACCTGCGCGCACAGTTGGTCCGCAGCAGCAACGAGCTGCGCGCCGGGGCGGACGGTCATGTCGGGGTCGGGCCCGAGGTCATACAGGTCGAGCGCCTCGCGGATCGGGCGCACAAGGCCGGCGAGGTGATCCTGGTGGAGCTCGGTCACGTAGGGCTGTCCTGTCAGCACGGTGACATCGACTCGCAGGGTGTGCGCGACGGCGGCGACGAAGTCAGCGGATGCCGGGCGGGCGCCGCACTCCACCTGATTCAGCAGGCTGTACGAGTACGGGATCCTGTCGGCGAGCTCCCGTTGGGAGAGCCGGGCAAGGCGTCGCTGTTCTCTGATGCGCGTTCCGGTGTGGGCGTCGTCGAGTGGCGGCATGCTGGTCTCCGTTCCTGACTCGTGATCTGGAACGCTACTCGCGCCGCCCCCGACTCCGCCTGGATAGGGGGCGGTTGCGTAGGGTCGTATCCATGAGCACCCGGACTCTGTACCTGTTCAGCAGCGCGGCGCCGCCGGTCTTCGACATCGCCCGGGTCGTCGAGGACGCGCAGGCAGACGGCTGGGACGTCTGCCTCGGCCTCACCCCCACCGCCGCCCGCTGGCTCGCCGACTCCCTCGACGGGCTCGCCACGCTCACCGGCCGCCCCGTCCGCTCCGAGTACAAGCTGCCCGGGAAGCCGGACGTGTGGCCGAAGGCGGACGCGATCCTGTTCGCGCCGGCCACGTTCAACACGATCAACGCATGGGCACTCGGGCTCACGGACACGTTCGTCGTCGGCGTTGTCGCCGAGGGCATCGGCAAGGGCATCCCGATCGTGGCCATGCCGTGTGTGAACGCGGCCTACGTGCAGCACCCTCAGTTCGAGCTGTCTGTTGCGACTCTCCGCGGCGCGGGGGTGACGGTGCTCTACGGCGAGGGCGGCTTCGTGCCGAACCAGCCAGGGCAGGGCAACCCGGCAGCGTACCCGTGGCAGGCTGCCCTCGACACGGTCGGTGCTCTCTGACCCCGGGCACGGCGAAGAACGAGCGGCATGTCGCCGGGGATCTTCGGCTGCCCCACGAATCCCTCGCCGCGCACCCAGCCATGCGGCCATCGGACGCCGTGCGCCTCGACCAGCTTCTTGAACTGTTCGGCCTGCTCACCCTCGCCGAAGTTCTCGGTCTGTCAGGAACCGTCTTGGCGCGACTTCACCCGAAAGGTGCAGGTGCCGTCCGTCTCGGGCCCCTCCACGATGCTCGCCACGGGCCGACGGCACGACGGGTGACGGACATCCGCGTTCTTCTCATGCTCCGAAGAATCCCGGAACGACGAAGGGCTGACCTGTTTACACAGGTCAGCCCTTGATCATTCAGGGTGAGTAACGGGACTCGAACCCGCGACATCCTGGACCACAACCAGGTGCTCTACCAGCTGAGCTATACCCACCACGACCGGTCATTCGCCCGAGGGCTTCCCTGACCGGCCGAGAAGAAGTCTACAGGGTCCGAGGGGGTGCTCGCGCACACGTTTTCCCCCGAGGGGGTGCCGGGGGCGCGAGCGCCCCGCCGGACCGGCGGGCTACTCGGCCGGGAGGACGTGCCGGGCCGCGATCTGCTTCGCGGTCTCGGAGTCCGGGCCGGGCTGCGGCACGAAGATCGCCTCGCGGTAGTAGCGGAGCTCGGCGATGGACTCGCGGATGTCGGCGAGCGCCCGGTGGTTGCCGTTCTTCTCCGGACTGTTGAAGTACGCCCTCGGGTACCAGCGGCGTGCCAGTTCCTTGACCGAGGAGACATCGACGATCCGGTAGTGGAGGTGGCCCTCCAGGGCGGGCATGTCCCGGGCGAGGAAGCCGCGGTCGGTGGAGACCGAGTTGCCGCACAGCGGGGCCTTGCGGGGCTCCTTGACGTGCTCGCGGACATACGCGAGGACCTGCGCCTCGGCGTCGGCCAGGGTGGTGCCGTCGGCGAGCGCGTCGAGGAGGCCCGAGGCCGTGTGCATCTGGCGCACGATCTCCGGCATGGTCTCCAGGGCCGCGTCCGGCGGGCGGATCACGATGTCCACGCCTTCGCCGAGCACGTTCAGTTCCGAGTCGGTGACCAGTGCGGCCACCTCGATGAGTGCGTCGTCCGTCAGCGAGAGCCCGGTCATCTCGCAGTCGATCCACACCATGCGATCGTTCATGCGTCCTACCTTATGGCCGAACGCGGTCCGGAACACCGGCCCGGACCGCGGGATGGCCGAAGGGCCCCTCCAGGAGGTGCCTGGGGAGCCCTTCGGTTTCTCGGTGCGCGGCTTGTGGCTCGCGCGGCTCACGGGTGCCGGTTACGGCGCGCTGCGCTGGCCGGGGAGTGCCGGCCGGCCGCCGGTGTAGGCGTCCGACGTGGGCTTCCCCGGCTCCAGCAGGTGCCCGGGACGGCGCGGAAGCGTCTGGGCCTGTGCCGGGACGACCGCGTCGAGGACCGCCGTGGCGCCGTCGCCCTGGGGCCGCCGGGCCCGGTACGCCGCCCGGTAGGCCGCCGGCGAGGAGCCCAGCTGCCGCCGGAAGTGGCCGCGCAGGGCCACCGGCGAGCGGAAGCCGCAGCGTCCCGCGACCTCGTCGACCGAGTAGTCGGAGGTCTCCAGGAGCCGCTGCGCCTGGAGCACCCGCTGGGTGATCAGCCACTGCAGCGGCGCCGAGCCGGTCAGCGAGCGGAACCTGCGGTCGAACGTACGACGGCTCATGTACGCCCGTGCCGCGAGCGTCTCCACGTCGAACTGCTCGTGGAGGTGCTCCAGCGCCCAGGCGACGACCTCGGCCAGCGGGTCGGCGCCGATCTCCTCCGGTAAAGACCTGTCGAGGTAGCGCTCCTGACCGCCGCTGCGCCGCGGCGGGACGACCAGCCGGCGCGCCAGGGCGCCCGCCGCCTCCGTGCCGTGGTCGGTCCGCACGATGTGCAGACAGAGGTCGATTCCGGCCGCGGTGCCGGCGGAGGTCAGCACGTCGCCGTCGTCGACGAAGAGCTCTCGCGGGTCCACGTGGACCGACGGGTAGCGCTTGGCGAGCGTCGGCGCGTACATCCAGTGCGTGGTCGCGGGCCGGCCGTCGAGCAGGCCGGCGGCGGCGAGGACGAACGCGCCGGTGCACAGACCGACGATGCGCGCGCCCTCCTCGTGGGCCCGGCGGAGCGCATCGAGCGCCTCCGGCGGAGGCGGCGAGGTGATCGAGCGCCAGGCGGGCACCACGACGGTGCCGGCCCGGCTGATCGCCTCCAGGCCGTACGGCGCGGAGAGTTCGAGGCCTCCTGTGGTCCGCAGGGGGCCGTCCTCGCCGGCGCAGACGAGCAGTCGGTAGCGCGGCACCCCCGCGTCCTGGCGGTCGATGCCGAAAACGGAGAGCGGGATGGAGCTCTCGAAGATGGGGCCACCGCTGAACAGCAGTACCGCGACGACTTCGCGACGGCGGCGCCCGGACAGCTTCCGTGCCGCCTCCGGTGCGGCGGAGTGGTCCTGGCTCATGACGCTAAGCCCCCCTCGGTGTTGGCGTCTCCCTGGTCGTGTCGCTGTGCCACGTTTCCCCTCGGTTTTGCGCGAGACCCCAGTCTTCGGTATCCATGATCGAATCTACTGCGTCCCGTGGCACCCGAGCGACAAGTTCTCCTTCCGGCACATTGTCGACATGGCCACTTGGCGTGAAGCGTTCGATCAGGAAGCCCAGTACAGCGCGGTGATGCCTGGACCTACGCGGGTTGAGCGCTCTTCGGCCACCGGTTGACCGACGAAGGGAACTTGGCCGAAAACATACGGGATCGGCTGTGCGACCCTGTCAACTCCGCGAGTGGCGCTCGGCCCGCAGACCCCGTTCGGAGCGCCGCAGCAGCACCCGGCAGGCCGCCGTCACGGCGGCGAGACCGAGCGCGGTGCCGGCCGCGCCGCCGAGCGAGGTCCCGTAGACCACGAGGACGACCGGGACGAGCGCGCAGCAGAAGACCGCCCACGGGACCACGTCGCTCCCCGCGTCGGGACCGGCACCGCCGGGCATCCCGCGTCCGCCCGGACCGCCGGCCCCCCGGGCCCGGCGGCGCCCGCGCGGGCGGGGTGCGCGGGGCCCGGAGGCGGCGGCGCCGGGCGGTACGAGGAACGCGGTGACCGTCTCGGCGGAGGCGAGGGCGGCCGGGTCGAGGCCGGCGGGGGCGAGACGGTCGGCGGTGTCCATGGGCGACGGTGCGGGCACGGGCGGGCTCCCTGCGACGGTGGCGTTGACCTGTGAAAACGAGGAACGGAACCTTCCGGTCACTGCGCGTGGCGTCCGTTTGGCCCCCCTTGGGACACCTGTAGGGCACATCCGGCATTGCGCTACGGCGCAGGGCTCGTGCATGCTCCCTGGGACGCCGTGAGGGCCCCTGGCGGCCGTCCCTGGGCACGAGAGGAGTGTCGCCGTACCCTTGGGGGTATGGGCTTGGGAAGATGATTCCCGGACACAGCTCCGCCGCCAACCGTTGTTCCGCTCCCCGTCCTTTCCGTCCCTTCCAGAGGACCCTCTTCGCCGAGACACCGATGGCCGGTCACGAATTCCCCGAACCCGCGGACCGCAAGCGCGTCGCCGACTCCACGGTCGACCCCCTCGCGGTGGAACAGCCCCGTCACTCCTGCGACCCGGCCTTCCGGCACGGTGTCGTCGTCGGATTCGACGGCTCGACGTCCAGTGAACGCGCGCTCGCGTACGCCATCGGCATGGCCCGCCGCTCCGGCTCAGGTCTGATCATCGTGCACGTCGCCAACCGGCTGCCCACCACCGTGTGGGCCGGCTGCGAACCGCCGGTCTTCGTCGACGTCCCCGACCACCGCACCGAGGTCCTCGGCCTGGAGCTGGCCTGTGCGGAGCACCTCTCCGAGGTGCCGTGGATCCTGGTCGAGCGCGGTGGCGACATCTGCCACGAGCTGGAGGAGGTCGGCCGGGAGTACTCCGCCGACGCGATCGTGGTCGGCTCCACGCACGGCGTGGTCGGCCGGATCTTCGGCTCGGTGGCCGGCCGCCTGGCCCGCCGCGCCCAGCGCCCGGTCGTCGTCATCCCTTAGCGCCGCCCGCGCGGCGGCCCTCCGCCTCTTCGTCCCGTAGCGCCGCCCGCGCGGCGGCCCTCCGCCTCTTCGCGCACCGTGCGTCATGCCGTCGCGTGCCGTCCTCGCGCAACTCCGCCGCCACAGCGGCACCATGGGCCCCTGGCGATCCCAACTCCCTTGTTCCGGCCATAATTTCGGCCTTCCTCAGGTGAATTGTGTGCTTGTGAAGGGTACATAAATGGTCACCGGAACAAAGCGGCCCAAGCAGTACAACTGCACACCTGAAGGGAGCCCGCCGTGTCCAACGACGCCACCGCGGGAAACAGCACCTCCACCCTCGGACACCTCGCACTCGGACTGACCCTGCTGGCCTTCGGCATCGGCTCCACCGGCGTGGTCGACCACGTCGGCGCGGCGGACGCGGCCGGGCTCGCGACCTGGGTCGGCGGGGTGACCCTGTTCCTCGTCGGCCTGCTCGCCCTGCGCGCGGGCAGCACCGGCGAGGGCACGGCCTACGCGGCGCTCGGCGCCTTCTGGTTCACCTGGGGAACCGGCGTCGGCGACAGCGGCTCCGCCGAGGCCGCCGGTCTGTTCCTGCTGCTGTGGGCGCTCCTCGCGCTCACCCTGACCATGGCGTCGGGCGGCAGCGGACTCTTCGGACAGGGCGTGTACGGACTGCTGTTCGTCGCCCTGCTGCTGCTCGGCATCGGCGCCCTCGCCGACAACTCGGGCCTCGGCAAGGCGGGCGGCTGGGTGGCCGCGGTGGCCGGCCTCGCGGCCTGGTACGGCGCGACGGCGGCGGTGGCCGGCTGGCCGACCTCGCTGGCCCGCGGCTCCCGCGCGGCGGCGGCGAGCTGATCCGTAGCCGTAGCCGTACGCGTACCCGTACGCGTAGCCGGTGCGGCGACGGTACGGCAGTACGCACGAAGACAGCGGTCCCCGTGCTCCTGGGAAGCACGGGGACCGCTGCGGTGTCCGGCCGACGCCGGGGGACAGGCCCGGCGGGCGGGGGTCCGGGGGACAGGCCCGGAGGCCCCGCTACTCGACCGTGACGGACTTGGCCAGGTTCCGCGGCTTGTCGATGTCGCGGCCCATGGCGAGCGCGGTGTGGTACGCGAAGAGCTGGAGCGGGATGCCCATGAGGATCGGGTCGAGCTCGTCCTCGTTCTTCGGCACGACGATGGTGTGGTCGGCCTTCTCCTGCGGCTGGTGCGCGACCGCGAGGATGCGGCCGCTGCGGGCCTTGATCTCCTCCAGTGCGGCGCGGTTCTTCTCCAGCAGGTCGTCGTCGGGGACGATGGCGACCGTCGGCAGGGCCGGCTCGATGAGGGCGAGCGGGCCGTGCTTCAGCTCGGAGGCCGGGTAGGCCTCGGCGTGGATGTAGGAGATCTCCTTCAGCTTGAGGGAGGCCTCCAGGGCGACCGGGTAGCCCCGGACGCGGCCGATGAACATCATCGACTGGGCGCCCGCGTACTCGGCGGCCAGCTTCTCGATCTCGTCCTCGGACTTGAGGATCTCCTCGATCTGGCCGGGCAGCTTGCGCAGGCCCTCGATGATCCGCTTGCCGTCGGTGACGGACAGGTCGCGGATGCGGCCGAGGTGCAGGGCCAGCAGCGCGAAGGCGACCACCGTGTTGGTGAAGCACTTCGTGGAGACGACGCAGACCTCGGGACCGGCGTGCACGTAGACGCCGCCGTCGGCCTCGCGGGCGATGGCGGAGCCGACCACGTTGACCACGCCGAGGACGCGGGCGCCCTTGCGCTTGAGCTCCTGGACGGCGGCGAGCACGTCGTAGGTCTCGCCGGACTGGGAGACGGCGATGTAGAGGGTGTCGGGGTCGACGACCGGGTTGCGGTAGCGGAACTCGGAGGCCGGCTCGGCGTCGGCCGGGATGCGGGCCATGCCCTCGATGAGGGAGGCGCCGATCAGACCGGCGTGGTACGAGGTGCCGCAGCCGAGGATCTTGATCCGGCGGATGGAGCGGGCCTCGCGGGCGTCCAGGTTGAGGCCGCCGAGGTGCACGGTGGAGAAGCGGTCGTCGATCCGGCCGCGCAGCACGCGGTCGACCGCGTCGGGCTGCTCGGAGATCTCCTTGTGCATGTACGTGTCGTGGCCGCCCATGTCGTACGAGGCGGCCTCCCACTCCACGGTCTCCGGGGTGGCGTTGGTGGACGCGCCCGAGGTCGTGTAGGTGCGGAAGTCGTCGGCCTTCAGGGTGGCCATCTCGCCGTCGTCGAGGGTGACGACCTGGCGGGTGTGGGTGACCAGGGCGGCGACGTCGGAGGCGACGAACATCTCCTTCTCGCCGATGCCGAGGACGACCGGGGAGCCGTTGCGGGCCACCACGATGCGGTCGTTGAAGTCGGCGTGCATCACGGCGATGCCGTAGGTGCCCTCGATGTGCTTGAGCGCCTCGCGGACCTTCTCCTCCAGGGAGTCGGCCTGGGAGCGGGCGATCAGGTGGGTGATGACCTCGGTGTCGGTCTCGGAGGCGAAGACGACGCCCTCGGCCTCCAGCTTGGCGCGCAGCTCGGCCGCGTTGTCGACGATGCCGTTGTGGACGACGGCGACCTTGTTCTCGGGGTCGAGGTGCGGGTGGGCGTTGACGTCGCTCGGCGCGCCGTGGGTGGCCCAGCGGGTGTGCGCGATGCCGGTCGTGCCCGCGAAGCGCTTGGGGACCCGGGCCTCCAGGTCGCGGACCCGGCCCTTCGCCTTCACCATCTTCAGGCCGGCGGCCTTCGGGCTGGTGACGACGATGCCGGCGGAGTCGTAACCCCGGTACTCGAGCCGCTGAAGTCCTTCGAGCAGCAGGGGAGCGACGTCGCGCTTGCCGATGTAACCGACGATTCCGCACATAAAGGTGTCAGTCCTCCAGAGTCAGTGGAATGTGCCCGGCCGGGTGACCGAGGGGGTCGGAGCCCCGGGCGGCGGGGCCTCGGGGATCAGCCGTAGACGATGCGGCGCAGCTGCCGGAGCGAGAGCTCGGGTGGCGCCACGGCGCGGTGCGGCAGCTCGGCCGCGATCCGCTCGAAGATCTCGGCGTTGACCGCGCCGCCCGACTGCAGTTCGCGGTGGCGGCGGCGGACGAAGTCCTCGGTCGACTCGTCGAAGTACGCCAGCACGTCGAGGATCACCCGGGCGGCCTCACCGCGCTGGAGCGCGGTGCTGCGGACCAGATGGTCGATGAGGTCGTCGTGCGACGGTCGGCGTTCGAGCACCCGTGAATACTGAGGGGTGCCGGAGGTCTATGGCAAGAATCCTGCCCGATTTCGGGCAGGAGGGGGCGGAAGAGTGCCGCCGGATGGGCTAATTGGTCTACACCTTGACCCGCGATGGGGCAGACGGTACGCATGGTGACCGTTCGGATACGCCATGCCCGCAGTCGACCCCCATCGAAGGGACAAGCCTGTGCGACCGCGCAGAACGTTTCCGCTCCTCCTCTCCTCCCTGCTCCTCGCCGTCGGGCTCCCCGGTGCCACGGCCGCCGTCGCCGGAAGCTCCGGCGCGCCGGCCGGCGCAGCCGACCCGGCCGCCGCCGATCGGGCCGCCGCCCCGGACGTCCGGCCGCTCGGCGACGTCGTGCCCGCCCCCGCCTCCGTGACGCCCGGCGGCACGCCGTACACCCTCGGGCCCGCCACCGCCGTCCGCGTCGGCTCCGGCGACCGCGCGACCCGGGAGATCGGCCGCTACCTCGCCGGAGTGCTCCGGCCCTCCACCGGCTATCCGCTGCCCGTCGTCGACGAGCACGCCGCCCGCGGCGGCATCCTGCTCCGCGTCGACCGCCGCGCCACCGCGCTCGGCGAGGAGGGCTACGAGCTGCGCTCCGGCCGCGGCGGCGTCACCCTCACCGCCCACGAGCCCGCCGGACTCTTCCGCGGCGTGCAGACCCTGCGCCAGCAGCTGCCCGCCGCCGTCGAGAAGCGCACCGTGCAGGCCGGGCCCTGGAAGATCGCCGGCGGCACCGTCCGCGACACCCCGCGCTTCGCCTACCGGGGCGCCATGCTCGACGTCTCCCGGCACTTCTTCACCGTCGACCAGGTCAAGCGCTACATCGACCAGCTCGCCCTCTACAAGATCAACAAGCTGCACCTGCACCTGAGCGACGACCAGGGCTGGCGCCTCGCGATCGACTCCTGGCCCCGGCTGGCCGCGTACGGCGGCTCCACCCAGGTCGGCGGCGGCTCCGGCGGCCACTACACCAAGGACGACTACCGCGAGATCGTCCGCTATGCCGCCTCCCGCTACCAGGAGGTCGTGCCCGAGATCGACATGCCCGGCCACACCAACGCGGCCCTCGCCTCCTACGCCGAGCTCAACTGCGACGGCGTCGCACCGCCGCTGTACACGGGCACGAGCGTCGGCTTCAGCTCCCTGTGCGTGCCGAAGGAGATCACCTACGACTTCGTGGACGACGTCGTCCGCGAGCTCGCCGCCCTCACGCCCGGCCGCTACCTCCACATCGGCGGCGACGAGGCCCACTCCACCAGCCACGCCGACTACGTCGCCTTCATGGACCGGGCCCAGGCCGTCGTCGCGAAGTACGGCAAGACCGTCGTCGGCTGGCACCAGCTGACCGGCGCCCGGCCCGCCGCCGGCGCGCTCGCCCAGTGGTGGGGCCTCGACCGCTCGTCGGCGGCGGAGAAGGAACGCGTCGCGGCCGCCGGCCGGGCCGGGACCAAGGTGATCCTCTCGCCCGCCGACCGCGCCTACCTCGACATGAAGTACACGAAGGACACACCGCTCGGCCTGTCCTGGGCGGGCTACGTCGAGGTCGAGCGGTCCTACGACTGGGACCCGGCGACCCTGCTGCCGGGCCTGCCCGAGTCGGCGATCGCGGGCGTGGAGGCACCGCTGTGGACCGAGACGGTCTCCACGAGCGCCCACATCGACCACATGGCCTTCCCGCGCCTGCCGGGCATCGCGGAACTGGGCTGGTCGCCGGCCGCCACGCACGACTGGGAGTCGTACCGGCCGCGGCTGGCCGCACAGGGGCCGCGCCTGACCGCGCTGGGCGTCGACTTCTACCGCTCGCCGCAGGTGCCGTGGCCGACCGAGTAGCCCGTACCCACGGGAACGCCCGACCGGGGAAACCCGGCCGGGCGACTCGCGCGGGCACGCGGATCAGGCGTTGCCGAACCCGCTGTCCTTGACGCCGGCCACGAAGACCGAGAAGGCGGTGGCGGCGACCCGGAGGGCGGGGCCGGCGGGGCGCTTGGAGTCGCGGACGGGGACGATGCCGTGGAAGGCGGCGAGGTTGGTGGCGACCTCAATGCAATTGCCGCCGTTGTCGCTGTAGGAGGACTTGAACCAGCGGGGGGATTCGGTCGTCACGAGGTGCCCTTTCGTGCTTCTTGGATCGCGGCCACGGATTCCGCCTGAGACAGCGACTCGGCCTGGAGCTGATGGTAGGCCGTCAACATGGGCACCACGGAGGTGATTTCCCGGTCAAGATGCCCCTGTGTCTGTGACTCGGCATAGCAGACCACGGACCGGTCCGCGAGGGTGAGCAAGTTGACTGGCAGGTTGAACGTGCGGCGCTCTCCCATGGTGAACGGAGCGATCTGAAGCAGGCTGTTGGGGTGGTCCGCGAACTCGACGAGCCGTTCCAGCTGGGCGCCCATGACTCTGTCGCCGCCGACGGGTCGCCGGATGCAGCTCTCGTCCATTACCAGGAAGATCATGGGCGGTTGAGCCCGCTCAAGTGCCGCTTGACGCGCCGCCAGAAAGGCGATGCGCTCATCGGCCTGGTCGGCGGTGATAGCCCCTCGCTTCACGGCGCTGTATGCCAGCACCCGCGCGTATTCCGGGGTCTGCAGCAGTCCGGGGACGATCCCGATCTCGTACAGCCGGATCTCCACTGCCCGGCCCTCGTAGCCCACGTACTCCGGGAAGCCCTCCAGCAGCACGCCGTGTCGCATGTCCTGCCACTCGCGTTCGAGCGACTCGCTGGTCCCGGCGAGGCCGAAGACCTGATCGGCTCTACGCGAGAACGGCAGGGTCGGCGGTTTGCGGCAAGTTTCGACCGCGGAGATGTGTTGGCTGGTGCAGCCCATGGGTCCGGCCAGGGCCTCCTGGGTCCAGCCGCGTTCTTCCCGCAGCCTGCGCAGATGAGCTCCGTAGGCGGCTTGCGGGCTGGAGTCCGGCCGTAATTCCTTGCGGTTGACCACAACTCATCCTTCGGATCGGACTAGTTGAAGGGAACTCGACTGTAGTTCACGCTGGGCACCCCTGGTAGTGATTCAGCTACGGAGAGGAGCGACCCGTGTCCGTACGCGCCGTCCCCCCGACCCCGAAGGAGCCCCCGCCCGGCCCCGTCGCCGGCGAGTTCGTCGCAGACGTCAGCAACGGCGTGACCCGGCTCGGCAGGGTCACGCGCCACGAGAGTGGCAGCGTCTACGTGCGGCCTGTCGGCGGTGGCGCCGAGTGGGCCGTTTCGCCCGGAAACCTGCGGCCGCCCACCGAGGGGGAGTGGGCGAGTGTCCGGATCCTCGCCAACCCCGTCCCTCCCGTGCTCGTCCTCTCCGCCGACCACGAGCTCCGCCCCCGCCCCGTGCCGGTCCCGGGCTGCACGGCGTGCGCGCACCTGGTCCAGTGGTTCGACCGCTACATGGGCACCGGCCCGCAGCACGACGAATCCGCCGCCGTCGACTGCGTCGTGGAGATCCGCAACCACCCGCACGACCCGCCGAAGATGCGCATCGTGAAGCCCTGACGTCCCGGGCGCTCGTCGCGTGCCCGCGCGGGGCACGGGACTCCTGCCCCTACCCGGAAGAGATGAGAGCCCCGGCGGAGGACCGTACTCCGGCGGGGCTCACATCGGTTCGGGGGCGGGTCAGGCGAAGCGTGCGATCGGGTTCACGAGGTCGCCGACCAGCTGGAGCGCCGCCGACGGGTCCGCCAGGTCCACCATCTGCTTGTTGTTGCGCAGCTGGAGGCGGTTGAGCGCGGACAGCGCGAAGGTCTCCGTGAACATGTCGTACTGCGCGAACCGGTCCGCCAGCTCCGGGCGGGAGTCCTGGTAGCCCCGCACGCACTCCGCGACCGTGCGCCAGAAGTCGTCCTCGCCCACGACGCCCTCGGCGGCCAGGGTGGCACCGAGGAAGCGCAGGAAGCAGTCGAAGACGTCCGTGAACACGGAGAGCAGCTTCATGTCCTCCGGGACCTCGGCCCGGATCCGCTCCACGGCCGGCGGCAGCACCGCGGCCGGGTCCATGACGCAGATCTCCTCGGCGATGTCCTTGAAGATCGCCCGGGACACCGCGCCCCGCTCGTCGAGGACCAGGATCACGTTCTCGCCGTGCGGCATGTAGACCAGGTCGTACGCGTAGAAGCAGTGCAGCACCGGCAGCAGGTAGGCGTCCAGGTAGCGGCGCAGCCACTCCGTCGGTGCCAGGCCCGACTCCTTGATCAGGGCGCCGGTGAAGGACGCGCCCGCGTGGTCGACGTGCAGCAGCGAGGCCATCGTCGCGAGCCGCTCGCCCTCGGCGAGGGACGGCACCGGGGACTCGCGCCACAGCGCGGCCAGCATCTTGCGGTAGGGCGAGTAGCGGTCGGTGGCGGCCTCGTACTCGAGGTGCCGGTAGCCGACCGCCGCCCGCTCGCGGATGATCGAGAAGCGCGCCGCCTGGAGGACCGGGTCGGCCTCGATCAGCCCGGCCAGCCAGTCGTTGATGGCGGGCGTGGCCTCCATGTAGGCGGCCGAGAGGCCCCGCATGAAGCCCATGTTGAGGACGGACAGGGCCGTCTTCACGTAGTGCTTCGCCGGGTCGGTGGTGTTGAAGAAGGTGCGGATGGATTGCTGCGCCAGATAGGCGTCGTCGCCCTCGCCCAGGTACACGAGCCGCTGCTGGGCGACCTCGGCGGCGAAGGTGACGGCCATCTTGTTCCACCACTGCCAGGGGTGCACCGGCATCAGCAGGTAGTCGGCCAGGTCCAGGCCGCGCTCGGCGAGGGCGGCGGCGAAGCCGTCCACCGTCGCGTCGCCGAGCTCGGCGCGGATGAAGGAGTCGTACGCGATGTCCTTGCCGGCGGTGAAGGTGGTGCGGTCGCGGTGCGCGGCCAGCCACACCAGGTGGATCGGCCGGGCGGCCTCGGGGGCGTAGGCGCGGTACTCGTCGACGCCGAAGCCGAGCCGTCCGTTGTTGGCGACGAAGCAGGGGTGGCCCTCGGTCATCCCGGTCTCGATCGCCTGGAAGCCGGCCCGGGCCAGCTCGGCGGAGCCCACGCGCGGCTTGGTCGCCTTGAACGCGGTGCCGGCCAGCGTGGAGGAGATCTCCTCCAGGTAGACCGGGAGGATCTCGTCGCTCAGGCCGAGCGAGCCGCGCAGTTCGGTGATGAACTGCAGGGCGTCCAGCGGCAGCTGCTCGCTGCCCCGGTGCCGGCTGATGGACTCCGGGTAGACCTGCCAGTGGTCGAGCGCGAAGCGGTCGGCGGTGAAGCGGTACTCGGTGCGGCGGTCGTCGCTGAGCACCCGGTAGCGGCTGTCGCCGAGCTCCTGCGGGTCGAGCAGCCGCTCGTGGATGAACTCGGCGAGGCCCTTGCGGATCAGGGCGCGGTTGGCGTCGGCCCAGCGCTCGGGCGTGAGGTGGGCGACGGGGCTGTCGGCGGAGGCGTTCACGCGGCCACCTCCACGGAGGACGCGGCGGTGCCCTCGGAGGCCGTACGGGAGCCGGCCGTGAGGCCCGTCGCGGCCTCGAAGGCGGCGCGGGTGCAGAAGCTGAGCAGGGCGTTCTTCTCCGGCTTCCGGATCTCCCGCTCGGGTGTGAACCCGACGGCCTCGTTGAGCGCGTGGACGGCGGTGTTGCGGACGTCGGGCTCGACGACGACGCGGGCGGTGGCCGGGTCGGCGAACAGCTCGGCCATGACGGCGGTGATCACCGTACGGGTGAAGCCGTGCACGGGGGTGTCGGTGGGCGCGACGAGGAAGTGCATGCCGACGTCGCCGGGCAGCGGCTCGTACAGGCCGACGAGCTCGACGTGCGCGGGGTCGTAGCGCTCCATGAGGAAGGCGGGCTCGCCGTCGACGAGGCCGATGAAGGCGTCGTGGTGCGGGTTCGCGGCGATCGCCATGTACTCGCGCTCGACGTCCTGGAGCTTGAAGTCCTGCATCATCCAGTAGGTCGCCTTGGGGTGGGTGACCCAGGGGTGGATGAGCTCGGCGTCCTTGAGCGGGTCGTACGGGCGTATGCGGATGTCGGGGGTGCGGGGGGTCATACGGCGAACTCCTGGAACGCGATGGTCTTCTCGACGGGGTAGTACTCGCGACCCAGCATCTCTCCGATGATGTAGGCGTTCCGGTACGGGCCCATGCCCAGGTCGGGCGAGGTGATCGAGTGGGTGTGGACGCCGGCGTTCTGCAGGAAGACCGCGCGGCCGGTGGTGTCGACCGAGTAGTTGCGGGCCACGTCGAAGCGGCCCTGGGAGTCCCAGCGGAGGCGGTCCGCGACCGGCTCCAGGAAGGCGGGGACGGTGTACTTGTAGCCGGTGGAGAGGATCAGGCCCTCGGTCTCGATCGCGAAGTCCTTCTCCTGCTCCTCCTGGCGGAAGCCGAGCGTGTACGTGCCGCTCGTCTCGTCGTACGCGGCGGAGTGCAGCGCGGAGTTGGTGAGCAGCCGGGTGGGGACCGGGCCGGCGAAGTTCTTCTGGTAGAGCAGGTCGAAGATGGCGTCGACGAGGTCGCCGTTGATGCCCTTGAACAGGCCCTTCTGCTCGCTCTCCAGGCGGTAGCGGGTCCGCTCGGGCAGCGCGTGGAAGTAGTCCACGTACTCCGGCGAGGTCATCTCCAGGGTGAGCTTGGTGTACTCCAGCGGGAAGAAGCGCGGGGAGCGGGTCACCCAGTTGAGGCGGTAGCCGTGGACGTCGATCTCGCTGAGGAGGTCGTAGTAGATCTCGGCGGCGCTCTGGCCGCTGCCGACGATCGTGATCGACTTCTTCTTCTGCAGCGCTTCCTTGTTGGGCAGGTAGCGCGAGTTGTGGACGAGGTCGCCGCCCAGGCCCCGGCAGGCCTCGGGGACGTACGGCGGGGTGCCGGTGCCGAGCACGATCCGGCGGGCGCGGAAGGTGTCGCCGGCCTCGGTGGTCACCGCGTACTCCTCGGCGGACTCGTCGTACGAGACCGAGGCGACGGTGGTGGAGAAGCGGATCGAGGAGAGCTG
This sequence comes from Streptomyces roseicoloratus, assembly GCF_004117935.1. Lineage (GTDB taxonomy): Bacteria > Actinomycetota > Actinomycetes > Streptomycetales > Streptomycetaceae > Streptomyces > Streptomyces roseicoloratus. The sequence goes on along the minus strand of NZ_SDOY01000112.1, from coordinate 163,133 downwards.
CGCGGCGGCCCAGCGGCAGTAGTCGTTGTACTCGGCGCGCAGCGGGTAGAAGTTCTCGCGGATGTAGAAGGAGTAGAGCCGGCCCTTCTCCTTCAGGTACTGGAGGAAGGAGTACGGCGAGGTCGGGTCGGCGAGGGTGACCAGGTCCGACATGAACGGCGTCTGGAGGTGGGCGCCCTCCAGGAACATCCCGGAGTGCCATTCGAAGTCCGGCTTGGACTCGAGGAACAGGCCGTTCAGCTCGTCGATGGGCTCGGTGAGGCAGGCGAGGCCGAGGTTGAAGGGACCGAGCCCGATGCCGATGAAGTCGTACGCGTCGGTCGTCTCAGGCGTGGACAAGGTTCTCTCCCAGGTACTGCTCGGCGTGGCCGGCTATCAGATCGAGGACGGCGGCGATGTCGGCCACGGTCGTCTCGGGGTTGAGCAAGGTGAACTTGAGGTACTGGCGGCCGTCGACCTTCGTGCCGGCCACGATGGCCTCGCCGGAGGCCATCAGGGCCTTGCGGGCGTGGAGGTTGGCGCGGTCGACGTCCTCGGGCGAGGTGACGTCCTCGGGGACGTAGCGGTAGACGAGGGTGGACAGCTGCGGCTCGACGACCACGTCGTAGCGCGGGTCGGCGGCGAGCAGCTCGAATCCGGCCCGGGCCAGGTCGCAGACCTCGTCGAAGAGGCCGCCGATGCCGTCGGCGCCCATGACGCGCAGGGTCAGCCACAGCTTGAGGGCGTCGAAGCGGCGGGTGGTCTGCAGGGACTTGTCGACCTGGTTGGGGATGTGCTCGGCGAGCGCGCGCCGGGGGTTGAGGTAGTCCGCGTGGTAGGTGGCGTGGCGCAGCGTGGCGCCGTCGCGGACCAGGACGGCGGAGGAACTCACCGGCTGGAAGAAGGACTTGTGGTAGTCGACGGTGACGGAGTCGGCGCGCTCGATGCCGTCGAGGAGGTGGCGGCGGGTCGGCGAGGCGAGCAGTCCGCAGCCGTAGGCGGCGTCGACGTGCATCCAGGCCCCGTACTCGGCGGCCAGGGCGGCGATCTCCGGCAGCGGGTCGATGGAGCCGAAGTCGGTGGTGCCGGCGGTGGCGACGATCGCCATCGGGATCAGGCCCTCGGCCCGGCAGGCCTCCAGCTCGGCGGCGAGGACGACGGACTGCATGCGGCGGTCGCGGTCGACGGGGACGGAGACGACGGCGTCGCGGGAGAGGCCGAGCAGGGTGGCCGACTTCTGGACGCTGAAGTGGCTGCACTCGGAGGAGAAGATCCGCAGTTTCGCCAGGTCGTCGGTGCCGGGGCGGCCGTCGCGGCCGAGCCGGGCCTCCTCGCGGGCGATGAGCAGCGCCTGGAGGTTGGACTGGGTGCCGCCGCTGGTGAACACGCCGTCGGCGAGCGGACCGAGGCCGATCCGGCCGGCGGTCCAGTCGACGAGCCTGCGCTCGATGAGGGTGCCGCCGGCGCTCTGGTCCCAGGTGTCCAGGGAGGAGTTGACGGCGGACAGGACGGCCTCGCCGAGCACCGCCGGTATCACGACGGGGCAGTTGAGGTGGGCGAGGTAGCGCGGGTGGTGGAAGTAGACCGCGTCGCGCAGGTACACGTCCTCCAGCTCGTCGAGGGCGGCGGAGGCGTCGCCGAGCGGCTTGTCGAGGTCGACGGCGTCGACGACGGGCGCGAGCTCGGCGGGGGTGACGCCGGTGAACGGGCCGCGCGCGGTGGCGAGTTTCCTCGCGACCCGGTCCACTCCTTCGGTGACGGAGCGTCGGTACGACTCCGCCGTCGCGGCGTTGAGGAGGTGGGAGCGCATGTGGGGCCCTTCCGGGGAGCGGACTCGGTCGGTCTAGGTAAGGTTAGCCTAACCTAAATTCTTCGCACAACGGCCCCCCGACCTCAGTGGGTCGGGGGGCCGTTCGAACCCGTGGACGGGTGGGGCGGGACTACGCGTCTGGTGGGGCGGGGTGGGCCTAGGCCTCTTCCTGCGTCTCGTCCGTCTCGTCCGGGGTCTCGCGCAGGGCATCCCGGGACCGTGGGGCGGGGTGGGCCTAAGCCTCTTCCTGCGTCTCGTCCGGGACCTCGCGCAGGGCGTCCTCGGACAGGCCCTTGCGCCAGTACCCGACGAACGTCACGCGGCGCTTGTCGATCCCGCGCTCGCGCACGAAGTGCCGGCGCAGCGCCTTCACGGAGCCGGACTCGCCCGCGATCCACACGTAGGGCGACTCGCCGGGCAGCCCGGCGCCCGCGATCGCCTCGACGGCGGACGGCGCGCCCTCCTCCCGTACCAGCCAGGTGACGGTCGCGTCGGCCTCGGTCGCGAGCTCCACGCGGTCGCCGGAGTACGGGACTTCGAGGTAGACGTGGGCGCGGGTCTCGGCCGGCAGCCACTCCAGGATCGCGGAGACGGCGGGCAGTGCCGTCTCGTCGCCCCAGAGGAGCACGGAGTCGGCGTCCGCGGGCAGCTGGAAGCGCACCCCGGTGTTCTCGGCCACGGCGGGGCCGAGCACGACGACCTTGTCGCCTGCCGTGGCCTGCTGGGCCCAGCGGCAGGCGGGGCCGCCGTCCTCGTGTACGGCGAAGTCGATGTCGACCTCGTCCACCGGGGAGGTCCGCTGCGCGCGGACGGTGTACGAGCGCATCACGGCCCGCTCGTCGTGCGGCATGGCCCGGTAGGCGCCGAGGATCGCGTACATGTCCGGGTCGTCGAGCGGCGGCAGCACCGGCGCGTCCTGCCCCGGGTGGGGCAGGAACAGCGAGAGCGACTGGTCGCGGCCGCCGGCGGCGAAGCGCTTCAGGTCCTCACCGGTGAAGGTGACGCGGACCAGGGACGGGCCGAGCCGCCGCGTCCGGTCGACCTGGAGGGAGAAGAACTGGAACGGGGCGGTCTCGGCGTTCGTCACGGGTCAGGACACCTTCTTGGCGTTCTCGAGGGCCTTGGCCAGGTCCTCCAGGAGCGGGGCGCACTTGGCGTACGAGTAGATCGGCTCGGTGACGCGCGGGAACACCTGGCCGGCCTTGACGGCGGGCAGCGCGGCCCAGGTCGGCTTGGCCTTCAGGGCCTCGGGCTGGAGGGCGGAGGTGCGGTTGTCGAGGAGGATGACGTCGGCCTTGTACTTGTCGACGTTCTCCCAGCTGAGCAGCTCGAACCAGCCGGTCGGGTCCAGCTTGTCCGGGACGATCAGGTCGACGCCCAGCTCCTGGAAGAAGAGGGTGTCGGTCGGGCGGGCCGGGGCGGAGACGTAGAAGGTGTCGGGCGCGCCGGAGCCGATGAGGACCTTGATGCCCTTCTTGGCCTTGGCGGCCTTGCGGACCCGCTCGGCGGCGGCCTCGAAGCGGGCCTTGTCCGCCTTGATCCGGTCGCTGGTGACGTCGGCGCCGAGCGAGGCGGCGAGGTCGACGTGGCGCTGGAGCACGGTGGGCATCGACGTCCCGGCGGCCCACAGGGCGACGCTGGGAGCGATCTTGAGGATCTTGTCCTTCTGCTCCTCCGGGACGTACCAGAGGGCGTCCTTCTCCCACATGTCCGTGATGAGGACCTCGGGCTGGAGCTTGAGGTACTCCTCGATCTTGAACTCGCCCCAGACGTTGCCGAGGACGGTGACCTTGTCGATGTCGAGGTCGCCGGCCTGGACGTCGGCCTTCTTCGTCTTCGTCTTGGGGTCCTCGACGTAGGTCGGGCCGAAGACGCCCTTCACCTCGATGCCGAAGTCCTTCAGGGCGGCGGCCATGCCGGTGAAGGCGACGATGTTCTTCGGCGTCGCCGCCGTCTTCACCGTCTGGCCGCGGTCGTCCTTGAACTCCCAGGCGCCGGACTTGCCGGAGGCCGAGGGCTTCGCGGAGCCGCCGTCCTTCGCGTCTTTCCCGCCGCACGCGGCGAGCGCGGCGCCGATCCCGAGGGCGCCGCCCGCGGCAAGCAGGCCGCGACGGGTGAGGGAGGTGGCTCGGGCGGTGCTGGGCATGGCGGAGTCGCTTTCGGTACGTGCCGGGCCGGTCGGCTTCCGGAGGGTCGCAAAAAAAGGGGGGGTGAGGTAGGTAAGCCTTACCTCATGGCGAGCAGGTTAGCCTACCCTCACTTGGATCAACAGCCCCGGGGTGACCCGAAAGCGACGAAGGCCTGCCACCTCCGGTCGGGACCTCCGCGAGACGGGTCCGGCTCCGGCCGTCGAATGCAGGAGCGGTCGGGCCCTCTGATGGAGTGACGGAGGCGGTTTCCCGTTCTTTCAACCGTGATCCCTTGCCCCTTGTGCCGTGTCCTCGGGAGCATCGAACTCGGCATCAACCAGACGGAGAGGGGAACCGATCGGCATGCAGGTGACCAAGCTCGTCAGTACGTGCGACCTCAAGGATTGTCCGACGATCTACGCGACCGATCGTGGGACGTTTCTCGTGCAGGGGGAGACCCCGACCGACCACGGGCTCAGAATTCCCGCTCACGAGACGCTGGTCGAGATCCCCGCGGAGCTGCTCAAGAAGGCCATTGCCGATGGGCTCGTCTAGGACGCTCGGCGACCTCTTCGACTCGTTCGAGCGGGAGGCGTTCCGCCTGGAGACCTTGGACGACTACAGCCGGTCCGGGAACACGGACGCCTATGAGTTGTTTCGGGCGGGAGAGCCGCAACCGGACGGATACAACGCCGAATGGGTGGCGGAGCTCCGGTCTCACACCGGCCGGGGCAAGCGTGTCTATCGCGTTCATGTCCTGACTCGACCGCTCACGGAGTATCTGCGCTTCGAGCTGGGCTGGGGGTACCGAAAGAACATGACCGGAGGGGAGGAATTCTTCATTCTCGACGTGACGGACGCGCCGAACCCGCTGGCCGGGGTGCCCGATTTCTGGCTCTTCGACTCGGCTGACACGGCAGTGATGGAGTACGACGAGCACGGTGCCTTCCGAGGTGCGAACGTGCTGCCGGTAGCGGAGACGGAGAGATTTCTTGTCTACCGGCAGGCGGCGCTTGCACACGCCGAGCCGTTCACCGACTGGTGGGCCAAGTACGGCAAGTGAACAACGCACAGTTGGGGGCGGCGCTGCGAGCTCTGCGTGAGGCATCCGGAAGGGAGGCCAAAGCAGTAGCCCGCAGCGCGCTCATGTCTCCGTCGAAGCTGTCGAAGATCGAGAACGCCAAGCTTCTGCCCAGCGCCACCGACGTCGAACGCATCCTTACGGCCATCGGTGTGTCCGCAGAGATCAAGGCAGAGTTCACAGAGGTCGCCAGGGCAGCCACCGCGGAGGCTACCGCCTGGCGGCTCCTCAAGCGTGCCGGCATCCACAAGGGCCAGGCCGCAGCCATGGCGCTCGAAGCCCAGATGACCACCTTGCGTCTGTTCCAGCCGGCCCTTGTGCCTGGACTTCTCCAGACGCCCGAGTACATCCGTGCCGTGCTCAGGCGCCATGAACTGAGTGTCGACGCGCTCAACCGAACCATCAGCGGCCGACTGGAACGCCAATCCGTCCTGTTCGACGGTTCCAAGACGCTTCGCTTCGTCATGACCGAGACCGCTCTTCGCTGGAAGATCGTCTCTCCGTTGATGATGGCTGCCCAACTCGACCGCATCATCTCTGTGTCGAGACTCTCGCACATCGACATCCGGGTCGTTCCACTGGCGTCTCGGCAGAACGACATCGCGAACCATGCCTTTGTCATTCGTGATGGCCGCATGGTCACGGTCGAGACGGTGCATGCCGAGATAGTGGTGACCGATCCACGTGACGTGACGACTTACGTTCGAAAGTTCGATGGATTCGCGTGTTCGGCACTTTCAGGCGACGAAATGCGAGCCCATGTAGAAGAAATTCGGGACGACTTCTTGAGGGAACGGGAAACAGGCTAGATGCGCTCGGCTGCCCGCAGGATTATCGACCTGTCGCGAAATCCAGGAGGCGGACGGTATGGCGAGAGCGGGAACGGCGTCGGCGGCGGGCACTCACGCCCGGCTGGTGGAATACGGCACGTACGCGCCTGAGGGGCAGATCTGTCCTGCGTGCAGGCAGGCGATCGAGCGGAATGAGCCGGTGCGGCGCGGCTATCGGCGTCCGGGAGACGCCGTGAATCTGGTCCCCGCCTACTGGCACACCGACAGGTGTCCCCAGCCCGCTGCGCCACAGCCTCCCATCACGCCTACCGAAGAAGGGACTTCCTCATGACGCTTGCACCCGAGAGGCCCGTCGCCCTGCGGCGCGGTCAGGACCTTGTGTCCCCTGAGCTGTTCGACAGGCTGACGGCGTTCTGCGCCGACGAGTACGGCATGGATGTGGGCAGGGCCGGTCGGGTCATGAACGAAGGCCTGGCGTTTCTGTGGGTGATGGGGGCGACCGAGAAGGGCGATGTGATGGCGCCCAGCCGGGATGTGGATCCGGCGTGGCACACGTTCATGCTCCACAGCCAGGAGTACGCGGAGTGGTGTGAGGAGCACTTCGGCCGGTTCCTGCACCACGCGCCGAACTCCAAGACCCGCACGACCGGTCTGATGCTCGACGTCATGGATCTGATCCGCGGCGCCGGGTTCGAGGTGGACAGGTCGTTGTGGGGGTTCGCGGCGGACTGCAACGCGCCGGCCTGCTGTGGTGACGGTCCGTGCTGCTGACCTGACCGACCCATCGGACACAGCGCGGCCCGGGTGTGGAGAAGACGTCCGGGCCGCGCTGCTATCGGAGTTGACGTTATGCGCAATGTCAGTGGTGCGGAAGGCCGGACGCGGACCTGTGCGTTTCCCCTGTTCGGTACCGTCTTCGGCTATGCCACGCATCATCTGGACGAGCGGAGGCTGGGGGAGGTCGGCATTGTCGGCCCGCTGACTCCGGGTGTGGACTGGTCGTGTCTGTGGCAGATGGCGTCTGCCATGAACAAGGACTCGGCGACCGAGGTCGACAAGGGCAGGTGGGTCATGCTGCAAGCTCACCGGGCCTTCGTCTGCGGTGACCTCCTCGCCCGCTGGGAGGCGGCGGGCTGGAAACTGGAGCCCGGCGGGCGACGCGTCGACTTCGGCGGCGCCTGGTGCAACCGGTACGAGCTGTGGACCGGGAACCTGACCGTTGAAGGCACCACACCGGACATGGTGGCGCCCAAGCCCACGACCTACACGGTTGAGGGACTGTCTAGGATCCGCCCTGGCCGATCAGGTCAGGCGTGCACAGGCGGCACAGTGTCTCGTCGCCCACGGGCCGGAACAGCATGACTTGGTCGTGTGCGCCCTCGCATTCCCGGGTCGAGGCGAGTCGGGCGGAGATCCCGGGCGCGGTGGGTGGTGGGGGCTGTGGCGGTGCTACGGGCGGGACTTCGCGGAGTAGGTACCGTACGAGCCCGCCGGGGCGGTGTACGGGCGTGCCGCCGGAGGGCAGGTTGCGGTGGATGTGGGCCTGGATGTCGGCGGGGCTGTGTCCGGCGCTGAGCCAGGCGGTGGCGAGGTGGGCGAGTTCCGTGCGCATGCCGGCCGGGATGCCGCGGAGGGCGGGGGAGAGGAGGGGGAGGCCGCCGACGAGGGCGCGGGCCTCTTCGCGGGCGTCGGGTACGGGTACGGGTACGGGTACGGGGGCGTCGGGGGCTGGGGCGGGGGCGGGGGCGGGGGTGTCGGGTGCGGGACCGGGGCCGGGGGTGTCGGGTGCGGGGCCGGGGGCGCGATCCGGCTCGGGCGGACGGTTGGAGGTGTCTTCGCCGGGGTCTTGCCTTGGATGACCGTCGGCGGGCGGGGGTGTCGGCTCACCGGCGGCCGGATTCGCGGGACTCGGTGAGGGGGTGACGGGGGCGGGTGTCCGCCCGAGCAGCTTGGCGGCTTCGCCCGCGCTCAACGGCCGGTTGGAGACCAGCTGTTGGGTCACCCACCGTCCACCGGGTCCTTGGACCCGCCGCTCGTGGACGAACCCTTCCTCCTTGAGCTGCCGCTTCGCGCGGGTGAAGGCGCATGCCCCGATCCGGGCACGTTCAGCCGTTCGGGAGAGTGATTCGCGGGCGCCGTCGGGAAGGGAAAGCTGCCAGGCCAGGAGGCGTACGGCGTCGGAGCTGAGGCGTGGGTGCCGGATGAGCTCGTGGGAGAACTGGGTGAAGCCGCGCGAGGGCGCGATAAAGTGCCGGTACATCACGGTGGAGCGCTTTCCACTGGTGGTCTAGGCCCTCGCGGATGGTTCCCGCCATCGCGGGGGCCGATTTGTGTGAACCGTACCGCACGCAGAGTGTCCGGATGGACGCGTTGTGTGAATATGCCACTTGTGGGTGACGGGCTCAGCATCGGACCCTGATGCGCCACGGCGTGCGAACGGCCCGCCGAGGCGTACTCGGCGGGCCGCATTCACATCAACCGTCGACCAGGGGTCAGCCGGTCACGCCCAACTCCCGGGCGATCAGCATGCGCTGGACCTCGCTCGTGCCCTCGCCGATCTCCAGGATCTTCGAGTCGCGCCACATGCGGGCCACCGGATACTCGTTCATGAAGCCGTAGCCGCCGTGGATCTGGGTGGCCTCGCGGGCGTTGTCGACGGCGACCGTGGAGGAGTACAGCTTCGCGATCGCCGCCTCCTTCTTGAAGGGCTCGCCCATCACCAGGCGCGAGGCCGCGTCGCGCCAGCCGATGCGGGCCATGTGGGCGCACGTCTCCATGTCGGCGATCTTGAACTGGATGGCCTGGTTGTCGGCGATCGGGCGGCCGAAGGCGTGACGTTCCTTCGCGTACTTCACGGACTCGTCGACGCAGCCCTGCGCGAGACCCGTCGCGAGCGCCGCGATGGCGATCCGGCCCTCGTCGAGGATGCGGAGGAACTGGGCGTAGCCGCGGCCCTCTTCGCCGAGGAGGTTCTCCACCGGGACGCGGACGTCGTCGAAGGAGAGCTCACGGGTGTCCGAGGCGTTCCAGCCGACCTTCGAGTACGGGGCGGCGACCGTGAAGCCCGGCGTGCCGGACGGGACGATGATCGAGGAGATCAGCGGCTTGCCGTCCGCCTTGCGGCCGGTGACGGCGGTGACCGTGACCAGACCCGTGATGTCCGTACCGGAGTTGGTGATGAAGCACTTCGAGCCGTTGATCACCCAGTGGTCGCCGTCCCGGACGGCGGTGGTGCGGGTGCCGCCCGCGTCCGAGCCGGCGCCCGGCTCGGTCAGGCCGAACGCGCCGAGCATCTCGCCCGCGCACAGCTTCGGCAGCCACTCCCGCTTCTGCTCCTCCGTGCCGAAGCGGTAGACCGGCATCGCGCCCAGCGAGACGCCCGCCTCCAGGGTGATGGCGACCGAGGAGTCGACCCGGGCCAGCTCCTCCAGGGCGATGCCGAGCGCCAGGTAGTCGCCGCCCATGCCGCCGTACTCCTCGGGGAACGGCAGGCCGAACAGGCCCATGCGGCCCATCTCGCGGACGATCTCGTACGGGAACTCGTGCCGCTCGTAGTAGTCGCCGATCTTCGGCGCCACGACGTCGTGGGCGAACTCCTCGACGGTACGGCGGAGTTCCTCGTGCTCTTCGGAGAGCCGGTGGTCGAGGGACATGCTCAGGACTCCTTGTGGGAGAGGGCGCGGACGGTACGGGACGGGCTCGGTCGGCCCAGCTGGTCGGCCATCCACACGCTGGTGTCGGTGAGGGCGGCCAGATCGACCCCGGTCTCGATGCCGAGACCGCGGAACATCCACACCAGGTCCTCGGTGGCGAGGTTGCCGGTGGCGGACTTCGCGTACGGGCAGCCGCCGAGGCCTCCGGCGGAGGCGTCGAAGACGGTGACCCCGTGCTCCAGCGCCGCGTAGGCGTTGGCGAGGGCCTGCCCGTAGGTGTCGTGGAAGTGCACGGCGAGGCGGGAGGTGGGCACCCCGGCCTCGTTCAGCGCCGCGAGCAGCGCCTTGACGTGGCCCGGCGTGGCGACGCCGATGGTGTCGCCGAGGCTCAGCTCGTCGCAGCCCATGTCGGCGAGGGCCTTGGTGACCCGGACGACCTGCTCGACCGGGACGGCGCCCTCCCACGGGTCGCCGAAGCACATGGAGAGGTAGCCGCGGACCTTCAGACCGGCCTCCACGGCCCGGGTGACGGTCGGCGCGAACATCGCGAGCGCCTCGTCGACGGTCCGGTTGAGGTTGGCCCTGGCGAAGGACTCGGTGGCCGACGCGAACACGGCGACCTCGCGGGCGCCGAGCGCCAGCGCCCGGTCCAGGCCGCGCTCGTTCGGCACCAGCACCGGCAGCCGCACGGGCAGGTCACGGACGCGCGGGAACAGCTCCTCGGCGTCGGCGAGCTGGGGCACCCACTTCGGGTGCACGAAGCTCGTCGCCTCGACGGTCGTCAGACCGGCCGCGACCAGCCGCCGCACGAACTCGGCCTTCACGTCCGTCGGGACGGCCGTCTTCTCGTTCTGCAGGCCGTCGCGCGGCCCGACCTCGTGGATCCTGACCCGGGCGGGCAGCCCGGCGGCGGGCACGGTCATCGGCAGACCGGCGGTCATGCGTCCTCCTCGGCGGTCTCGCGGGGCGTCACCACGGCCAGGACCTGGTCCATGGCGACGGTCGTGCCGGGCGTGACGTCCAGCTCGGTGACGGTGCCGGCGTGCGGGGCGGAGATGACGTGCTCCATCTTCATCGCCTCCACGACCAGCAGGCTCTGGCCGGCCGCCACCTCCTCGCCGACCGCCACCTTGACGACCGTGACGGTGCCCGGCATCGGCGCGGCGAGCGTGTCGGCACCGCCGTGGCGGGCGCCGGACAGCGCGGCGGCGACCGGGTCGTGGTCGAGCACGTGCCAGGAGTCGCCGTCGCGGCCCAGCCAGTGGCCGGCGCGGTGGAAGTGGTGGGTGAGCCCGTCCACGGTCACGGTCACCGACCGCTCCGCGACCCGCCCGCCGGACGGCGCCGAGTGAGTGACGGGCTCGAGTCCCGGTACGCGGAACGGGAAGGCGAGCGGCTTCGGGGCGCCGCCCATGCGCCAGCCGCTCGGCACCGAGAACGGGTCCGTCCAGCCGTCCCGGGCCTCCGGCGCCAGCGCGTCGAGCCGTACCGCCGCGGCCGCCGCGTACACCTCGTCCGGCACGCCCCGCGGCACCAGGCTCTCCGCGTCCCGCTCCACCAGACCGGTGTCCAGGTCGCCGGAGACGACGTCCGGGTGGGCCAGCAGCCTGCGCAGGAAGCCCGCGTTGGTGGGCACGCCCAGGGTGACCGTGTCGGCGAGGGCCGCGCGCAGCTTGCGCAGGGCGGTGGGCCGGTCCTTGGCGTGGACGATGACCTTCGACAGCATCGGGTCGTAGAGGGACGAGACCTCGGTGCCCTCGGCGAGGCCCGAGTCGGTGCGGACCCCGTCGCCCTGCGGCTCGTTCAGCGCGAGGACCGTGCCGCCGGACGGCAGGAATCCGCGCGAGGGGTCCTCGGCGCAGATCCGGGCCTCGATCGCCCAGCCGTCCAGCCGGACGTCGTCCTGTCCGAACGACAGCGGCTCGCCGGCCGCCACCCGCAGCTGCCACTCGACCAGGTCGAGTCCGGTGATCAGCTCGGTCACCGGGTGCTCGACCTGGAGACGGGTGTTCATCTCCATGAAGTAGTACGAGGACGGGTCGCCGCCCGGCACGATGAACTCGACCGTGCCCGCGCCCACATAGCCGCAGGACCGCGCCGCCTCGACCGCCGCCGCGCCCATCGCCGCCCGGATCTCCGGGGTCAGCAGGACGCTCGGCGCCTCCTCGATGATCTTCTGGTGGCGGCGCTGCAGCGAGCACTCGCGCTCGCCCAGGTGCACCACGTTGCCGTGCGCGTCGGCGAGGACCTGGATCTCGATGTGCCGGGGCCGGTCGATCCACCGCTCCACGAGCAGGGTGTCGTCGCCGAACGAGGACCGGGCCTCGCGCCGCGCCGCCGCGATCTCCTCCTCCAGGACGGCGAGGTCGCGCACCAGGCGCATGCCCTTGCCGCCGCCGCCCGCGCTCGGCTTGAGCAGCACGGGCGCGCCCAGCTCGCGGGCGGCGTCGGCGATGTCGGGGTCGGCGGCGCCCGGGACGACCGGCACGCCCGCCTTCCGGACCGTGTCCTTGGCCCGGATCTTGTCGCCCATCAGGGAGATGGCGTCGGCGGACGGGCCGATGAAGACCAGGCCCGCCTCCTCGCAGGCCCGCGCGAAGGCGGCGTTCTCCGCGAGGAAGCCGTAGCCGGGGTGGACGGCCTGTGCGCCGGTGCGGGCGGCGGCGTCGAGCAGGGCCGGGACGGAGAGGTACGACTCGGAGGCCGGTGCGGGCCCGATCCGTACCGCCGTGTCCGCCTCCCGTACGTGCCGGGCGTCGGCGTCCGCGTCGCTGTACACGGCGACGGAACGCACGCCGAGCTCGCGCAGGGTGCGGATGACCCGGACGGCGATCTCGCCGCGGTTGGCGACGAGGACGGTGTCGAACATGTGCTGCTGCATCGTCTGGGTGTCCCTCACATCCGGAAGACGCCGAACTGGGGGTCACCCAGGGGCGCGTTGGCGCAGGCGGTCAGGGCGAGACCCAGCACCTGCCGGGTCTCCATCGGGTCGATGACGCCGTCGTCCCACAGCCGGGCCGTCGCGTAGTAGGCGTTGCCCTGCGTCTCGTACTGCGCGCGGATCGGGTCCTTGAAGGCCTCTTCCTCCTCGGCGCTCCACGCGTCGCCGAGCTGGTCGCGCTTGACCGTGGCGAGGACGGAGGCGGCCTGCTCGCCGCCCATGACGGAGATCTTGGCGTTGGGCCACATCCACAGGAAGCGCGGCGAGTACGCCCGGCCGCACATCGAGTAGTTGCCCGCGCCGTACGAGCCGCCGACGACCACGGTCAGCTTCGGCACCCGGGTGGTGGCCACGGCCGTCACCATCTTGGCGCCGTGCTTGGCGATGCCGCCGTGCTCGTACGCCTTGCCGACCATGAAGCCGGTGATGTTCTGCAGGAACACCAGCGGGATGCCGCGCTGGTCGCACAGCTCGATGAAGTGCGCGCCCTTCTGGGCCGACTCGGCGAACAGGATGCCGTTGTTGGCGACGATGCCGACCGGGTGGCCGTGGATCCGGGCGAAGCCGGTGACCAGCGTCTGCCCGTACTCGGCCTTGAACTCCTGGAAGCGGGAGGCGTCCACGACCCGCGCGATCACCTCGCGCACGTCGTACGGCGTGCGCGAGTCCACCGGCACCGCGCCGTACAGACCCGCCGGGTCGACCTTCGGCTCCTCGGACGGCTCCACCTTCCAGGGCAGCGGGCCGCGCTCGGGCAGGGTGGCGACGATGTTGCGGACGATGCGGAGCGCGTGGGCGTCGTCCTCGGCCAGGTGGTCGGTGACGCCGGAGATCCGGGAGTGGACCTCGCCGCCGCCGAGCTCCTCGGCCGTGACGACCTCGCCGGTCGCGGCCTTCACGAGCGGCGGGCCGCCCAGGAAGATCGTGCCCTGCTCGCGCACGATCACGGCCTCGTCGCTCATCGCGGGGACGTACGCGCCGCCGGCCGTGCAGGAGCCCATGACCGCGGCGATCTGCGGGATGCCGGCGCCGGACATCCGGGCCTGGTTGTAGAAGATCCGCCCGAAGTGCTCGCGGTCCGGGAACACCTCGTCCTGCATGGGCAGGAAGGCGCCGCCCGAGTCGACCAGGTAGAGGCAGGGGAGACGGTTCTCCAGCGCCACCTCCTGCGCGCGGAGGTGCTTCTTCACCGTCATCGGGTAGTACGTGCCGCCCTTGACCGTCGCGTCGTTGGCGACGATCACGCACTCGCGGCCCGAGACCCGCCCGATGCCCGCGATCACGCCCGCGGCCGGCGCCGCGTCCCCGTACATCCCGTTCGCGGCGAGCGGGGCCAGCTCCAGGAAGGGCGAGCCCGGGTCCAGGAGGGTGTCCACGCGGTCGCGCGGCAGCAGCTTGCCGCGCGCGGTGTGCCGGGCGCGGGCCTTCGCGCCGCCGCCGAGGGCGGCCGCGGCGAGCTTGGCCCGCAGGGTGGCGGCCAGCTCGTGGTGAGCCGCCTCGTTGGCCTGCCAGGCCGCCGACGCGGGATCGGCCGCGCTCGTCAGCACAGGTGCCTGCTGCATCCGTCGAGCTCCCTTGCTCGGTCGGTCCACTCGCTCAGGAGTGCTGTTAATGACCGTTAACGTATGCCCTCCAGGTTAACGACCGCTAACGGGGTTGTCTAGAATCGAATCCATGACCACGAGCCCCACGCGGACCGACGCCCCGACGCGGCGCGAGCAGATCCTGAAGGAGGCCGCCCGCCTCTTCGCCGAGCGCGGCTTCCACGGGGTGGGCGTGGACGAGATAGGAGCCGCCGTCGGCATCAGCGGCCCCGGGCTCTACCGCCACTTCCCCGGCAAGGACGCGATGCTCGCGGAACTGCTCGTCGGCATCAGCGAGCGGCTGCTCGACGGCGGCCGCCTGCGGGTGGCCGAGTCGGACGGCGACCCGCGCGCCGTCCTCGGCTCCCTCATCGACGGCCACATCGACTTCGCCCTCGACGACCGGCCCCTCATCACCCTCCACGACCGCGAGCTCGACCGCCTCAAGGACGAGGACCGCAAGCGGGTGCGCCAGCTCCAGCGGCAGTACGTGGAGCTGTGGGTCACGGTCGTGCGCGAGCTGTACCCGCGCGCGGGCGAACCCGAGGCCCGCGCCGCCGTCCACGCCGTCTTCGGCCTCCTCAACTCCACCCCCCACCTGGGCGGCGCCCCCCTGGACCGCACGGGCATGGAACGCCTGCTGCGCGGCCTGGCGGACGGCGCCTTCGGGGCGCTGGGCGACTGACGGGCGGCGCCGGCCGGGCGCCGTGCGGGCACCGGTTCGTGCCGGGCACCGGTTCGTGCGGGCAGGGCCGGGCGGACCCGCGCCGCGCGGGTCCGGGCGAAACGGTGCGCCGCTGAGCGCGTGGGCCCGGCAGAATGGGGCCCATGCCGATACTCAGCCGCGCCGACCTCGTCGAGCACCTCGTCCGGACCCGTATCGCCGGAGACGTCGCCACCCCGCGTGACAACAACCTCAGCCACTACCGCAAGCTCGCCAACGGCGACCGGCACTACTGGTTCGGCCTCGAGTTCGGCGACCGGTGGAGCGACGAGCAGGACGTGCTCGCCGTGATGGCCGAGCGGTGCGGCGTCGTCGACGACCCGGCGCACCGGACCGGACAGGACACCATCGACCCCGAGCTGACCGTCGCCGCCCTCGACCGGATGGCCGCCCGGCTCGCGAAGGCCGCCGCCGCGCAGGAGCGCGTGCTGTTCGCGACCGGCCACCCGGGCTCCCTGATCGACGCCCACGGCCGGGTCGCCGCCGCGCTGCGGACGCGCGGCTGCGACATCGTGCGGATCCCCGGCGGGCTGACCGCGGACGAGGGCTACGTGGTGCAGTTCTCCGACGTCGCCGTCTTCGAGCGCGGTGCCTCGCTCTGGCACACCCACTCCCCGGAGCCCATGAACGCCATCCTCGACGGCCTCGCGGCGCTGGGCGAGCCCGCGCCGGACCTCGTGGTCGCCGACCACGGGTGGGCGGGACGCGCGGCCCAGCGCGGTGTGGACTCCGTGGGCTACGCGGACTGCAACGACCCCGCGCTGTTCCTGGCGGAGGCCGAGGGCACGATGCAGGTCACCGTCCCGCTGGACGACCACGTGGTGGACCCGCGCTCCTACGAGCCGCTGACCGCGTACGTCCTGGACGCGGCGGGCCTGCTGGACTGAGGACGGGCGGACGCGGTGCCGGGGCGCGGCGGGCGCGGCGGGGCGCCGGGGCGCGGCGGGCGCGATGCCGGGGCGCGCGGGGGTGCGAACTTCACCCTCGGTGCTAGAACTGGAGGCATGGCTGGAACCGGCCGCCTGCGCTCGATGCTGAGCGCGCGCACCGTCGCCCGGCAGGTCTTCCTCCTGCAGGTGGCGATCGTGGTGCTCCTCGTCGTCGCGGCCATGGTGGCGCTCGTCCTGCAGTCCCGCAGCGACAGCGAGCGGGAGGCACGCAGCCGCTCCCTCGCCGTCGCGCAGGCCTTCGCGAGCGCGCCCGGCATCGAGGAGGCCCTCGCCTCGCCCGATCCCTCCAAGGTGCTGCAGCCCAGGGCCGAGCGGGCCAGGAACCTCTCCGAGGTGTCGTTCATCGTGGTCATGACGCCCGAAGGTGTGCGCTACACCCATCCCAACCCGGACCAGATAGGGCGCAACTACATCGGCACCATCGGCCCCGCCGTCGCCGGCGGCGTCGTCCGGGAGACCGTCACCGGCACCCTCGGCCCGTCCATCCGGGCCGTCGTGCCCGTCGTCGGCGAGGACGGCGACGTGATCGCCCTGGTCGCCGCCGGCGTCACGGTCGACGAGGTCAGCGGGGCCGCCGAGGACCAGCTGCCCCTGCTGTTCGGGACCGCGGCCGGCACCCTCGCGCTCACCGCCGGCGGAACCGCCCTGGTCAGCCGACGGCTCATGCGCCAGACCCACGGTCTGGGACCCGCCGAGATCACACGGATGTACGAGCACCACGACGCGGTGCTGCACGCCGTACGCGAGGGCGTGCTCATCCTCGACGGCGACCGCCGGCTCGTCCTCGCCAACGACGAGGCCCGCCGGCTGCTCGACCTGCCCGCCGACACCCAGGGGCGCACGGCGCGGGAACTGGGCGTCGACCCGGACATGACCCTGCTGCTCGACTCCGGACGGACCGCCGCCGACGAGGTGCACGTGGCCGGCGACCGGCTGCTCGCGGTCAACCAGCGCCCCACCGACCGGAACGGCGGCCCCTCCGGCACCGTCGTCACCCTGCGGGACACCACCGAACTGCGGGCGCTCGCCGGCCGTGCGGACATCGCACGGGAACGGCTGCGGCTGCTGTACGACGCCGGCGTACGGATCGGCACCACGCTCGACGTGGTGCGGACCGCCGAGGAACTGGCCGAATTCGCCGTCCCCCGCTTCGCCGACTACGTCACCGTCGACCTCGCCGATCCCGTCATCGGCGGGGACGAGCCCACGGGCGGGGACGCCGACATGCGCCGGGTGGCGTACCGGGGCGTCCGCGAAGACAGCCCGCTCTATTCGGTCGGCAAGCTGATCAGCTTCGTCTCGTCCACGCCCCAGGCGACGGGCTTCGGCTCCGGAAAGGTCGTCATGGAGGCGGACATGGGCGCGCTCTCCGGGTGGCAGCACCAGGACCCGGACAGGGCCCGGCGGCTCCTCGCGCACGGCATCCACTCGATGATCGCGGCCCCGCTGCGGGCCCGGGGCGTCGTCCTGGGCGTGGCGACGTTCTGGCGCGCGGAGCAGCCCGAGCCCTTCGAGCAGGACGACTGCTCCCTGGCCGAGGAGCTGGTCGCCCGCGCCGCCGTCAGCATCGACAATGCCCGCCGCTACACCCGCGAGCACACCATGGCGGTCACCCTGCAGCGCAGCCTGCTGCCCCGTGCCCTGCCCGAGCAGACCGCCGTGGAGGTCGCCCATCGCTATCTGCCGGCGCACGCCGGAGCCGGCGGGGTGGGCGGCGTCGGAGGCGACTGGTTCGACGTCATCCCGCTGCCCGGCGCCCGGGTGGCGCTCGTCGTGGGCGACGTCGTCGGGCACGGCCTGCACGCCGCCGCCACCATGGGACGGCTGCGGACCGCCGTCCACAACTTCTCCAACCTGGACCTGCCACCGGACGAGCTGCTGTGGCACCTGGACGAGCTGGTCACCCGCATCGACCAGGACGAGGAGGCCGGAGACGACGCCGACACGGTCGTGCCGGTCACCGGCGCCACCTGCCTCTACGCGATCTACGACCCGACGTCACGGATCTGCACCCTGGCCCGCGCCGGGCACCTCGGCCCCGTTCTCGTCGGCCCCGACGGCACCGCCGAGTTCCCCCACGTCCCCGGCGGACCGCCGCTCGGCCTGGGCGGGCTGCCCTTCGAGACGGCCGAGCTGGAACTCGCCGAGGGCAGCACCCTGGTGCTCTACACCGACGGCCTCGTCGAGGCTCGCGGCCACGACATCGACGAGGGCCTCGACCTGCTGCGCCGCACCGTCGCCCGGGCCGGCCGCACCCCGGAGGAGATCTGCCGCGCCGTCCTGGAGTCCGTACTGCCCCGGCACCCGGGCGACGACGTCGCCGTGCTCGTCGCCCGGACCCGCGTCCTCGACGCCCACCGCACCGCCGCCTGGGAGGTGCCCTCCGATCCGTCCGCCGTGGCGCCGGTGCGCGCCGCGGCCACCCGGACACTGGAGGAGTGGGGCCTGGAGGAAGAGGTGTTCACCACCGAGCTGATCCTCAGCGAGCTGGTCACGAACGCCATCCGCTACGGCGTCGACCCGGTCCGGGTACGGCTGATCCGCGACCGGGCGCTGATCTGCGAGGTCTCCGACGGCAGCAGCACCGCCCCGCACCTGCGGCGGGCGGCCCTCTCGGACGAGGGCGGCCGCGGCCTGTTCCTGGTGGCCCAGCTCGCCGAGCGCTGGGGGACCCGCTACACCGCCGACGGCGGCAAGATCATCTGGGCGGAACAGCCGCTGCCCGGCGGCAAGGCGCGGGGCAGCGGCCGGTGAGGAACGGCGCGCTCGCTCAGGCCCGCGGGACGCGGACCACGCCCTCCTGGATGACGGAGATCGCGAGCCTGCCGTCCTGCGTGTAGATGCGGGCCTGCCCCAGTCCACGCCCGCCGGACGCGGTCGGCGACTCCTGGTCGTACAGCAGCCACTCGTCCGCCCGGAAGGGGCGGTGGAACCACATGGCGTGGTCGAGGGAGGCCCCCACGACGTCGCCGACGGCCCAGCCGCCGCGCCCGTGGGCGAGGAGGATCGAGTCGAGCAGCGTCATGTCGGAGACGTACGTGGCCAGGACGACGTGCAGCAGCGGGTCGTCGGCCAGCTTGCCGTTCGTCCGGAACCAGACCTGGGAGCGCGGCTCGCGCGGCTGCCCGACGGTTCCCCACGGGGGCGTCTCGGCGTAGCGCAGGTCGACCGCGGCCCGCGCCTCGATCAGCCGGTCCGCGACCTCGCGGGGGAGGTGGCGGGGCAGCATCTCGGCCGGTGTCTCCAGCGACTCCGGGTCCGGCGCGGCCGGCATGGCGTCCTGGTGGTCCAGGCCGTCCTCGTACGCCTGGAAGGACGCCGAGAGGTGGAAGATCGGCTGGCCGTGCTGGACCGCCACGACCCGGCGGGTGGTGAAGGAGCGGCCGTCGCGGATGCGGTCCACGTTGTAGACGATCGGCGCGCCCGGGTCGCCGGCCCGCAGGAAGTAGGCGTGCAGCGAGTGGGCGGGGCGGTCGTCGGGGACGGTCCGGCCCGCCGCCACCAGCGCCTGGGCGGCCACCTGGCCGCCGAAGACGCGGGGGACGATCGACGGGCGGGACTCGCCGCGGAAGATGTCCTGCTCGATCCGCTCCAGATCGAGCAGATCGAGCAGGTCATCCAGTGCCGAATGGTGCGCGTCGGGCACTTACAGGCCCATCGACTTGGCGATGATCGACTTCATGATCTCGCTGGTGCCGCCGTAGATGCGGTTGACGCGGTTGTCCGCGTACAGGCGGGCGATCGGGTACTCGTTCATGTAGCCGTAGCCGCCGTGCAGCTGGAGGCAGCGGTCGATGACGCGGTGCGCGACCTCGGTGCAGAAGAGCTTGGCGGAGGCGGCCTCGGCCGGGGTCAGCTCGCCCGCGTCCAGGGCTTCCAGGGCGCGGTCGGCGACGGCCTCGGCGGCGTCGACCTCGGCCTGGCAGGCGGCCAGCTCGAACTTGGTGTTCTGGAAGTGCGCGACCGGCTTGCCGAAGACCGTGCGGTCCGTGACGTACTGCTGCGCGAACCGGACGGCGGCCTTGGCCTGCGCGTACGCGCCGAAGGCGATGCCCCAGCGCTCGGAGGCGAGGTTGTGGCCGAGGTAGTAGAAGCCCTTGCCCTCCTCGCCGAGCAGGTCCTCGACCGGCACCTTGACGTCGACGAACGCGAGCTCGGCGGTGTCGGAGGTGCGCAGGCCCAGCTTGTCCAGCTTGCGGCCGATGGAGTATCCCTCGGACTTGGTGTCGACGGCGAAGAGGGAGATGCCGAAGCGGCGGTCCTCGGCCGACGGGGCGGAGGTGCGGGCGCAGACGATCACGCGGTCGGCGTGGACACCGCCGGTGATGAAGGTCTTGGCGCCGTTGAGGACGTAGTGGGTGCCGTCCTCGGAGAGCTTGGCGGTGGTCTTCATGCCCGCGACGTCGGAGCCGGTGCCCGGCTCGGTCATCGCGAGGGCCCACATCTCCTCGCCGGAGACGAACTTCGGGAGGTAGCGCTTCTTCTGCTCGTCGGAGGCGAGCATCTTGATGTACGGCAGGGCGAGCAGGACGTGCACGCCGGAGCCGCCGAACTGCACGCCGGCGCGGGAGGTCTCCTCGTAGAGGACGGCCTCGAACTTGTGGGTGTCCAGGCCGGCGCCGCCGAACTCCTCCGGCACGTTGATGCCGAAGATGCCCAGCTCACCGAGCTTGTGGTAGAAGTCGCGCGGCGCCTGACCGGCGGCGAACCACTCGTCGTAGACCGGGACGACCTCGGCCTCGATGAAGGCGCGGATGGTCTCCCGGAACGCCTCGTGGTCCTCGTTGAATACGGTACGGCGCACGAGCCGCCTCCTTCGGGTCCTGTCCTGGTATCCGGCCGCCGCCCGGCGCTCAGATGCATCGTGGATGCTGTCTAAGCGCTTGCTCAGCCTTCTTTTCCTCGAAGTTACCCAGCAGTCACCCGCTCTGTCCAGAGTCCTCCGATGTGATCCAGCGCCGACTCTCGCCGTCGTACTCGTACGTGGGCCTGCCCGCGGCCCCGCTGGTACGGAACGGCCGCCCGCCCTCGTCCGTGATCCGCACGGTCCCCGACCGCCCCTCCGAACTCCACTCCAGCTCCAGGTACCACCGGCAGTCGCAGCCCGCCGTCCGCGCCGAGACGAGCAGTTCCTCGGGTTCCGAGACGGTGACCTTGTAGGGGAAGGCGACGGCCGGGATCGACCGGCCCTCCCCGGAGGCGTCGTAGCCGTCGACCGGCCGGGCGAGCGGACGCGGCCGGTCGAGGTCGACGGCGAAATGGCGCGGGGTGAGGGCCCCGCCGCAGCCCGGGGACGACCGGTACGCGCGCCACGGCAGCGGCTCGCCGCGTTCCACCACCCGCACGTGCAGCCCCCGCAGCACGACGGCGGCCCCCGACCGCCCCTGCACCGTGACCCGCACCGGCGTCTCGCCGGCGGGCACGGCCCCCTGCGCCCGCACCCACCCGGCGGCCCCGGAGACGTCGGAGGCGTCGGGCGGCGCGGGCATCCGCTGCGGGGCGCGGTCGACGAGGTAGGTGCCGCCGCAACCGCCCTGCGGGACGTCGGAGACGGCCGAGACCGTGAGCGGGGCGGGGCCGGCGCTGCTCGACGCCGCCGGCGGCGTGGTGGGCGCACCGGTACCGGGGCCCGGCGTCGGGAGCAGCAGCGCCCCGAGCCCGAGCCCGAGGGCGGCGACGGCGGCGGCGGCACCGACGACGAGGAGAGGGCGCCGGCGGGGGCGGGCGGGGGCGGCTCCGGTACGGGTGACGGGGACGACGGGGCTGATGTCGGTGTCGACGGGGCCGAGGCCGGTGCCGGCGGGGCCGAGGCCGGTGTCGACGGGGCGCTCGTCGTCGAGGGCGGTGCCTGTGGCGGGGAGGGGGCGGGGGAGGGCGACAGCAGGGCCCGCGGAAGCAGGGTTCACGGACGGGTCCGGGGCCGCGACCGGGGCCGCCGTCGGGCGCGGGGCGGCGTCTACGGCCGGGGCGGCAGCCGGTCCCGCGGTCGCGTCCGGGGCCGACACTGCAGGGGGTGTCGGCGTGGCAGCCGGCGCCGGCGCGGTCTGTGCCGCCGGGCGGCGGGCGCGGTCGGCGCGCTGCCAGGCCGCCTCCAGGGCACGGCGTTCCTCCTCGTCGGCGCCGCACAGGACGGCCAGGCGGTCGACGATCGCGAAGCCCTCCGGCACGGTCGCCCCGGAGCAGTACCGGTGGAGGGTGGACGCGCTGACGTTGAGGCGCCGGCCCAGCGCCTCGTAACTCCTCCCGTGCCGCGCCTTCAGCGCGCTCACGAGCCGCGCGAACTCCTCGACGGCGGCGTCCTTCGGCATTCCATCCCCCTCGACCCTGCGTCTCACCCTTCACGTTCTTGCACGTCAGCGGGGGTGGAATGGTTCCGGGACGGACGGCGGGCGCGTCACCGTTGCGAGACGGCGGGCGCCGGCCCGAGGCTGGTGGAGCACCGACCGAACGAACCGACGGGGGATCCACCACCATGAACACGTTCCGTACCGCACTGGCCACCGCCGCCGCTGCCGCCCTCGGGCTCGCGGCCCTCGCGACGGCCCCGGCGCAGGCCGCCGCCCAGCCCGCGTTCCTCGCGGCCTCCCAGATGCCGGCGTCGTCGACGCCGTGGACCGCCACCCGGATATTCACCGGCGTCCCGGAGAACGGCGGCGTCCTCTGCGCCTCGTACAAGATCCCGGCGCAGAACAGCCGCTACCGCGAGTTCCGCACCGAGCTCGAGACCAACGCCGTCCAGGTCACCAACGTCGCCCGCACCGAGGCCGACGCCGTGAAGCTGGTCGACGCCCTCCGCAAGTCCCTGGCCGGCTGCGGCGCGCAGCTGGAGCGGCAGAACCCGGGCCTGAAGGCCGTCAGCGCGTACCACGGCAAGCTCGCCGTCGAGGAGGGCGCCTGGGTCTACAGCCTGGACACCGCCGAGCCGCAGATCGGCAGCACCGACATCCACCTCTTCTCCGTCGGCCGCGACGGCCGCACCGTCACCCTCGTCCGCTGGGGCCAGATGGGCGACCTCAAGGACGCTCCGCTGACCGCGTTCCGCACCACGACGAAGACCGCGGTCAACAAGCTCTACTGACCGGCGGTCAGCCGGACCTGAGCGCGAACCACAGCTCCATCCGGACGTCCGGGTCGTCCAGGTCCCGGTCGAGGAGCGTCGCGGCGCGGGCGATGCGCTGGCGGACGGTGTTGCGGTGGATGTCCATCGCGACCGCCGTCCGGTCCCAGCTGCCGTGCAGCGACAGCCAGGTGCGCAGGGTGTCGGCCAGCACGGGGGAGAGCGGGGCGAGGAGGGTACGGGCGTGGGCCGCCGCCTCGTCCGGGTCGACGAGGCCCGCGAACCCGGCGGCCCGGTGCCGTACGAGCGGCGTCCGGGTCGCCTCGGCCCGGCGCAGGGCGCGGGCGGCCTCGGCGTCGGCGGCGGCGAGCGCGCCGGCCTCGGCGGGCGCGCTCACGCCGAGGATCCAGCCGGGCTGGGCGGTGACGGCGGAGGAAGCGGGCAGCAGCAGCCGCACGGCCGGCGGCCGGCCGCCCCGGGACGGTACGGCCCCGGACCGTACGTCTCCGACCGCACGGCTCCCGGCGGCGTCGCCCCCGGCCCCGGACCGTACGTCTCCGGCCGCACGGCTCCCGGCGGCGTCGCCCCCGGCCCCGGGCGGTGCGTCACCCACGGCCCCGCTCGACCCGTCGGCCCGGCCCGCGTCGAGCAGCGGCGTGCCCAGTGCCGCCGCCAGGGCCGACGCCGCGAAGGGCGTGCCGTCGCCGCCGGAGGCGTGCACCACGGTCCAGGGGCCGGGGCCGAGGGCCTGGGCGGCGTCCACGGGGGTGGCGCCGAGCAGGAGACGGACCAGGGCCGTGTCGCGGGCGGTGACGCCGGCGGCGCGGTGCGGGGCCGTGAGCAGGGACAGCAGGACGACGGCGACGCCCGCGATGGTGTGGTCGCCCGGCGCGCGCCGTTCCGCGGCCACTCCCAGGGTCAGCCCCTCGCCGCCGCCCAGCGCGTACGCGGCGAGCCGGAGCCCGCCGCCCTCGCCGCTCGCGGAGGCGGGTCCGCCGGGCCGGGGTCCGAGGACGCGCGCCAGATCGGCGAGCGCCCGGCCGGCCTCCGGCGGGATCTCGCGGCCGGCCACCGCCGACTCCGTACCGTTCGGGCCGAACAGGACGGCCCGTCCGCCGAGGCGGGAGGCGAGGGCGCCGAGGACGGCGGGCACCGGCGCCGGGCGGGCGGCGGCCGTCGCGAGGGACTGCTGGGCCTCGCTGACCCGGCGCAGTTCGTGCAGCCGGGCCTCCGCCATCAGCCGCCACAGCGCCCGGGCCACCGCCGTGAACGGCGTCCGCGGCGGCACCTCGATCAGCGGCAGCCCCTGCGCGGCGCACGCCTCCACCAGCGCGGGCGGCACCGTGTCGTACACCGGCGTGACGCCGAAGCCGAGCGCCGCCGCGCCCGCCTCCACGACCCGCTCGACGTACCGCGCCGGATCGGTCAGCTGGACGCCCGCCGTCAGCAGGAGCTCGCCGCCGAGGAGGTACGGATAGGGGTCGGCCATCTCGGAGGTGTGCACCCAGTGCAGCGAGACCTCGGGCGAACCGGCGCGCAGGCGCAGGCCGAGCTCCGCGCGGGCGAGCAGCGAGGCGAGCGGGACCGGCGGCGCGGGATGCGGGGAGGGCTCCGGCGGGGGCACGGCACTCACGTCCGACACGACTGTGGACCCTTCCTCCATCGACCGCCCGTACAGTGGAGGAAACGTACACTTCAATGTCGCTTTCGGGCCACTTACCGTCGATCCGGACCCCACCGACATCCCCAGGAGGACCCGACCATGAGCAGCAGCGACCAGAACACGCCGCGCGGCCCGATCGACTCGTCCCGCATCCCGCGGTACGCCGGTCCCGCGACGTTCGCCCGGCTGCCGCGACTCGACGAGGTCGGCACCGCCGACGTCGCCGTGGTCGGCGTCCCCTTCGACAGCGGCGTCTCCTACCGCCCGGGCGCCCGCTTCGGCGGCAACGCCATCCGCGAGGCCTCGCGCCTGCTCCGCCCGTACAACCCGGCGCAGGACGCCTCGCCGTTCGCGCTCGCGCAGGTCGCGGACGCGGGTGACATCGCGGCGAACCCGTTCAACATCAACGAGGCCGTCGAGACGATCGAGGCCGCCGCCGACGACATCCTCGGCACCGGCGCCCGCATGATGACCCTGGGCGGCGACCACACCATCGCCCTGCCGCTGCTCCGCTCCGTCGCCAAGAAGCACGGCCCGGTCGCCCTGCTCCACTTCGACGCGCACCTCGACACCTGGGACACCTACTTCGGCGCCGAGTACACCCACGGCACCCCGTTCCGCCGCGCCGTCGAGGAGGGCATCCTCGACACCGAGGCCCTCTCCCACGTCGGCACCCGCGGCCCGCTGTACGGCAAGCAGGACCTGACGGACGACGAGAAGATGGGCTTCGGCATCGTCACCTCGGCCGACATCTACCGCCGGGGCGCCGACGAGGTCGCCGACCAGCTGCGCCAGCGCATCGGCGACCGCCCGCTGTACATCTCCATCGACATCGACTGCCTCGACCCCGCCCACGCGCCGGGCACGGGCACCCCGGAGGCGGGCGGCATGACCTCCCGCGAGCTCCTGGAGATCCTCCGCGGCCTGTCCTCCTGCAACCTGGTCTCCGCCGACGTCGTCGAGGTCGCCCCGGCCTACGACCACGCCGAGATCACGGCGGTCGCCGCCTCCCACACGGCGTACGAGCTGACGACGATCATGTCCCGCCAGATCGCGGCGAGCCGCACGGACAAGTAAGCCCGACGCGGGGCCGCCCCTCGCCGTCTCGCGACTCCCACGGGTCAGGGAAGCGGACGACGGCGAGGGGGCCCGCCTCATCCCCCCGTCCAGGGGGAGCGGATGATGGCGGGGAGGGGTCCGGGACGAAGCCCCGGACAAGCCCCCGCCCCGTCCCGCCCCCGTCCCGCCTCGCCCCCGTCCCGCCCCGCCACCCACACCAACCCGCACGCAGCACGCCGCCCCAAGGGACCCCGCATGACCCACGACCACGACCTCGTCCTGCGCCCCACCCCCGCCCAGACCGCCGCCGCGCTCACGCCGCCCCCCGGCCGCACCGGCGGCGACCTCGTCGTCGAGACCCTCTCCGGCCTCGGCGCGACGACGGTCTTCGGGCTCCCGGGCCAGCACGCCCTCGGCGTGTTCGACGCCCTGCGCCGCTCCTCCCTCCGCTACGTCGGCCTCCGCGTCGAGAACAACGCGGGCTTCGCGGCCGACGCGTACGGCCGCGTCACCGGCGAGGCGGCCCCGCTGCTGCTCTCCGCCGGCCCCGGCGCGCTGATGTCGCTCGCGGCGCTGCAGGAGGCGGCGGCCGCGTCGGCGCCGGTGCTCGCGATCGGCGCGCAGGTCCCGACGGCGGGTCTCGGCGGCGGCCGGCACGGCTATCTGCACGAGCTGCGCGACCAGCAGGCGTCGTTCCGGGACGTCGTGAAGTCGGTGCACACGGTCAGGACGCAGTCGCAGATCCCGTCGGCGATCGCCGCCGCGTGGAAGTCGGCGCTGACGGCGCCGCACGGCCCGGTGTGGGTCGAGATCCCGCAGGACGTGCTGCTCGCCGAGACGATCCTGCCGGTGGTCACGGCCGTGGACGCGACGCCCGACGAGCCGGCACCCCGGCCCGAGCTGACGGCGGTGGCGGCGCACCTGCTGGCGAACGCGGAGCGCCCGGCGATCATCGCGGGCGGCGGGGTGGTCCGCGCGGACGCCTCGGGCAAGCTCCGCGCGCTCGCGGAGCGGATCGACGCACCCGTGGTCACGACCTTCGGCGGCAAGGGCGCGTTCCCGTGGCGGCATCCGCTGTCGCTCCAGTCGTGGCTGGAGGACCGGCACACCACGGACTTCCTGGAGGACGCGGACGTCCTGCTCGTGGTCGGCTCGGGCCTCGGCGAGCTGTCGTCGAACTACCACACCTTCGCGCCGCGCGGCCGGGTGATCCAGATCGAGGCCGACGCCGGGAAGCTGGAGTCGAACCACCCGGCCCTGGGCATCCACGCGGACGCGCGGCTGGCGCTCCAGGCGCTCCTGGAGACGGTGGAGACGCGCTCGGACGCCACGGCACCGCAGCGGGTGGCGGCGGTCCTCGCCAAGGTCGCGGACCGCCTGGCGGCCCAGGGCCTGGAGCTGGAGCAGCAGGTGGTGACGGCGGTCCGGAAGGCCCTGCCGGACACGGCGCCCAGCTTCTGGGACATGACGATCCTGGCGTACTGGGCCTGGTCGGCGTTCGACGCCCGCCGCCCGAACACCATGCACTCGGCGCAGGGCGCGGGCGGCCTCGGCTACGCGTTCCCGGCCGCGCTGGGCGCGGCCGCCGCGGATCCGACGACGCCGGTGCTCGCGGTCTCCGGCGACGGCGGCGCGATGTACTCGATCGCGGAGCTGGCGACGGCGAAGCAGCACGGCTTCGACGTGACGTGGCTGATCGTCGACGACGGCGGCTACGGCATCCTGCGCGAGTACATGACGGACTCCTTCGGCGAGGCCACGGCTACCGAACTCGCCCGCCCCGACTTCGTCTCCCTGGCCCGGTCCTTCGACGTCCCGGCGACCCTCACCACCCCGGACACCCTGGCCGAGGACCTCACCGAGGCCCTGAAGACCCCGGGCCCGTCGGTGGTCGTCCTCCCGGCCCTCCTCCGCATGTTCGAACCGACCCACCTCTGACCCCGGCCCGGTCGGGCATCACCCGTGGGAGCGAACGAGGCCGCCGCGCGTTGCCGCCCCGATCGCCCCGGACATATGCTTCAGGTGTTGCCCGCATATGGAGGTCGTCCCGTGTCGAATCTGTACGTCGAGGTCGACGACCTGGCCCTCGCCGAGGCGGCGGAGATACTGGGCACCAAGACCAAGAAGGACACGGTCAACGCGGCCCTGCGCGAGGTCGCGCGGCGCCACGAGCGGCTGCGGGCGCTGGAAGAACTCACGGAGATGGCCGAGCGCGGCGACTTCGACCTCCTCATGGACAAGGCCAACTACCGCCGATGAACGTCGCCACCTACCTGGTGGACACCTCGGCCGCGGTAAGGATCATCGCCAGGAAGCACGTCCAGGACGAGTGGCGGAAGTTCACGACCGAAGGTGTCGTCGCCCTGTGTGACATCACCGAGCTGGAGATCCTCTACTCGGCCCGGTCCGCCCCCGACCGGCTCGCCAAGGAACAGCTCCTCGAACGACTCTTCACCTGGACCGCCGTCCCTGACGGCGTCTACTCCCGTGCCCGTCGCGTCCAGGAGATGCTGACCGAACGGGGCGAGCACCGCAGCGCCGGGCCGGTGGACCTCATGGTCGCGGCCACGGCCGAGCTGTCCGGACTCACCCTGCTCCACTACGACCGCGACTTCGACGTGATCGCCCGCGTCACCGGGCAGCCGATGCGGTGGGTCGCGCCGCCGGGGACCGCGTGACCGAACGCCCCAGGGCGCGCCCCGCCGGGCGCCTCACCGGCCCCACTCCCCGCCTCCGGATCGTTGCGGCGGGATGAAATCGCACGTCGGCCGTGTTGGGGCTTCCGGTAGGGCAGGACGAACGGGAGGCGCCACGTGGCGGCGGTGGGGCAGGACAAGCAGGCGGGGGAGCGCGGGCCCGGATGGGCGCGCAGGCTGTGGGGGTACGCGTGGCGGCACAGGACCGACGTGGTGCTCGCGCTCGGGTCCTCCCTGGCCGGCATGGCCGTGCTCGCGCTCGCGCCGCTCATCACCAAGGTGATCATCGACGACGTCATCGGCGCGAAGGGTGACGGCTCCGGCTCCCTCGGCCTGTGGACCGGTCTCCTCCTCGCCTCCGCCGTCGTCGTCTACGTCCTCACCTACATCCGCCGCTACTACGGCGGACGCCTCGCCCTCGACGTCCAGCACGACCTGCGCACGGAGATGTTCGGGACCATCACCCGGCTCGACGGGCGGCGGCAGGACGAGCTGTCCACCGGGCAGGTCGTCGGGCGGGCCACCAGCGACCTCCAGCTGATCCAGGGCCTGCTCTTCATGCTCCCGATGACCATCGGGAACGTGCTGCTGTTCCTCATATCGCTCGGCGTGATGGCGGCGCTGTCCCTCCCGCTCACCCTCGTCGCCCTCGCCGTCGCCCCCGCCCTGTGGTGGATCGCCCGCCGCAGCCGCACCCGCCTCCACCCCGCCACCTGGTACGCGCAGCAGCAGGCCGCCGCCGTCGCCGGTGTGGTCGACGGCGCCGTGACCGGCGTGCGCGTCGTGAAGGGCTTCGGCCAGGAGGAGCAGGAGACCGGCAAGGTCCGCGAGGCCGGGCGGAAGCTGTTCGCGGGCCGGCTGCGCACCATCCGGCTCAACGCCCGGTACACGCCCGCCCTGCAGGCCGTGCCCGCGCTCGGCCAGGTCGCCGTGCTCGCGCTCGGCGGCTGGCTCGCCTACCGCCAGCAGATCACCCTCGGCACCTTCGTCGCCTTCTCCTCGTACCTCGCCTCCCTCGTCGGCCCGGTCCGCATGCTCGCCATGGTCCTCACCGTCGGGCAGCAGGCCCGGGCCGGCGTGGAGCGGGTCCTGGAGCTGATCGACACCGAGCCGAGCATCGAGGACGGCACCAAGGAGCTCCCGGCGGACGCGCCCGCCACCGTCGAGTTCGACGACGTGTCCTTCGCGTACGAGAGCGCCGACGGCAAGGCCAACCCCGTCCTGGAGGGCTTCTCGCTCGAGATCCGGCCCGGCGAGACCGTCGCCGTCGTCGGCGCCTCCGGCTCCGGCAAGTCCACCGTCTCGCTCCTCCTGCCCCGCTTCTACGACGTGACCCGCGGCGCCGTCCTCGTCGGCGGCCACGACGTCCGCGAGCTCACCCTCGACTCGCTGCGCGCGGCCGTCGGCATGGTCCCCGAGGACAGCTTCCTGTTCTCCGAGACCGTCCGCGCCAACATCGCGTACGGCGTCCCCGACGCCACCCAGGAGCAGATCGAGACCGCCGCGCGCGCCGCGCAGGCCGACCGTTTCATCGCCGAGCTCCCCGACGGCTACGACACCAAGGTCGGCGAGCACGGACTCACCCTGTCCGGCGGCCAGCGCCAGCGCATCGCGCTGGCCCGCGCCATCCTCACCGACCCGCGGCTCCTCGTCCTCGACGACGCCACCTCCGCCGTCGACGCCAAGGTGGAGCACGAGATCCACGAGGCCCTGAAGTCGGTGATGGCGGGCCGCACGACCCTCCTCATCGCGCACCGCCGCTCCACCCTCGGCCTCGCCGACCGGATCGCCGTCCTCGACGGCGGCCGGCTCGCCGCGATCGGCACCCACGAGGAGCTGGAGCGCGGCTCCGCGCTCTACCGGCGCCTCCTCACCGACCCCGACGAGCTGGGCGCCGTCTCGCCCGGACACGCGCTGCCCGTCGAACCGCCGGAGGACCGCACGCTGCGGGCCGAGCTGGACGCCGAGTTCGACGCGGAGCGCGGCATCACGCCCGCCCTGTGGGTGCGCGAGGACACCGACGACCGCGAGACCGCGGCGCCCGGGGCCACGCCGGAGCTGCTCGCCGCCGTCGAGGCCCTGCCGCCCGCGGTCGACGTCCCGGACGTCGACGAGACCCGGGCCGTCTCCCCGGAGGACTCCTACGGCCTGCGCCGCCTCCTCCGCGGCTTCGGGCTTCCGCTGCTGATCAGCCTCGGCCTGGTCGCCCTCGACGCGGGCGCCGGTCTGCTGCTGCCGGTCCTCATCCGGCACGGCATCGACGAGGGCGTCAACCGGCTCGCGATCGGCGCCGTGTGGGCCGCGTCCGCGCTCGCCCTGGTGACCGTGCTCGTGCAGTGGGTCGCGCAGACCGCCGAGACCCGGATGACGGGCCGGACCGGCGAGCGGATCCTCTACGCGCTGCGCCTGAAGATCTTCGCCCAGCTGCAGCGGCTCGGCCTGGACTACTACGAGCGCGAGCTCACCGGCCGCATCATGACCCGGATGACGACCGACGTCGACGCCCTGTCGACCTTCCTCCAGACCGGTCTGGTCACGGCCTTCGTCTCCGTCGTCACCTTCTTCGGCATCATGGTCGCGCTGCTCGTGCTCGACCTCCAGCTCGCCCTCGTGGTCTTCGCGACCCTGCCGGTCCTGGCCGTCGCCACGTACTTCTTCCGCCGCGCCAGCGTGAAGGCGTACGAGCTGGCCCGCGAGCGGATCAGCGTGGTCAACGCGGAGCTCCAGGAGTCCGTCGCCGGCCTGCGGATCGTGCAGGCCTTCCGGCGCGAGCACGCGGGCGCCGAGCGGTTCACGGCCCGCAGCGAGGCGTACCGCGGGGCCCGCGTCCACGGCCAGTGGCTGATCTCCGTCTACTTCCCGTTCGTCACCCTGCTGTCCTCGGCGGCCGCGGCCGCCGTCCTGATCGTCGGCGCGAACCGCATCGAGGCGGGCACGCTGACCACCGGCGCGCTGGTCGCCTACCTCCTCTACATCGACCTGTTCTTCGCGCCCGTGCAGCAGCTGTCGCAGGTCTTCGACGGCTACCAGCAGGCCGCGGTGTCCCTGAAGCGGATGCAGGAGCTGCTCCAGGAGCCGGCCTCCACCGCCGCCGCCGACGCCCCGCGCGCCGTGCCGTCGCTGCGCGGCGAGATCGCCTTCGAGAACGTCTCCTTCGGCTACGGCTCCGCCGGGGCCGGTGACGACGGCGCGAAGGGACCGGGCGGCGAGAACGCCCTCACCGGCATCGACCTGCGGATCCCGGCCGGCCAGACCGTCGCCTTCGTCGGCGAGACCGGCGCGGGCAAGTCGACACTGGTCAAGCTGGTCGCCCGGTTCTACGATCCGACGGCGGGCCGGGTCACCGCCGACGGCACCGACCTGCGCGAGCTCGACCTCACCGCGTACCGGCACCGACTCGGCGTCGTGCCGCAGGAGGCGTACCTCTTCGAGGGGACCGTCCGCGACGCCATCGCGTACGGCCGCCCGGACGCCACCGACGCCGAGGTGGAAGCCGCGGCCCGCGCGGTGGGCGCCCACGACATGATCGCCACCCTCGACGGCGGCTACCTCCACGAGGTCGCCGAGCGCGGCCGGAACCTGTCGGCCGGCCAGCGCCAGCTGATCGCCCTGGCCCGCGCCGAACTGGTCGACCCGGACGTGCTGCTCCTCGACGAGGCCACCGCCGCCCTCGACCTGGCCACCGAGGCCCAGGTCAACGCGGCCACCGACCGCCTCGCCGGCCGCCGCACCACCCTGGTCGTCGCCCACCGCCTCACCACGGCGGCCCGGGCGGACCGGGTGGTCGTCATGGACCACGGCCGCGTCGCCGAGGACGGCACCCACGACGAACTCCTGGCCCGCGACGGCCGGTACGCGTCCCTGTGGCGCACGTTCATCGGCGAGGACACGGAGCAGGAACCGGCGAGCGTCGAGACGGTCTGAGCCGGGGGCCCGGGCCGGACCGGACCGGCGGGCGAAGGGTGGCCCGGGTCCGGGCCCGTCCGCGCCCGGGGCGTTCTGAGCCCGGGAACCCGGTCGTCTGAGTACGACAGCGCATTCCGGCCATCCGGCGGCGCCGGTGGAATCGGCGTCATGAACGAGTTCCGCCACCCGCCGGCACCGCCCGGCCCGACGTCCGAGGCCACGCGGCTGCGCGGCCGTGCCCTGTGGACCGGCCTCGCCCTCGCCCCGGCGACGCTCCTCGTGGTGATCCTCATGCTCGCCACCGAGCAGGGGACGGCCTGCGTCATGGTGGGCCCCTGCGGTGACGTCCCGGGGCCCGTGTACCTCGCCACCCTCGCCGTGGCGGGAGTCGCCTGGATCTGGGCCCTGACCACCCCGGAGCCCCGCCCGTCCGCCGCGGACGCCCGCTCCGCGGACGCCGACGACGCCGCTCCGGTCTCGCCCGCGCCCCACCGCAAGGCCGCGTACCGGACCCTGGTCGGCGCCGAGGTCTTCTTCCTCTTCCTCCTGGTCGTCCACTTCGCCGGCTGACCGCCGCGCGGGGGCCGATCCCGGCCACCGCGCCCCCACCGGGGGCGGCCGGCGGCAACCGAACCCGCCCCCGTCGCGTCGTATGCGTGTACGGCCGGTGCAGGGGAGGAGTGCGGGTGTTCGGTGGGGTTGCGGGGAGAGCGGTTCGCCGGGCGGCCGCGTACGTGCTGACGTTGGTCGTCGCGGCCGGGCTCCTCGTCCTGGCGGGGCCCGCGGCCGGCAGCGCGGACGCCGCGTCCGTCTGCGCCGGGCGGCCCACCCGGACCGTCGGCTTCGCCACCGGCGAGCTGAGGCTCTACCGCACCCGGCAGTACGTCTGCGCGCTCGCCGTGACGAAGAAGCCGGGACCGCGGCAGGCGATGTCGGTGTCGCTGCAGCCCCGCGGCGGCCGGGCCGCCGTCAACTCCGGCAGTTTCACCCGGCAGGCCGGACCGGTCACCGTCCACGCCCTCAACCGCTGCGTCCGGGCGTCCGCCACCGTCTCCGGCCGGGGCACGTCCACCGGCTGGATCCTGTGCTGAGGCATAGGTAAGGCTCAACCGGGTCTGGCGGCCCGCACGTTACCCCCGCTAGGTTCGCGACACCGTTGTGAACCAAGGGGAGGGTGAATGCGCAAGTCGCTCAGATGGCTGCTGTCGCTGTCGGTGCTCATAGGCACCGTCGGCTCCACCGGTGTGGCCACCGCCGCGGAACCGGACGTGGACAGCAAGGCCGTCGCCGACTCGCAGAGTGCGGACATCAAGGACCGCATCCTGGCGATACCCGGCATGAGCCTGATCGAGGAGAAGCCGTACGCCGGTTACCGCTTCTTCGTCCTCGAGTACGAGCAGCCGGTCGACCACCGCCGCCCGTGGGCCGGCACGTTCCCGCAGCGGATCTCCGTCCTCCACAAGGACACCGACCGCCCCACCGTCTTCCGCACCAGCGGCTACTCGCTGAGCACCACGCCCAGCCGCAGCGAACCGACCCGCATCGTCGACGGCAACCAGGTCTCCATGGAGTACCGCTTCTTCACGCCGTCCCGGCCGCAGCCCGCCGACTGGTCGAAGCTCGACATCTGGCAGGCCGCCAGCGACCAGCACCGCATCTTCACCGCGCTGAAGCGGATCTACGGCAAGAACTGGCTGTCCACCGGCGCCTCCAAGGGCGGCATGACCGCCACCTACTACGAGCGCTTCTACCCGCGCGACATGGACGGCGTCGTGGCGTACGTGGCGCCCAACGACGTGGTCGAGAAGGAGGACTCGGCCTACGACCGGTTCTTCGCGACCGTCGGCACCGCGGACTGCCGGAACCGGCTGAACGCCATGCAGCGCGAGGCGCTGGTGCGCCGCGAGCCGCTGCAGAAGAAGCTGGCCGCCTGGGCGAAGGACGAGGGCGCCACCTTCAACACGCTGGGCTCGCTCGACAAGGCCTACGAGGCCGTCGTCCTCGACTTCGTGTGGGGCTTCTGGCAGTACTACGGCCAGGACGTCTGCGACCGGATCCCGGACGCGGCCACCGCGAGCGACGACACCGTCTACGAGACCATCGACGCCTACTCCGGCTGGTCCGCGTACACCGACCAGGGCCTGGAGGGGTACACCCCGTACTACTACCAGGCGGCCACCGAGCTCGGCTCGCCGACCATCCGGCAGCCCCACCTCAAGGGCCTCAGCCGCTACGGCTACCAGCCCGCCCGGAACTTCGTGCCGAGCGACATCCCGATGCGCTTCAAGCCGTGGGTGATGCGGGACGTCGACAACTGGGTCCGCCACAACGCGAACCGCATGCTGTTCGTCTACGGCGGCAACGACCCATGGGGTTCGGAGAAGTTCCACCTCGGCAAGGGTGCGCGTGACAGTTACGTCTACGTCGCGCCGGGCGCCAACCACGGGGCGAACGTGGCCGGTCTGGTCGAGGCGGAGAAGGCCAGGGCCACCGCTCGCATCCTCGCCTGGGCCGGCGTCGAGGCGCCCGCCGTCCAGGCCGCCAAGCCGCTGGCCCGCTTCGACGCGCGCATCGACAAGCCGGTCGACGAGGACGCCACCAAGGCGCACGGCCTGCGCCCGTGACCCGCGCCTGACGCGCCCCGCGCCCGCCGCACGTCTCGCGGGCCTCGCGGGCCTCGTGCGCCTCGTGCGCCTCGTGCGCCTCGCGCGCGGCTGACGCGCCGGCCCCCGTCCGTGACCGTACGGACGGGGGCCGGCGCGTCCGCGGGCGTCTGCGGGCCCGTCTCCCGGCGCGGGCTCAGCGGTAGGTCAGCCCGTGGCCCACCGGATACAGCACCTTCGCCGGGTCGTCCGCGCTCTGAACGGGCACGGGCAGCCGGCCGCGCGGTTCGGCCCGGCCCGCCAGCACCCGTACGGCGGCGCGCAGTTCGACGTCCGTCCAGGAGTAGCCGGCGAGCGTGGCCCGCTGGCCGTCGACCCGGGCGACGTCGTAAGGGTTGCGGATGGCGATCGTCACGACGGGCACGCCGGTCGCGACGAGACGGGAGACGAGGGTGCGCTGCGGGCTGGTGGCCGAGACGTTGTACGTGCCGACGACGACCAGGTCCTGTCCCGCCGCCGCGGCCACCGCCTCCTCGATCCTCGCGGCGGTCGGGGTGATGCCGGTGGACAACGCCCGTGCGGTGAAGCCGAGTTCGGTGAGCGCGCCGGCCAGGGTGGTGGTCGGCGGGCCGGTGGTGCCGGACGGGGAGGCCGGATCGGCGCCGACCACGAGCACCCGGGGATGGCTGCGCCGGCTGACCGGCAGGAAGCCGCCCTCGTTGACGAGCAGCGTCGTGGTCCGCTCGGCGATCCGGTCGGCGTGGGCCAGATGGGCCGCGGTGCCGACGGTGCGGTCCACGTCGGCGTGGCTGACGTACGGGCCCTTGAACAGGCCCAGCTTCGCCTTGAGCCGCAGGATCCGCAGGATCGATTCGTCGAGCCGGGCCTCGGTCAGCTCGCCGTCCCTGACGGCCTTCAGGACCGCGTTCCAGGCCACGGCGAGGTCCGGCGGGTTGAGCAGCTGGTCCACGCCCGCCTTGAGCGCGAGGACCGGGACGCGCTCGTCGCCGTACTTGGTCCGCACGCCCTCCATGCCGAGCGAGTCGGTCACGACGACGCCGTCGTAGCCGAGCTGTTCGCGGAGGATGCCGGTGACGATCGGCCGGGACAGCGTCGCCGGGTCCTCGCTCGGGTCGAGCGCGGGCACGACGATGTGCGCGGTCATGATCGAGTCGATGCCGGCGGCGATCGCCGAGCGGAACGGCGGCGCGTCGAGCTCGGCCCACTGCGCGCGGGTGTGGGTGATGACCGGCAGACCGTAGTGGCTGTCCACGGCCGTGTCGCCGTGCCCCGGGAAGTGCTTGGAGGTGGCCGCGACGCCGGCCCGCTGGTAGCCCTTGACCTGGGCGGCGACCAGACCGGCCACGGCCTGCGGGTCGGAGCCGAAGGAACGGACGCCGATGACCGGGTTGGCCGGGTTGACGTTGACGTCGGCGACCGGCGCGTAGTTCTGCCGGATGCCGACGGCGGCCAGCTCCGCGCCCGCGATCTGCGCCGCCCTGCGGGCGTCGGCGTGCGACCCGCCCGCGCCGAGCGCCATCGCCCCGGGCAGCAGCGTCGCCGGCTCGCCGACCCGGCAGACGATGCCGTGCTCCTGGTCGGTGGAGATCAGCAGCGGGACCGGTGTGGGCTGGGCGAGCCCGGCGCGCTGGATGCCGTTGGACAGGTCCGCGATCTGGTGCGGGTCGCGGGTGTTGTGCGCCCAGGTGAAGTAGATGATGCCGCCGACGTGGTAACGCCCGATCAGCTCGGCTGCGGTGCGGACGCCGATCTCCTTGAGGTTGGCGTCGGCGTCGGCCTGGTCGGGGGCCGTGGCGGAATGGCCGTAGACCCGCATGACGAACAGCTGACCGACCTTCTCCTCCAGCGACATGCGGGAGAGGAGGGCGCGCAGCCTCGCGTCCTGGCCGTGGCCGGCGGTGTGCGCGGGGGTGGCGTGCGCGGGGGTGGTTCCGGTGACGGCGGCCGCGGCGGTCGCGGCCGTCACCGTCAGGAGGGTGCGTCTGGAGGGGGACGGGGCGCGGTGGTGCACTGGTGCTCCTTCCGTGAAGGAAACTTCCAAGGTGCCACGGATAGCCGGAAAGTAACTGCCAGGTCAAGGCTCCGCGCAAGGAAAGGCCCTTCCGTCACCTGGCCGCGGAGACCTCCGGCCAGAGCTCCTGCAGCGTGCGCACCGTCTCCGTGATCGCGGGCCGCCGCGCCGCACCGGCCCGCCACAGGGCCCACAGCCGCCGCACCGGCACCGGTTCGAGCCGCAGCGCCGCCACCTCCGGCGGGAGCGGCCCGCGCCCGAGCCTCGGGACGAGCGCGATGCCGAGACCGGCCGCGACCAGGGCCACCTGCGTGTGGTTCTCCTCCGCCTGATGGGCGATCAGCGGCTCGTAGCCCGTCGCCCGCAGGGTCCGGATCAGCCAGTCGTGGCACACCGTCCCCGGCGGCTGCGTGATCCACCGTTCCCGGCTCAGGTCCTCGCGCCGCACCCTCTCCCGCGCCGCCAGCGGATGGTCCCGCGGCACCAGGATGTCGCAGCCGTCGTCGCCCACCACCGCCTGCTCCACGCCCGGCGGTACGGGCAGCGCGGCGATGTCCCAGTCGTGCGCCACGGCCAGGTCGAGCACGCCGCGGCCCACCAGGTCCACCGACAGGTGCGGATCCACCTCCGTCAGGCGGGCGTCGAGCGCGGGGTGACGGCGCGCCAGGTCGGCGAGGACCCGGGGCATCAGCCCGCGCGCCGCACTCGGGAAGCAGCCGATCCGCAGCCGGCCCTCCGGCTGCCCGCGCCGCTCCTCCAGGCGCACCTCGGCCTCCTCGACGAGCGCGAGCACCCGCTCGGCGGTCGCGGCGAGCCGGCGGGCCTCGTCGGTGAGGCGGACGCCCCGGCCGCTGCGCTCCAGCAGCGTCGTCCGGGTCTCCCGCTCCAGCTTGGCGATCTGCTGGGAGACGGCGGACGGGGTGTAGCCGAGGGCGGCGGCCGCCGCGCCGACCGTGCCGTGCACGGAGACGGCGTGCAGCGCCCTCAGGCGTCCGAGATCGAGCACCGAGGCCTCCCTGGCGGCCGAGGGGACGGGACGGGTGAATGTAGCAGTGCTTCATCCAACCATGAAGGAATCCGTGCTGGTGCTACACGGTCGGGCGGGGTGATCCTCGAGGACATGCGCCCCGCCCACGTAGCCCTCGCCGCCCTGGTCGCCGCCCTCTGGGGCGTCAACTTCGTCGTCATCGAGATCGGCCTCGACCACTTCCCGCCACTGCTCTTCTCCGCGCTCCGCTTCCTGGTCGCCGCCCTGCCCGCCGTGTTCTTCGTCGGCCGGCCGAAGGTCGCCTGGAAGTGGATCCTGGGCGTCGGACTGGCCCTGGGCGTCGCCAAGTTCGGCCTGCTCTTCACCGGCATGAGCCTGGGCGCGCCGGCCGGTCTGTCCTCGCTGATCCTCCAGGTCCAGGCCGTGTTCACGGCGCTGTTCGCCTTCCTCGCGCTCGGCGAGCGGCCGGGCCGCGTCCGCGTGCTCGGCATGGCCGTGGCCCTCGCCGGCATCGGCGTCGCCGCCGTCGACGAGGGCGCGTCGAGCTCCCTGACCGGCTTCGCCCTGGTGATCGCGGCCGCCGTCGCCTGGGGCGTGTCCAACGTCCTCACCCGCAGGGCCGCCCCGCCCGATCCCCTCAACTTCATGGTGTGGGTCAGCACCGTGCCCGTCCTGCCGCTGCTCGGCCTCTCCCTGCTCGTGGAGGGCCCCGCACGCGACCTGGCCGCGCTGCGCGCGCTCGACCCCGCGGGCGTCGGCGTCATCGTCTTCGTCGCGTGGATCGCCACCGTCTTCGGCTTCGGCGCCTGGGGCTGGCTGCTGCGCCGCCACCCCGCCTCCTCGGTGGCCCCGTTCTCACTCCTCGTCCCGGTCTTCGGCATGACCTCGGCCGCGCTCGTCCTGGACGAGCCGGTGAGCCCGCTGCGCTGGTGCGCGGCGGCACTGCTGGTCGGCGGAGTGGCACTGACGTCGCTGAATATCCGGAGGCGGAGGGAGGCGGAAGCCAGTAGCGTGCGACCGGGCCCCGACCCCGTGCGCGCCCCGGGCGAGACCCCGGGCGTACGGACCGGATCAGGCCCCGACCCCGCCCGCGTCGCCGTGGAAGAGCGTGCATGACCTTCGAGAACGTCACCGTCGACAGCCCCGTACCCGCCCCCGGCACCGTCCTGGTCATCGGCATCCCCGGCAGCGGCAAGAGCACCGTCGCGGCGGCCCTCGCGGCTCGTTTCGAGCGCTCCGCCCACATCGAGGTCGACGCGCTCCAGGAGCTGATCGTCCGCGGCGGCCACTGGCCCACGCCCGACGGCGACCCGGAAGCCGACCGGCAGATCCTGCTGCGCGCCCGCAACGCCTGCCTGCTGGCCGACAGCTTCCGCGCGGCCGGCTTCCTGCCGGTCGTCGACGACGTGGTGGTCCGCCGCTCCCACCTCGACCACTACCGCGCGCGGCTGAGCGACGGCCCGCTCCACCTGGTCGTCCTCGCCCCGGGCCCGGAGAAGGCATGGGAGCGCAACAACGCCCGCGAGAAGCGCCTGACCACCGACTGGGCGCCGCTGGACGAGGCCATGCGCGCCGAACTCGCGGGCGAGGGCGTCTGGATCGACAACGCCGGGCAGACGGTCGAGGAGACCGTGGCCGCGGTGCTGGACGCGACGGGGCTCGGGGGGCTCCGGTCTCCGCGGTAGGCCGGAGCCGGCGGGCCCGGGGGCGGGCCGTACGGGGTGGCGTCCCGGGGGCGGGGCGGCCCGAACGGCATGGCGTCGTCCCGTCAGGCGTCGCCGTGGTGCCCGTCAGGCCCCGCGTGGGGCCCCCGTCGAGCCCCGTACGACCAGTTCCGCCGCGATCGTCGCCACGCCGCCCTGCGGCGGCGCCTCCGTGCCGAGCGCGAGCCGGCCCGCGCGGGCGCCGGCGTCGTGCAGCGGCAGGCGTACGGTCGTCAGGGCGGGCACGGCGTCGACGGCGAAGGGCAGGTCGTCGAAGCCGGCGACCGAGACGTCGCCGGGGATGCTCAGGCCGCGGTCGCGCAGGGCCGCGCACACGCCGAGCGCGACCGTGTCGTTGGCGGACACGACCGCGGTCAGGTCCGGTTCGCGGCCGAGGAGTTCGACGGTCGCCTCGTAACCGGACGAGCGGTCGTAGCGACCGTGCACGGTCGGCCCCTCGGCCACTCCCGCCGCCGCGAGCGCCGCGCGGTGGCCCTCGAGGCGGTGCCGGGTGGTGGTGCGGTTCTCCGGGCCCGCCACGTAACCGATCCGCCGGTGGCCGAGCGCGAGCAGGTGCTCGGTGAGCCGGCGCGCGCCGGTCCGGTTGTCGAAGGCGAGCGTCGCGGCGACCGCCGGCTCGCCGGCCGGGGGCTCTCCGAGCGGCGGCCGCCCGCACAGCACCACGCGGGTGCCGGCCTCCGCGAGCCGGGCCAGCTTGGCCGCCACCGCGGCGAGGTGTTCCGGGTCCTCCAGGGATCCGCCGGTGAGGATCACGGCGGCGGCGCGCTGCCGCTGGAGCAGGGTGAGGTAGGTGAGTTCGCGGGCGGGCGAGCCGCCGGTGTTGCAGACGACGGCCAGCTTCTCGCCGCCGGCCTTCTC
The DNA here is from genome assembly GCF_004117935.1 of Streptomyces roseicoloratus. Classification (GTDB taxonomy): domain Bacteria; phylum Actinomycetota; class Actinomycetes; order Streptomycetales; family Streptomycetaceae; genus Streptomyces; species Streptomyces roseicoloratus. The sequence goes on along the minus strand of NZ_SDOY01000112.1, from coordinate 122,906 downwards.
GCTCACCTTCTCGCTTGTCTTGTCGCTTGTCTTGTCGGTCGCTTTGGCGGTCGCTTTGTCGGTCGACGTGCCCGTCGGCCTCTCGTGCGCCGTCCCGGCAGCCGCCCGCCCCGCCTCCGTGAGAGCGTCGCCGGCCCCGCCGGCCCCGATCGCCCCCTGCGCCGCCCCCGCCATGATCCCGAAGAACGGGTCCGCGATGTCGTTGACGAGGATGCCGACCAGGTCGGACGTGGCCGCGGCGAGCGAGCTCGCGGGGCCGTTGGGGACGTAGTCCAGCTCGTCCACCGCGCGCATGACCCGCTCGCGGGTGGCGGCGGCGACCGGGTAGTTGCCGTTCAGCACGCGAGAGACGGTCGCGGGGGAGACCCGGGCGCGGGCGGCCACGTCCGCCAGGGTGACGGTCATCGCGTGCGTACCTCCAGAGGCCTTGTCGGCGGTGATGTCGGCAGGCTAGCGTCCTGCCCGATAGAAAGCGCTTTCCATCCGTGTTTCCGGTGAGCGCGACGCACGTGTGCGCCCAGGAGAGGACCACCTTCGTGACACGCAGAACCGTCCGCATCGCCATGAACGGCGTCACCGGACGCATGGGCTACCGCCAGCACCTCGTCCGTTCGGTCCTCGCCCTGCGCGAGCAGGGCGGCCTCGACCTCGGCGACGGCACGACCCTCTGGCCCGAGCCGGTCCTCGTCGGCCGCCGGGAGCACGCGCTCCGCGCCCTGGCCGAGCGCCACGGCCTGACCGAGTGGTCCACCGACCTCGACGCCGTGCTCGCCGACGACAGCGTCGACGTCTACTTCGACGCCCAGGTCACCTCCGCCCGCGCCGACGCCCTCACCAAGGCCATCGCGGCGGGCAAGCACGTCTACACCGAGAAGCCCACCGCCGCCGACCTCGCCGGCGCGCTCGAACTCGCCCGCCTGGCCGAGGAACAGGGCGTCCGGCACGGCGTCGTCCAGGACAAACTGTTCCTGCCCGGCCTGCGCAAGCTCAAGCGGCTGGTCGACGGCGGCTTCTTCGGCGAGATCCTGTCCGTACGCGGGGAGTTCGGCTACTGGGTCTTCGAGGGCGACTGGCAGGACGCCCAGCGCCCCAGCTGGAACTACCGCGCCGAGGACGGCGGCGGCATCGTCGTCGACATGTTCCCGCACTGGGAGTACGTGCTCCACGAGCTCTTCGGCCGGGTCACCTCGGTCACCGCCCAGGTCGCCACGCACGTCCCGCGCCGCTGGGACGAGGCGGGCAAGCCGTACGAGGCGACGGCCGACGACGCCGCCTACGGCATCTTCGGGCTGGAGGGCGGGGCCGTCGCGCAGATCAACTCCTCCTGGGCGGTCCGCGTCCACCGCGACGAACTGGTCGAGTTCCAGGTCGACGGCACCCACGGCTCCGCCGTCGCCGGGCTGCGCGGCTGCCGGATCCAGCACCGCGCCGCCACCCCGAAGCCGGTGTGGAACCCGGACCTCCCGCTGAGCGCCGGCGAGTCCTTCCGCGACCAGTGGCAGGAGGTGCCGGACAACGCCGTGTTCGACAACGGCTTCAAGGCGCAGTGGGAGCTGTTCCTGCGCCACGTCGCGCTCGGCGAGCCGTACCACTGGGACCTGCTCGCGGGCGCGCGCGGCGTCCAGCTCGCCGAACTCGGCCTGCGGTCGGCGGCGGAGGGCCGCCGGCTCGAGGTCCCGGAGGTCTCGCTGTGAGTCCGTCCGTGATCCTGCTGCCCCACGCGGGCGGCGAGCTGCGGGCGTACGCGCCGCGCGCCGAACCGCTCGCGCCCTCCGGGACCGGCCCGCTGACCTCCCGTACGGTCTTCGCGGCCGCCCACGTCGTCGCCGACCCGTACGCCGACACCAGCCCCGACTCTCCCGCCGCCGTCGACTGGGACGCGACGCTCGCCTTCCGCCGGCACCTGTGGTCCCACGGTCTCGGCGTCGCCGAGGCGATGGACACCGCGCAGCGCGGCATGGGCCTGGACTGGGCGGGGGCGGCGGAGCTGATCCGCCGGTCCGCCGCCGAGGCGAAGGCGGTCGGCGGGCGGATCGCGTGCGGAGTCGGGACGGACCAGCTCACCGGCACCGGCGGGTCTCTGGACGCGATCCGGGCGGCGTACGAGGAACAGCTCGCCGTCGTCGAGGAATCGGGCGCCCAGGCGGTCCTCATGGCCTCGCGCGCCCTGGCCGCCGAGGCGAAGGGCCCGGAGGACTACGCGGAGGTCTACGGCCACCTCCTGCGGCAGGCGGCCGAGCCGGTGATCCTGCACTGGCTGGGTCCGGTGTTCGACCCGGCGCTCGAGGGCTACTGGGGCTCGGGCGACCTGGACGCGGCCACGGAGGTGTTCCTGGAGGTCATCGCCGCGCATCCGGACAAGGTCGACGGCATCAAGGTCTCGCTCCTGGACGCGCGGCGCGAGGTCGACCTCCGGCGGAGGCTGCCGCAGGGCGTCCGCTGCTACACGGGCGACGACTTCCACTACCCGGAGCTGATCGCGGGGGACGCCCAGGGGTTCAGCCACGCACTGCTGGGCGTCTTCGACCCGCTGGGCCCGCTGGCGGCGGAGGCGGTGCGGACGCTCGACACGGGCGACGTGGCCGGCTTCCGCGAGCTCCTGGACCCGACGGTGGCGCTCTCCCGCCACCTCTTCCAGGCGCCGACCCGCTTCTACAAGACGGGCGTGGTGTTCCTCGCCTGGCTCGCCGGCCATCAGGACCACTTCGCCATGGTCGGCGGCCTCCAGTCCGCCCGCTCGCTCCCGCACCTGGCCCGGGCGTACGAACTCGCCGACGGCCTCGGCCTGTTCCCCGACCCGGCGCGCGCCGAGGCCAGGATGCGCTCCCTGCTGGACGTCCACGGAGTCCCCCGGTGAACATCGACCGCTTCAGCATCAACCAGATGACCGTCAAGCAGCTGCCGCTGCCCGAACTGGTCGCCCAGTGCGTGCGGTTGGGCATCCCCGGCATCGGCCTGTGGCGCGAACCCGTCAGGGAGTACGGGGTCGAGGCGGCGGCCGCGCTGGTACGGGACGCCGGGCTCGCCGTCACCACCCTGTGCCGCGGCGGCTTCTTCACGAACGACGGGTGGGAGGCCGACAACCGCGCGGCGATCGACGAGGCGGCGGCCCTCGGCACCGACACCCTGGTCCTCGTCTCGGGCGGCCTGCCGCCCGGCAGCCGCGACCTGGCGGGGGCGCGGGCCCGCATCGCGGACGCGATCGGGTCCCTGGCCCCGTACGCGGGAGAGCGGGGCGTCCGGCTCGCGATCGAGCCGCTCCACCCGATGTACGCCGCCGACCGCTGCGCGGTCTCCACCCTGGACCAGGCCCTGGCCATCGCGGAACGCTTCCCCGCCGGCCAGGTGGGCGTGGTCGTCGACACCTACCACCTCTGGTGGGACGACCGCGCCCCCGCCGCCGTCACCCGCGCGGGCGCGGCCGGCCGCATCCACTCCTTCCAGCTGGCCGACTGGACCACCCCGCTCCCGGCCGGAGTCCTCAACGGCCGGGCCCAGCTGGGCACGGGCACGATCGACCTGCCGGCCTGGTGCGAACTGGTCGCGAAGGCGGGTTACGAGGGCCCGGTGGAGGTCGAGCTCTTCAACGACGACCTGTGGTCGAGGGACGGCGTGGAGGCCCTGGAGGAGACGCTGGAGGCGTACCTCGCCCTCTGAACACGGTCAGCCTCCGGCCCGCCGCACGTCCTGCTGGTCGACTTCCTTGAGCACGCGGGCGACCGTCGCGAAGTCGTCGTCCCTGTGCAGGATCGTCAGCCCGTGGTGGTCGGCCGTGGCGCAGACGGGAAGACCGACGACCCCGGCCGCGCGGTGCCGCCTTTTCCGGGTGAGCTCGTACGGGGCGGTCCCCACCCGTCGCCAGGCGTCCTTCGGTACCCGGACGGTGGCGAACAGGGCCGACGGCATGCGCTGACGACCGGGCGTCGTCCACACCGCCGCCCCCGTTGTCCGTGGCCTTCGCTACCGTCGGATCATGTCCAGCGAAGTCCGCAGTCTCGCAGTGGTCGAAGGGGTCCTGGAGCGGATCACCTACGCCAACGAGGAGAACGGGTACACGGTCGCCCGCGTCGACATCGGACGCGGTTCCGGTGATCTCCTGACGGTCGTCGGGTCGCTGCTCGGCGCCCAGCCGGGGGAGTCCCTGCGCATGGAGGGCCGTTGGGGCTCGCACCCGCAGTACGGGCGGCAGTTCACCGTCGAGAACTACACGACCGTCCTGCCCGCCACCATCCAGGGCATCCGCCGCTATCTCGGCTCGGGCCTGATCAAGGGCATCGGGCCCGTCTTCGCCGACCGCATCACGACCCACTTCGGCCTGGACACCCTCACGATCCTGGAGGAGTCGCCGCAGCGCCTGATCGAGGTCCCGGGCCTCGGCCCCAAGCGCACCGGGAACATCGCCGCGGCCTGGGAGGAGCAGAAGGCGATCAAGGAGGTGATGGTCTTCCTCCAGGGCGTCGGCGTCTCCACGTCCATCGCCGTGCGGATCTACAAGAAGTACGGGGACGCCTCGATCTCCGTGGTGAAGAACCAGCCCTACCGGCTGGCCGCCGACGTCTGGGGCATCGGCTTCCTCACCGCCGACCGGCTCGCCCAGGCCGTCGGCATACCCCACGACAGCCCCGACCGGGTCAAGGCGGGGCTGCAGTACGCGCTGTCGCAGTCCACCGACCAGGGCCACTGCTTCCTGCCCGAGGAGCGGCTCATCTCCGACGCCGTGAAGCTGCTCCAGGTCGACACCGGGCTCGTCATCGAGTGCCTCGGCGAGCTGGCCGGGGATCCGGAGGGCGTCGTGCGGGAGAAGGTGCCGGGCCCCGAGGGGCTGCCCGTCAACGGGATCTACCTCGTCCCGTTCCACCGGGCCGAGCTGTCCCTCGCCGGGCAGCTCCGCCGGCTCCTCGCCGCGGACGAGGACCGGCTCGCGGCCTTCCGGGACGTCGCCTGGGACAAGGCCCTTGCCTGGCTCGCCGACCGCACCGGCGCCTCGCTCGCGCCGGAGCAGGAGCAGGCCGTGCGCCTCGCCCTGACCCGTAAGGTCGCGGTGCTCACGGGCGGCCCGGGCTGCGGCAAGTCGTTCACGGTCCGCTCGATCGTGGAGCTGGCGCGGGCCAAGCGGGCCAAGGTGGTGCTCGCCGCGCCCACCGGCCGGGCCGCCAAGCGGCTCGCGGAGCTGACCGGCGCCGAGGCGTCGACGGTGCACCGGCTCCTGGAGCTGAAGCCGGGCGGCGACGCCGCGTACGACCGGGACCGGCCGCTCGACGCCGACCTGGTCGTCGTCGACGAGGCCTCCATGCTGGACCTGCTGCTCGCGAACAAGCTGGTCAAGGCCGTGGCACCGGGTGCCCACCTGCTGCTCGTGGGCGACGTGGACCAGCTGCCGTCGGTCGGCGCGGGCGAGGTCCTCGCGGACCTCCTCGCCCCCGGCGGCCCGGTGCCGGCCGTCCGGCTCACCCGGATCTTCCGTCAGGCCCAGCAGTCCGGGGTGGTCACCAACGCGCACCGGATCAACGAGGGCCTGCCGCCCGTGACGCACGGTCTGCCCGACTTCTTCCTCTTCGCCGAGGAGGAGACCGAGGACGCCGCCCGGGTCGCCGTGGAGGTCGCCGCCCGGCGGATTCCGGCCAGGTTCGGGCTCGACCCGCGCCGCGACATCCAGGTCCTCGCGCCCATGCACCGCGGTCCGGCCGGAGCCGGCACGCTCAACGGGCTGCTCCAGCAGGTGATCACCCCGGCCCGGCCGGACCTCCCGGAGAAGCGCTTCGGCGGCCGGGTGTTCCGGGTCGGCGACAAGGTCACCCAGATCCGCAACAACTACGAGAAGGGCGCCAACGGCGTCTTCAACGGCACCGTGGGCGTCGTCACCTCGCTCGACCCGGTCGAGCAGCGGCTGGTCGTGCGCACCGACGAGGACGAGGAGGTGCCGTACGCGTTCGACGAGCTGGACGAGCTGGCGCATGCCTACGCTGTGACCATCCACCGTTCCCAGGGCAGCGAGTATCCGGCGGTGGTGATCCCGGTCACCACGAGCGCCTGGATGATGCTCCAGCGGAACCTGCTGTACACGGCCGTCACCCGGGCCAGGAAGCTCGTCGTCCTGGTGGGGTCGCGCAAGGCGATCGCCCAGGCGGTGCGCACGGTCTCGGCGGGGCGCCGCTTCACCGCACTCGCATATCGGCTCACAGGGGACAGTGTGGTGTGAAAGATCACGGAGGACTTCCGGAACCGGGGCGAAGGGGGCAGGATGAGCAGGTTGACGGCACTGAGTGCCGCCAATTGGCCCAATGGTCGACCCCGAGTGCACTCTGCTGAGCCAAATGGGGGATGGTAGAGACAGTCAGGGCACCTCGAAGAAGAGGCACTACGTCGGTGAGGGATGACGTGAGCGACAACTCTGTAGTACTGCGGTACGCGGACGGTGAATACACCTACCCGGTGGTCGAGAGCACCGTCGGCGACAAGGGCTTCGACATCGGGAAGCTCCGGGCCCAGACCGGGCTGGTCACCCTGGACAGCGGATACGGCAACACCGCCGCCTATAAATCCGCCATCACCTACCTCGATGGTGAGCAGGGCATCCTGCGGTACCGCGGCTACCCCATCGAGCAGCTGGCCGAGCAGTCCACCTTCCTCGAGGTGGCGTACCTGCTGATCAACGGTGAGCTGCCGAAGGCGGAGGAGCTCTCCACCTTCCAGAACGAGATCACCCAGCACACGCTGGTCCACGAGGACGTCAAGAACTTCTTCCGCGGCTTCCCGCGTGACGCCCACCCGATGGCGATGCTGTCCTCCGTGGTCTCCGCGCTGTCCACCTTCTACCAGGACAGCCACAACCCGTTCGACGAGAAGCAGCGCCACCTCTCCACGATCCGGCTGCTCGCCAAGCTGCCGACGATCGCTGCGTACGCGTACAAGAAGTCGATCGGCCACCCCTTCGTCTACCCGCGCAACGACCTCGGGTACGTCGAGAACTTCCTGCGCATGACCTTCTCGGTCCCGGCCCAGGAGTACGAGCTGGACCCGGTCGTGGTCTCCGCGCTCGACAAGCTGCTGATCCTGCACGCGGACCACGAGCAGAACTGTTCGACGTCCACCGTCCGCCTGGTCGGTTCCTCGCAGGCGAACATGTTCGCCTCGATCTCCGCCGGCATCTCGGCCCTGTGGGGCCCCCTGCACGGTGGCGCCAACCAGTCCGTCCTGGAGATGCTCGAGGGCATCCAGGCCAACGGCGGCGACGTCGACTCCTTCATCCGCAAGGTGAAGAACAAGGAGGACGGCGTCCGCCTGATGGGCTTCGGCCACCGGGTGTACAAGTCCTTCGACCCGCGCGCCAAGATCATCAAGGCGGCGGCGCACGACGTCCTGTCGGCCCTCGGCAAGTCCGACGAGCTGCTCGACATCGCGCTGAAGCTCGAGGAGCACGCGCTCTCCGACGACTACTTCGTCTCGCGCAACCTCTACCCGAACGTGGACTTCTACACGGGCCTCATCTACCGCGCGATGGGCTTCCCGACCGAGATGTTCACCGTGCTCTTCGCCCTCGGCCGCCTCCCGGGCTGGATCGCCCAGTGGCACGAGATGATCAAGGAGCCGGGTTCCCGCATCGGCCGCCCGCGCCAGATCTACACCGGCGAGGTCCTCCGCGACTTCGTCCCGGTCGAGAGCCGCTGACCGAGGCCGGCCCGCTTCCGTACGCGGCGTTCGCGCCCCGTACGGCCGCCGTACGTGACGAAAGCGCCCCGCCGCCGATCCCCCCACGGGTCGGCGAGCGGGGCGCTTCCCATTTCCCCGGTGCGGATTCCCCCCACGGGATCCGGGCCGGGCGTCTGCTCGCGCGGTCTGCCGGGGTACGTACGGGAGGGCCGCTCAAAGCTCCCCGGTGCACGTGCCCCGGCCGCGCTTGCCTGGAGACGTCCCCCAAGACCTCTCCATGAACGTCCCCCAAGACGTTCTCGGCATCGCCCACTTAGACTCGCGAACAGCCCAGATGGTTACCCCCCAATATCTGTGATCTAGATCTCTTTGTGAAGGTCCTGTGCGTCACGTGTAGGTGAATTCGCATGATCGAGGAGTGATGGTGACGTGGGCATGGCGTGATCTTGGTCCGGTTTTGGCATGCCTCGGCCCGGTCTGGACCGGCGCGCGGTCGCCGGCCGCGCGCCGCCCGGCGGGAGCTCAGCGGAAGCGGCGCAGCCGCAGGCTGTTCGTCACCACGAAGACCGACGAGAAGGCCATCGCGAGCCCGGCGATCATCGGGTCGAGCAACCCCGCCGCGGCCAGCGGCAGCGCCGCCACGTTGTACCCGAAGGCCCAGCCCAGGTTGCCCTTGATCGTGGCCAGGGTGCGCCGGGACAGCCGGATCGCGTCGGCCGCGACCCGCAGGTCGCCGCGCACCAGGGTGAGGTCGCTCGCCTCGATCGCGGCGTCCGTGCCCGTGCCCATCGCGAGCCCCAGGTCGGCCGTCGCCAGCGCCGCCGCGTCGTTCACGCCGTCGCCGACCATCGCCACCATGCGGCCCTCGGCCTGCAGCCGCCGCACCACGTCCACCTTGTCCTGCGGCAGCACCTCGGCGATCACCTCGTCGATGCCGACCTCCGCCGCCACCCGCTCGGCCACCGCCGGACCGTCCCCGGTCAGCAGCACCGGCCGCAGGCCCAGGGCGCGCAGCCGGGACACCGCCTCGGCGCTGGTCTCCTTGACCGTGTCGGCGACGGTCAGGGTGCCGCGGGCCCGCCCGTCCCAGGCGACGTGCACGACGCCGGGGCCGGCCTCCGCCGGGACCTCGATCTCCTCGGACGCGAGCAGCGCCGCGCGCCCGACGAGCACGAGATGCCCCTCGACCGAGCCGCGCACGCCGAGGCCCGGCACGCTCTCGAACGACTTCGGTACGGGCAGCTCGCCCACCCGCGCGACGGCGCCGGCCGCGACGGCGCGGGCGACCGGGTGCTCCGAGGAATGCTCCAGGGCGCCCGCGAGGCGCAGCAGTTCGTTCTCGTCGGTGCGGGCGGTGCCGTAGGCGCCTCCGTACACGTGCACCCCGGTCAGTTCCATGCGGCCGGTGGTGACGGTGCCGGTCTTGTCGAGGACGACCGTGTCGACGCGGCGGGTGGACTCCAGGACCTCCGGGCCCTTGATGAGGATGCCGAGCTGCGCGCCGCGCCCGGTGCCGACCATGAGGGCGGTCGGCGTGGCCAGGCCGAGCGCGCAGGGGCAGGCGATGATCAGCACGGCGACGGCCGCGGTGAAGGCGGCGGTCGGGCCCTGCCCCGTGCCCAGCCAGAAGCCGAGGGTGCAGAGGGCGAGGAGCAGCACGACGGGCACGAAGACGGCGGAGATGCGGTCGGCGAGCCGCTGGACGGCGGCCTTGCCGTTCTGGGCGTCCTCGACGAGCTTCGCCATGCGGGCGAGCTGGGTGTCGGCGCCGACCCGGGTGGCCTCGACGACCAGCCGGCCCGAGGCGTTGACGCAGCCGCCGGTGACGGCGTCGCCCGGGACCACGTCGACCGGCAGGGACTCGCCGGTGAGCAGGGAGGCGTCGACGGCGGAGGCGCCCTCGGTCACGGTGCCGTCCGTGGCGACCTTCTCGCCGGGCCGTACGACGAACCGGTCGCCGACCCGCAGCGCGGCCACCGGCACCCGTACCTCCGTGCCGTCGCGCAGGACGGCCACGTCCTTGGCGCCGAGCCGCAGCAGGGCGTGCAGGGCGGCGCCGGCCTTCCGCTTGGCGCGGGCCTCCAGGTAGCGGCCGAGGAGGATGAAGGTGACCACTCCTGCCGCCACCTCCAGGTAGATGGTGGAGGAGGCGTGGTCGCGGGTGACGGTGAGGTCGAAGTCGTGGCGCATGCCGGGCATGCCGGCATCGCCGAGGAAGAGCGCCCACAGCGACCAGCCGAAGGCGGCGAGGGTGCCGACCGAGACCAGGGTGTCCATGGTGGCGGCCCCGTGCCGCAGGTTCGTCCAGGTCGCCCGGTGGAAGGGCAGCCCGCCCCAGACCACGACGGGCGCGGCGAGGGTGAGGCTCAGCCACTGCCAGTCGTCGAACTGGAGGGCCGGGACCATGGAGAGGAGCACGACCGGCAGCGAGAGCACGGCGGAGACGGTGAGCCGCTGCCGCAGCGAGGCGAGCTCCGGGTCGGGCTCGGGCGCCGCGCCCGTCCCGGGGGCGCCCTCCGGCGCGGGTGCGGGCTCGGGCTCCGGTGGCGGGGGCTGCTCGGCGGTGTAGCCGGTCTTCACGACGGTGGCGATCAGGTCGGCGACCGGCAGGTCGGCCGGGTGTTCGACGCGCGCCTTCTCGGTGGCGTAGTTGACCGTCGCGGTCACGCCCTCCATGCGGTTGAGCTTCTTCTCGACGCGGGCGGCGCAGGAGGCACAGGTCATGCCGCCGATCGTGAGCTCGGTGACGGCGGAGGTCGTGAGCGTGTCCATGGGGCGGGGTTCCAAACGGGAGCAGGGCCGTACGTAGTCACCGTACGGCCCTGCGGGGGTGCTTCGGGAAGTCGTCCGCCCGGGGCTCAGGCGGCCGGGCCCACCAGCTCGTAGCCGGCCTCGTCGACGGCGGCACGGACGGCCTCCTCGTCGAGCGGCGCGGCGGAGGTCACGGTGACCTCGCCGGTGGCGGCGACGGCCTTGACCGAGGAGACGCCGGCGATCCCGGAGATCTCCTCGGTGACCGCGCCCTCGCAGTGGCCGCAGGTCATTCCGCTGACCTTGTAGACGACGGTGGTGGACATGTCGGTCTCCTCTTCGAGGGCGGTGCGCTGGTGCACATGGTGCGTGGGGTGGTGCGGAGGCCCGGCGGTGCGCCGGTCCGTGCACCGTCACGCCGTCATACCATCCACTGTACCCCTAGGGGGTATCAAACGGCTGTCGGGCCCCGGTCGTGCCGTCTCGCGGTGCCGGGTCTCACGGTGCCGGTGCCGGGGTGGGAGTCGGGGCCGGAGTCGGAGCCGGAGCTGGTGCCGGAGTCGGTGCCGGAGTCGGTGCCCCGGTGAGCACCTCGCCTATGACCGGGTCGAGATAGCGCAGCAGTGCCGTCTTGGTCTCCCTGATCACCGCGTCCCGTTCCGCGCCCTCGGGGGCGGCCAGGATCAGGGCGAGGCCTGACTTCACGATGGCGAAGGTCATGTCGGCGGTCCGGGAGTGCTGGGCGGGATCGCCGTCGGGCAGGTAGTGGCCGAGCAGCTCGCCGACCCTGGCGAGCAGTGAGGCGTGCAGTGCGTCGTGCTCCTCGGCGATGCGGCCCGGGATCTCGGAGCCGTGCATCAGGGCGAAGAAGACCGGGTTCTCGACGTTGAACGCGATCAGCGGGTCGAGGACGGCGTCGAGCAGCCGGGGGAGCGGCAGCGCGAAGTTCTCGGGTGTGAACGCCTGGCCGTGGTACTCCCGCATCTGAGTGAGCAGCCGGTCGCCCAGTTCGATGGCGATGGCCTCCTTGTTCGGGAAGTACTGGTAGAGCGTGCCGGGCGAGACGCTCGCCTCGCGGGCGATCGCGTTCGTGCTGGTCGCCGTGTAGCCGTTGGCGCAGAAGACCTTCGCGGCGGCCTGGAGGAGCTGCGCGATGCGGCGCTCGCCGCGGGCCTGGCGACGGCGCGGCTTCGGTTCTTCGGACATGGCTGTCCCCCGGCTCTCTGAACACGATTGACAAACGCGAGAGGTCGCTCGCATTCTGGGGGAACGCGAGTGATCGCTCGTGTTTGCCAGTCTACGGGCAATGGGTGACCCATGCGGCCTGCCGGGAAGCGAGCGCACGGGTCAGGGGGAAGGGGACACCGCGTGAAGGCCGAAGTCAAGAAAGCCCAGCCCACGGGGGGTGGCGGTGGGGCCTGGACGCGGTTCGTCACCGCGCGGCCGCGCCTGACGCTGCTGGTCGCGCTCGTGCTCACCGCGCTCGCCGTGATGGCCGGCGGCGGTGTCGCCGACCGGATGGGCAGCGGCGGCTGGGAGGACCCCGACGCCGAGTCGACGTACGCGATCGAGGTCCTGGAACGGGAGTTCCCCGGCTCCCAGCCCAATCTGCTGCTCCTCGTCGACGCGGGGCCCGCCGGGGTCGACGATCCGGCGGTCGCCGCCGAGGGCCGCCGCCTCGCCGAGCGGCTCGACGCCCGGGACGGCGTCGACGGCGCCGGCTCCTACTGGCGGACCGGTTCCCCCGCGCTGCGGTCCAAGGACGGGCGGCAGGCGGTGATCGCCGCCCGCATCGCCGGCGACGAGAAGGCCGCCGGCGAGGTGCTCCAGCGCCTCGCGCCCGAGTTCCGCGGCGGCCACGGCCCCGTCGAGGTCTCCGTGGGCGGCCCGCTCGCGGTGCGCCACGAGATGCAGACGATCATCCAGGAGGACCTGGTCAGAGCCGAGCTGATCGCCCTGCCCATCACCCTCGTCCTGCTCGTCATGGTCTTCGGCAGCGCCGTCGCCGCGCTGCTCCCGCTCGGCATCGGCATCGTCGCCATCCTCGGTACCAACGCCGTGCTGCGCGGCATCACCGAGTTCACCGACGTCTCCGTCTTCGCCCAGAACCTCACCACCGCCCTCGGCCTCGGCCTCGCCATCGACTACGCCCTGTTCGTCGTACGGCGCTTCCGCGAGGAACTGACCGCGGGAGCCGACCCCCGCACGGCCGTCGGCACCACCCTGCGCACCGCCGGGCGGACCGTGCTCTTCTCGGCGCTGACCGTCGCCGTCTCGCTCGCCGCGATGCTGGTCTTCCCGCAGTACTTCCTGCGCTCCTTCGCCTACGCGGGCATCGCCGTCGTGCTGCTCGCCGCCGCGGCCGCGCTGATCCTGCTGCCGGCCGCCCTCCTGCTGCTCGGCGACCGGGTCAACGCCCTCGACCTGCGCACGCTGCTGCGCCCGCGCCGCAAGGGCCGGGCGGGTGACCCGGTGGGCGCGGAGACGGACGACGTCTCCGAAGGCGCCGGATGGGCGCGGACGGCGGGTCTGGTCATGCGCCGGGCGCCGTGGTTCGCCGTCGCCACCGCCGCCGGGCTCGTCCTGCTCGGACTGCCCTTCCTCGGCGTGAAGTTCGGCACCGCCGACGACCGTCAGCTGCCCGCCGTCGCGGAGTCCCGCGTCGTCCAGGACGAGCTCCGTGACGGCTTCCCCGGCAGCCCAGGCGGCGCGCTCACCGTGCTCGCCGAAGGCCCCGCCACACCCGCGCAGTACGCCGCCTACCGGGAGCGGATCGAGGCGCTCGACGGCGTCGCCCGGGTCGACGGACCCGTCGCCGCCGGGACCGGCGGCCGGACCCACGCGTACTACACGGTCGTGCCCGAGGGCGAGAGCGTCGGCGCCGGCGCCCAGCGCGTCGTCGGCGAACTGCGCGCCGAGAAGGCCCCGTTCGACACCGCCGTGACCGGCGCGGCCGCCGTCCTGGTCGACTCCAAGGACGCCATAGGCGAGCGGCTGCCCTGGGCCGCCGCCATCATCGTCGTCGTCACCCTCGTCCTGGTCTTCCTGCTCACCGGCAGCGTCCTGATACCGCTCCAGGCCGTCGTGCTCAACGCGCTCAGCCTCACGGCGATGTTCGGCGCGGTCGTCTGGGTCTTCCAGGAGGGGCACCTCTCCGGCCTGCTCGGCTTCACCGCGACCGGTGACATCGAGACCACCCTGCCCGTCCTGATGTTCTGCGTGGCCTTCGGACTCTCCATGGACTACGGGGTGTTCCTGCTCTCCCGCATCAAGGAGGAGTACGACGCCACCGGCGACCACGAGGGCGCCGTCCGCCACGGACTGCGCCGCACCGGCGGGCTGATCACCGCGGCGGCCGTCATCCTGGCCGTGGTGATGGTCGCGATCGGCACCTCCCGGGTCACCAACACCAAGATGCTGGGCCTCGGCGTCGCCCTCGCCGTCCTCATGGACGCCATGGTGGTGCGCAGCCTGCTCGTTCCGTCCGTCATGAAGCTGACCGGGCGCCTCACCTGGTGGGCCCCGGGACCGCTGCGCCGGCTCCACGGCCGCTTCGGCATCAGCGAGGGCGGGGAACGGCCCACCGTCACCGCCCCCGGCATAGCCGGGGCACCCGGCGCGGCGGGGCCGGACCGGGTGCCCGAGAAGGTCGGTCAGGTCTAGGTCCGGTCCGGCCGGATCCGCCGGACAGGACCCCGAAGGTCACTCCCGGCGGCTCCGGTTTCCCGGCCGGCTGGCGACCCAGGCGCGGATGGTGTCCGGGTACCAGTAGGGCTTGCCCGACTCCACGTGGTCGGGTGACGGCAGCAGCCCGTGCTTCCGGTAGGAGCGGACCGTGTCCGGCTGCACCTTGATGTGCGCGGCGATGTCCTTGTACGACCAGAGCCTTCTGTCGGTCATGGCGTGGCACCTCTCCTGCGTGCCCGGCAGCGGCGGCGGGGACGCCGTCGGGGGAGCTGCCGGACCTCACTGGTGATCGCTGGTGATCACAGAGCCTGTGCCCGGCCCGCGCCCTCCTTCCGACAGGAGGAGCGAGGCTGTCGATCGGCTGTGACGGAAAACCCGCGTAACGGAGAAATGTGTGACGAAGGAGCGACGGATGTGACGTAAGTGATGCATTGGTCCAAGCGGTACGTGACGCCTGGTCATCACAGGCCGCAGGAGCGGAGGAAGCCGCGCGTGCGCACCGCGACGGGGTAGGGCGCGTCCGGGTCGCACGGGTACATGTCCTGCTCGACGATGGCGAACAGGTCCACGTCCAGGGCCCGGGCGGCGGCGAGCACCGGTTCCAGGGCCGGCGTCCCGGCGGGCGGCTCGCACATCACGCCGGCGGCCACCGCCGGACCGAACGGCATCTCCTCGGCGACCACCCGGGCCAGCACGGCGGGATCGACCTGCTTGAGATGGAGGTAGCCGATCCGCTCGCCGTAGGTCTCGATCAGCTTGACGCTGTCACCGCCGCAGTAGGCGTAGTGCCCGGTGTCCAGGCAGAGCGCGACCAGATCGGGATCCGTGGCGTCCAGGAAACGGGTGACGTTCTCCTCGCCGTCGATGTGGGTGTCGGCGTGCGGATGGACGACGAGCCGCAGCCCGTAGCGCTCCCGGACCTCGCGGCCGAGCCGCTCGGTCAGACCGGTGAGCTGCCGCCACTGCCCGGCGGTCAGGGTGCGGTCCTCCAGGACCTCGCCCGTGCGGTCGTCGCGCCAGAAGGCGGGAATCACCACCAGGTGCCGGGCGCCCATGGCCTGGGCGAGCGCTGCGTTCTCGGCGACATGGGCCCAGGTCCGGTCCCACACGGCGGGACCGTGGTGCAGCCCGGTGAACACGGTCGCCGCCGAGACCCGCAGCCCCCTGCGCCCGGTCTCCTCGGCGAGGACGGCCGGATCGGTCGGCAGATAGCCGTACGGGCCGAGCTCGATCCACTCGTAACCGGCGCCCGCCACCTCGTCCAGGAACCTCTGCCACGGCACCTGCCGCGGATCGTCGGGGAACCAGACGCCCCAGGAATCCGGGGCGGAACCGATGCGGATGCGGGACGACGGCGACCGGTTCGTCAGGTTCGTCATGCATGCCACCTTCCGACGGACTCCGAGGGGCGTCAAGACGTCGACCCGGCCGGTCCGGCGCACCTCCGCCTGCCCGGACGGGTCGTTGACACCGCCCGGGGCCGTGGATAGACCTGGGACGTGGGCCCGGCAGGGCGCAGGCGAGAGGTGACGTGGCATGACGCCGGAACCGGAGGAAAGGCCGCGGACGCGGGCCTACGACCTGATCGCGATGGGCCGTCTCGGCGTGGACCTCTACCCGCTGCAGAGCGGGGTGGAGCTGGCACGGGTCGAGACCTTCGGGAAGTTCCTCGGCGGCTCCCCGGCGAACGTCGCCGTCGCCGCCGCGCGCCTGGGCAGCCGCACCGCGCTGGTCAGCCGGACCGGGGCCGACCCGTTCGGCGCGTATCTGCACCGCGAGCTGCGGGCCTTCGGGGTGGACGACCGCTGGGTGACCGACGTGCCCGCGTATCCCACACCGGTCACCTTCTGCGAGATCTTCCCGCCCGACCACTTCCCGATCCACTTCTACCGCCGCCCCAAGGCCCCCGACCTGGAGATCCACCTCCACGAACTGGACATCCCCGCCCTCCGCGCCGCCCGCGCCCTGTGGGTCACCGGCACCGGCCTGAGCGCCGACCCCAGCCGCACCGCCACCCTCGCCGCCCTGCGGGAACGGGCCGACGCGCTCCGCGCCGGAGGCCCCGCACCCGCTCCCGGCATCACCGTCTTCGACCTCGACTGGCGCCCGACCCTGTGGGAGGGCACCGCCGCCGACGCCCGCCCCCTGTACCGGGAGGCGCTGCGGCACGCGACCGTCGCCGTCGGCAACCTCGACGAGTGCGAGGTCGCGACCGGCGAGAGCGAGCCGTACGCCGCCGCCCGCGCCCTGCTCGCCGCGGGCGTGCGGCTCGCCGTCGTGAAGCAGGGCCCCAAGGGCGTGCTCGCGCTCGCCGCCGACGGCACCTCCGCCGAGGTGCCGCCGCTGCCCGTCGACGTCGTGAACGGCCTCGGCGCGGGCGACGCCTTCGGCGGAGCGCTCGCCCACGGCCTGCTCACCGGTCTCGACCTGGAGACCCTGCTCCGCCGGGCCAACGCCGCGGGCGCGATCGTGGCCGGCCGGCTCGCCTGCTCGCCCGCGATGCCGTACGCCGACGAGATCGCCCTCGCCCTCGACACCGGCCACGCCTCGATCCCGGACCGCCCGCGATGACCCTCCGGGACGCCTCGAACACCACCCGCACCCGACCCCGACCGGACCCGGAGACGACCCGGACGCGGCGGTGAGGCCGCGGGACCCTGGGTAGGGACAGATCATGGACTCGACGCTCGACCTCCACGTCCCCGCGGGGACCGCCGGCCGCGGCCCGTACGCCGTCGACATCGACCCCGAGCGGGCCGGCTGGACCCACAGCTCGCTGCGCGTGCTCGACCTCCCGCCCGGCGGGAGCCACGAGTTCCGGACAGGAGACAGCGAATGGGTGGTGCTTCCGCTGTCCGGGGGCGGTACGGTGCGCGTCGAGGGGGAAAACCTCGAACTCGTGGGCCGCGCCAGCCCGTTCGACGGGGTCTCGGACTTCGCCTACGTGCCCAGGGACTCCCACGCCCAGATCGCCTCCGGTGCGGGAGGCCGATTCGCTTTGGCAGGAGCGAAATGCGAGCGAAGACTCCCCGCCCGCTACGGCCCCGCGCCGGAGGTTCCCGTCGAGACCCGCGGCAGCGGCAACCGCGCCCGTGAGGTGCGCAACTTCGCCGCCGCCGGGTCCTTCGCCTGCGACCGGCTGATCGCCGTCGAGGTCGTCACGCCCGGCGGGAACTGGTCGTCCTATCCACCGCACAAACACGACGAGCACCGCCCCGGCACGGAGTCCGTCCTCGAGGAGATCTACTACTACGAGGTCGCCGCGCCACCCGGCGGCCCGGACGGCTACGGCTACCAGCGGATCACGCCCTCCCGCACCGGCGGCGCCGAACTCCTCGCCGAGGTGCGCACCGGAGACGCCGTCCTCGTCCCCGACGGGTGGCACGGCCCGTCCGTCGCCCAGCCCGGACACCCGCTCTACTACCTCAACGTCATGGCAGGACCCGGCCCCGAGCGGGAGTGGCGGATCAGCTTCCACCCCGACCACACGGAGGGATACGCATGAGCGTCCGGCTCACCGTCGCCCAGGCCCTGGTGCGCTTCCTCGCCGCGCAGCACACCGAGCGCGACGGCGTGCGGCAGCGGCTCGTCACCGCCACCTGGGGCATCTTCGGCCACGGCAACGTCGCCGGGATCGGCCAGGCGCTCGTCGAGCACGCCGACCTCATGCCGTACCACCAGGGCCGCAACGAACAAGCCATGGTGCACGCGGCCGTCGGCTACGCGCGCCAGTCCCGCAGGCTCCGGATCCACGCCGTCACCACCTCCATCGGCCCCGGTGCCACCAACCTCGTCACGGGTGCCGCGCTCGCCACCGTCAACCGCCTGCCCGTCCTCCTGCTGCCCGGCGACACCTTCGCCACCCGCCCCGCCGACCCCGTGCTCCAGCAGCTCGAGGTGCCGTACGCGGGCGAGGTGTCGGTCAACGACTGTCTGCGCCCGGTGTCGCGGTACTTCGACCGGGTCACCCGCCCCGAGGCCCTGATCCCGGCCGCGCTCGCCGCCGTACGGGTGCTCACCGACCCGGCCGAGACCGGCGCCGTCACCCTGGCACTGCCGCAGGACGTGCAGGCCGAGGCGTACGACTGGCCGGAGGAGTTCCTCGCCGAACGGACCTGGACCGTGCGCCGGCCCCGCCCCGATCCGGCCGAACTCGACGCGGCGGTCCACGCGCTCCGGGCCGCCGAACGGCCGCTGGTCATCGCGGGCGGCGGAGTGAGACACAGCGGCGCGGAGGACGCCCTGCGCACCTTCGCCGAACGGGCCGGCGTGCCCGTCGCCACCACCCAGGCCGGCAAGGGCGTCCTGCCGTACGACCACCCCTGCGAGGTCGGCGGCATCGGCCACACCGGCACCGCCACGGCCAACGAGCTCGCCCGCGGCAGCGACCTGATCATCGGCGTCGGCACCCGCCACTCCGACTTCACCACCGCGTCCGGCACCCTCTTCCGCCCCGAGACCCGCCTGCTCAACCTCAACATCACCGCCTTCGACGCCCACAAACAGTCGGCCCGGACCCTCGTCGCCGACGCCCGCGAGGCGCTGACCGCGCTCACCGAGGCGCTGGACGGACACCCCCGGGACACCGGCCGGTGGCAAGCCGCCAAGGCCGACTGGCAGCGGCGCACCGACGCCGCCTACGCCGCCGACAGCGACGACGCCCGCCCCACCCAGGCCCAGGTGCTCGGCGCACTCGACACTCTGGTCACCGGGGACGACATCCTGATCAACGCGGCCGGCTCCCTCCCCGGCGACCTCCACAAGCTGTGGCGGACCCGGTCGTCCGACCAGTACCACGTCGAGTACGGCTACTCCTGCATGGGCTACGAGATCCCCGCGGCCCTCGGCGTCGCCCTCGCCGCGCCCGGCCGGCCCGTCTGGGCGCTCGTCGGCGACGGGACCTATCTCATGAACCCCACCGAAATCGTCACCGCCGTCCAGGAAGCACTGCCGATCAAGCTGGTGATCCTCGACAACCACGGCTACGCCTCCATCGGAGGCCTGTCCGAGGCCGTGGGCGCCGAGCGGTACGGCACCGACTACCGGTTCCGCGACCCGGACGGCCGGTTCACCGGGCCGCCGCTGCCCCTCGACCTCGCCGCCAACGCCGCCTCGCTCGGCATGCGGGTGCTGCGCGCCCGTACCGTACGTGACCTGCGGGAAGCCCTCGCCGACGCCCGCCGGGCGAGCGTTCCCACATGTGTCTACGTGGAGACCGAAACGGCAGACAGTGTGTCGGGCGCGCCCCCGGCCCAGGCGTGGTGGGATGTGCCCGTGGCCGAGACCTCGACGCGCCCGTCGGCGGTCAAGGCCCGCGAGGAGTACGACCGGCACGTCACCGCCCGACGCCGCCACCTGTAGCAGCCAGAAGGAGCATTCCGTCATGACGAAGACCGTCAACCACTGGATCGGTGGCAAGAGCGTCGAGGGCACGTCGGGCAACTGGGGCCCGGTCACCGACCCGGCCACCGGCGCCGTCACCACGCAGGTGGCGCTCGCCTCCGTCGACGAGGTCGACGCCGCGGTCGCCGCCGCCAAGGCCGCCTTCGCGACCTGGGGCACCTCCTCGCTGGCCCAGCGCACCACCATCCTCTTCCGCTTCCGCGCGCTGCTCGACGCCAACCGCGACGCGATCGCCGAGCTGATCGTCGCCGAGCACGGCAAGGTGCACTCCGACGCGCTCGGCGAGGTCGCCCGCGGCCTCGAGATCGTCGACCTGGCCTGCGGCATCACCACCCAGCTCAAGGGCGAGCTGTCCACACAGGTGTCCAACCGCGTGGACGTGGCCACGATCCGCCAGCCGGTGGGCGTGGTCGCCGGCATCACGCCGTTCAACTTCCCGGCGATGGTGCCGATGTGGATGTTCCCGCTCGCCATCGCCTGCGGCAACACCTTCGTCCTCAAGCCGAGCGAGAAGGACCCCTCGCCGTCCCTCAAGATCGCCGAGCTGCTCGCCGAGGCGGGGCTGCCGGACGGCGTCTTCAACGTCGTCCACGGCGACAAGGTGGCCGTCGACCGGCTCCTGGAGCACCCGGACGTCTCCGCGATCTCCTTCGTCGGCTCGACCCCGATCGCCCGCCACATCCACACCACCGCCTCCGCCAACGGCAAGCGCGTCCAGGCGCTCGGCGGCGCCAAGAACCACATGCTGGTGCTGCCCGACGCCGACCTCGACGCGGCGGCCGACGCGGCGGTCTCGGCGGCGTACGGATCCGCCGGCGAGCGCTGCATGGCCATCTCCGCGGTCGTGGCGGTCGGCGCGATCGGCGACGAGCTCGTGCAGAAGATCCGCGAGCGCGCCGAGAAGATCAAGATCGGCCCCGGCAACGACCCGACCTCCGAGATGGGCCCGCTCATCACCGCCGTCCACCGCGACAAGGTCGCCTCCTACGTGCACGGCGCCGCGGACGAGGGCTGCGAGGTCGTCCTCGACGGCACCGGCTACACGGTGGACGGCCACGAGAACGGCCACTGGATCGGCCTGTCCCTCCTGGACCACGTCCCGACCACCGCCAAGGCGTACCAGGACGAGATCTTCGGCCCGGTCCTCTGCGTGCTGCGCGCCGAGACGTACGAGGAGGGCCTGGCCCTCATCAACGCCTCGCCGTTCGGCAACGGCACCGCGATCTTCACCCGCGACGGCGGCGCGGCCCGCCGCTTCCAGCTGGAGGTCCAGGCCGGCATGGTCGGCGTGAACGTGCCGATCCCGGTGCCGGTGGGCTACCACTCCTTCGGCGGTTGGAAGGACTCGCTCTTCGGCGACCACCACATCTACGGCAACGACGGCGTGCACTTCTACACCCGCGGCAAGGTCGTCACCACCCGCTGGCCGGACCCCTCCGAGGCCCCGGCCGGCGTCGACCTGGGCTTCCCGCGCAACCACTGAGCACCCGACGCCCGTTGACACCCCGGCCCCCGCCGAGCACCGCCGGCGGGGGCCGTCCCGTCGACGGCCGTTCCCGGTAGCCTGCCCGTCGTGATCACCCCGGACGCGAACGCCACCGACGCCGAAGTCGCCCTGGCCGCGGCACGGACCGGCGCGGACATCGTCCGCGGCCTGTACGGCCGCCGGCTCGACCGCATCGACAAGGGCGACGGCGACTTCGCCACCGCCGCCGACGTCGCGGCGGAGAAGGCGATCCTCGGCGTCATCCGCACCGCACGGCCCGCCGACGCGGTGCTCGGCGAGGAGGGCGGACGGCAGGGCGCCCCCGACGGCGCACGCCAGTGGCTGGTCGACCCCCTGTGCGGCACCCTCAACTACGCCACCGGGAACATGCTGGTCGCGGTCAACGTGGCGCTGCGGGACGGAGCGGCGGCGGTGGCCGACCCGTTCAGCGGCGAGGTCTTCTTCACCGACGGGCGGACCGCATGGCTACGGCAGGACGGGACCGACGACACCCCGCTGACGCCCACGCCCGCCACCCGGCTCGTGGACGTCAACCTGGACCCGCCGTTCCCGAGCGCACCCGCGTTCCGGCCCGTCGACCTCCTGGCCCACCCCGCCTTCACCGCTCACTTCCGGCCGCGCGTCGTGTCGACGAGCCTGGCCCTCGCCTGGGTCGCCGCCGGCCGCCGCGCCGCCTACGTCACCGACGGCACCGACCTCTCCACCACCGTCCACTTCGCCGCCGGCATCGCGTTGTGCCGAGCCGCCGGCTGCGTGGTCACCGGCATCGACGGCACCCCGCCGGACGAACCGGCCAGAGGCCTCGTCGCCGCAGCCGACGCCGGGACCCACGAGCGGCTGCTGACGATGATCAACGGCCGCGGCTGAACCGCCGAGGGCCGGGGAAACCGGTGGCCCCGCGGGCTCGTTCCGGCGCACCCTGGGGCCATGTCCGTTCCCGCACAGCCGCCGAAGTACCAGATCAGAGCCGTCCACACCGACACCACCGTGACCGTCTACCAGGCCTACCGGCCGGAGATCGGTCTCCCGGCCGCCCGCGACGGACGCTTCCCGGAGTCGTGGAAGCGGGACCGGATGACCTGGATCAAGCCCTCGTTCCTGTGGATGGCCTACCGCTGCGGCTGGGGCCTGAAGGAGGGGCAGGAGACCGTCCTGGCCGTCGAGATCGCCCGCGAGGGCTTCGAGTGGGCGCTGCGCCACGCGAGCCTCTCCCACTACGTCCGCGGCTTCCACGAGGACCGCGCCGCCTGGCAGCGCGAGCTGAAGCGCTCGCCGGCCCGCGTCCAGTGGGACCCGGAGCGCGACCTGCACCTCCGGCCGCTGCCGTACCGCTCGCTGCAGCTCGGCCTGGCCGGAGAGGCCTCCCGTCGCTACGCGGACGAGTGGACCGTCGGCATCCGCGACGTCACCCCGCTCGCCCGCGAGATCCACGGCCTCGTACGCGAGGGCCGCCCGGAGCGGGCCCGGCCACTGCTGCCCGAGGAACGGCCGTACCCGGCGGGCGCCGGACTCCTGGGACGGATCGTGGCCCTGGGCGAAGCGCGCCGAGACGTGCCCCGAGACGAGGCCCGAGACGAGGTCCGAGACGTGCCCCGAGACGAGGTCCGAGACGAGGCCTGAGGGATGGCCCGAGGCGCGGGCACCAGGCTCAGGGCCGGCCGCGGTCGTCCTCGAACGGCCAGCCCCGGATCGTGAACAGCCCCTCGTCGGCCGCACCCGCCGACGCGTAGGTCCGCAGGGCCGCCTCGTTGTCCGTGTCCACGCCCACCCACATTCCGTAGCAGCCGCGCGCCCGGGCCTCCGATGCCAGGGCCTCCGTGAGGGCGCGGCCGATGCCGCGGCGGCGGTGGGCCTCGTCCACCGACAGTTCGTACAGGCACAGCTCCACGCCCTTGTCGGGGTGGCGCATCTCGATCCCGGAGACGAAACCGGCGGGGAAGCCGTCGTCCGCGTACGCGATCAGGAGGACGTGACCGGGCGCGGCCAGGAAGGCCTCGGCCCAGTCCTCCCGGGGCGGCGCGTCGTACAGGTGCCCCGCCGCCAGCAGCTCCGCCACCGTCGTCGCCCGCCGGATCTCCATCCCGTCCCCCCGCGCCGTACCGCGTCTGGTGTACGACGACCGTAGCGCGTACGACCGGAGAAGGCCGGAGAGTTCCGCCCCTGGGCACGCGAGCCGCCCCGTCCGGGGGCCTAGGCTCGACGCATGCAGCTGCGACTTCCCCGGAGGGGCCTGCCGCGATGGGCCGCGGCAGGCGCCGTGCTCGCCGTGCTCGCGGGCGGCACCGGCACCTGGACCGCCGTCGCCTCCGACGACGCCGCGCCCGTGCGCCGCGCCGACCGGATGCTCGACCTCGACGGCGTACGGCTCGACACCTCCTACTTCACCTCGGGCGGCGACGGCCGCCGCCCCGCCGTCCTCCTCGGCCACGGCTTCGGCGGTTCCAAGGACGACGTCCGCGCGCAGGCCGAGCAGCTCGCCCGCGACGGCTACGCCGTGCTCACCTGGTCCGCCCGCGGCTTCGGCGCCTCCACCGGGCAGATCGGCCTCAACGACCCCGAGCGCGAGGTCAGGGACGTCAGCGGACTCGTCGACTGGCTCGCCGCACGCCCCGAGGTGCTCCTCGACAAGGCCGGCGACCCGCGCGTCGGCGTCACCGGCGCCTCCTACGGCGGTGCCGTCTCGCTGCTCGCCGCCGGCCACGTCCCGCGCGTCGACGCCGTGGCCCCGCAGATCACGTACTGGAACCTGGCCGACGCGCTGTTCCCCAACGGCGTCTTCAAGAAGCTCTGGTCCGGCATCTTCTTCTCGGCGGGTACGGGGACGGGCCCCGGCGCCGGGGCGGGCGCCAGTGCGCCGGGCGGCGGTGCGGCCGGTGCTTCCGGGGGCTCCGGCGCCGGTGCTTCCGGGGCCTCCGGCCCGGGTGGCAGCACCGCCGCCGACCCCGCCGCATGCGGTCGCTTCAGCCCCGAGGTCTGCGCCCTCTACCAGCGTGTCGCCGTCACCGGCCGCCCCGACGCCGCCGCCCGCGCGCTCCTGGAGGCCCGCAGCCCCTCCGCCGTCGGCAGCCGCATCAAGGTGCCCGCGCTGATCGTCCAGGGCCAGGCCGACTCGCTCTTCACCCTCGGCCAGTCCGACGCCATGGCGCGGGCCATCGCCGCCAACGGCGCACCCGTCGCCGTCGACTGGACGTCCGGCGGCCACGACGGCGGCGACCGCGAGACGGACCGGGTCCAGGCGAGGATCACCGCGTGGTTCGACCGCCACCTCAAGCGGGACGCCTCCGCCGACACCGGACCCGCCTTCCGGGTCAGTCGTACTGGAGGAGTGGACTCCACCGACGGACGGGCCACCCTGCGCGGCGCCACCGCCGACCACTACCCGGGCCTCGCCGCGGGCCCCGTCCGGGTGGCGCTCACCCCCGCCGGCCCGCCGGCCCCCGCGAGCCCCGCGGCCCCCGCGGCCTCCGCGAGCCCCGCGACCCCCGTACCGGCCGGCTCCGGTCCGGCGGCCTCCAACGCACCCGTACCCGCACCCTCCGCCGCCTCCGCCGCCCGCTCCTTCTCCAACCCCGCCGGTGCCAACCCGCCCGCGCTCTCCGCCGTGCCCGGCCTCGGTGGCGGGCTCTCGCAGTTCTCGTCGCTCGGCGTGGGGCTGACCCTCGACTTCCCCGGCCAGTTCGCCGCCTTCGACGCCCGGCCGCAGTCCGTGCCGCTGCGGATCACCGGCGCCCCGACCGTCCGGGTCAGGGTGACCTCCACCGCGCCCGACGGCTCGGCGGTGTTCTTCGCCAAGGTGTACGACGTGGGCCCGGACGGCCGGCAGCAGGTGCTGCCCGCCCAGCTCGTCACCCCGGTACGGGTCGAGGGCGCCGCAGGCGAGGGCCGCACCGTGGACCTCACCCTGCCCGCCGTCGACCACGAGGTGCCGGCCGGGCACCGGCTGCGGCTCGTGCTCGCCGCGACGGACCTCGGCTACGCCTCGCCCGTCACCCCCGCCACGTACACCGCCGCCGTCCAGGGCCCGCTGACCCTGCCGACCGCGCCCGCCGTGACCACCCAGGCGGCCGGGCTGCCCTGGTGGGTGTGGGGCCTGCCGCTGCTCGCCCTGGCCGTCGCCGCCGGACTGCTGCTCACCGCCCGGCGCCGCACCGCCGCACCGGCACCCGACCCGGCGCTCGCCGAGGTCCCGCTCCGGATCACCGGCCTGTCCAAGAAGTACGCGGGCACCGACCGGTACAGCGTCCGCGACCTGTCCTTCCGGGTCGAACAGGGCCAGGTCCTCGGCCTGCTCGGCCCCAACGGCGCGGGCAAGACCACCACCCTGCGCATGCTGATGGGCCTGATCGGCCCGGACGAGGGCGAGATCCGCGTCTTCGGCCACGCCGTCCGCCCCGGCGCCCCGGTGCTGTCCCGGGTCGGCGCCTTCGTCGAGGGAGCGGGCTTCCTGCCGCACCTGTCGGGACGCGAGAACCTGGAGCTGTACTGGGCCTCCACCGGCCGCCCGGCCGAGGACGCCCACATCGACGAGGCGCTGCGGATCGCCAACCTGGGCGGCGCCCTGGAACGCGCCGTGCGCACCTACTCGCAGGGCATGCGGCAGCGGCTCGCCATCGCGCAGGCCATGCTCGGCCTGCCGGACCTGCTCATCCTGGACGAGCCGACGAACGGCCTCGACCCGCCGCAGATCCGCGAGATGCGGGAGGTGATGATCCGCTACGCGGCCGGCGGCCGCACCGTCATCGTGTCCAGCCACCTCCTCTCCGAGGTCGAACAGTCCTGCACCCACCTCGTGGTGATGGACCGCGGCGGCCTCGTCCAGGCGGGCCCGGTCGAGGAGATCACCGGATCCGGCGACACCCTCCTCGTCACCCTGGACGGCCCGGTGCCGGACGCGGTGGTGGAGAAGCTGGGGGCCGTGCGCACGGAGTCCGGCCTGCTCGTCCGCCTCGACGGCAGGAGCACCACCTTCCTCATCGGCGAACTCGTCCGCCTGGACGTGCCGGTGACCGGGGTGGGCCCGCACCGGCGCCTGGAGGACGCGTTCCTGACGCTGATCGGAGGAGAGACCGCATGACCGCCACCGCCCCCGGCCGCACGCCCGGATCCGCAGACACGGCCGCTCCCGGCCGCACGCCCGGATCCGCCGCCCCGGCCGCCCCCGGCTACACGCCCGGCCGCACCCTGCCGCTGCGCGTGGAGGCCGTGCGCCAGCTGAAGCGCCGCCGTACCTTCGTCATGGCCGGGATCCTCGCCGCCCTCCCGTTCGTCCTCATCGCCGCATTCGCCATCGGCGGCACCCCGGACGGCGCGCGGAACAACCGGATCACCCTCATGGACACGGCGACCGCCTCGGGCGCCAACTTCGCCGCGACCTGCCTCTTCGTCTCCGCCGGCTTCCTGCTGGTGATCCCGGTGGCGCTGTTCTGCGGTGACACGGTGGCGTCCGAGGCCGGCTGGTCCTCGCTGCGCTATCTGCTCGCCGCGCCCGTTCCGCGTGCCCGGCTGCTCCGGTCCAAGCTCGTCGTCGCCCTCGGCTTCAGCGCGGCGGCCATGCTCCTGCTGCCTCTGGTCGCCCTGGCCGCCGGCACCGTCGCGTACGGCTGGGGTCCGCTGAAGCTCCCCACCGGCGGCGTCCTGCCGGCCGGCGACGCGCTGCTGCGCCTCGGCGTGGCCGTCGCCTTCGTCTTCGTGTCCCAACTCGTCACCGCGGGACTCGCCTTCTGGCTCTCCACCCGCACCGACGCGCCTCTGGGCGCGGTCGGCGGCGCCGTCGGCCTCACCATCATCGGCAACGTCCTCGACGCGGTCACCGCCCTCGGCGACTGGCGGGCGTTCCTGCCGGCCCATTGGCAGTTCGCCTGGGCGGACGCCCTCCAGCCCCATCTGGAATGGACGGGCATGGTCAAGGGCGCGGCCGTCTCGGTCACCTACGCCCTGATCCTCTTCGCCCTCGCCTTCCGCGGCTTCGCCCGCAAGGACATCGTGTCCTAGCGACCCCGCGCGCCGCTAAACCCACCCCCTCCTCGCCGCTTCCGCCCCCGCGCGGAAGCGGCTCGTCGTGCCCAGGGCCGCCATCAGTTCGCCCACGCGGCGGCTGTACGTGCGGGGGGACATGCCGAGGCGGGCCGCGGCGGTCTCGTCGGTGAGGCCGGCGAGGAGGGCGTCGAGGACCGGGCGGAGCTGCGGCGGGAGGTCACGGGCGGGCGGGGTGAGACCTGCCAGTTCCTGACTGGTGTCCCAGGAGGCGTGGTGGGCGCGGACCAGGGCCTGGACGACGACGGGGTCGCGGATCAGGAGCAGGCCGTTGTAGAGGAGTTCGAGGTCGAGCGGGACCGCGGCGACCGTGCGGTCGACGACGATCATCTTGAAGGGGATCGAGTCCGCGACCCTCGCCCGGCCCGGGACCCGGACCGCCCCCGCCACCTGGGGGAGGGCGTGGCGGGGGACGATCCGGCGGACCTCGCCGGCCCGCTCCGCCGCCGCGCGCATGCACGCTCCCGCCAGCTCAAGGAACGGCTCGGGGATCGCGCGCGCGGCGGAGACCGCGGGGTCGTCGAAGGTCAGCAGCTCGTGCCGCGCCGAGGCCGCGAGACCCGCGAGCGCCGCGCTGACCCGGCGCGTGCCGCGGACCGGACGCGCGGGAGGACGCTGGGGCTCCGGACCGGCACGGCCCATCGCCGAACGGGCGAGCATCACGGAGCCCGCGCTCTCTGCCACCGCTGACCACCCCCGCCCGACCGGTGTGCCACTCCATGTACGCACGCGACTGCGTACGGTGACAACCCCTGTTGACAAGGATGGCGAGTCCCTGCCACGGCGGCGCGTCTCCGCCGCCGTTGCCGCATTGAGATCCTTCCGCAACTCCTTCGTCCGGTCCGTCGAGCCCCCGCGCACGTCACATTCACCAGTGCCGGACACGGAAGAAGAGATGGGTGACGACGCCATGGGGGAGACGACCATGAGGCGGAGGACGCGGCGACGGGCCGCGACGGGAGTGCTCGCCGGACTGCTGGGCGGCGCCCTGCTGTTGACCGGATGCGCCGCCGGTTCCGACGGAACCACCCGTACGGGTGCCCACGGCTCCGCGTCGAAGGGGCGCGGCGCGCCGGCGCCCGCGCCCGGCGCCCCGGACACGCGGCGGCCCTCCGGCGCGCCCGAGTCGCCCGGGACGGCCGGGCCCGAGGCTCCCGAGCGGCTCTCCACCTTCGCCCTCGACGTCGACACCGCCTCGTACGGCTACGCCCGCCGCACCCTCGGCGAGGGCCGGCTGCCCGACCCCGAGGACGTACGGCCCGAGGAGTTCGTCAACAGCTTCCGGCCCGACTATCCGCGGCCGAAGGACAACGGCTTCAGCGTCACCCTCGACGGCGCCCGCTCCGACGCGGACGGCTGGTCGCTGCTCCGGGTCGGCCTCGCGACCCGCCCCGGCGACTCCGAACGGCCGCCCGCGGCCCTCACGTTCGTCATCGACGTGTCCGGCTCCATGGGCGAGCCCGGCCGGCTCGACCTCGCCAAGGAGTCCCTCGGGCTGATGACCGACCGGCTGCGCGACGACGACTCCGTCGCCCTCGTCACCTTCAGCTCCGAGGCCGAGGTCCGGCTCCCCATGACCCGGGTGGGCGACCACCGCGGCCGGATCCACGACGTCGTCGACGGCCTGCGGACCGGCTCCTCCACCAACGTGGAGGACGGCGTGCGCACCGGCTACGACGTCGCCGTCGAGGGCCACCGCAAGGGCGCCACCAACCGGGTCGTGCTGCTCTCCGACGCCCTCGCGAACACCGGCGACACCGACGCCGAAGGCATCCTGGAGCGGGTCGACAAGGAGCGCCGCGCGTACGGGATCACCCTGTTCGGCGTCGGCGTCGGCAGCGACTACGGCGACGCGTTCATGGAGAAGCTCGCCGACAAGGGCGACGGCCACACCACCTACGTCGCCACGCCCGAGCAGGCCCGCAAGGTCTTCGTCGACCAGCTGCCCGGCCATGTAGAACTCCGCGCCCGGGACGCCAAGGCCCAGGTCGCCTTCGACCCGGGGACGGTGGCGGACTTCCGGCTCGTCGGCTACGACAACCGGAAGGTCGCCGACGAGGACTTCCGCGACGACCGGGTCGACGGCGGCGAGATCGGCGCCGGGCACACCGTGACCGCGCTGTACGCGGTGAAGCTGCGGCCGGGGCGGCAGGGCACGGTCGCGACGGCCACCGTCCGCTGGCTCGACCCGGCCACCCGCGCCCCGCACGAGCGCGCGGGCACCGTGGACACCGCCGCGCTGACCGCACCGGTCTGGGGCGACGGCCACGACAGCCTCCAGCTGACCGCCATCGCCGGCTACTTCGCCGACCGGCTGCGCGGCGGACGGCTGCCGGGCGCGCCGCCGCTGTCCGTCCTCGCGGCCCGCGCGGGCGCGCTCGCCGAGCGGGCGCACTCCGCGTCCGTACGGGAGCTCGCCGAGGCCATCCGGCGGGCCGACGGGCTCACCGGTTCCGGTTCCGGCTCCGGCTCCGGCTCGTCCGACCCGTACGCGGGGTGAGCGTCATGAGGGACCCCGTGGCCGCCCTGCTGCTCGCCCTCGCAGCCGTCTCCACGGGGTGAGCGTCATGAGGGACCCCGTGGCCGCCCTGCCGCTCGCCCTCGCAGCCGTCTCCACCGGTCTCCACGCCGGTTTCCCGCGGATCTTCCGGACCGGCGTGATGCCGGCCTGGCCCGCCTCACGGACGAGGAGTTCGTGAGCGCGATGCGGCGGATCAACGAGTACGGGCCGGAGCCGGTGTTCCGGGCGGTCGTCCGCGACACAGGACCGGAGGGTCGGTTTTTCCGTCGCCCTGAGTGACATCGGGCGGTCGGTGGCGGTGCGTCAGGTTGGTGCGACGTTCGCCGACCTGACGTTCTCTTACTTGCCGCTGTCCGCAACTCCGCTGGTCAGTGGCTTGCGCAAGCGGGTGGCCGGGCTTGCGGGTTCACTGCGAACAAGGCTTCGGGTATCTTCCACCTGCCGGAAAATAGGTACCCCAAGGTTTGTTTTCTCGGGCCACCGGGATGCCGGTTCGGGCGCGATGAGAGGGACGTGACTCCCATGGCGAAGCAGGATCGGGCGATTCGCACGCGCAGGGCGATCCTGGAGGCGGCTGCCGCCGTCTTCGACGAGCGGGGCTACGAGGCGGCCAAGCTCTCCGACATCCTGGCGCTCGCCCGGGTGACGAAGGGCGCGCTCTACTTCCACTTCGACTCCAAGGAAGACCTCGCGCACGCCGTGATCGACGCCCAGGTGTCGGTGGTGCCCACGGCGCCGCCGCAGACCTGCAAGGTGCAGGAGTTCGTGGACGTCGGCATGGTGTTCGCGCACCGCCTCACCGTCGACCGCGTGCTGAGCGGGAGCGTCCGGCTCACCCTCGACCAGGGCGGCCACGAGCTCAACCGCAGCGGCCCCTACCGCGAGTGGACCGAGATCAACCTGGCCCTGCTCCGGGAGGCGAAGGAGCGCGGTGAGCTGCTGCCGCACGCCGTGCCCGAGGAGGTGGCCCCGCTCGTGGTCGGCGCCTACGCGGGGCTCAACCTGATGACCCACGCGCTGGAGGGCGACCGCTCCTCCATGGAGCGCTGGGCCTCGGCGCTCTATCACCATTTACTGCCCAGCATCGTGGTGCCGTCCGTGCTGACCATGCTGGACCTGGAGCCCGGCCGCGGCGCCCGCGCGCTCGGTGTGACGGAGGGCGCCACTGTGACGGAGGCCGTCACCGTGACGGAGGGCGCCACTCCCTGATCCGGTCGGATCCCGACGCCCGACGCCGCGCGGTCTCCCGCGCGGCTTTCGTGTGTCCGGGCGCGTCCTCGACGCCGCCTTCCCTCCGCGCTCCCGGCGCGTCATCATGATCTCAAACGAAACCGCTGTGCCGGTTTTCAGGGCACCGCTGGCCGGAAGGCACCTGCGCCGTTGCCTGAAAATCAGCGCCAAAGCATACCCCAGGGTCCAGTAACTGGATCCAGGGGTACGTTTCTTGAGCGCTTGACGACCTTTCCATGGCCGCAAGACGGTGCAAAACGGGCAAAAAAGCCGTCCGCAGGGTCCAGTGATTCCATACCGTCCGGTTTCTTATTGACATGCCGCGCGGTCTCTTTTCTAATCGTCGAGGGTCATCCCGTGCGCAGATGCTGAGGGGGCAACGTGGACGTCCGGATCCTGGGGGGACTTTCGGTGCGCGAGAACGGGGTGTCGATCACCCCGACCGCCGCCGCACCGCGACAACTGCTCGCGCTGCTCGCCGCCCGAGCCGACCAGGTCGTCCCGGTCTCCGTCCTCATGGAGGAGCTGTGGCCGTCGGGCGCTCCGCGCGGAGCGCGCGCCGAGCTCCACTCCCACATCCTGGGGCTGCGCTCGCTGATCGCCGCCGCGCTGAACGACGGCCGGGGCGCCGGCCGTGGCGCGGAGGACCGGCCGGCGGCGGACGGACGCACCGCCGAGACCGTGCTCGCCGCCCAGTCCGGCGGCTACCGGCTCGACACCGGCGGCGGCTCCCACGACGTCCGGCAGTTCGAGCGCGCGGCCGGCGCCGGATACCGCGCCATGGAGACGGGCGACCTCGCGCGCGCCGCGCTCCGGCTCGGCGAGGCCCTGGCCCTGTGGCGCGGCGAGCCGTACGCGGGCGTCGACGCCGGCCCCGGGCTGCGCGCGGAGGGCGAGCGGCTCGAGGCATCCCGGCTCAGCGTGCTCGACCAGTGGGTCGAGGCCCGACTGGGACTCGGCCGGCACGCCGAGCTGGTGCCCGAACTCGCCGTGCTCGTCGCCCGCCACCCCGTCAACGAGTCGCTGCACGCCCAATTCATGGTCGCCCTGCTGCGCTCCGGCCGCACCGACGACGCCGTGGAGGTCTACCACCGGCTCTGCGCGGCCCTGAGCGCCGACGGCGGCCGGGAACCCTCGGCGCGCCTGCGCCGGCTGCACCGCTCGCTGCTGACCGTACGGGAGGTCCCCCGGCCCCGCGTGCCCA
Source organism: Streptomyces roseicoloratus (assembly GCF_004117935.1). Classification (GTDB taxonomy): domain Bacteria; phylum Actinomycetota; class Actinomycetes; order Streptomycetales; family Streptomycetaceae; genus Streptomyces; species Streptomyces roseicoloratus. The sequence continues at coordinate 90,920 of NZ_SDOY01000112.1, read as the reverse complement.
CGCAGGTGCCGGTGCCGGCCCCGGCGCAGTGGCAGGCGCAGGCGGCGTGGCTGCGCCCCCTCCGGCTCGTACCGGCCGTCGCGGGCGCGCCCGCCTGACACGCGCTCACATGTGCGGCGCCCGCGTGGGCGTGGCGATGGCCCGCCCCCGGGAAGGCGCGCGGCAGCGGACCGGCACACTGGAGCGGGTGCAATCGGGCGGAAGAGGAACGAACGGGAATGAAGCAGTCGATCTCACCGTTGACCGCCGTGCACGTCCGATCTAGTTTCGGCCAGCGGTACGGGTGCGGACGGCGACACCCGGTTCTGCTCAACAGCGGGAGTTGAGACATGTCCGACCACGGCACGGACGGGGGCGGGGGCGTGGACGCGCTCTCCGTGCTGGAGCTGCTGGCCCAGCAGGCGCCGACCGAGCGGTTCGCCGAACTGCTCGACGAGGCCCGTGTGACCGGCCCGCCGCCGGCCGAACTCGCCCGTCTGGAAAGGGCCGTGCACCTCGCCACCGGCATCGGCCGCTCGTTCGCCCGCCGCGAGCAGCGCGAGGCGGGGCTCGACGTCCTCGCCGACACCGCCCGCGACCTCACCTTCCCGTACGACCTGGACGGGCTGCTGCGCCTGGTCGTCCGCCGGGCCCGGCGGCTGCTGGACCTGGACGTGGCCTGTGTCACCCTCCGCGACGCGCGCGGCGTCCGCGTGCTGCACAGCGCCGAAGGCGGCCTCACCGCCTTCGACGCCGCCGCCTGCTCCGGCGCCCTCGACACCGAGGGCATCGGCGGACTCGTCCACGCGACCGGCGGACCGGCCTGGACCGACGACTATCTGACGGACGACCGCTTCCCGCACCTGGCCCCGGTCGACGAGCTCGTCCGTACGGAGGGACTGCGCTCCGTCCTCGCCGTGCCGCTGCGGATCGGCGACACCGTCCTCGGCCTGCTGTACGGTGCCGACCGCCGGGCCCGCAGGTTCGCGGACGGCGAGCTCGGACTGCTCGTCCCGCTCGCCGACCTGGCCGCCGTCGCCACGGAGAAGGCCGGACTCCTCGCCCAGACCACGGCCGAGGTCACCGAACTCGAAGAGGACAGCTCCCGCGCCCGCACCGCGCTCACGCGCATGCGCTACATCGGCGAGGCTCATCGCAGGATCATGAACCTGGTGCTGTCCGGCGGCGATCTGCTCGGCGTCGCCAAGGCCGCCGGTGACGCCCTCGACGCGTGCGTCCTCGTCCGCGACACCGGCGGTCGCACGCTCGCCGCCACCGGCGAGATCACCGGCCTGGACGAGGACGCCGTGGCGAAGGCCTCGCTCGACGCGCACGCGGGCCGCCGCCCGGTGCGCGCCGACGAGTCCGGCGGCAGCGGGGTGGACGACGGCGCCGAGCAGACGTGGGTCGCGCCCGTCATCGCCGGCTCCGAGGACCTCGGCGTCCTCGTCGTACGCGCCACGACCGGCCTCACCGGCGAGGACGAGCGGCTGCTCGAACTCGCCGCCCAGTCCGTCGCCTTCCTGCTCCTCATGCAGCGCTCCACCGCCGTCGCCGAGGGCCCCGTCCGCGACGAGCTCCTCGACGACCTGCTCGCCGAGCCGCAGCACGCCCCGCAGCAGATCGCCCAGCGCGCCCGCCGCCTCGGCATCGACCTGCGCAAGCCGCACGTCCTGGTGGTGGCCCGCCCCGAGGGCGGCGAACAGGGCCGCGCGGTGGTCTGGGCGTCCTCGTACGCGTACCGGATGGCGGGACTGAAGACCGTGCAGGGCGGCTGCATCGTGCTGCTGCTGCCCGGGGTGGACGCGTCCGCCGCCGCGAAGGCCGTCTCCGGCGAACTCGCCCCGCTGCTCGGCCACCCGGTCTCGGTGGGCGCGGCCGGCCCCGGCTGGAGCCCGGACAGCGTGGGACGGCTCTACCAGGAGGGCATGCGCTGCCTGGACGCGATGAGCGCCCTCGGCGGCACGGGAGCGGCGGCGTCCGTGGAGGACCTGGGCTTCCTCGGACTGCTGCTGTCCGACGACCACGACGTGGACGGTTTCGTGGAGTCGGCGATCGGGCCGGTCCTGGACTACGACGCCGAGCGGTTCACGGACCTCACCCACACCCTGGAGGCGTACTTCGCCTCGGGCGGCAGTCCCACCAACGCGGCCGAGGCCCTGCACGTCCACCCGAACACGGTCTCGCGCCGCCTGGAGCGGATCGGCGAGCTCCTGGGCCCGGAGTGGCAGAAGCCCGGCCAGGTCCTGGAGGTGCAGCTGGCGCTGCGTCTCCAGCGCACCCGCGAGGTCCTCGCCCGCCGCCGCGCCGCCCTCGGCGAGACCCGCCAGACGGGGCCGGGCAAGGACGCCCCGTAGGGCGGTCCGCGTCCGGAGGAACGGCGTGGTTCCGCCGCCGGATGCGGCGCGCGGGCGCCGGGCACGGGAGGGGCGGCGGAGGTCTGCCAGAGGCGTACGGGGCATGAGTACGGGGTCCGGGAGCCCCAACTCCCGGACCCCGGTCCGGAGGGACGGCGGGACGGCGGTCCGGAGGGACGGCGGGACGGGGCCGGGAACGGAGCGTTCCCGGCCCCGTCCCCGACCCTGTCCGTCGTGCGAGGCCGCCGCCTCGGCTCGGTCCGCGCCGCCGTCTGTCACCAGGCGCCGACGCCGGCTGGACCTGGGCCCCGGCCCGCCTGTCGCTCGCGGGCCCGACGCCGCCTCAGCCCGCCGAGCGGGCGGGAACCGTCGCGTACGGGGCGCCCTGGTCGGCCGTCGCCAGCACGGTCGCCGCGTGGGCCGCGGAGGCCAGCGTGATGTGCCGGTGCCAGCCGCGGAACGAGCGGCCCACGAAGTCCCGCAGGCCCGCGCCCTCGCCGACCGACCGGAAGTCCCGCTCCACCCGCCGCGACAGCTTGGTGAGCCGCAGCAGCGGGCCGACCGCCGAACCGGTCAGGTCGGTGATCCACAGCCGGGCCGGGGCGCGCCGCGGGTCGTCCCACTCGCCGAGCAGGAGCAGCGGCCGCTGCCGCTCGCCCGCCGGAACGGGCAGGGTGACGCGAACGGCCGTGGCGAGGGAGGTGCGCGAGGTGCGCACACCGGCCGCCGAGTCCACCCAGCTGACCGGGCGGCGCAGCCCCTTCAGGGACTCCAGGATCTGCAGCGCGGTGAGCGGCCCGGCGCCGAAGCCCGGCAGCGAGCGGTCCGCGACGGTCAGCCGGCAGCCCGTGCCGATCCGGGCCACCACCGGGACGCCCGCGAGCGCCAGCCGGTGCAGGGCCGCCCGGCCGGCGCCGCCGCGGATGTCGAGCAGCAGCGGCTTGCGCGCCACCTCGGGCCAGCGGGCGGTGTCGAGCGCCGCGTTGACCGCGCACTCCTCGAGCGTCTCCTCCGCCGCGCCCTCGGGCACCTCGGCGCGGTCGCGCCGCGTCGGGTCCTTGACCCACGGATCGGGCAGGAACAGCCGCCAGTTGACGGGGACGCTGGTCTCCTCGGAGGCGAACCACACGCCGAACGCCTGCTGGCCGCGGAAGACCTGGCCGCGCTCGGGGTCGAAGCGCCGGTCGACGCCGACCGAGTGCTGCCCGGCCTTCGGTATCGGCATGGGCCGGACCACCCAGGCCTGCGGCGAGCCGGTCCGCTGGACGAACCGGGCGAGCTCCGCCCGCATCGGCCGCCAGTCCCAGGTGGAACTGGAGATGAAGTGGTGCAGGCTCTGCTCGGCGGCCGGGCCGCCGATCTGCGCGGCGATGTTGCGGATGGACTTGCGGCCCTGCGCGGTCAGCAGACCGCTCAGGTACTGCTCGGCCTTCATCCGCTGGTCGCGGCGCGGGAAACCGGAGAAGAGCGCGGCGCAGAGTTCGCCGTACACGTCCTCGCCGGCCGCGTCCCGGTGCGCGGTGACGGTCCTGAACCTGGTTGCGACGGATGTACTCACGACACTCCTGCCATGGGGGGTTGTGCAGCTCCCTCCCGCTGCACCTCCACGGTCTCCTCTCCGCGCCGCCAGGAGGAGGTGTAGCCGGCACCCGTCTGAGCCGCCTGGTGGTGGCCGGACCACACCCCCCTGGCGGGAACCCCTCTCCGGAGCCCCCGCACCGGCCCCGCACCGGTCCGATCCGGGGCCGTCATACCCCGTGGGGGGATCTGACAGACTCGCCGCACGGGCTTTGACCGGTGCGACGCCCCGCCCGGAACATCAACGTGAGGCAGCACGGGCCGGACTCCGGTTAATGCCCCAGGCCGGAGACCGTGCCTGTGCGCCTCGTTCCTCCCGCCCGTGTCCCGAGCCCCGCGCCGGGTGGGCGGCCGCACGGCCCTAATCTGGCCTCATGGGACTCCGCGCGCAGCTACCGGTCGTCGGGGCGGTCGCCGCGGGCGGCGCACTCGGTGCCACGGCCCGTTACGCGGCGACCCTCGCCTGGTCCACCCCGGCCGGGGCCTTCCCCTGGACGATCCTCACCGTCAACGCGGCCGGGTGCGCCTTCCTCGGCGCGCTGATGGTGTTCGCGACCGAGACGGCCTCCCCGCCGCACCCGTTGCTGCGGCCCTTCCTCGGCACCGGCGTCTGCGGCGGCTTCACCACCTTCTCGACGTACACGCTCGACATCCAGCGGCTGCTCGCCGGCGGTGACGCCCCGCGTGCCCTGCTCTACCTGGGCGGCACCGCGGTCGCCGCGCTCGCCGCCGTCTGGGCGGGCGTCGTCGCGGCCCGGGCCGCCGGAGGAAGGAGACCGTCATGACCCGCCTCTCGGGCCCCGCGCTGCGCCTGACCGTCCTCGTCGGCGAGAACGACACCTGGCACCACCGGCCGCTGTCCACCGAGATCGTGCACCGCGCGCACGCCGCCGGGCTCGCCGGCGCCTCCGTCTTCCACGGCGTCGAGGGCTTCGGCTCCTCCGCACTCGTGCACACCGCCCGGCTGCTCTCGCTCGGCGACGACCTGCCGGTCGCGATCCTCGTCGTGGACACGGAGGAGCGCGTACGGGCCTTCCTGCCGGAGCTGGACGAGCTCCTCACGGACGGCGGACTCGTCCTGCTCGACCCCTGCGAGGTCGTACGGTACGGGCCGGCCGCCCCGCCGCGGCGTCCGGACGGGCCCGGAGCCGCGGACGCGGACCGGTACGGGCGCGGCGACGGCGACGGGCCCGCTCGCGGTGGCCGGGAGCCGCGGGGGTGAACTGGCTGCTCGTCGTCGCGGGCGCCGCCGTCGGCGCGCCGCTGCGCTACCTCACCGACCGCGCCGTCCAGGCCCGCCACGACTCCGTCTTCCCCTGGGGCACGTTCACGGTGAACGTCGTCGGCTCGTTCGTCCTCGGCCTGCTCACCGGCGTCGCCTCCACCCGCGCGGGGCTGCTCCTCGGCACCGGTCTGTGCGGTGCGCTCACCACGTACTCGACGTTCTCGTACGAGACGCTGAAGCTGTACGAGACCGGCGCGCGCGGCTACGCGGCGGCCAACGTCCTCGGGAGCGTCGCGGCCGGACTCGGCGCGGTGTGGCTGGGCGTCACCCTCGCGGGGGCGCGCTGACGCGGGTCGGCCGAGATCCGGCCGAGACGGCCCGGACTCGGGGCGTCCGGGCGGCGTTCAGGGCCGGCGGCCCGGGAGGAACAGCGCGGGTACGAGCGCCAGGGCCGGCAGCGCCGCCGCGACCGCGTACGTGATCCGGAAGCCGGCCGGGTCGGTGCCCGCCGCGCCGAGGACCACCGAGCACAGCGCCGTGCCCACCGACGCGCCGAGCTGCGAGGTGATGCTCAGCGCGGTGCTCGCCGCCGCCATCCGCTCCTTCGGCAGGTTCCGGCTCGCGGTGGTCATGGTCGGCATCATGACCATGCCCGCGCCGACACCCATCACCAGCGCCGCGCCGACCACCCGCCAGACCGCCACGCCCTCGACACCGGTCTGCAGGGCCGAGAGTCCCATGCCGAAGGCGGCGAGGGCGGCGCCCGCCGGGACCAGACGCCGCGGCGAGGAGGTGTCGACGCGGCGGGCGGCGATCTGCATCGTCCCGCCGACGGCGATCCCGATCGGGGCCGCGAGGAGTCCGGCCGTTCCCGCGCTGAACCCGCGGGCCGCCTGCCAGTACACCGGACCGAGCAGCATCGAGCCGAAGTAGCCGCAGGCGAACAGCGCGAGGGTGCCGATCCCGGCCGCGAACGTGCGGTCGCGGAGCAGCCGCAGGTCGAGCAGCGGCTCACGCGCCGTCAGGGCGCGCCGTACGAAGCCCGCGACGAGGAGCACTCCGGCCGCCGCGGGCAGCAGGGCGCCGGGCGCGGTGAACCCGCCGGCGGCCGGGCCGCCCTCGCCGCCGCGCGCGAGTCCGTACAGGAGCAGGGCGAGGCCGGGGGAGAGCATCAGCAGCCCGGGGACGTCCAGGCAGGGCGCCGGGGCGCCGGCGCGCGGCGCGTCGGGACGCAGCAGCCGCCCGGCGAGCACCAGGGCCACCATGCCCAGCGGCAGGTTGACCAGGAAGATCCAGTGCCAGGAGGCGACGTCGACGAGCCAGCCGCCGAGGGTGGGACCGAGCACCGGACCCACCAGGACGGGCAGTCCGCCCAGTGCCATCGCCCGTCCCATCCGGGCGGGGTCGGCGGCCCTCATCACCATCGTCATGCCGACCGGCATGAGCAGTCCGCCGCCGAGTCCCTGGACGGCGCGGAAGGCGATCAGACTGCCCGCGTCCCAGGCGAGTGCGGCGAGCAGCGAGCCGAGGGTGAAGAGGAGGAGCGCGGTGAGGTACGTGCGCCTGGCGCCGATGCGGCCCATGGCCCAGGCGGCGGTCGGGATGACGGCGGCGAGCGCGAGGGTGTAGGCGGTGGCGGTCCACTGGATGGTCTCCAGCGGGGCGAGGAAGGCCTCGGAAAGGCTGCGCAGGGCCACGTTGACGATCGTCATGTCCAGGACGGCCATGACGGAGCCCAGGATGGTGACGACGAGCACCCGGTCGAGCGGCGTCCCGGCGGTGGGGGCCGCGGTGGGAGCCGCGGCCGGGGAAGCGGAGGTTCCGGCACGTACGTCCGTCCTGCTCATGACCGGGTCCCCCTCAGGCCTGGTACGGCAGGGCGGCCCGGGCGGTACGCAGCGCCCGTCCCCACCAGACGAGCTGGCCGAGCATGCCCTTGGCGGCGCCCTCCGTGACCGCCGCGTCGCGCGGCGCGCCGTCCTCGCCGAACGCCGACCACGGTCCGTGCAGGCTCACCGAGTCGCGCACGGTGGTGGCGTGCATCTCGGCGAAGACCAGCCGGAGCTGCTCGACGGCCCGCAGTCCGCCGCCTATCCCGCCGTACGAGACGAAGCCGACCGGCTTGGCCGGCCATTCGGGCCGGTGCCAGTCGATGACGTTCTTCAGGGCGGCCGGGAAGCTGTGGTTGTACTCGGGCGTGACGACCACGAAGGCGTCGGCGGCGGCGAGCCGCGGCGTGACCCCGTCGAGCGCGGCCGTCGCACGGTCGCTCGGCAGTCCGCCCCAGGCGGGCATGGCCAGCGGCAGGTCGACCCCGGCGAGGTCGAGCACGTCGAGCTCCAGGCCGCCGTACTGCTCCGCGACGCCGGTGAACCAGGCGGCGATGGCAGGCGCCGTGCTGCCGTCGCGGACGCTGCCGACCAGGACGACGACGCGGAGCGGCGCGTGCGTCGCGGCGGTGGCCGCGGTGGTCGTCGCCGTTGCCGTGGTCGCAGTGGTTCCGGACATGACTGTTCCCCCTCGACGAGTCGGCCGGGCACCTTCTGCGTCCGGCACACCAGGAAGGTACAACGCTCGTTGTAAAAAGTGCAACGTGCGTTGTACGTGGTCGGGTGGGCGTGGGTACAGTGCTGTCATGAGCAGCAGCACCGACGACGCCTGGACGGAGCCGGCCCGGAGCGAAGTCCCGCCCCGCAAGCGGGAGAAACAGATGGCGATGGTTCGCGCGGCCTGCGCGACCTTCGGCCGCGAGGGCTACGCGCGCGCCTCCGTCGACGCGCTGGCCGCCGCCGCAGGCGTCTCGACGCGCACGCTCTACAACCACTTCCCGGGCGGCAAGGCCCAGCTCTTCCAGACGGTCGTCACCTGGACGTCCCAGCAGGTACGGGACGCCCAACTCGCCCGCCTGAACGCCCTCGTGGACCCCGAGCGGCTGCCCCACCCCGACGCGCTCGAACGCGATCTGGTCGCCCTCGCCCGCGCGTTCACCGACCTCATCGCCGCATACCCGGACCACTTCGCCCTGGTCCGCCACCTCTCCGCCGAGGCCGACCACGTCCCCGCCGAGGTCCGCGCGGCCTGGCAGGACGCGGGACCGGCACCGGTCGCCGCCGCGCTCACCGCCGCCTTCACCGCGCTCGCCGACGGCGGCCTCCTCGACCTGCACGGCGACGCCCCGCTGGCGAGCGGCCACTTCCTGGCCCTCACCTCGGCCACCGTCCTCCAGCGCTCCCACTACGGCGTCGTGCCGCTCCCCGGGGCCGAGACCGAGCGCCTGCTGCGCGGCGGCGTCGCGGCCTTCCTGCGCGCCTACGGCTACCGGCGCACGGGCGGCAGATAGACGCGCGGACCGGGCGCCGGACCGGCGGCAGCCGGGGCGAGGACGAGCGAGAAGCCGTGGTTCGCGGCCACGGACCGGATGTGCTCGGCCGAGAGCGAGCCGGGCCGCTCCAGCGTCAGCGCGGGCAGCCCCGACCGGCCGTGCCCGGCGGCACGGTGGAAGGACACGACGCTCACCGACACGGGCGCGTGGAACGGGTACCGCCGCCGCGCGGCCTCGTCGTCTTGATGCGCGAGGATCCGCACGCCGGGCTCGCGCCCGAAGTCCCGTACCGCGCCGTCCCCGCGCCAGTGGGGCAGCTCGCGGGAGCGGTTGGCGGAGGTGACGAGCAGGTAGCCGCCGCTGCCGGCGGCGGGAGGCCCTGCGTGAGGTCCGGCGTGAGGCCCGGCGTGAGGGCCGGTGGCGGGCCCGGCGTGGGGCGCGGCCCCGGAGTGGAGGCGTTCGAGGGCCGCGGCCAGGAACTCGTTCGACGGGCAGTGCCGGCCGGGCGCGACGACCTGCACGGTCCGCACGCCGTCGCCCACCGCCGTCAGATGCCCCGGCAGCCGGCCGGCTGCCGGCCCCCGGAAGCCGAACGGCCCGAGCTCGTACAGCTCCTCCATCAGCGACCACACCTGTCTGCGGGGCAGTTCGGCGGGGAGCAGGGTCCAGTCGAAGAGGCCGGGAACCAGTGACGGCACCGTGGTCACGCTGCCGGTCCGCCCCTCCGGCCGGCCTTTCAGCCGGTCGACCCGTGCGAGGACGTCGGGATCGGGACGGGCGGTCAGGGCGTAGAAGTTCGCGAAGCCGTGCACCACCGCGAGCCCGTCGGCCAGTTCGCCGGCCGCCCGGCGTACGCCGGAGGGCTCGCCGAGGAGGAGCGCCGCGGGCGCCCCGGAGGCCACGGCCGTTCCGGCGGCCACAGCTGCTCCGGCAGCCGCCGTTGCTCCGGGGGCCGCCGTTGCCTCCGGGGCCGCAGCTGCTCCGGAGGCCGGGGTCGATCCCGGCGCCTCGACCGCGTCCCCGGGTTCTCCGGCTGCCCCGGTCCCGGCCCCCGCCCCGGTCCCGGCCCCCGTCATCAACGCCGTCCGCTGATCTCCCACCGCCACACCTCCGCGTGATCGTTTACGGCGTGCAACGATTCCGGCCTGATCCGGTCACCGTCGTCACTGTCCGTCATCGGTGGTCAGCGGGGCGGGAACACGGCCTCGCGGAAGGCGTCGCGGACGGCGGTCACCGGGCCCGTCGCACGGGAGAAGTAGAGCTTGTTGGTGAGCAGGACGGCCCAACGCCCGCGCGCGGGGCTGACCCACATGCCGGTGCCGGTGAAGCCGTAGTGCACCCAGACGTCGTCGCGGGCCGAGGTGCCCGGGGCGAGGTGCCAGAACAGGCCCCGGGCCGGCACGAGTTCACCGGTCCGTACGCGCAGCGACGCGGCCACCCACCCGGCGCCGAACGGCGGCCGGACCGGGTCGAGCACCTGCCGCAGGAAGCGCCCCAGGTCGCCGGCGGTGGAGAAGGTCCCGGCGATGCCGCACGCGCCGCCGAGCAGCCGGGTGGAGAAGTCGTGCACGGTGCCGCGCAGATGGGCGCCGGTCTCCTCGTCGTACTCGGTCGGCGCCGTCCGCCGGGCCAGCGGCGCGGGCAGCGGCCCGTACCGCGTCTCCGTCATGCCCAGCGGCTCCCACACCCGGGTCGCGGCCAGCTCGCGCAGGGGGCGTCCGGTCAGGAACTCGGAGAGATAGCCGAGGACGAGCGCGGCCCGGTCGGTGTACTCCACCGCCTCACCCGGCCGCCGCCGCAGCCGCTCGCGCAGCACCCCGTCCCGTACGTCCTGCGGATCCGTCCCGTACAGGGCGCGGAGGTTGGCGCGCAGCGGCAGTCCGGCGGTGTGGGTGAGCAGCTGGAGCGGCGTGACGTCGCCCACCGGGTGCGGGGCGGCCTCGGGCCAGAACTCGCCGAGCCGTACGTCGAGTCGGAGCTTGCCGCTCTCGACGAGCGTGCCGACGACCGGCCACACGGAGACGACCTTGGTGAGGCTCGCGAGGTCGAACAGCGCGTCGCCGGGCCGGAGGGGCGGCTCCCCGGGCGCGAGCGCGCCGACGCCCCCGCCCGCCAGCGGTCCGCCGGCGTCACCGACGGCCCACGCGGCCCCGGGATACACCTGCCCGCGGACCCCGTCCTCCAGGAGCCGCTCGATGCGCGAAGCGGCGACGATCGTGTTCACCTCAGGTGTCTACCCGCACGACGGCCCCGACGACCGTGCCACCGTCTCGCGGGCGGCAGCCGCTCCGCCACGGACCGCGCGTGCGCGTCGCGGCGCGTCCGATCCCGGCGGATCGACCCGGTCGGTCCGGGCGCCCGGCGGGATGTGCCTACGATTCCCCCATGGCCCCACGCGACGGCACCCCTGACGCGACCCCCGGTGCGCATCAGCGCACCCCCGGCGCCCGCGAACTCGACGCGGCCGCCCGCGTCTTCTCGCTGCTCGCCGATCCCACCCGCCTCCACCTGGTGTGGCTGCTGTCGCGCGCCGAGTCGGACGTCAGCGCACTCGCGGAGACGGTCGGCGCGGCCCGGCCCGCCGTCAGCCAGCACCTGGCCAAGCTGCGGCTCGGCGGGCTCGTGGAGTCGAGGAAGGAGGGCCGCCGGGTGGTCTACTCGCTGCCGGACGGCCACATGAAGCGCCTGGTCGTGGAGGCCATCAGCCACGCCGACCACCAGGTGACGGGCGAGCCCTGGCACGACTGACGCGCGGGTGCCGGCCCGGGAACGAGCCGGGGGACGGCTCGGCCGCCCCGTTTCTCAGCCGCGGACGAAGGTCCGGATGCGGTAGCGCAGGCCGGTCGTCGACGTGGCCCAGCCCGGGCCCGCGCCGGTGCCCGTCCCGGTGCCGGCGTCCGAGGCCTTCTCCTCGGTGACCGTCCACGTCGTCGGGTCGAGGGCCGGGGCGTACGTGTCGCCGCCCTCCACGGTCGTGTCGATCTCGGTCACCGAGACCGTCGTGGCGTACGGCAGGGCGGCGCGGTAGATCTCGCCGCCGCCCATCACCCACACCGCGGGTCCGGCGCCGGCCGGGACGTCCGCGGCGGCGGCCGACGCACCGGTGGTCGCGGGCTCCGCGACGAGTGCGAGCGCCTCGGGGACGGATCCGGCGCGCTCGGCGCCCTCCGCCGCCCACTCGGGATCACGCGTCACCACGATGTTGCGCCGACCGGGCAGCGGGCGGAACCGTGCGGGCAGCGAGTCCCAGGTCCTGCGCCCCATGATCACGGGCCGGCCGAGCGTGGTGGCCTTGAAGTGGGCCATGTCCTCGGGCAGGCGCCACGGGATGGTGTTCGCGGCGCCGATCACGCCGTCGACGGCCTGCGCCCAGATCAGGCCGACACCGATCGGCGCGACGGCGTCCGGGGTAACGGCATCGCGTACGACGGCACCCCGTGCGAGGGCCTCCGCCGCCACGACGTCCCTGCCGGGCTCCCGCTGCGCGCCCATCAGATCGCGACCGGGGCCTTGATCGCCGGGTGGTGCCGGTAGTTCAGCACCTCCACGTCGGAGCGCTCGTACGTGAAGAGCGAGTCCGCGGCGTGCAGCTTCAGCTCGGGGAACGCGTACGGCGTGCGCGAGAGCTGCTCCTCCACCTGCTCGACGTGGTTGTCGTAGATGTGGCAGTCGCCGCCGGTCCAGATGAAGTCACCCGGCTCGAGCCCGGCCTGCTGCGCCACCATGTGGGTCAGCAGGGCGTAGCTCGCGATGTTGAACGGCACGCCGAGGAACAGGTCGGCGCTCCGCTGGTACAGCTGGCAGGAGAGCCTGCCGTCGGCGACGTAGAACTGGAACAGCGCGTGGCAGGGCGCGAGCGCCATGCGGTCGAGCTCGGCGACGTTCCAGGCGGAGACGATCATCCGGCGCGAGTCGGGGTCGCGGCGCAGGGTGTCGAGGATCTCGCCGATCTGGTCGATGTGCCGGCCGTCGGGCGCGGGCCAGGACCGCCACTGCACGCCGTAGACCGGCCCGAGGTCGCCCTTCTCGTCGGCCCACTCGTCCCAGATGGTGACGCCGTGCTCGTGCAGCCAGCCGACGTTGGAGTCGCCGCGCAGGAACCACAGCAGTTCGACGACGATCGACTTGAGGTGCACCTTCTTGGTCGTGACCAGCGGAAACCCCTGGGAGAGGTCGTAGCGCAGCTGGTGCCCGAACACGCTTCGGGTGCCCGTCCCCGTCCGGTCGGCCTTGGCCGTCCCGGAAGTGAGCACGTGCCTCAACAGATCTTCGTACTGGGTGTCCGCCACGTTGCCCGAGTCTAATGCCCGCTCTCACTCGCTCCCGCCTGCCTCTCCGGACGCGCCCGACCCCCAAGCCCCGCCGATCCCTGCGGCCCCTCCCGTCACGTCGGCGCCTGCTTGCCGAATACGTCAACACATGCGCAATCATGCACACGTCGGCTACGGTGGCGGAGGAGTCGTGAGGTGTGCCCGCAGCCGACCGAGGGACGAGGGATGCCGCATGCTGTCCGTCCTGCGGAACCGCACGTACCGCCGTCTGTTCGCCGCCCAGGCCGTCGCGCTCGTCGGCACCGGCCTCGCGACCGTGGCCCTCGGCCTGCTCGCCTACGACATCGCCGGCGAGGACGCCTCCGCGGTCCTCGGCACCGCCCTGGCGATCAAGATGGTCGCCTACGTGGGCGTGGCCCCGCTGATCGGCGCCTTCGCCGACCGCGTCCCCCGCCGGGCCCTGCTGGTGACCATGGACGCGAGCCGCGCGGTCGTCGCGCCCGCCCTGCCGTTCGTCACACAGGTGTGGCAGGTGTACGTGCTGATCTTCCTGCTGCAGACCGCGTCCGCCGCGTTCACGCCCACCTTCCAGGCGACCATCCCCGAAGTCCTCCCCGCCGAGCGCGACTACACCCGAGCGCTCTCCCTCTCCCGCCTCGCCTACGACCTGGAGAGCCTCGTCAGCCCCGCCCTCGCCGCCGCTCTGCTCACCCTCGTCCCGTACGCGTGGCTGTTCGCCGGCACCGCCGCGGGCTTCGCCGCGTCCGGCGCCCTCGTCGTCTCCGTGCTCCTGCCCGGGCCCCGGCCGGTCGAGCGCACCGGCGGCCCGTACGCCAGGGCGGCCTTCGGGACGCGCCTCTTCCTCGCCACCCCACGCCTCCGGGCCCTGCTCGCCCTGGACCTCGTGGTCGCGGCGGCCGGGTCGATGGTCCTGGTCGACACCGTCGTCCTCGTCCGCGACACCCTCGGCCGCTCCGCCGGTGACGTGGCGCTCGCCCTCGGCGCGTACGGTGCCGGTTCCCTGACCGTGGCCCTGCTGCTGCCCCGGGTCCTGGACCGCGTCGGCGACCGCACGCTCATGCTGCCGGCCGCCTTCGTGACGACGGCGGTGCTCGGCGCCCTCGCGGCGGGGACGGCGGCGGCACCGGGAGCGGCACGCGGAACGGCGGGGCACGGCACCGCGGCGGGGCCGGGTGCGGGCGGCACCTGGGCCTGGGCGGCGCTCCTCGCGGCCTGGCTGCTCATCGGCGCGGCGACCTCGGCGGTCCTCACCCCGGGCGGACGGCTCGTACGGAGGTCGGCCGGAACGCCCGACCTTCCCGCCGCCTTCGCCGCCCGCTTCTCCCTCACCCACGCCTGCTGGCTCGTGACCTACCCACTGGCGGGCTGGCTCGCCGCCCGCGCGGGCCCGGCCGTCGCGGCGGGCGCGCTCACGGCGCTCGCGCTCGCCGCGTCCGTCGCCGCCGCACGCCTGTGGCCGAGGACGGACCCCGCGGAGCTGCGGCACGCCCATCCCGAACTGCCGGACGGCCACCCCCACCTGGCGGGCACCGGCCGGAGGCACACGCACGACTTCCGCATCGACGTGCTGCACCCGCACTGGCCCGCGAGGTGACACATTCGGGTCCGTGGGCGGCGGTCGCCCCGGCGCGCCGGACCCCGTGCGTCCCGGCCCGGAAGGACGACATCCCGACGTCACATGTACCCCTTCGCACAGGCGAGTTACGAGGCCCGGGCGATACCGTGATCCGCAGGCGCGGCGCGCCGGGGTCCGGCAGGATCGGCATCGGGCACCGGGCATCCGGATCCGGGCCGGCGACCAGGGGGAGGGGCCGACATGCTGGAGGTCGTGGCGCTCAGTGCGCTGACCACGTTCCTGCTCGGGGTGGGAAACGGCGCCGCCGGAGAGATCGGCAAGAACCTGACCCTGTCCGCGGGCGCCCTGGTGCGGCGGACCCTCGGCCGTGAGACCCCGTTGCCGGCCGGCGCGGAGGAGAGGCGCGCGCTGGCGGAACGCGTACACGCGCGGCTCGGCCGTGACCCGCGGCGGGCCGGCGAATGGGCGCTGATGCTGGAGGGCGGGACCGGCGGGTCCGGAGGCTCCGGCGGACGGGGCGTCACCGGCCTGCCGGGCGTGCCGAGCGGGGCCGTCGAACCGTCCCAGGGCGCGATGCCACCGGCCCCGTGGGCGTTCACCAACCAGGAGAAGGTGCTCAAGCAGCTGGTACGGGAGGCGCACCGCCCGTGGGAGGGCCGGCCCCGGGTCGTCCTGCTGTCGGGACCCGCGGGCAGCGGCTCCACGTCGGTGGCGCTGCGGCTGGCGGCGGAGACGCGCGACCGGTTCCCCGACGGGCAGTACTACGTCGACCTGCGCGCCGCGTCGGGGGAGAACGGGCCGGAGCCCGCGGGCGTCCTGCTGCGCCTGCTGCGCGAGATGGACGTGGACCCGGACCTGATCCCGGCGACCGAGGCGGGCCGCGAGCGGCTGTACCGGCAGCTCACCGCGGAGCGGAAGGTGCTCGTGGTGATCGACCACACCACCTCGCCGGCGCAGGTCCGCGCCCTCGTGCCGGCGACGCCCGACGTGCTGCTGGTCGTGGTCGTGTCCGGACCGCCGCTGCTGCTGGAGGCCGAGCGCGTCGCCGTACCGCCGCTGTCCGACCGGCACGCGAAGCAGCTCGTACGGAAGGTGGCCGGGCCCGAGCACGCGGCGCGGGTCAAGGCCCGGCTGCCCGGGCTGCTCGAACGCTGCCGGGGCAACGCCTTCGCCCTCCACGCGGAGGCGCGGCTGCTGACCCACGGCGACGGCGAAGGGCCGGGAGCGGCACGGGCGCCCGGACCACACGCCGTACCCCCGCTCGGATCCCCCCGCCCCGGGGCGCGGCCGGACGCCGGCGCGGACCACCCCGTGCGCACCGCCGCGCACCTCGCCTCGCTGCGGCTCGGCCCGGAGGCGCTGCGGCTGTGCCGGCTCACGGCGCTCGGCGCCTGGCCGTCCGTCGGCGCCGGGATCGCGTCGGCCGCGGCCGAGGTGCACGAGGCGACGGCGGCGCGGCTGCTCGCCGAGGCGGCCGACGTCGGACTGCTCGACGCCCTGCCCGACCACCGGTACCGCTTCCGGCCCGAGATCAGGAGGCAGCTGGCCGAGACCGCCGCCGCCGAGTACGGCCTCGGGGCCTGCGCGGACGCCGTGGACCGGATGCTCGGTGCGCTGCTCGCGCTGGTGCTGCCCGCGGCCCGTGCGGCCCTGCCGCAGAGCTGGCGGACGGAGGTGCCGGCGGAGCACGAGCCCGCTTCGCCTTCGGCCTCCACCTCCGCCTCCGCCTCCGCCTCCGCCGTCGACGGCATCGCCGTCCTGGCCGCCGAGGTCGCCGACGTGGCCCGGGCGGTCGTCCTCGCCGAGGAGCACGGACGGACCGACACGGCGCTGTGGCTGGCCCGTTCGCTGTGGCCGTTGCAGCTCAAGGCGGGGTACTGGGACGAGGTGCTTCCGGCGCTGCGGGCCGCGGCACGGCTGGCCGAGGAGAGCCGCGCGGACGAGCGGATGGCGGCGGCCCTGCACTTCCAGCTGGCCCATTGCCTGGGGGAGACGGGGCAGTGGGAGCGGGCGAACCGGGCGGCCCGGGCGGCCGTCACGTACGAACGGGCCGCCGGTCACCTCCGGGGCGAGGCCTCGGCCGTGGAACTGCTGGGCCTGCTGAGCCTCAACCGCTGGGCGTACGAGGAGGCGCACGAGAGGTTCGCCGAGGCCGAGTCCGTCTACCGGAGGATCGGTCCGGACGAGGACGGCGCGTCCGACCTGCCCCGGGCCCTCGCCCTGATCGAGCGCCACCGCGGACGGGCCCTGCGCGGGATGGACCGCCTGGACGAGTCCGCGCACTGCCTGAACCGTGCCGTGGACTTCTTCGCGGGCCGCACCGGAGCACCGCCGGAGGCGTACAACCAGGCCCGCGCCCTCACGGACCTGGCGGAGACGCTCCACGACGCGGGCGACGACACGGCGGCCCTGGCGAGGATCGCCGAGGCCGAGACGCTGCTGCCCGCCTCGGCCGCTCCGCACCGCGCGTACCTGGCCGGCCTGCGCCGCCGGTGCGAGGCGGGTACGGCCGCCCGGTAGCCGCGCCGCCGGACCGGGTCGCCGGCCCGGCTCACCCCTCCGCCTCCACCCGGAACGGATGGACGCCGCCGGCACCGTGCAGCCGGAGCACGATCCCGCGCTCGGGGACCGTGCCGCCGTACGCCAGCCAGACGTGGAACGCGGAGGCGTAGGCGGCCGGGTCGGCATCACCCGGGGCCCGGTCCCGGGCCCCGGCGCCCGCCCCGGCCCCGCCGTCCGCGCCCGTGTCGGCGGTCAGCCGGAACGTCCCGCGCCGCCCCCGGCTGCGTACGACACAGGCATGCGGCCCCGTCACGTACGCGGCCGTCGAGCAGTGCGGGTGCAGGCGCAGCACCTCGGCCGTCCACGTGCCGGGGCCGCCCAGCCGGGGGTCGTCCGCGGCCGCGTCGCGCAGGATCAGGTCCGCCACGTCGAGGTCGCCGGGATGGCGCGTGTCCTCGTGCACGGCGAGGTGCGCGTCGCCGGCGGCGCCGGGCGGGTGCCCGGTGGACCGCTCGACCACGACGTCCGTCCCCTCCACGCGGGTCCTCACGTGCAGCGGGGAGGTCACCTTCCCGGGGCGGTACGGAGGGAGCGGGAGCGGCTCCAGGGCGGCGGGTCCGGTCGGTTCCGGCAGGTCCATCAGGGCGTAGAAGTGCCGACGCAGGAGTGCGGCCGACCGCCCGGGCTCCGAGGTGACGAACCCGGCGTGGGCGGGATCGGGGCGGTGGGCGTCGATGCCGCGCCGTACCTGGGGAAGCAGGGGAGCGCGCGGCTCGAGCCGGGGTGCGCGACGGACGAACTCCGCGAGCGGCGCCTCGGGATCGAGGACGCCGGCTCCGTCGGCGGCCAGGAGCACGGGGGTGCCCAGGGCGGCGGCGTAGTACGAGACCGCGCCGAAGTCCCCGAGGACGAGGTCGGCGGCGAGCAGGGCCTGGCGCCACTCGTGGACGGGGTCGACGAGCGTCAGTCCGTCGCGCCGGGCCCGGTCCAGCCAGGCGCGGATCTGGCCGGGGCCGTGCCCGTACCAGATGTTCGGGTGGAGCACGGCTGCCAGGCGGTAGTCGTCAGCGGGCAGTTCGGCGGCGAGGCGCGGAAGCAGCGCGGGCAGGACGTCCTGCCCGCCGCCGTTGCCGAAGAGCCCTTCCGGGTTCCAGGTGGAGTTCAGGACGACGAGCCGCTGCCCCCGGCGCACGCCGAGCGCACGCCGGAACCGGTCGCGGTACGGGCGCGCGGCGAGCATGCGGTCGAAACAGGGGTCGCCGGCGAGTACGGCGGCGGGCGTCGCCTCGGCGCAGACGCGGGCCAGCCGCTCCAGCTGCTCGGGGTGGGAGAGGACGAGCCCGTCGACGAAGCGCCGCCCGCCGGCCAGCAGCCACTCCGACGACAACCCGAACGTCGGCTCCCGGCTCCCGGCTCCCGGCTTGCCCAGTTTCTTAGTGTATCCGACCCCATGGGACAGGATGCTCAACTTGCCCTGAATGAGCTCGAGTTCGCCCCCGAAGCTCGCCGAGATCGCCAGGTCGAGCGGAGTGGAGAGCGCCTGGCTCCACGGCAGTTCGGGCAGCTCCAGATCGCGGAAGAGCTCCCGGATACCGCCCTGGAAGGCGGACGAGCCGGTCGAGGTGACCAGCACCTGGACGCGGAAGTCGTCGTGGAACAGCGGGAGCAGGTCGAGCAGCCGACCGGCCGAGGTGACGTTGTGGACCACCAGCAGGACGCGCCGCTGAGCGGCCCGGCTCGTCCACCGCCCGGCCCCTTCCCCCACCGGCACCCGAACCGCCGGAGCCTCCGGCCCCACGCACAACCTCCTGGAAGACCCCTGACGCCCATGCCCGACCACCCTATCCGCGCGCCGGCCTTCACGTCCTCGGTGACCGGCTCCGGCCGGAGCGGCCGGCTCCCGCCGGAGCCGCGGGATCGCCCTAGAAGTCCCATCCGTCGTCGGCGGCACCCGGCTCGGCGGCACCCGGCTCGGCGGTCCTGGCTCCGAACGGCTCGCCCGCCATGCACGCCGCCAGGGTCGTGCCGTCGACCGGGTCGATCAGCAGGAACGAGCCGGTGTGCCGCGAGCCGGCGTAGGAGTCGAGGGCGAGGGGCTCCGCGGTGCGCACCCTGATGTGACCGATGTCGTTGGCGACGAGCTGACCCGGCTCGGGGTGCTGGGAGAGGTCGTCGAGCGTGAGCCGCGACGGGATCTCCTCGACGATCGCCTTGACGGTCCGGGTGGTGTGCTTGAGCAGCAGCCGCCGGCCGACGGTGAGCGGGGTGTCGGCGACGTGGCACGCGGTCGCCTCGACGGCCTTGGTGAGACGGGGGGCTCGCGGGCCGGCGGTGATCATGTCGCCGCGCCCGACGTCGATCTGGTCGGCGAGGCGGACGCTGAGGGACGCCCCCGCGGACGCGACCTCGGCCGGTCGTCCGAGGACGTCGATCGCGGTGACGGTGGTGACGCGGCCGGAGGGCTGCACGGTCACCGTGTCCCCGACCCGCAGGCGGCCGGTGACCAGCTGCCCCGCGTAATGGCGTTCCCCGTCGTGCCGGATGACCAGCTGCACGGGGAGGCGGGGCGGCCCGCTCGTCGCGTCGTCCGCCAGCTGCACCCCTTCCAGGTGCTCCAGGACGGTGGGGCCGCCGTACCAGTCCATGTGGGCGGAGGCCGCCACGACGTTGTCGCCGACGAGCGCGGAGATCGGGATCGCGGTGATCTCCGGGACGCCCAGCTCCGTCGCGAAGGCCGTGAACTCCTCGGTGACCGCGGCGAAGACGGGCTCCTGGTAGCCGACCAGGTCCATCTTGTTCACGGCGAGGACGACGTGCGGGACGCGCAGCAGGGCCGCGATGGCGGCGTGCCGGCGGGTCTGCTCGACGACACCCTTGCGGGCGTCGACCAGGATGACCGCCAGCTCGGCCGTGGAGGCGCCGGTGACCATGTTGCGGGTGTACTGCACGTGGCCCGGGGTGTCGGCGAGGATGAACCGCCGCCGCGGGGTGGCGAAGTAGCGGTAGGCCACGTCGATGGTGATGCCCTGCTCGCGCTCGGCCCGCAGGCCGTCGGTGAGCAGCGCGAGGTCCGGGCCCTCGGCGCCGCGGCCGCGGGACGCCTGTTCCACGGCCTCCATCTGGTCGGCGAGCACCGACTTGGAGTCGTGCAGCAGCCGTCCGACGAGCGTGGACTTGCCGTCGTCGACGGAGCCGGCGGTGGCGAAGCGCAGCAGGGTGGTGGCCGGGGCGCCGGCGAGCTGCTCGGTGGTCGTGCTCATTAGAAGTACCCTTCCCGCTTGCGGTCTTCCATCGCGGCCTCGGACATCTTGTCGTCGGCGCGGGTGGCGCCGCGCTCGGTCAGCCGGGAGGCGGCGATCTCGGAGATGACTTTCCCGATGGTGGTCGCGTCGGAGTCCACGGCACCGGTGCAGGACATGTCGCCGACCGTGCGGTACCGCACCAGACGGTCCTCGACCTGCTCGTCCGCGGTGGGGCCGCCCCATGCGCCGGCCGTCAGCCACATGCCGCCGCGCCGGAAGACCGGCCGCCGGTGGGCGTAGTAGATCGACGGGAGCTCGATGCCCTCGCGGGCGATGTACTGCCACACGTCCAGCTCGGTCCAGTTGGACAGCGGGAAGACGCGAACGTGCTCGCCGGGGGCGTGGCGGCCGTTGTACAGGCGCCACAGTTCCGGACGCTGGCGGCGGGGGTCCCACTGCGAGAACTCGTCGCGGAGGCTGAAGACCCGCTCCTTGGCGCGGGCCTTCTCCTCGTCGCGGCGCCCGCCGCCGAAGACGGCGTCGAACTTCTCCTGCCGGATCGTCTCCGTCAGCGGCACGGTCTGGAGCGGGTTGCGGGTGCCGTCCGGGCGCTCCTTGAGGGCCCCGCGGTCGATGTACTCCTGCACGGAGGCGACGTGCAGGAGCAGCCCGTGCTCGGCGACCACGCGGTCGCGGTACTCGATGACCTCGGGGAAGTTGTGCCCGGTGTCCACGTGCAGCAGGGCGAACGGGACGGGAGCCGGTGCGAAGGCCTTCAACGCCAGGTGCAGCATGACGATCGAGTCCTTGCCGCCGGAGAAGAGGATCACCGGCCGCGCGAACTCGCCCGCCACCTCACGGATGATGTGCACGGCCTCGGACTCGAGCACGTCCAGGTGGCCGAGGGCGGAACGGTGGTCCGCGACGATGTCGAGGGAGCGGGAACTCATATCAGACGCCTTTCCACGAGGAGGCTCAGCAGGGACGCGGCGGACTCGGCGACGGTCTGCGCGTGTGCGGGGATGCGCAGGTCGGGGAGGTCGGGTGCCTCGTACGGGTCGTCGACCCCGGTCAGTCCCGAGATCTCACCGGCCGCCTGCTTCGCGTACAGGCCCTTCACGTCGCGCTCGGAGCAGGTGCTCGACGGCGTGGCGACGTGGACCTCCAGGTACGGGGTGTGCGAGGCCCGGTGGCGCTCCCGCACCGCCCGCCGGCTGTCGGCGTAGGGGGCGATGGAGGGCACCAGCGCCAGCACGCCGTTGCGGGCCAGCACTTCCGCGACCAGGCCGATGCGCTGGACGTTGGTGTGCCGGTCCTCGCGGCTGAAGCCGAGCCCCGCCGAGAGGGTCTCGCGGAACTCGTCGCCGTCGAGCACCTCCACCCGGTGCCCCTCGGCGCGGAGCCGCTCGGCCACGGCCCTGGCTATCGTCGTCTTTCCTGAACTGGGCAAGCCCGTCAGCCATACCGTCGCACCGCACGCGCAGTCGCGCGTCGCCAGGTGGGATCGCGGTTCCGTTTTCACCGGCGTGTCGCTCTCTTTCTTGACGTCCGCTCACATCGGGGAGGGGCGTCGCCGACGGGCGACGCACACGGGCCGGCGCACGGCCGGTTCGCCCACCGCGTCATGCGGTCCCGGCCAGCAGGCCGAACACGGTGCGCACCGGCACCCGGGGGTCTTCCGCGACCGCCGCCAGCACGGTCAGCCACTGCCGGAGCGTCACCGCCGCCTCGTCTGCGGTGAAGCACGCGGTGGTGTAGTCGGCCCGTACGTCCCAGCCGTCGCCGTCGGCGACCACGTACTGGAGCCAGTCGGACTTCGCCGCGGCACCCCCGACGTGCACGCGCCGGCAGCTCAGGCCGGGGAGGCACAGGTCGCCGGGGGTCTCGTCGAGCACGAGGCCGACCCGGTTCAGGCGCGTGCCGGACGTCAGGCCTCGCGCGCGCTTGACGCCGCCGACCATGGTGAACGGCACGTGGCGGTGGCGCAGTACGTCGAGGGACACGCGCTTCGCGGCGGCGCACACGTCGGCGAAGCCGGCGTCGGCGGGGACCCGGTAGCGCACCGGAAGCAGGTCGGTGAGGCAGCCGAAGACGTGGTCGAGCTCCGGCTCGCCGCGCCGGGAGACGGGGCTGCAGACGATGACGTCGTCGCCGTTCACCGCCGCCACGGTGACCGCCAGGCAGGTGCTCATCAGGACGTTCGGGGTGGTGCGCAGCGACCGGGCCGCCGCGCGGACGGCCCGCCCGAGCTCGTCGGGGACGGTGGCGCGGACGCAGTCGCACGCGGTGCCCGAGCGTTCCGGCAGCGGGCGGGCCCGGGGCGGCAGCTGGGTGAGGGGCGGCGCCCCGTCCAGGAAACCGTCCCAGAACGCCAGGTCCTCCGGGGCGATCCCGGCCTCCCGCGTCCGCAGGGCGTACGCGCCGAGCGTCGTTCCCGGCGGGGTGAGCTTCGCCGGCTCGCCGCCGGTCTCCTCGGTGTACAGGGCGGACAGCTCGTGGTCGAGCAGCGCCAGGGAGGCGTCGTCGACGGCGACGTGGTGGATCTGCAGCAGCAGCACGTACTCGTCCGGCGCGTAGTCGTACACCGTCATCCGGGCGGGCGACTCGGTGAGGTCGAGCGGGCGCTGCCCGGCCCGGCGCAGGGTCTCGTGGAGGTCCCCGCCGGGCCACGGAAGCCGTTCGAAGGGGACGGCGCCGACCGGGTGGACGCGCTGGACCGTGCCGGTCTCGCCATGCGTGAAGGTGGTGCGCAGCACCTCGTGCCGCCGCACCAGGGTGCTCAGGGCGCGTTCCAGGGCGGGGACGTCGAGGGGGCCCGTGACGTGCTGGGCCCAGGTCTCGAGGAACGGAGAGGGGGCGCCCATGAACTGGTCGGCGATCCAGAGCGCCTCCTGTTCGAAGGTCTGGGGGAATTCGCGCATCAGACGGGGCGCCTCTCCAGAGCCGTGAGGTCGACCTTGCCGTTCTCGCGTCGCGGCAGCTCGTCCATCGGCTCGAACCTGGTGGGCACGGCGTACGCCGGGAGCAGGGTGGCGAGGTGCCTGCGCACCTCCCGCGGGGTCGGCGAGTGACCCTCGACGAGGGTGTAGACCAGCGCGATGTGGTCGACCGTGCCGCCCTCGTCGGTGCGCGCGACGGCGGCGCAGGTGCGGATCCCGGGGGTGGCCGCGGCGGCGGCCTCGATGTCGCCCAGCTCGATCCGGTTGCCGCTGAGCTTGACCTGCCGGTCGCCGCGGCCGTGGTAGTGCAGGATCCCGCGGTCGTCGAAGAGCCCGAGGTCGCCGGTGCGGTAGGCGCGGCGCTTCTCGCCCGCCACCTCCAGCTCGGGGAACCGTTCGCGGGTCAGCAGCTCGTTGCGGAGATAGCCCAGGGCCACTCCGGGCCCGAAGGTGACGATCTCGCCGCGCTCGCCGGGTGCCGCGGGCGAGCCGTCCTCCCGCAGGAGGACCACCGTCGTGCCGGGCACGGGCACGCCGACGGGGATGCCCGACGGTACGTCGGTGTCGGCCGGCACCATCCGGTGCACCGACGTCAGCATGCAGTTCTCGGCCGGTCCGAAACCGTTCCAGAGCGGCAGGCCGGGGAAGCGTTCCAGGAACATCCGGACGTGGCGCGGGGACTGCTTCTCGCCGCCGACGTAGAGCGTCTCCAGTCCCTCGAAGGCGTCGAGGTCCTCGTCGACGATCAGGTTGAACAGGGAGGTGGTCAGCCACATCGTGTCGACGTGGTCGTCGGCGACGAGGGCGCGCAGCCGGCCGGGCATCAGGTGGTTGTCGTCGACGACGACGACGGCGCCGCCGGCGGTCAGCTGGCCCCACAGCTCGAAGGCGTACATGTCCCAGGCCGCGGGCGCGACCTGCGCGGCGATGCGTCCCGGCCCGAAGCCGTCCAGTCCGCCCGGGCCGAACATGCGGGTGACGGCGCGGTGAGGGGTGAGCACCCCCTTCGGGACGCCCGTGCTGCCCGAGGTGAAGAACACCATCGCCGGGTCGTCCAGCTCGACGGACACCGGCTCGAACCGGTCCTCGGCACCGGCCCGCGCCAGGTCGGCCAGGGGCTCCGGGGCGATCGTCCGGGTGACGCCGAGGGGCTCGCCGCCCGGCAGGCCGAGGACGACCGGGTCGTCGAGCTGGGACAGGATCGCCTCGATGCGGCTCGCCGGCCAGCGCGGGTCGAGGGTGGCGTACGCGGCTCCGCTCATCAGCACGGCGAGCTGGACGGCGACGAGGTGGGCGCCGCGCGGCACCAGGAGGGGGACGATGTCGCCGGGCTTCACGCCCCATCCGACGAGGCGGCCGGCCAGGGTCGCCGACGCCTCGGTGAGCGTCCGGTAGTCGACGCGCTGGTCTCCGTGGACCAGGGCGAGGGCGGCGGGGGACGCCTCGGCGTGCCGGAGCACCGCGGTGTGCACGCCGCGCGGCTGCGGAGTCCTCACCTCGGTCATTCCGCACCCAGCCGGATCTGCTCGGCGAAGTCGGCCAGCTCGTCGTGGTCGAGAAGCCACAGGGGGTCGACGCGGAGACCGAGCCGCCGCTCGATGCGGGCGCAGATGCGGATGGCGGACAGCGACGTGCCGCCGAGGTCGTAGAAGCTGTCGCGCCGGCCGACCCGGTCGACGGACAGGACCTCCGCCATGACGGCGGCGATCTCCTCCTCCAGCTCGTTCGTCGGCTGCTCGTACTCGACCTCGCGCACACCGTGGTTCTCGGTCACGGGATCTCCTGTTCTGGACTGTTGGTCTTCACTGGGCTCACGGGGCGGAGGGCCCCTCTACTTCCGGGACAGGACGCAGAACTCGTTGCCCTCCGGATCGGCCATGACCACCCACCCGTACGAGCCGCGGAAGTCGGTGACGACGCTCGCTCCCAGCGCGATCGCACGGTCCACCTCCTCGTCCTGCGAGCGGCCGTCGGGGCGCAGGCAGAAGTGGACGCGGTTCTTCACGGTCTTCTCGTCGGGCACGAGGTTGAAGAGCACCGTGTGTCCGGTCCCGGTGATCACGTAGCACTCGTCCGATCCCGGGCTCACTCCCTCGTGCGGGGTGAACTCCGCCAGTTCGCACCACCATTGCGCCAGCGCGTAGGGGTCGCGTGCGTCGACCGTCGTGTGCGACAGGATCAGGGTCATCAGGGCGTGCTCTTTCTGGGAGGGGGCCGGCTTGTTCAGGGGCCGGCTTGTTCAGGACCGGCTTGTTCAAGGGATCGGTGGGAAAGGCCGGTTCGGGCTTCGGGTTCAGGCGACCGCTTCGGAGGCCTCCGCCCGGGCGGTCTCCTCCGCCTCGCGCAGGGCGCGGGTCGTGACCCGGGAGGCGAAGACGACCGCCGCCGCCGTCAGCCCGACGCCGCAGACGACGAACGTGGTCTCCGGGCCCAGCCAGCGCCCCAGGCCGCCGCCGAGGAGCGCCCCGACCGGCACCGCGCCGAGCACGATCAGGCGGTAGCCGGCGGTGACCCGGCCGAGGAGCCCGTCGGGGACGACGGCCTGCCGGAGCGTGCTGACCACGATCTGGTTCAGGGCCGTGGCGACCGCGGCGAGGAACATCACGACCTCGGAGAGGACGATGCTGCCGCTGAGACCGAGGACGACGTAGCTGGCGGCGGGCACGAGCGCGGCGAGCCAGGTGACCAGGCCGCCGCCGATGGCCGGAACCACCCGCGCGGCGATCAGCGAGCCGAGGACGGCGCCCACGGCCGGGATGGCGATGAACAGGCCGTACCACGAAGCGGACACGCCCAGGGGGCCGGTCACCAGGAGGACGAGCAGACCGCCGGTGGCGGACGAGAACAGGTTGATCGAACCGGAGATGAACGCCACCCGCCGCAGCAGACGGTGGTTCCAGAAGTACGACCAGCCTTCCCTGATGCTGCGCACGACCTCGCCGGGCGTGTGCTTGTCGCCACTCGTGTCGGTCGCGGTCGGCATCATCCGCGGCAGCATGAAGGCGGCCAGCGCGCCGAGCGCGAAGAGCCCCGCCGTGGAGGAGAAGACCATGACCGCCGACATCGCGAACAGGGCGGCACCCGCGGTGGGTCCGATGAAGTTGTTGATGGCCGACTGGGTGGCGAAGAGCCGGCCGTTCGCCCGCTCCAGGTCGGCGCGCTGCACCAGGCGCGGCGGCACCGTGAGTGCCGCGTTGTCCACGAGCGTCTCGGCCGTGCCGGCGAGGAACACCGCGAGGTAGAGGACCGCGATGCTGCGCACGTCGGCGACGAGCGTCAGGACGAGCAGGCCGAAGCCCACCGCACGGACCAGGTTGCCCGCCACCATGATGAGTCGCCGGTCGATGCGGTCGGCGAGGGCCCCCGCCGGCAGGGTGAAGACGAGCCACGGCAGGAACTGCGCCACGCTCAGCCCCGCGACCAGCAACGGGTCGCGGGTCATGGTGACGGCGAGGAGGGGCACGGCGGCCAGCACCAGACCGTCACCAAGGTTCGACAGGCCCTGGGACCACCAGAGTTTGGTGAAATTCCGGCCCAACGTCATATCCGATCCCCTGTCATCCTCGACCCGCATTTTCCTGCGTTATTCGTCTCGCCATGCCATAAGCTTCGGCGCTCGCTGCACCCTACTGTCCCGGGACATACGACGCCCGGCGGTCCTCGGAAACCGGCCAATTCCGTTTCCGCTGTGCCGGACCGGCGACCCGGGACGTCAAACGCCGACTCCGCCGAGAGTTTCCCTGATGCGTTCGTAGTACGGCAGCTGATCCCGCTCGAAGGCGAGGGCGACGTTCTCCAGCTCGTCCGACAGCCGCTTCCTCGCGGCGGGGGACGCCCCCAGCGCGCTCGACTCGCTGGCGCCGGCGTGCCAGCGCTCGGTGGCCTTCCAGCTCGCCGGGGGTTCCCGCCGGAACGCGAGGGACTCGGCCATGAACACGATCCCCACGGCCTCGCAGTACCGCCGCATCTCCGCCTCCGCGTCGTCGGCCAGCCGGTCGCCGTCGACCAGGTGCATCGGCAGGCCCGCGTCCGTCACCGCCGAGACGATGTCCCACAGGTTCCCGAACCCCATGGCCTCCGACGGGGCGTCGGCCTGCATCACCAGGTGCGAGCGCACGGTGTCACCGGGGTTCCGGACCATGGCCGCGTGCCGGCACCGCTCCAGGAAGCCGGGGTTCGCGCCGAGGCGGTCGATGCGGAAGTCGGTCGTGTCCTTGAAGAAGACCGGCCGGCCGGCCGCCAGGTCGACGAGCGCGGCCATCACCTGCTCCTGGCTCGTGCACGTACGGCCCTCGACGTCGACCTCGCCGAAGTCGCTCACGCGCGAGAACGGCTCGTGGATCACCAGGAAATCGCCGCGTTCGTACATCGCCCGCTCGAATGCCGTGGAACGTGAACGCGGCACGGACCACAGAGCCAGAAGCATCGGCTGTTCCGTCATGAAGCCGTCCCCCTCAGAGACGTTTCGATTTCACGCAGGGCTGTTCGCAGAATGCGAATACCGGCGAGGTATTCCTGGACGAGAATGTGCTCGCTGTCGGTGTGGTCCTCGTGGGAATCCCCGGGGCCGTAGGTGGCCATGGGGACCTGCCAGGTCCTGCTCAAGGTGTTCATGTCGCTCGTGCCCGTCTTGAGCTTGTGGCCGGGCTGGAACCCCTCGAGCCGGATCGCGCGGGACAGGGCGCGGACGCACAGGGAACTCCGGGAGGCCACGACGGGCGGCACCTCGTACACCATCGCCACCTCGACCTCCCCGCCGAGGATCGCCGAGACGTTCCGGAGCAGTTCGCCGGAGTCCGTGCCCGGAGGGGTGCGGAAGGTGAGCGAGCACGAACTCGTGAACGGCTCGAACAGGCCGTCCCTGATGATCATGCCGATGTCCTTGAAGTGCGCGTTTCCGTCGGCCGCGTAGGTGTCGAGGAGCCCGGAGAGGGCCCGGACCAGGATCTCGCTGGACTTCGGCCCGGGGGTCGCGGTGTGCGTGCGGGGAACGTCGCACGTCACCTTGAGTTCGACCATGCCCTTGTAGCCCAGGGTCACCGACGACGCGCCACTCGGTTCCCCGACGATCACGGCGTCGGGCACGGGGACGGTCTCACGGACGTGCTCGGCGCCCCGCGACCACAGCGCCTCCTCCTCGACGACGCCCACCCAGTGGATGCGGATGCCGAGGTCGCGGCTGGTCAGCGCGGCGACGAGCATCGCCGTCAGGGGCCCCTTGGCGTCGACGGCGCCACGGCCCCGGATCAGCCGGTCGCTCTGCTCGAAGGGCACCGCGCCGGGCACGGTGTCCAGATGGCTGAGCAGCATGACCGTGTGCGCGCCGTGCCCGACGACGACGTGCACGTTCCCCACCTCGTCGAGGTGGCTTTCGGCGCCCAGGCCGAGAGCGACGTTCCGCAGCCGCTCGGCCAGTTGCCGTTCACCGCCGGAGACGGAGGGGATGGCCACGACCTCGGCGAGCAGCGCGACGGCCTCGGCGTCGGTCAACCCCTGCTCCGGAGCGTTGAGATGTCGGATCGTCACGGCGAGCCAAGGCCCTTTCCTATGAGGGTGCCGGCCCCGCGCAGAGCTGCTGCGAGGGGCGAGTCCACGCGGCCGTCGCACACCTGGACCGTCTGCGCGCCGTTGTCGAGCGCCTCGACGGCGGCGGCGATCTTCATCCGCATGCCACCGCTGAGGCGGGGCACCAGTTCCTCCGCCTCGTCCCGGCTCAGCGAGCGGATGGTCGAGGAGGGGTCGTCCCGGTCGGCGAGCAGGCCGGGGGTGTCCGTGAACAGCAGCAGCCGGTCGGCGCGCCAGGCCCCCGCGATCGCGCAGGCCATGCGGTCGGCGTCGACGTTGGTCGCCTGCCCGTCGGCCGTCATGCCCGGAGGGCAGACGACGGGCACCATGTCGCGGTCGTGGACGGCGTCCAGGACGCTCGTGTTCACCTCG
Organism: Streptomyces roseicoloratus; assembly: GCF_004117935.1. GTDB lineage: Bacteria > Actinomycetota > Actinomycetes > Streptomycetales > Streptomycetaceae > Streptomyces > Streptomyces roseicoloratus. Next base: position 61,971 of record NZ_SDOY01000112.1, on the reverse strand, counting down.
ACGACGCTGCCGGCGAAGTTGTCGCGCACCACGCGGACCCTGTCGCCGACGACCGCGCGGACCGCCGCCTTGCGTCGGGTGCGGACCAGTCCTCCGTCCATGCCCGACAGTCCGACGGCCACGACGCCCCGCGCGCCCAGTTCCGAGACGATCCGCGCCTGGGTCCGTCCGCGCATCGCCATCATGAGAGCGGTCAGGGTCTGCGCGTCGGTGTACCGGGTCACCATCCCGTCCGGGGACTGGAGGGTCCGCCGCGGCAGGCCCAGTTCACGGATGGTGTCGTCGATGTCCCGGGACCCGCCGTGCACCACGGTGACCTGGTGGTCCCGGCACAGGGCGGCGATGTCGTCCGCGATCGCCTTGCTGTTCTCCTGGAGGCTGCCGCCCCACTTCACCACGATTCTCATCATGCTCACACCGGATGCAGGCCGGGAAACGTGAGTCCACACGTCTCCGGGAGACCGAGCATGAGGTTCATGCACTGCACCGCGCCGCCCGCGGCCCCCTTCACGAGGTTGTCGAGGCCGCCCATCGCGAGCGCCTTGCCGCGGTTGTCCGCGACGATGCCGACATCGCAGAAGTTCGAACCGAGCAGCACCTTCGGGTCCGGGTAGCGGTACGTGCCGCGCGGGCTGTTCACCACGCGGACGAACGGCTCGGCTCCGTAGTCCTCGCGGTACATGGCCTGCAGCTCGCGCTCGCTCACCTCACCGACGCCGACCTTCGTCACCGTCTGGACGCCACGCACCTGCGGCGTCGCGGTGACGGTCATGGACACGTCCACGCCGAGCGCCTCCATCACCTCGGCCTCGTGCCGGTGGTCGAACGGGGCGAAGACCCGCATCACCCCACTGCGCAGGGCGTGCGAGTTGGCCGAGCCGCTGGACGCGCCGGAGCCGCTGCTGCCGGTCCGCGCGTCGACCTGGACCTCGCGGAGCAGCCCTCGCGAGGCCAGCGGAGCGAGACTGAGGATCGCGCTCGTCGCCATGCACCCGGGGACGGCGACCCGGTCCGCGTCGATGATCTCCTTGCGGTGGAGTTCGGGCAGACCGCGGACGAACGCCTCGGCCCGTTCCCCCTCGCGCCGCCAGCCGTAATAGCGCTCCATGAGATCCGGATCCCGGATCCGGAAGTCGGCGGTCAGATCGACGAGCTTCGGCGCGAGGGCGCCGATCTCGTCGAGGACCGCCGCCGTGGAGCCGTGGACACCGGCGAGGAAGACGAGGTCGGCCGGCTCCAGGTCCGCCCGTCGGCTGTACCGCAGACCGCTTCCCCTCAGCGGGGGGTGCGCGCTCTCCACCGCGCGGCCGGCCTGGGTGTCGGAGGTGACGCCCGTGACCTGAACCTCGGGGTGGTGGACGAGTAGGCGAAGCAGCTCACCGCCCACGAAACCCCTGCCGCCCACCACTACGACGCGCTTCATATCGCTTCCTTCACGTCGATCGCTTCCGATGCGCACGCCTCGACGATCCTCGCGGCCACGTCGACGCCCGTCGCATCCTCGAATCCCTGGAACTCCACGCGGGAGTTCACCTCGAGCACCATGAGTCCTCCGTCCGCGTCCCGGACCAGGTCCACGCCGGCGATCCGCGCGCCCACGGCGACCGCCGCCCGGACACACAGCCCGTGGATCTCCTCGTCCGGCGCGAGGTGCTCCACCGTCGCCCCCCTGGCCACGTTGTTGCGCCAGTCGCCGCCCGACCGGGAGATGACGCCCACGCAGACGCCGTCGACCACGATCCCCCGCATGTCCGGGGCACCCGGACGGATCGCCTCCTGGACGATCACGGTCCTCGCGACCGCCGACGGCATCGCCGCGCAGTGCTCCAGGACGGCGTCCGCCGCGTGCCGATCGGTGATCAGGCTGACGCGGTTGCCCCAGGAGGCGCTCAGCGGCTTGACCACGGCGGGGTAGCCGAGCGATGCGATCGCCTTCGTCCCCGCCTCCACCGACGGAGCCAGCAGCGTGGTCGGCGTGGGAACGCCGCACTGCTTCAGCCGCAGGTACGTGGACCACTTGTTGCCGCACAGCCGGGTCGACGACGCGTCGTTCACGGGACGGGCGCCGAAGGCTTCGAGCGACTCCGCCGCGAGCGCCGCCCGCTGGCTGGAGATCTCACGGTTGAGCACCGTCATGCCCCGGAACCCCTCCGTGTCCTCCGGACCGAAGGAGAGGGTCCGGGGGTCCAGCCGGACCGCGTGGAGACCACGGCGGTCCAGCTCGGACAGGAGCCGGCGCTCCTCGTAGCGAACGGTGGAGAGGAGGATGCCGAGACCCATCGGCCGTCCCCTCCGCTCGCCCCGGTCACTCACCCCAGTCCTCTTCGGGCTCCGGGGCGATCACGAGCTTCAGCGGGTTCGTCGAGTAGATCTCGAGCTCCGCCGCACAGCCGGGGCAGCTCACGATCTCGCCCTCGTAGCTGTCCTCGGCTATCTGCAGCTCGCCGGAGCAGCTGACGCACTGTGAATCCATGTCCTCGTTTCCTTTCTCGATCACTGCGATGCGGTGACGAACTTCAGCACTCGGCCGACCACGGCCTCCGTGGTGAGTCCGCTTTCTTCCAGCAGGGACGCGTGCGTCCCCGGCGGAAGGAAGCCGTTGACGCCGAGCGGCAGCCACGGGATGCCCCGGTGTCCGATCGCCGCGGCGACCTGCGCGCCCATGCCGCCCGAGGTCCACGCCTCCTCCAGCGTGACCAGCCACCGGCACGACCCGGCGAGCGTCCGGCCGACCGCGTCGGCGGACTCCGGGTCGACGGTGTGCACGTTGACGACCTGCGCGTCGTATCCCTCGCCGGCGAGCCGGTCGGCCACCTCCAGTGCGGTGGCCAGGATCTCGGGCCCCGTGGCGACCAGGGCGATGTCCCGTCCCGGGCGCACCTCCTGCGGGATTCCGAGCTCCGGTTCGGGCAGTCCCCCGAAGACCGGCGAATCCTTGCGCCCGAGCCTCAGGTAGGTCGGGCCGTCGTACCGGAGGCACTGCTCCAGCAGCGACACGGCCTGGTGCGCGTCGGCCGGGACGACCACCCGCATGTGCGGCAGCGCGTTCATCAGCGCGAGGTCCTCGGTGGCGTGGTGCGTCGGCCCCAGCCAGCCGCCGCTCGCGCCTCCGTGGGTGCCGACGACACAGATGCGGCGCCGCGGGTAGGCGACGTCGAGCTTGATGAACTCGTACGCCCGGCTCACCGAGAAGGCCGCGAACGTGCAGACCAGGGCCCGCCGTCCCCAGCGTTCGGCACCGGCGGCCAGTCCGATGGCGGCGTTCTCCGCGATGCCGACGTTGAGGTAGTCCATTCCGGGCGTCGGCTTGATGCTTCCCGTGTCGGTGTCGACGACGAGCACGCCGTGCCGTACGGCGAGTTCCGGCAGGGCGTCGGTGAACGCGGCGCGCGTGCTCACCCGCTCCGGTGCGATGTCAGGCACGGCCGGTCTCCTCCGTCGTCGCCGCGTGCTGGACGGGGCGGCGCATGCCGGCCCTGATCCGCCGGAGCTTCGCCTCGTCGAGACGGACGAAGTGGGAGACGGCCCGGCCGGCGAGCACGCCCACGCCCTTCGCCTTCTGCGTCCGGCAGACCACCGCCGTCGGCCCTTCCGTCCGCGCCGCCTCGTCGAAGGCCGCGCAGAGCGCCGCCAGGTCGTGCCCGTCCACCTCGACGGTGTGCCAGCCGAAGCCGGCCCACCGGCCGGCGATCGGCGCGCCGTCGCTCACGTCGCGCACGGCGCCGGTCTGCTGGAACTCGTTGGCGTCGATCACCACCACGAGGTTGTCCGCGTCCAGGGCCCGGCCCACCTGGGCCGCCTCCCAGACCGAGCCCTCCTGGAGCTCGCCGTCGCCGACGAGGACGAAGGTGCGCGCGGGCCGGCCGCCTGCCTGGCGCTGCGCCCAGGCCGTGCCGTTGGCCAGGGCCAGGCCGTGGCCGAGGGATCCGGTGGCGAACTCGACGCCCGGGACGGCCACGTTGACGTGCGTGGCCAGTCGGCTGCCGGTCCGGCAGAAGGTGCCGATCTCCTCCGCCTCGATGAAGTTCCGTTCCGCGAGCGTGGCGTAGAGGGCCATCGCCGCGTGTCCCTTGCTGAGCACGAAGGCGTCCCTGTCCTTCCACTCCGGATCGGCCGGGTCGAGGTCCATGGTGTGGAAGAACAGCGCCACCAGGATCTCGACGGCGGACAGCGAGCCTCCCAGGTGGCCGCCTTCGGGCCCCGAGCACATGTCGACGATGTGCTCGCGGACGCGGTGCGCGTGGACTTCCATCTCTCCGGGCGTCGGCTTGTCCACGGTCCTGGTCAGCGGTCCGCACCTTCCGCGAGTTCCGCCAGGACCTTCCGCTGCGACCAGACCTTCTCGATGACGTCGGCGAAGCTCTGGAGCAGGGGCCCGGAGTCCGGCGCCAGGTGGCGCTGCTGAAGGGTGAAGCTCCGGTCGACCACGTCCTGGGTGACCGGCCACGAGCCCCGCTCCTGCCGGCACACCGACCGCAGGGCGGGCTGCTCGGGAAGCGGCATCATCTGGTACCGGGTCGCCGGCAGGCCCTCCGCGCGCAGGGCCCTGATCAGCAGGTTCCTCGCGGACGCGGTGTCCGTGCCGGGGAAGATCCGGTCGAGGTCGGGGACGAAGCGCAGGATGTGCCACGCGTGCTCGTAGCCGTCCGGCTCCGAGGGGCACAACAGGTCGTCCAGGTCCCGCAGCCGGTCCAGGAAGGCCGCGACGTTGGCCCGCCGGGCCTCGTGGTACTCGGGGAAACGCTCCAGCTGGCTGGAGGTGTAGGCCGCCTGGACGTTGTTGAGCTTCGCGTTGAAGCCCAGCCGGTGGCTCACGTAGCGCCGGGGCCGGTCGGGGCGGATCGTCTCGCCGAACTGGCGCAGCTGCACGATGCGGTCGGCCACGCCGTCGTCGTCGGTCACGACGAGACCGCCCTCCCCGCAGGTGGGGAGGTTCTTGGTCATCTGCAGGCTGAACGTCGCCGTGTTGCCGGACGCGCCGACCGGAGTGCCCCGGTAGCGGGCGCCCTGGGCCTGCGCGGCGTCCTCGATCACCACGAGGCCGTGCCGGCGCGCGATGCCGTCGATCACGTCCATGTCGGCGCTGAGGCCGTGCAGGTGGACCGGGACGACGGCCTTCGTGCGCTCCGTGATCAGCGCGGTCAGGCTGTCCGCGGACATGGTGAAGGTCACCGGGTCGACATCGGCGTACACCGGCGTCGCTCCGACGTGCACGACGGCCATCGCCGTCGCGACGAAGGTCAGGGCGGGGACCACGACCTCGTCGCCGGGGCCCACTCCGTGCGCGAGGAGGGCGAGTTCGATCGCGGTGGTGCCGTTGCTCACGCCGACGCAGCGCCGCACGCCCAGGTACTCCGCCCAGGACCTCTCCAGCCGCTCGACCGCGGTCGGTTCGTTCGGCCGGTCGGAGACGAAGACGTTCGAGTCCAGGACCGAGAGCACCGCCGCCCGGTCCGCGTCGGTCGTCAGCGGCCAGCCCACCGGGGCCAGTTCTCCGAGCACGGGCTCGCCTCCGGTGAGCGCGAGCTCTCCCACGGACAGGTCGTTCATCGGACGTCCGTCCCTTCCCTCGCCAGCGCGAGTCGCCAGTCGACGGCCAGCTGCTCGTAGGCGTGCAGCAACTCCTCGCCGCGACGCAGGATCAATGCGGATATCTCGGGGACGTTCGCCGCGTGCGCGCAGAGCAGGCGGACGTTCGACCAGGCCGACACCACCCGGTCCGCCGATGCCGCGACGGCGGCCAGCGACGCGTCGCCGCTCCGGAACGCGCGCTCCTGGGCGAACCGCCCGTGCAGGAACGCCTGGGCCTGCATGGACCAGCCGAAGGTGTACGCGGGCCGCAGCGACGCCGGGTCGGCGGCCTGCTCGGTCAGGCGGCCGACGAACCGGCGCAGACCGCTCCGGCCCGACCAGAGACGGTCCGTGGGCCCGGCCGCGCCGTCGTCCCAGCGGTCGAGGTTGCCCCGGAGGGCCCGGGCCACGTGCGCGGCGGTGGGTTCCTCCGGTCGCTGCCGCACCTTCGTCGTCAGCACCCGGCCGCCGATCTCGCGGCTGGAGAAGAAGACGTCCTGGGTGTCGGAGGGATTGCCCGAGGTCCAGCCGGCCACCAGGTGCTCGGCGGACAACCAGCCCTGGAAGGCCGGGGGCTGTGCGTCGGAGACGTAGAACTCCACACCCCCGTCCGGGGTCCGCCGCCAGGCCGGCACCACGACGAGATGGGCCGCGTGCACGTCCTGGTAGGCGGGACGGAACGGCAGGTAGTAGTTGTCCACCGCCACGATGACGCGGGAGTGCTCCTCGACGAGGGCGATCAGGTCGTCCGCGGTCGATCCCGTCGTCCAGGCGGACTCCACGTCGTGGTACGGGCACAGGTCGGCCGCCACGCCCCGGTCGCCCTGCGCGGGGCGGTAGAACTCCTCGCACATGACGTCGCCGGGGGCGAAGACGAACTCGCAGGACCGGCCGAGGACGTCGACCGGCCGCAGCCCGTGCTCGAGCAGGACGCTGCCCAGGGTGGTCTGCAGACAGCTCAGCGGGTCCTCGTACCACTGGGGATACGTGCCGGCGGCGCCGCTCCAGCGCTCCGGGCGCGCTGTCGTGCCGACCGTGCCGGTGATGGTCACTGCGGTTCCCCCTCTGTGGGCCGGAGCTCTTCGGAGCCGGCGCTTGCGGACTGCCCGACGAGCGTCATCGCGAAGAGATGGACGGCCGGGTTCTCGGGCAGCGACATGGCGCTGAGCGGCTGCCGCGAGGTGATCGGGACGCGCTGGCACCAGAGCGTGATCCCGATGCGTTCCTGTACGTGGTACGGGTAGTGGATGACGTCCGTGCGCAGGGCGAGCTCCTCGCCGCGGTCCGACCGGCCCTCCCACAGGTCGGAGAGGGCGAGCTGGTCGCGGTCCACGGAGCCGTCGGAGAAGTGCCAGGTGATGACGTCCTTCACCCGCCGCTCGCCGCAGCCGATGACGTAGAGCCAGTCCCACCGCCGCTCCGGCACCTCGATCCGCTGGCCCGCGCACAGCACGTTGTCGGGCCCGTTTCCGTCGAGGCGCGCGGTGCGCAGCGGGACGCCGTCGACGACGCGCTCCAGAGGTCCGGGCTGGGCCGGAATCGAGTTGCGCCAGACGTTCAGCCGTCCGTCGGCGAGGTTGTCCGGGGTGGTGGCCGCCTGATTGTTGAGGAAGGGTTCGAGCGCGAGCATCGTGTGAACAGTCAACGGAGATCCTTACGTACCAGCGCACGGCGCTGCAGCCTGGGTTCGACCACGGTGAATCCGCGGGATTCGAAGGTGCTGACCCGGCCGTGGAAGCTTGAGCGGTCGATCTCGACCGCGGGGTCACGGTCGTCCTCGGGGTATGCCTCGATCACGTCTGCCTTCTCGTCCCTGGCCCACTGGACCGCCCTGTCGATGAGCGCCTCGACCAGTCCCCGGCGCCGGTGCTCCCGTGCCACGTAGAGGCACACGACCGACCAGATGCGCTCGGGGTCGTCGCCCTCGACCGGCTTCGCCACGCGGGATCCGCGCAGCCGCGGGAACCCCTGCCGGGGCCCGACGCCGATCCAGCCGGCCGGAGCGCCGTCGACGGAGGCGAGGACACCGACCCGCTCGCCGGACTCGACGAGATCGCGGAGCCTGTCCTTGCGTTCCGCCGGACCGCAGGAGGCCCGTTCCTTCGCCGTCATGCGGAAGTACGTGCACCAGCAGTTCTCCACCGGGCCTTTCGGCTCGAGGAGTTCGCTGAGCGCGGGCCAGTCGTCGGGTCCGACCACGCTGACGACAAGTTCACTCATCGGTTCCGCCTTCCGGGCATGTCCACCGTCGACCTGGGAGCACCTGTCTACTTCCAGGTCACGGCCAGCGGCAGGCTCACCACGCCGTTCAGGAAGTTGGAGATGAGGTGCGTGGGGTCGCCGTCCAGCCGCATGGACCGCACGTTCTGCCGCCAGAGGTCGAGGAACTGCTTGATCCCGGCGGAGGCGACGTGCTGGCCGATGCACCGGTGCACGCCGAGTCCGAAGGCGAGGTGCGGGTTGGGGGAGCGGTCGGGAACGAACCGGTACGGATCCTCGAACACCTCCTCGTCACGGTCGGCCGAGGCGATCCAGGCGGAGACCAGGGATCCGGCCGGCACGTCGGTGCCGCCGATCGTGGCGTCCACCGTGGTGCGGCGCAGAACGTGGTTGACCGGGCTCGCCCAGCGGAGCGCCTCGTCGACGAACCGCTGGTCGGTCTCCTCCTGGCGCAGGAACCACGACCACAGGTCGTCGTCGCCGGCCAGCAGCAGCAGCGTCTGGTTGATGGTCTGGGGAACGGTCGGATTGGCACCCATGAGGAACGCGTACGCGTTCAGCAGGGGAACGTTCCTCTCGTCGTCCGGCACCGCGTGGACGGTGGCCGGGCAGCGGCCGCTCACCGAGTCCGCCGACGGGTCGGACTCCAGGACCTCCCCGAGCACCGACATGATCGTGGTGTGGGCCTCGAAGAGCTGGAAGCGGCGCTGGTACTCCGAGACGTCCGGGTCGACGCCCCCCATCGCCCGGACGGTCGCCCTGCCCGTGACGGTCCACTCCTCCTGGGGGATGCCCATGAGCTCGCCGGTGATCGTCATCGGCAGCGTGAGCATGGCGTCGCAGAAGTCGAACGCCTCCCGTCCGCGGACGGCGTCGAACAGCTCGGACATGCGGGCGCGGATCCCCTCCTGGAGACGGAGGGTCGCCTGCCGCGTCATCAGGGGGGTGAAGTTGCGCTTGATGTCGGAGTGCAGCGGCGGATCGGTGAGGTGGATCGCCGCCCCCGCCGCGACGTCCCCGTCCCCGCGTACGGTCAGCATGGTGCTGTACGCCGAGGAGAACGTCTTGTGGTCGTTCAGGACCTCCCGGACGTCCGCGTAGCGCATCGCCGCGAAGAAGTCCTGGCCGTCGGGGGTCTGCTGGCGGTGGAGTCCGTCCCGCCCGCGCAGCTCCCGCCACACGGGGTGCATGTCCCGGGCCCCGTACTGCGACTCCTCGTAGATGTCCGAGGAGGTCACGTCCGAGGATGCGGAATCCTTGGGGGAAATTCGCATGAAAAGAACACCTTTGCGTGGGAATGACGGGCATGCGGAGAACGCTCGTGCGGTCCGGCCGGGGGAGGGGCTCGCCGCCCCGCGGCCGGTGGGCCGTCGGCCGGGACGGCCGGCCGGTCAGCCGTCGGTCTCCGTGCCCTCGTGGTCGAGCGATCCGATGCTCTCCGCGCACCGCATGTAGAAGCGCGAGGCGACCGACCACTCCGTGATGCCCTGGGCCCCCAGCACCTGCATCGCGCTGCGGACCACGCGCACCAGCGCGTCCTGCTCGACGAGTTCGAAGCGCCGGACGGCTCCCTCGTCCCCGCCCGTGCCGGCGACCGAGTCCGCGATCTCGTGGAGCCGCGCGCCGAGCGCGGTCAGCTCGGCGTAGGAACGGATCAGGGGGAACATCAGCGCGTCGGCGTCCACGAGCTTCTTCCCGAACTGCTCCCGGGTGGAGGCGTACTCCCACGCGGTCCGGAACATGCCGATGCCCAGTCCGAGCACGTAGGCCGCGTGCCGCAGCCTGCACTCGTGCGCGGGGCACCGCTCGTGGCGGGCGCCGTCGTCGCAGATCCCGGTCCTGCACGGCCGGTAGGCGTTCTCGTACCCGAGGTATCCCATGGTCAGGCTGATGGCGCAGCCGACCGTGAGACCGAGTCCGAGCCCCCCTTCCTCCTCGGGATGCTCGACCCGGTCGAAGCCGAGGTCGGCCAGCGTCTTCTCCAGCGCCTCCCGCCGCGTCGGCGCGTGGGCGAACAGGGGCTCGACCCTGATGCCCGCGCCGGCGGCTTCGAGGACCTCCATGACGGTGTCGACGAGCTCTCCGCCGAAGCGGTGCAGGATCTCCAGGCAGCGCTGGGAGGATTCCTCCCTGAGGTCCGTCCCGATGGTGGACAGCATCATCTCCGACGTGCCGGCGGACAGGGTCAGGCCGGGCGACTCCGTCAGTCCCGAGAACAGTTCCTCGTAGGCGAGTTCGTCGAGGCCGGACGCCTTCCCGAGCGTGCTCCAGCGGCGGAGCACCTCGTGGCCGACCTGCTGGCAGGTCTCGCTGGTGTAGAGCTTGGCCACGGCGGTGTCGGTCGCCCTGACGTCGGTGCGCAGGAACACCTCGGTCGCCGCGCGGGCCAGCGTCGTGGCGCACTCGACCTGTCCTTCGAGCCGCTGGAGGCTCGCGGGCCGGCCGGTCGCGGCCCGCAGCGCCCTCAGCCAGCGGGCCGCCCTGACGACGTGGTCGATGCCGGTACGTTCGATGGCCAGGGCTCCGTCGAGGAGGGCCCATCCGCGGCCCTCGTCGCCCACCCGGCGCCAGCTCTCGACCTCGACGTCCCGCAGGCGGACCCGGCACATCCGTTCACGCTGGAGCGTGTCGACGAGCTCGACGCTCACCCCCTCGGCGGCCAGGTCGATCACGAAGAGGGTGATGCCGTCGTACTTGTGACCCTCCTGCCCCGTGCGCGCTGCCACCAGCGCCGAACCGGCGATGTCGCTGTAGATGCTGAACACCTTGACGCCGTTGAGCACGTAGCGGTCGCCACGCCGCTCCGCCCTGGTGCGGAGCGCGGCGAGGTCGCTGCCGGCGCGGGGTTCGCTGTAGAGGACGGTGGCGAACTCCTCGCCCCGGCTGATGCGCGGCAGCAGCTCGCCCTTCAGCCGGTCCGAACCGTACTTCAGGACGAAGTTGCCCACGATCTGCACCGTGAGCGCGTGGACGAGGTCCGGCAGACCGCTCGCGGCGAAGCCCTCGAACAGCTCGATGGCGAGGCGCGTCGGCGTTCCGGAGCCGCCGAACTCGCCCGGCCAGTCCGGGGTGAGCAGGCCGCGGGCGCCGAGCTCCCGGTACGCCTCGGCGATGGCGTCCGGGTCCATCCGCCGGGACCTGATCACCAGGTCGCGCCAGTGGGGCGTGTCCATGAGCTTCGCCAGGAGGTCCTGGAGACCGGTCGCGCCGGCCGCGCCGGCCTGCCCGTACGGGGCCGGGACGGGGGGCGCCGCCGGGTGGTCGTCCCGGATGGCCCGTTCGATCGCGGCGACGTTCCCGTCGGTTCCCAGCAGGCCGTAGTGGTCGCCGGGGAGGTCCTGCACGTGCACGTCGCCCGAGGTCACCGTCGGCCAATCGGACGTGAGGGACTCCACGGCGCGTACGGACACGACGTCGAGCCCGCCCGGGGTGGGCTTCCACGTGGCGATGAGCCGCCGGTTCCGCGCGAAGATCTCGAAGCGCTCGCCGAAGGTCTCCTGGTCCATGCCGAGCAGCGCGGCGGCCTCGGCCTCCGTGGCCACCTCGGCCTCGCCGTCGCGTCCGCTCAGCCGCAGCGCGTCGTGGACGAAGCTCCGCAACGCCTCCGCGGGCGTCACCTCCGGGTGGTGCCCCTCCGGCCACGTCGAGTCGATGAGCACCACCTTCGGCCGCACTCCCCGTTCCGCGAGCAGGCACGCGATCTCCCACGCGAGAGCACCGCCGAACGACCAGCCGCAGACCACGTCGACCCGGGGACCGTCGTCGGCGAAGCCGGCGACGTACGTCCGCGCGAGCTCCTGCACCGACGCGACCGGCCCGCCGTCGGCGAGAGTCCTCGGCGACGCCTCAAGCCCGAGGCACCGGTGGTCGGCGAGCCTCCGCACCAGCGGCTGGTAGGCCAGCAGACTGCCGCCCACCGGATGAGCGAACAGGATCACCTTGCCGGACGCGGCCGACTGGTTCAGTTCGATGAGGTTCGTTGTGTCCGTCCTCGCCGACCTCGTACGGAGATAGGCGTTCAGACGGTGCCCTTCACGTTGCATCACGCGCTCCCTGCCGTCCCGATCCATGCCCGTCCGTTCACTCGGCCAGGAGGCGGGCGACGTCCTCGTCGGTCATCTGCTCGATGGCCTTCTCCAGTTCCTCGGGGGAGAGGGCGGCGAGCCGGGAGCGTTCGACCTCCAGGGCCATGCTCTGCACGCTCGAGTCCGCGAAGAACGCGGCCAGGGAGATCTCCGTCGAGAAGATCTTCTTGATCTTGGAAACCAGCTGGGCGGCCTGCAGGCTCGTCCCGCCCAGGTCGAAGAAGCTGACGTTCTTCGCGAAGTCGCCGCGTCCGAGGATCGGCTCGAACGCCTTGGTCATCATCTGGCGTTCGAGATCGGTGAGGGGCTCCACGGCGTCCGCCTCGACCGTGGAACCGACGCTGGGCAGGGCCCGCTCGTCGATCTTTCCGCTCGCGTTGATCGGCAGTTCGTCGAGCATCACGAAGGTGCTCGGCACCATCGTGGACACGAGGTGCCTGCGGCAGTGGTCGCGCAGTGCCGTCTCGGACACGTCGCCGACTCCGCCGGTCGCGCAGTAGGCGACCACCCTCTTCCGGTCCTCGTCCTGCTCGACCCGCACGAACACGTTGCGGATGCCGCGGGCGCCGCGGAGGGCACTCTCGATCTCGCCGATCTCGATCCGCACACCGTTGATCTTGACCTGCTTGTCGGCCCGTCCGACGTACACCAGGCGGCCGTCGCCGGTGTGCCGGGCCAGGTCGCCGGTCAGGTAGAGGCGCGCCTCGGGGTCGTCCGCGAACGGGTCCGGGATGAACCGCCGCTCGTTGTCCTCGTCCCGGTTCCAGTAGCCGGACGTCAGTCCGACCCCGCCGATGGCCAGCTCGCCGATGACGCCCTGCGGCACCGGCACGTGCCGGTCGTCCAGCACGTACGCGACGTGGTTGTCCATCGGGCCGCCGATGGGCAGGGCGGCCGCCGGCAGCGGCTCTCGCAGCTCCTCGACGATGCTGGTGACGGTGCACTCGGTGACGCCGTACCCGTTGAAGATGCGCCGCCCCTTGCCCCAGGCCCGTACGAGCTCGTGGGAGAACGCCTCGCCGCCCACGAAGACGATGCGCAGGTCGGCCAGCGGAGCCGGATCGAGCAGCTTCATGACCGACGGCGGCAGGTCGGTCACCGTGATGCGGTGCTCCTCCAGGAACCGCTGGACGCCCGACATGTCGAGACGCATCGAGGACGGTACGAGATGGAGCGACGCGCCGGTCAGCAGCGCGCCGAACATCTCGAAGACCGAGACGTCGAACCCACAGGACGCATAGCCGAGGAAACGGTCCTCCGGAGCGAGTTCGAACAGCGTCCGGACGTTCCGGACGAATCCCAGAATGCTGTCGTGGCTGATGAGCACGCCCTTCGGTGTACCCGTGCTGCCCGAGGTGTACATCAGATACGCGGTCGCGCCCTCACCGGGAACCGCCTCCGGCCCGGCGGCCGCGTCCGGAAGGTCCGCCGGGAGCCGGAACTCGAGCCCGGGCGCGACTCCGGCCGTCGTCGCGTCGCAGACCACCCGCTGCACGGCGGCGTCCCTGATGATCGTCTCGATGCGGCCCGGCGGGTTCATCGCGTCGACCGGCACGTACACGGCGCCCAGCGCCATCAGCGCCAGCACGGTGGCGGGGAAGTCGGACGACGGAGCGAGCGCGACGCCCACACGATCGCCGGCACCGACCCCGTTCGCCGCCAGGTGGGCGCGGATCGCCTCCACGCGGCGGCGCAGCTCCGCGTAGGTCAGCACCGCGTCAGGGGCGTTGACGGCCACGTTCTGCCCGTGCTCGTCCGCGATCCGGGAGAAGTGCGTGAAGACGTTGCCCGTGGGCGCCGGCGCCTCGGTGCCCTTGCCCCAACGCGCCTGCGCGGCGCGGGATTCCTCGTCATGGGCCCACGACTGCCGGATGGAGGCGTCCGGCATGGAGATCGCCCTGCGCAGGATCCCGACGAACACCCGCTGCATGGTCGCGATGGTCGCCGCGTCGAAGACGTCGGTGTTGTACGCGGTGTGGACCTCCAGGTCCGCGCCCTTCTTGGTGACGGTCCACGACTGGAAGAACTTCGCCTGCGTGGTCTCCGACTCCCGCTCGACCGCGGATATGCCGTCGAGCCGGAGCGGTTCGGCCCACTCGTTCATCGTCAGCGTGTACTGGAACAGCGTGGAGCGCGAGGACTCGCGCTTCGCCCCGGCACTGGCGATGATCTCCTCGAGCGGCAGCTGCCCGTGCGACTGCCCCTCGCGGAACCGTCGCTGAACCCCCGCGAGGCATTCCCGGAACGTCGCGTCGGGATCGACGTCGCAGCGGAGCGGCAGCATGTTGATGAAGAAGCCGAGGGTGCGTTCGCATTCGACTTCGCCGCGGTTGGCCGTGGGCATGCCGAAGATGACTTCCTCGGAACCCGAGTACCGGCGGAAGAGAGAGGCCATCGCCGTGGCGTGCACCGTGATCGGCGTCGTCGAGAGGGACGACGCGAGCTCGTTGACCTGTGCCGCGAGACCCGGCCAGGTGCTCACCTCCGCGGCTCCCGCGTACGTCATCTCGGGCGGGAGGGGACGATCGCCGGGAATGTCCATGACGTCGACGTCGCGGAGGGTCTCGGACCAGTAGTCCACGCTCTCCTGCCACGCGCCCGTGCTCATCCGCTTGCGCTGCCACTCGCTGAAGTCGGCGAACTGGACGGCGGGGTCCTCGACCTTGGGCGTGGTTCCCGAACGCCGCGCGTTGTACTCCTCTTCGAGTTCCTCGAAGAAGATCGACGTCGACACTCCGTCGAAAACGATGTGATGGACGACGAAGCCGAAGTAGTGGAGGTCGTCGCGAACCGTGACGAGGGAGGCGCGCCACAACGGGAACTCCGTCAGCGTGAACCCGGTTCCGGCGAGTTCCGTCATGATCCGGTCGGCTTCGTCCTCGGACTCCACGATCGACTTCTCGATCGTGACCTCGGGGTCCTCGACGATCCCCTGGAAGTACTCGTCGTTCTCCACGAGAACGTGGGTCCGCAGCGCCTCGTGACGCCTGACGATGCTCGTGAAGGCATCGGTCAGGGCCGTGACGTCGAGATCGCCCTCGAGACGGAAAAGGAAGGGGACGTTGTAGGTCGAGGTGCCGGCCTTCAGCCGGTCGACGAACCACAGGGTGTTCTGCGAGGAGGAGAGCGCGACGTTGTTCCGGTCCTGGCGAGGACGGGGCCCTTCGGAGACCTTGGCACGGGCGCGCGCCAGCATGCCTGCGAGCGACTGCTTCTTGTCCATGACGGTACGGTCGTGCGCGGAACTCACACGAATCCCCTCTTGGTTGCGATGGGCGATACGAAGAATTAGTTCTGCGGCCTTTGAGCGGCGCGGCAACGGAATCCCGTGGCGCCAAGCACGTCCGTCGGCGCGTCGGGAGGCAGATAGCGGCGCTGCATCAGCGCGGAAGCCTCGTGACAGCGGCGCAGCAGGGATCTGGCGCGGTACACCGCGGTGCAGAATCCGAGAGCGCCGCAATCGTGAGTGAGCAGGTACATCAGGAAGTCGACACGGTCCCGCTCGGAACGGCCGGATACGTGTTCCAGACCGTCTTCGAGCGTCGCATGAGCCCACAGGGCGCTCAGTGCCTCTGCCAACTCGCTCGCCGGCTCGTCAGGTGCTCTGGTGCGACGGCGCAGGCTGGCGTAGACGATGTCCATGCGGAGGGGTCAGCCGCCCCAGGTACCGGTCTCCAGAACCGTGGGCGCGCTCGCCGGGGTCGCCCCGACCACGGGCGCGAAGGAGGGGACGGGCTCGGCCGCGACCGCGGCGGAGGGGACGAGCGCGGCGGTGCCCAGCGCAAGGGCAATCACCGTGGTGGCCTGGGCTATGCGGGTGCGGATCATGGCGATCGGCCCTTTCGGAATCACGAGGGCGGGGCGTCCCTGCCCGGTTTCGCGTCTCGGCTTGACGCTTCGTCCCTGTGGTCGTTCGGACGGTTACCGGCGGGCGAGGAACAGCCTTGCCGCGGAACCACGCCTTCGGAAGGCCTCGCCGAGGTCCTGAATAGGGCCTATCCGGTTCAGGACAGGGGTCGGGGCCCAGTCTGTGAAATGTTCGACTTACCCGGGTTTCCCACCGTGAGGGCATTCTGCGCGTCATCGATCAACTGGTCGGAAATAAGTCCCTGACCTGGGTAAATACCGCGAACAAGCTTGCCTGGACGGGCTGCGGGCTGAAATCATGCTGTTCAGCCTGGGACCCGGAGGGGGGTGTTCCAGAAGGAGAATCGTAGGGCCATGCTGCAATTACTCGGATTGACCACCGAAGCTGCTGCCGTCTACCAGGCCATGCTCGACCACCCCGGCCACGGCGTCGACCGGCTCGCGAAGACGTGCGGCCTGACTCCCTCACGCGTCCACGACTGCCTCGACGAGCTCGGACAGCTGATGCTGGTGCGTGCCTCCAGCGAACACCCGGGGCAGATGCGAGCGGTCGACCCCGATGTCGGCCTGGCCGAGATCATGGCCCGCCAGGAGGCCGACCTCGCCGCCCGTCAGGCCGAGCTGGCCGCCTCGCGAGCGGCCGTCACCCGCATGCTCGCCGACCGGGTCCAGCGCCGCTCCACCCACGGCGAACGCCTGCTCGGCATGGATGCCATCCACAACTGCCTCGAACGTCTGTGCCGGGCCGCCCGCACCGAGATCATCGGCGTCCAGCCCGGCATACAGAGCCCCGACGACCTCGACGCCGGCCGCGAGCACGACCTCGCCGCGCTCGCCCGCGGCGTGTCCATGCGCAGTCTCTTCCAGGGGCTCGCCCGCCGTCACGCACACATCGCCGACTACGCAAACGTGTTGCTCCGCCACGGGGGAGAGGTCCGCACCGCGCCGACCGTCCCCCAGCGGATGGTCGTCGTCGACCGCACGCACGCCCTGGTGCCGATCGACCCCGCCGACAACCGCAAAGGCGCGCTGCTCGTCACCGAACCGGGCATCGTCTCCGCCCTGCTCGAACTCTTCGAGCTCGCCTGGAACACCGCGGTCCCCCTGGGCACCACCCGCCCCGACGACCCGCAGGACGGCCTGACCGACCACGAACGCGAACTGCTCCGTCTGCTCGCCACCGGCCTCACCGACGAAGCGGTCGGCCAGCGCCTCGGCGTCACCGATCGCACCATCCGGCGGCAGGTCGCCTCGATCATGGAACGCCTCGGAGCCTCCAGCCGCTTCGAAGCCGGCATCAAGGCGGCACAACGCGGCTGGCTTTGACCGGAGGTGACGTGGTCGGCGTCGCCGCCGACGCGGACACGCCGGGCGATCGTCGGCGGGCGCGCCGGCCCCGGCGGGGCCACGGCTCGCAGTACGGGCCCGCAACTGCTCGGCGGGGCCCGGAAAGCAGCCGGGGCGGGCTCCGTGGACCACACGCTACCGGCCACCGTGGACCACCATCCGCACCCGACCGCCTCCGTCCCGGCGTCGGCCGGGACTCTGCTGCGGGCGGACATGACCGAGGACGGTCGGATGCGCACGAGAGCGGCGCCCGCGATGAGGGTGGTGGTCGTGATGCGCATCGGGTCAGCCTTCCGGATTGTGTGCCCCTGTGCGGGGTGTTGGTCAGGTCGTGATGATCCAGCTGTCGCCCGGCGTCGGGGGGCGGAGTCCATCAGGTACAGAGCGGCCGCCTCGGCGGACGGTGCAGGAACGCCACGTCGTCTACTTCGCGGGAACAGCCCATTCTGCCGGCGTGGGGAGCAGCTCGGTGGTGTACACGATGCGCTCGGGTCGCTGGTTGCCGGGGACGGGGAAGACGGTCTTGCCGCGAACGCAGTCGCCCGCCTTGACCTTGGCGTCGTACGGATACTCGGGCTTGGGGAAGTCGCCGTAGGTGACGCCGCTGGGCTCGATGCGTGTGCCATCGGCGTAGGCGAGAACCCAGGGATAGCGGCTCGTCCGGACAGTGCCCTTCGTCGCGCAGACCTTGATCTCCACGGTGGCCCAGACGTAGCCCTTGGTGTTGAACTCCTGGTCGGCACTGGTCCGGGTTGTGTAGCCGCCCTGCTGGTAGCCCAGGACCGTGGTCTTCGCAGCGCTGTTGTCCGTCGGAATGTTGACCTCGATGGCTTGTCCGAACGCCAGATACTTCGGGGCCGACGGCGCGGAACTCGCGTCAGCCCGAGGGGCTGTTGTGGCAGACGCGGCCGTCTTGGGCTCGTCGCTGCTGCATCCGGTGAGCGGCAGGAGCAGGAGACCGACGGCGATGGCAGTGGACTGTGTGCGCATCGGGTCAGCCTGCCGGATCGTGCACGGAGAGTGGCGGGGTGTGATCGACTCGTGACGTTCGGGCTGCCCGGGCACTTCGAGCGGACGAGCCCGCCTGTGGAACGGACCGGCGAGCGTGGCGGGCACCCAGGTGCCCATGGACGCCTATGGTCCCTGCATTCAGGAACTCCCACAGCGGGTCTGGCCGCACGTGAACGCGGCCATGGCCGCCCATCCGGCGTACGGCCGGACCGGCACCGACCCTGACGGTGCCGGTCGCCTCCGTCAGCGGACGGCCCCGTGCCACGGGCCCCAGCCGTGTCACGATCTCCGTGTGAACGCTCCGGAAGACCCTTCCTCGCGGGTTGGCGGGTAGCGTGCCCGATGATGGGACCGTGCAGCTCCCCTACGTCTACCGCGTGACCAAGTACGACCCCGCCGACCGTGACGAGCACGGGTATTACACCGGCAGTGAGGACACGGTCAGCGATCACGGCGAGGTCGAGGCGTCTTATCTTCAGGCGGTCGCGGCCTTCGCCGAAGACACCGGGGTCGATCACCTGGCCGTACGTGAACCGCAGGTGCCGTCCCTGGCGCACTTCGGTGCGGAGCCTCCGGTGGACGGCTTCGGGCTGGCCGGGCTCTTCCCTGCCGGACCGACCGGTTTTCACGACGGGGCAGAGGTACCGCTCGACATCGCGCTGGAGTTGGTGCGCGCGATGTTGCGTGACAACGGCGCCTGGTGCCGGCTGGAGAGAGAAGGCGCGTTCGCGGTCCATGTGGGATGGGACCAGTACCTCTACATCGGCAGTAGCCGACCCTGTGAGGACGCGCTGGCCCGAACCCGCGCGCTGGGGCTGTTCCCGGAACGCCTGGACTCCTCTCCGTACGAGATGGAGACGGATGGCGCAGATGTCCAGCGGCCCGGCGACGACGAGTTCTGGGCCGGTCTGTGCTGGGCAGTGGACGCAGGCCGCGCCGGGCTGCTGGAAGAGACGTACGTCGAAGGCGCCTCGCGGTGGCACCGCCTCACGCGCGACTCCATCGACACGGTTCGCGCCGGGATCGCTCCGCGCGCCCGGCTGGCCGTGTGGCCGGACCTGTCCTCCGACGTCGACGCGGTCATCGGCGCCCTCCCCGCCGACGGCCTCGTCGAATGCGTCTGGCAGGACGAGGACGGCCGGGTCCACAGCGCTGTCGCCGACGAGGACGGGTTCGCGGAGTTGGCCGCCCGGCTGTCCGATGCCGAAGCTGCCGCGCTCCTGTCCGTGTACGCCGATGAACGTGCCCCTCTGTTCACCGCCGTCATGCCTGACGACGACGGAGTGGTACGGGCCCGCTGGCAGACCGAGCCGGCGCCGAGCGACCGGAACTGGGCCTTCCTCAAGACCCTCCACCGAGGCGAGACCGTCACCGGCACGGTGACCTGGATCGCCGAATTCGGTGTCACCTTCGTGGACATCGGCGGCTTCGAAGCGATGATCAATCTCCCCGAGCTGTCATGGCGCCCCTTCGACCACCCATCCGACATCATCTCCGTCGGCCAGGAGATCAACGCCGAGATCCTCGACGTCGATCCCGTCCGCGAACGCGTCTCCCTGTCGCTCAAGGCCCTGCACGAAGATCCGATGCCGCTGCTGACCGTGCAGATCGGCCGGACCCTCGTCGGCCGCGTCACCAGACTCATACCGTTCGGCGTCTTCGTACGCATCGAAGAGGCGGAGAACGGTTTCGAGGGGCTGGTACACAACTCCGAACTGACCGACGAGCACCTGGAAGACCCGCAGTTCGGCATCCAGGTGGGTGACGCCCTGCTGGTCAGGATCCTTGACATCGACACGGTCCGGCGCCGCATCACCCTCTCGCACCGGCAAGCTGTCTCGGGGCTCTAGCCCCTTCACCGTGTGCGAGGGCGGTTCGCTATCGGCAGGACGGTGCCAGGAGTGGTTCATGCCAGGGGGCGTGGGTTCCGCCCGGGCGCGGGGGTGTCGAGACTCGACGGTGACCGCAGTGTGCGCCGGCATGGGCGGCGTACGCGTCCCGTCGAAAGAGAGCGCACGTGTCCCCAGTACCCCGGGCCAAGCTGCTGAGTCGGGCGATCCTCGCGGGGACGTCCGTCTATCTCGCCGGTCAGGTGGTGCACACGGTCCTGAACACCAACCGGTGGCCGTTCTGCACCTTCAACATGTTCGCGTACCACAAGCGTGACCAGGCGCTGCAGATGCGCGTCCGGCTCTTCACGGACGACGGCGAGGCCGTCGGGCCCACCGATCCGTGGTCGTTGCTGCCGCTGGAGTTCTTCCGGGTGGTGTCCGTCCTGGAACGGGTCTTCCACGCGCAGGACGACGCCGAGGTCCGGGACCGGTTCTGCCGGCAGGCGCTGGAGCGGCTGAACCGGCGCGGATGGCGGGCCTGGGACGAGGTGAAGGCGTCGTTCTCGGCGGGGCCCGGGCGGCGGTTCGTCGCGATGGAGCTGTACTTCGTCGAGGTCGACTTCCGGACCTGCTCGCCCTTCGACCGCACGGAGGTGACGTCGGCCGAGCTCGTCCACCGGTACGACCCCGAAGGCGTCGTGGCCGATCAGGCGGAGGCGCCGCTGTGGCGGTTCGCCGAACCCCTCGCCGAGGAGACCGGGGAAGGGAAGAAGAAGGAGGAGGCGGGGCATGCTGCCTGAGATCACCGGGGCGCGTCAGCGCCTCGCACTGGCCCGGCTCACCACCGGCCTGGCGATTCTGAACACGCTCTGGCACCTGCCGCCCGGCGACGCCCTCGTCGACGAGTGGAGCCGGAAGGAGGCGGGCGGGGACGGCCGGCCCTCCGGTCGGCTGAGCGCCGAGCAGTACGAGGCCCTGCGGCGGCTCGCGTTCGTGTCGACGGCTGCCTGGACGCTCGGTGCCGAGAGCAAGGCCCTCAAGTTCGCGGCCAACGCCTCGTTCGCCGCCGTGCAGCGGCATGTCGCGCAGTTCGACCAGCGGGCCTGGAACTACAACTCCAACCTCAACGTCTACCTGCTCCTGCTCTCCCTGACCGACTCGCGCGGCAGTCTCGCCGAAGCCGTCGGCGAGGGAGCGGACGACGGTACGGGCGACGGCGCGGACGGCGGGGGATCGTCGCCCGACGTCGCCACCGCCGTGCTGCTCGCCATGCGGCTGTACTACGGCTGCCTCTACTTCCAGTCGGGGCTCTCCAAGGTGCTGCTGAGCGGGCCCGCCTGGGCCGACGGCCGTACCCTGCGCGGCAGCTGGGCCGAGCTGGGCAACCGCGCCGGCAAGTGGCTCAGCCGGCGGCCGATGGCCGTGGCGGCCGCCGCCAGTGCCGCCACGCTCGCCTTCGAACTCCTCTTCCCCGCCGCGCAGATCGCGCTGCGCAAGCGGCCCCGAGCCGTGGGGCTGTCCTCCCTCGCCTTCCACGCCTCCATCAAGGCGACGATGGGCATCTCCTTCTGGCACCACGCCGTCCACGCCCTGCCGCTGTTCGTCCTCGATCCGGGCGCCGAACGGCACACGGCCCGCCTCCTGCGTCCCTTCCGGAGGCGCTGAACGGAGCCCTCGACCGAGCCCTCGACGGAGCGCCGACAGAGCGTCGACGGAGCCCTCGACGGAGCCCTCGACCGCGCGCCGACAGAGCGTCGACCGAGCCCTCGACCGAGCGCCGACAGAGCGCCGTACGCGTCCTCCGCCGGCCCCCCGAGCCTTTCGCCCGGGGGGCTTTCGCGTTTCCGGGGCGGCTTTTCCAGTGATATCCGATTTCACCTCCGGGCAGCTTCCTGCCGGGTGTGATTGCTGCCAATCGGAAGGACTTCCGTGGGCTCCCACCGCAGGACATCATTAACTCGTCGCCAACAAACGGAGGCGACCCCGGGAGGAAATTCCGGGAAACCTCGAAATCGCTCAGGGAGTCATCATGCTGAAGATCATCAAGGTCGTCGCCGCCCGCGCCGTCTCCGGCCGCGCCTTCAACTAGCAGTCGTCGCCTCGCGGGCCGGGAACGACCCCGGTTCCCGGCCCGCGGCAGCGCAGTCCAGTTCACAGTTCGTCCGGAGGCGGAACGGCCCATGGTTCATACGGAAAAGAAGAACGCGGAACCGTCCGATGTGAAATCCATCTGGCGTGACTCCATATTCCGCCGCCATTTCGCCGGAATGTGGGTCAACGCCTTCGGGAACGGCGTCTTCAACATCGTCCTTCCCCTCCTCGTCTTCGACCGGACGCATTCCTTCGCCGCGATGGGCGGCGTGGCCCTCGCCACCCAGCTGCCCAAGGCGTTTCCCGGACCCCTCGTCGGCGTGCTCGCCGACCGCCGGTCGCCCCGCGCGATGATGCTGTGGGCCTACCTCCTCCAGGCCGTCCTCGTCCTGACGATCCCGCTCGCCGCCGGCGCGTCCGTCGCCGCCGTCTGGCTGATCGGCCTCATCGCGTACGCGATGAACACCATCGACCTGTTCGCCCGCACGGCCACCTTCGTCACCATCCCCCGCGTGTACGGAGACCGCCGCAGCAAGGTGAACGCGGCCTTCGCCAGCGCCTGGACGTCCGCATCGGTGCTCGGCCCCGCCGCCGGCGGGTTCCTGCTGCAGGTCACCTCGGCCGACGTGCTGATGCTGCTCGACAGCCTCACGTTCCTGGCCATCGCCGCCGTCGTCCTCACCATCGGTGTCCCGAACACGCCGGGGAACGCCTCCACCGCCCCGATCCGGAAGAGCCTCCTCGAAGGCCTCACCTGGTTCCGCAGGGCCGAGGGCGCCGGGCGGTTCATGGGTTCGATCGCCGCCGTGGCCGTCGTGTACGCGCCCCTCGGCACGCTGGCCGTCTTCGCCGTACGGGACGTGTACGGCGACGGGCCCACCGAGGCCGGCATCGTGACGAGCGCCGCCGGCGCCGGGCTCTTCCTCGGCACCCTGATCTGCCAGCGCCTCGCCGACCGGCCCAAGGAGCCCGTGATGCGGCGGGCCGCCCTGTGGATGGCCTTCGGCGCGGCCCTCTTCGCCCTCCCCTCCTGGATCAGCGCCGCGGCGGCGATGCTCGTCGTGAACCTCTGCGGCATGGTCTACGCGGTCTCCCGCTCCAACCTCATCCAGGAGCGCGTCCCGATGGAGCACCTGGGCCAGACGATGACCGCCGTGCAGTCCCTGGAATCCGCCGTCCAGCCGGTCTCCGTCGCCGTGGTGAGCGCCATGCTCGCCCTGGCCGGACCGCCCGGAGCGGCCGTCTTCCTCACCGTCTTCTCGGTCGCCGCGGCCCTGCTCGTCCTCGGCGGGGGGCGGTTGCTGGCACCCCGTACCGAGACCGTGCCCCCGACCACCTCCCGCACCCCGTCCGCCCTGAACACGACCGCCTCCGCGGCGGCCCACGGAGGCACCCGATGACTTCGATCAACCTGCGGCAGGGACTCTCCGTCCTGCAGCCGGGCAAGGACCTCATGATCGGCCTCATGCCGCCCGCGGCGCTGGCCGTCGAGGACGCCCCCGACTACCTGCGGCACGTCCTGTCCGCCTTCTCCCGGCCCGTGCCCGAGGCGGAGGCGCTCGCCACCGTGACCGCCCACTCCGGCCTGGACGTCGAAGAGGCCGGCCGGCTCCTCTCCGAGCTCCGCTGCGCCGGTGTGCTCACCACGCACTGGGTCGACCGGGAGGAGCGCTACAGCCGCCACCGGCTCTACTTCGGCGTCGCGGGCTTCGAAGGCGACCCGATGGCCGTCCTCCGGAACAGCACCGTCGGCCTCATCGGCACGGGCGGCATCGGCAGCAACGTGGCCATGATGCTGGCCGCGGCGGGCGTCGGCCGGCTGGTGGTCGCCGACGCGGACGTCGTGGAGACCACGAACCTCACCCGCCAGTTCCTCTACACCGAGGGCGACGTCGGCACCCCGAAGGTCGAGGCCCTCGCCCGCCGCGTCGCCGAACGCAACACCGAGGTCCGCGTCGACGTCGTCAACGACGTCTTCGACGGCCCCGACTTCGCCGTCCGGCACTTCGCCGAATGCGACCTCGTCATCCTCTCCGCCGACACCCCGCAGGACGTCCACCGCTGGCTGAACGAGGCGTCGGTCCGCACCGGCGTCCCCTACACCTGCGCCGGCTACATCGACACGATGGGCATCGTCGGCCCGCTCGTCGTGCCCGGCCGCACCGCCTGCCTGGAGTGCCACTTCGCCGACACCGGACTGGCCTCGTTCAACGGCGGCGACCTGGAGACCACCGACTTCACCGACTACAACCAGGCCTACCAGGCCCCGAGCTACGGACCGCTCAACGCCATGGTCTCGGCCGCCGCCGTCAACGACACCCTGCGCTTCCTCCTCGGCCTGCCGGCCCGGTCCCTGGGCACCAAGCTGCTCCTCGACTCCATCGCGTACGGCGTCCAGACGGAGGAGTACGAGCGGGACGCCGCCTGCGGCTCGTGCGGCACGGGCGTGCGCGAGGCAGTCCTGAGCGGCGCGGCCCGGCAGGGCACTGTTCCGCGCGGGTAGCGGACCGCAGCCGGCGGGCCGAGGTCGTTGCCGGCACCGGTGACGGACGAGAACCGAGGCTCACGGCCCCACCGGCCGGGAGTCTCGGTTCGGCAGTTCCGGGGCTCAGTGGCCTCCGGTGAGTTCGCCGGTGAGTTTGCCGTGGAGGTCGGCGCTGGGGTCGTTCAGGCCGATGATCTCGACCCTCTTGCCGCGCTGGGCGTACTTCGCCTCGATCGCGTCCAGGGCGGCCACCGAAGACGCGTCCCAGACGTGGGCGGCGGACAGGTCGATGACGACCTGTTCAGGGTCGCCTGCGTACGCGAACCGGCCGACGAGGTCGTTGGAGGAGGCGAAGAACAGCTCGCCGGTCACGGTGTAGAGGACGCTGGTGCCGCCCGGGGTGACGAACCGGGAGACCTCGGCGAGGTGGGCGACCCGCTTGGCGAAGATGACCATGGCGGTGATGGAGCCGACGACGACGCCGATGGCGAGGTTGTGGGTCGCCACGACGGCCACGACGGTGACGACCATGACGCCGATCTCCCCGGCGGGCATCCGCTTGAGGGTCTTCGGGGCGATGGAATGCCAGTCGAAGGTCGCGAACGACACCATGATCATGACGGCGACCAGGGCGGCCATGGGAATGTCGGAGACGACGGGGCCGAAGACGATGCACAGCACCATCAGGAACGCGCCGGCGAGGAAGGTGGACAGGCGGGTGCGGGCGCCGGAGACCTTCACGTTGATCATCGTCTGGCCGATCATGGCGCAGCCGCCCATGCCGCCGAAGAAGCCGGTGACGATGTTGGCGATGCCCTGGCCGATGGACTCGCGTGTCTTGTCGGAGTGGGTGTCGGTGATGTCGTCGACGAGCTTGGCGGTCATCAGCGACTCCATGAGTCCGACCAGGGCCATGGCGAAGGCGTAGGGGGCGATCGTCGTCAGCGTGTCCAGCGTGAACGGGACGTCCGGCAGGCCCGGCACCGGCAGGGAGGAGGGGAGCTCGCCCTTGTCGCCGACGGTCGGCACCGCGATCCCGGCGGCGATGGTGATGACGGTCAGGATGACGATCGACACCAGCGGGGCCGGGATCACGGTGGTGATCCTCGGGAAGAACACCATCAGCGCCAGGCCGCCGATGATCAGCGGGTACACGGGCCAGGGGACGTTCCACATCTCGGGGACCTGGGCCATGAAGATCAGGATGGCGAGCGAGTTGACGAAGCCGACCATCACCGAGCGCGGGATGAACCGCATCAGCTTCGCCACTCCCATCGCGCCCAAGGCGACCTGGAAGACACCCGCGAGGATCACGGCGGCGATCAGGTAGCCGAGCCCGTGTTCACGGTTCAGGGGGGCGATCACGAGCGCGACGGCGCCGGTGGCGGCGGAGATCATCGCGCGGCGTCCGCCGACGATGGAGATCACCACGGCCATGGTGAAGGAGGCGAACAGCCCGAGCGCGGGGTCGACCCCGGCAATGATCGAGAACGAGATCGCCTCGGGGATCAGGGCCAGGGCGACGACCAGGCCGGCCAGGACCTCGGTGCGCCAGACCTTCGGGTTGTTCAGCCAGTCGGGCTTCAGGCCGCGCGGCCGCGCGGCGGGAGTCACAGCAGCAGAAGACAAGGAGATGCGTACCTGTCGAACTCGGGCACGCCCCACCGGCAGGCCGGGGTGTGCGGGGAAGACGCGCAGGAGCCGGGCCGGCGTCCCGCGCGCGGTCCACGAGGGCGGACCGGAAGCCGGGAAGAGGGCGCGAGCCGCCGGCGCACGGGCGGCCGGACGGCTCACGTCCAGAGACGAAGAGTCACGGCGGGCAGGCGGCGGCGGTCGGCATCAGAGGCTCGCGCACGCTCTCTCCTGCAAGAATCGAATCATCGCCGGGGGCGTCATCGGCCCCGGAACGGCAGCAGCGGGACGACCGGACCGCCCCGTCAGGAAGAACTCTACCCTGACGTTAGGGTAGGGATTGCCGGGGTCGTACGGGCCGCGGCCCGCCGCGAGGAGAAGGGGCAGGACCAGGGGCGTGGACGAGAAGCACATGCAGATCGGCGAGGTCGCCGCGCGGACGGAGCTGTCCCTGCGCACCATCCGGCACTACGAGGAGGCCGGTCTCGTCATTCCCTCCGCCCGTTCCCAGGGCGGGTTCCGCCTGTACACGGAGACCGACGTCGCCCGGCTCATGGTGATCCGCCGGATGAAGCCGCTGGGCTTCACCCTTGAGCAGATGCGCGACCTCCTCGACGCCACCGACCGGCTGGACGCTGGTGCCGCGCTCGACGGCGGCGAGCGCGAGGCGCTGCTGGAGCGCGTGAGGGCCTACCGGCAGATCGCTTCCGAGCAGGTGGACAAGCTGCGGGTCCAGCTGGCCCGCGCCGAGGATTTCGCCGCCACCCTGAGCGCCCGCCTGGATCAGGAAGGCGCTCCGGCCACCCGCGTCTAGGGCGTGTGTGTGTCGAAAGGAGCGTCGTCTGCCCGGAGGCCGGGCAGGCGGGACTCTCGGCAGCGCGCCCTAGAGGACGCGCAGCGGAAGTGTCATCTCCAGCTCTCGCTGGCTCTCGTTCAGCGGGTACGGCTCCTCGTGGCCGGTCGGGACGAAGCCGCTGCGCCGGTAGAAGGCGATGGCCCGGCGGTTCTCCTCGTGGACGAGGAGAACGAGGCGCTCGGCCGCCGTTTCCTCGCGCGCCCAGCGCACGACCTCGTCCAGCATGAGCGCCGCCACGCCGCCGGCCGGGCCCCGGTGGTCCGGGTGCAGCCAGACGCCGACGAGCTTGGCCGTGTCCCGCGCGGGCAGGAAGCCGTTCATGACCCCGACCCACGCGCCGTCGGGGCCGACGGCCGCGACGCCGATGTTGCCGGGGCTCGCGGACCGGGTCGTGCGGAACCGCCACTCGGAGTCGGGGTGGCCGAGGGCGTCGTCGATCGTCTCCAGGTAGGCGAGCGGGGTGTCCCGGATCATCTGCAGGCGCATCGCCCGGTACGCCGGCCAGTCCTCCGCCTGTACGCGGTGCAGGGTGTAGTCCATGGCGGGCGATCCTCGCAGGGAGGCGAGGCTCTGGCCAAGGATGCTTCCATCTCATATCGTGGATCTTCGATGGAGAAGCCCGAGTTGATCACCGAAGAGCAGGCCCGGACCTACGCCGCGTGGTTCGCCGCGCTCGGCGACCCCACCCGCGTACGGCTGCTGCGCCTCCTCGCCAGGGCGGGGCGGCCGATGGCCGTGGGCGAGCTGGTCGCCCAGGTGGAGATCGGTCAGTCGACCGTCTCCCACCACCTGAGGATCCTGACCGAGGCCCGGTTCGTCCTCTCCGAGAAGCAGGGCACGTCCACCCTGTGCTCCGTGAACCCCGCTTGCCTGACGGCGTTCCCGCACGCGGTCCGGGCGATCGTGGGCGGGCCCTCCCGCGAGACGGGTGCCGAGTTCGCCGTGGCACCGATGACCGCGGACCACGCCGAGCAGGTCCTGGCGATCTACCAGGCGGGGATCGACGAGGGCGACGCCACGTTCGAGACCGCCGCCCCGACGTGGGAGGTCTTCGACGCGGGCAGACTGCCCGCGCACCGCTTCGTCGCCCTCGGCGAGGCCGGCGTGCTAGGCTGGACGGCTGCCTCCGCCGTCTCCGACCGCCGCGTGTACGCGGGCGTGGTCGAGCACTCGGTGTACGTCCACCCCGAGGCCCGCGGTCGCGGCGTCGCCCACGCGCTCCTGACGGCCCTGATCGACTCCACCGAAGCGGCCGGGATCTGGACGATCCAGTCCGGAATCTTCCCCGAGAACACCGCCAGCCTCGCCCTCCACAGGCGCGCGGGCTTCCGCGTCATCGGCCGGCGCGAGCGCGTCGGCCGCCACCACGGCCGCTGGCGGGACACGGTGCTGCTGGAACGCCGCAGCCAGGCCGTCGGCTAGGGAGTGTGCCGAAAGGAGCGTCGTCTGCCCGAAGGGCAGGCGGGACTTTCGACACGCGCCCCAGTACCGCGCACGTCCCGTGCCCAGCGCGTGCGCGGGGACGTGGGGGCGCCGGGAAATGACGCCCCTTCACGTCGGTGGGTGTCCGTACGCTGCTGGAGCATCGCGGGGTCGACTTCTTGCGTCTCCTCAGTGTGGCGCACGCAGCGGAGCAGCCGGAATCGCCCGACGCGTCGGTCGGTCCGGCTTCCTCGATTCAGGCGCCGTCGAACCGCTGGCGCAGGAGCTCGGCGATCGCGCGGGCCGCGTCGCGGGCGGGGCGGCCGACGCCGATGAGGGTGGCGGAGGCGGGGCCGGTCCAGTCGCCGTAGCCGAGGAGGTGGAGGCGGGGGTCGGCGAGGGCCTGGGTGCCGGCGGTGGGGATGTGGCCGCGGGGGCCGCGCAGGCCGAGCGGGGCGAGGTGGGCGAGGGCGGGGCGGAAGCCGGTGCACCAGATGATCGCGTCGGCGTCCGCCCTCGTGCCGTCGGGCCAATCCACGCCGGCCGCGGTGAGCCGGGTGAACATGGGCTGGGGCTTGAGGAGTCCGGCGTCGCGGGCGGCGCGGACCGGGGGGACGGCGACGATGTCGCCGAGGGAGGCGACGCCGCCGGTGTCGGTGCGGCCTTCGTCGAGGGCCTTGCGGCGTGCGGTGGCGTGGTCGAAGAGGGCGCGGCCGTCGATGTCGTCGGCGAGGTAGCGGGGTTCGCGGAGGGTGACCCAGGTCAGGTCGGAGCCGTCAGCCAGGTCGGCGGCGATCTGGGCGCCGGAGTTGCCGCCGCCGACCACGATCACCTTTCGCCCGGCGAAGTCGGAGGGCCGTCGGTACTCCACGGTGTGGAGCTGGGTTCCCTGGAACTCGGTGCGGCCGGGGACGGCCGGGATGAAAGGGCGGGACCAGGTGCCCGTCGCGCTGATGACCGCGCGGGCCCGCCAGATGCCGGAGTCGGTCTCGACGCGCAGGCGTTCGCCGTCGCGGTGGACGCCGGAGACGCGTACGGCGCGGTGGACCGGGAGGTCGTAGCGCTGTTCGTAGTCGGTGAGGTACGTGACGACGTGCGCGGCGTCGGGGTAGGTCTCGCCCGGTTGCGGGGGCATCAGGCGGCCGGGGAGGGACGAGTACGCGGCGGGGGAGAAGAGGTGGAGGGAGTCCCAGGTGTGCTGCCAGGCGCCGCCGGGGGCCGTTTCGGCGTCCAGGATCACGAAGTCCAGGCCGGCCCGGCGCAGGTGGTAGCCGGCTGCGAGGCCCGCCTGGCCTCCGCCGATGACGACGACGTCGGCGTCGGCGTCGGCGGTCTGGTGCTGGGGCATGCCCGGGTTTCCCTTCTCGACGACGGTGCCCCGGCCCGATCGGCGGGCGGGGCACCTGGTGGTGGCGCGTGACGACGCCTACTGCTGGGTGGGGGCGAACTTCCTGCGCCAGGCCAGCGACACGTAGACCAGGGCGACGAGGACCGGGACCTCGATCAAGGGGCCGACGACGCCGGACAGGGCCTGGCCGGAGGTGACGCCGAAGGTGGCGATGGCGACGGCGATGGCGAGTTCGAAGTTGTTGCCGGCCGCCGTGAAGGCGAGGGTCGCCGTGCGGTCGTAGTTCAGGCCGATGGCCTTGCCGAGCGCGAAGGTGCCGAACCACATGATCGCGAAGTAGACGAGGAGGGGGAGCGCGATGCGGGCGACGTCGAGCGGCTGGGACGTGATCGTCTTCCCCTGGAGGGCGAAGAGGATCACGATGGTGAAGAGCAGGCCGTAGAGGGCCCACGGGCCGATCTTCGGCAGGAACTTCGCCTCGTACGACTCCCGGCCCAGCCTCTTCTCGCCGACGCGGCGGGTGAGGAACCCGGCCAGCAGCGGGACGCCGAGGAAGATGACCACGTTCAGCGCGATCTTCCACAGGGAGATGTCCAGGGACTCGCCCTCGCCCAGGCCCAGCCGGCCCGGGAGCAGGTCGAGGTAGAACCAGCCCAGCAGGCCGAACGCGATGACCTGGAAGACCGAGTTCAGCGCCACCAGGACGGCCGCCGCCTCGCGGTCGCCGCAGGCGAGGTCGTTCCAGATGATGACCATGGCGATGCAGCGGGCCAGGCCGACGATGATCAGCCCGGTGCGGTACTCGGGCAGGTCCGGCAGGAAGGTCCAGGCGAGCGCGAACATGATCGCCGGGCCGAGGACCCAGTTGATCACCAGCGACGACACCATGAGCTTCTTGTCGCCGGTGACCGCGTCGAGGCGGTCGTAGCGGACCTTGGCGAGGACCGGGTACATCATGATCAGCAGGCCGACGGCGATCGGCAGCGAGATGCCGCCGATCTCGACCTTGGCGAGAGCGTCGTTCAGGCCGGGGACCAGCCGCCCGAGCCCGAGGCCGAGGCCCATGGCCAGGAGGATCCAGACGGCGAGGAAGCGGTCGAGGGTCGACAGCTTCGCGACCACGGACTTCTCGGTGCTCGTGGTCACGGCGGCGGCGGGGGTCACGGGCAGGACCTCTTGGTGTCGGCGTGGGCGCGGGCGGTCTCGGCGAGGCCGGCGAACCGCGCGGCGAGCGAGTCGAGGACCTCGGGCTTCAGTCGGTAGTACGTGAACCGGCCGCACGGCTCGGTCTCCACGACCCCGGCCTCCCGCAGCACCTTGAGGTGGTTGGAGAGGTTGGTCTGTCTGGCCCCTGTCTCCTCCACCAGGTGCGTGGTGCACAGGGTCTCGCGGGCGAGCAGGGTCACGATCCGGAGCCTGAGCGGGTCGGCCAGGACTCGCATCAACTCAGTGTCGACTGACGTCAGCATGGGCTGATACTCTCACATCACTGATGGCTGATGCCAGCCCAGGCTGACAGCTGCTTGCCGTGAAGGAAGAACCGATGTCCGACTCCCCGCTCGCGTCCGTCCTGTTCGTCTGCGTCCACAACGCGGGCCGCTCCCAGATGGCCGCCGGATTCCTCCGCCACCTGGCGGGTGACCGCGTCGAGGTTCGGTCCGCCGGCTCGCTCCCCGGCGACCAGGTCAACCCGTCCGCCGTGGCCGCCATGGCCGAGCTCGGCATCGACATCTCCGACCAGCAGCCGAAGGTCCTGACCGTCGAGGCCGCCCGGGCGTCGGACTACATCATCACCATGGGCTGCGGCGACGCCTGCCCGTACTTCCCCGGCAAGACCTACCTCGACTGGGTCCTGGAGGACCCGGCCGGCCAGGGGGTCGAGGCCGTCCGTCCCATCCGGGACGAGATCAAGGGGCTCATCGAGGGCCTCATCGCGAAGATCGACTCCAAGAACGCCGAGAAGCAGGAGAACTGACCTCACCATGACGACCGCCACGACCCCGACCGGCGCCCAGGACGACGTCCGCGAGGTCATCATCATCGGCTCCGGCCCCGCCGGGTACACCGCCGCGCTCTACACGGCCCGCGCCCAGCTCAAGCCACTGCTCTTCGGCAGCTCCATATTCGTCGGCGGTTCGCTCACCACCACCACCGAGGTCGAGAACTTCCCCGGCTTCCCGCAGGGCATCGACGGCCCGGACCTCATGGAGAACATGCGGGCCCAGGCGGTCAGGTTCGGCGCCGAGATGATCGACGACGACATCGTCTCCGTCGATCTCGCCGGTGACATCAAGCTCCTCACCGACTCCGCCGGCACCGTCCACCGCGCCAAGACCGTGATCATCGCCACCGGCTCCGGCTACCGCAAGCTCGGCCTCCCCCAGGAGGACGAGCTGTCGGGCCGCGGCGTCTCCTGGTGTGCCACCTGCGACGGCTTCTTCTTCCGTGACCGCGACATCATCGTGGTCGGCGGCGGTGACACCGCCATGGAGGAGGCCACCTTCCTCACCCGCTTCGCCCGTTCGGTCACCGTCGTCCACCGCCGCTCCACCCTGCGCGCCTCCAAGACCATGCAGAACCGCGCCTTCGCCGAGGACAAGATCTCCTTCGCCTTCGACAGCGAGATCGCCGAGATCAAGTCCGAGAACGGCATGCTGTCCGGCGTCGTCCTGCGGGACGTCCTGACGGGCGACACCCGCGAGCTGGACGCGACCGGCCTGTTCATCGCCATCGGCCACGACCCGCGCACCGAACTCTTCGCCGACCAGCTCGAACTCGACGACGACGGCTACCTGAAGACGCAGTCCCCGACGACCCGTACGAGCCTCCCGGGTGTCTTCGGCGCCGGCGACGTGGTCGACCACATCTACCGCCAGGCCATCACGGCCGCGGGCTCCGGCTGCGCCGCCGCCCTCGACGCCGAGCGGTACCTCGCGGCCCTCCGTGACGCGGAACCGGCCGCGGAGACCGGGCTCGTCAGCGCCGGCTGAACAGACGGCGGGCCCGGTCCGTCGTGCCTTCCTCACGACGGACCGGGCCCGTTCGACGACATGCGCCATGCGGGACTCAGGAGGCGGTCACCAGCGCGGCCGCCTCCGGCAGCTCCAGCTTGACCGTACGGTCGCAGAGCCGCTCCACCTGACCCGGGTCGTGCGACACGAGCAGCACCGTACGGTTGCCTCGCAGCGCCGCCACCGACTCCTCGACCGTGTCACGGCTGCGCTCGTCCAGGGCGCTGGTCGGCTCGTCCAGCAGGAGCGCCGCCGGCTCCAGGGCGAGGGCCCGGGCCAGGCACAGCCGCTGCCGCTGGCCGTTGGAGAGGGAGTGCGCCGGGGTGTCGAGCCGGTCGCGGACCTCGTTCCACAGGCCCGACTCCCGCAGCGCCTTCTCCATCCGGTCCCGCAGCTCCGTCCGCGAGGCGCGGACCAGGTGGCGGAGGCCGAACAGGGCGTTGTCCATGATGCTTCCGCCGAAGACCACCGGCGTCTGCGGCACCAGGACGACCGTGCTCCGCAGGGTCGCGTCCCCCTTCCCGCAGCAGACCGTGCGCCCCTGCACGTCCACCTCGCCGTCCCGCCGCAGTCCGTGCGGGAGGAGGTCGACCAGGGCGCGCAGCACCGTGGACTTGCCGGCGCCGGAAGGGCCGCACAGGCCGGTGGTGGAGCCGGCGGGCAGCTCGAAGGTGACCGGCCCGACCAAGGTCTTCTTTCCGTCGAGGACCCGCAGGCCGCGGACGGCGATCACGTTCTCCGGGGACGCGTTCCCCGTCGTCACGTTGTCCAACGTCGTGCTCCTTCGAATCGGTTGCGCAGGAAGACGGCCAGGGTGAGGAGTCCCGCCGTGATCAGGACCAGGACGAGGGCGCTGCCCCACGCCTGGGCGATCGCCTCGGGGGCGCCGGAGTCCTGAGACAGGGTGAAGATGTGCGTGGGCAGGGCTTGGACGGGGGCGTTGACGACGCCGGTCGGCAGGGCGGGGGCCCCGAAGAACACCGTGGCGGTGAAGATCAGGGGCGCCGTCTCGCCGGCCGCGCGGGCAAGTCCGAGGAGGAGGCCGGTGAGCGTGGCCGGCCACGTGTAGGGGATGACCACGGAGCGGATGTACTGGGACCGTGTCAGCCCCAGCGCGAAGGCGCTCTCGGTGAGTTCGCCCGGCATCCCGCGGACGCGTCCCGCGGTGGTGAGGGCGACGACCGGCACCACGACGGGGACCAGGACGACGGCTCCGGCGAGCCAGGACCGGCCCCAGCCCATGGTCGTGCAGAGGAGGACGTATC
The DNA here is from genome assembly GCF_004117935.1 of Streptomyces roseicoloratus. GTDB lineage: Bacteria > Actinomycetota > Actinomycetes > Streptomycetales > Streptomycetaceae > Streptomyces > Streptomyces roseicoloratus. The sequence continues at coordinate 27,928 of NZ_SDOY01000112.1, read as the reverse complement.
CGGCCAGGCCGAGGAGGATGGTGGGTGTTCCGCCGACCGCCACGGTCAGCGTCTCCAGTATCCGGGAGGTCTTGGCGGAGGCACGCGTGCCGATGACGATGCCCGCTCCGTAGCCGAGCGGCAGTGCGATCAGGGCCGTGGTGGCGAGGAGCAGGAGCGTGCCGACGATCTGGTCGCGGATGCCTCCGTCGGCGGCGCCGGCGGAGGGGGTGAACCAGAAGGCCGGGTTGAGGGCGGCCCCGCCCCGCGCGAGCAGGATGCCGAGCATGCCGAGCAGGAGGGCGGTCGGCAGCAGCAGGGCTCCGTACCGGACGGCCGTGGTCAGTCGGTCCTTGGGGCCGCGCATCCACGCGGAGGCTCGCGGGACGCGGGGACCGTGCCCCGCCCGGGACGTGGATCCGCGGGTGCCCCAGACGGTCGCGGCGGCGACCAGGGCCAGCAGGATGATGCCGAGTCCGCACAGGGCGGCGAAGTACGGGCCGGAGGTGCCCGCGAGCATCGGCTCGGGGCCGGCCAGCTTGGTGGTGAGCGTCTGACCGGGGCGTACGAGGGAGGAGAAGAAGTCCCCGAAGGACTCCGGGAGCCGTCCGTCGGCGCGGCCGATGACCATGAAGACCGCGATGGCTTCGCCGAGTGCCCGGGCCAGTCCGAGCAGGACGCCGGCGCGCATGCCGGACCGGGCCTGGGGGAGTACGGCGGAGCGGACGACCTCGCGGCGGGTCAGGCCGAGGGAGTACGCGGCCTCCCGGTAGCGGCCGGGGACGGCGGCCAGCGCGTCGACGCTGACCGCGACGATCGTCGGCATGATCATCACGGCGAGGACGATGCCGGCGGCGAGGATGCTGTCCCCGCCCGGCACATTGCCGAGGCCGGCGACGAACGGCCGGATCACCATGATGCCGATGAGGCCGTAGACGATGGAGGGAACCGCTGCCAGGAGTTCGATGCTCAGGCGCAGCGGCTTGGCGAGGCGGGGCGGCAGGTACTCGGAGAGGGCGACGGCAGCGGCCCAGCCCACGGGCACGGCGAGGACCAGGGCGAGGACGCAGACGACCGCCGAGCCGTAGATCATGGCGAGCCCGCCGAAGGCGAGGTTGCCCGGGCTCCAGACCGAGTCGCCGAGCAGGGCTCCCCAGTCGACCGTGCCGCTCGCGATGCCGTCGGCCAGGTAGCCGACCAGGACCGCGAGGGCGAGGACGACGGACAGGACGCCGCTGTAGGCCCAGCCCCAGACCCATCTCGCCCGGCCGGGGCGGCCGCCCTTCTCGGGCGGCCTCCTCTCGGTGGCTGCGGGCGCCTTGGCGGGGCGCTCCAGGGTGAGGCTCATGTCAGAGGCCCATCTGCTGGCGGGTGAGGTAGCCGTGCTTGGGCAGCAGCTTCTGGCCCTCGGCCGACAGGATGTAGTCGATGTACTGCTTGGTCGCACCCTTCGGCTGCCCGTTGGTGATCATGTACAGCGGGCGGGTCATCGGGTACTTGCCGGAGGCGACGTTGGCCATGGTGGGGGCGATGCCGTCCAGGGGCACGGCGACCAGGTCGGAGTGGCCGTCGATGAAGCCGGTCGACAGCGGAGCGATGGAACCCCGGGTGGACTTCAACTTGTTGCGGGTCTCGGTGTTGCCGCCGACGACCGCGTAGTTCGCGGACTGCGGCGGGGCCGGCGGCTCACCCTTGCCGTAGACGAACTTGTCGAGGACCTCGCGGGTGCCGCGGCCGGGCTCCTTGTCGTAGACGAAGACCTGGAGATCGGGGCCTCCGACCTCCTTCCAGTTGGAGATCCTGCCCTCGAACAGGCCCTGCACCTGCGCCTTGGACAGGCTCTTCACCCCGCCGTCGGCGACCTCCTTGGTGATGATGACGCCGACCGCGTCCGCGCCGATCTGGGTGATCACGAAGTCGGCGTCCGGGTAGGCCTTGTGGTCCTTGTCGGCGAGCGGCTTGGAGCTCAGCGCGATCTCGATCTGGCCGGTGCCGAGCTGGGAGATGCCGCCGGCGGAGCCGCCCTGGGTGGCGACGGTGACGTTCAGGCCCTTCGCCTTCAGCGCCTCGGCGGCGTCGGAGGCGACCGGGGCGACCGTGGTGGAGCCGCTGGCCTGGAGGGCCCCGGTGTCGGCCTTCGCCGAGCCGGCGCAGCCGGTGAGGGCGGCGGCGAGGAGGAGACCGGCGGAGGCGGCCGCTCCCCGACGGACACGACGTCCGGTGAAGAGCGTCGCGCTGATTCGGAGTTCGGTGGAGGTGACAGACATGGCGGTGCCTTTGCGGTGGTGGGGAAGGAAGGGAGAGGTGCGGGGGACTGGCCGGACTTCCGCTGAATGAAAGGCGAACAGTCGGTGAACTCGCCTGAGGTGACTCAGGTGGTCGGCCGGGCCGACATAGGGTGATCGTCATGCCAGCAGAACAAGCGACCGGCCATCGCTCGGGGTTGCTGCCCTTCGTCGACGAGGATCCGACCTGCGGGCCACCTCTCGAAGTGAACCCGCTGTCAAGGGAGAAGGCGGAGGCGCTGGCCCGGAGCGTGAAGGGCATCGCCGATCCGACCCGGCTGCAGATCCTCAGCGTCCTGCTGGCGGCGCCGGAGGGCGAGGCGTGCGTGTGCGACATGACGCCGCTGCTGGACCTCGCCCAGTCGACCGTCAGCTACCACATGAAGATCCTGGTGGACACCGGTCTGGTGAGCCGCAGGAAGCGCGGCACCTGGGCCTGGTACGCGGTCCGGCCCGAGCACCGTGCGGTGCTCGACACGCTGATCTGGGGTGACGGCGAGGGTCCGGCGGAGGCGTGAACCACCCGCGCCGGGCGTACCGCCTCCGGCGATGACTGCTGTGCGCCGGCGCACCACCTCAGACGGCGACGGCCGCCCGCGCGCTCACCTCGGCCGTGAAGGCCGTGATCAGCCGGTGGACGCTGCCGGGCCCGGAGACCAGCTCGGGCTGGAACAGGGTGCCGATGAAGAACGGGTGCCCGGGCACCTCGGCGGCCCGCGGGGCGCCTTCCTCGTCCCATCCGCTGAACAGCACGCCCGCGCCGGTGAGCAGCTCGACGAACTCCGCGTTCAGGCCGTACTTGCAGTGGTACGTCTCCGTCGAGCGCTCGGCGCCGTCGTAGACCGCGGCGAGCCGGCTGCCGGCGGTCAGCAGCAGGGGCGCCTGCTCGCCGGCGAGGCAGCAGGTGAGCGGCACGATCAGCGGGGTGGCGGCCTCGGGGTCGTACTGGACGTCGTCGGCGTCGGTGAGGCCGGCGACCGTGCGGGCGTACTCGATCAGCGCGTGCTGGAAGCCGCCGCAGGTGCCCAGGTACGGGATGCCGTTCTCGCGGGCGTGCCGGGCGGCGGCGAGGACGCCGTCCTTGTTCTCGTACGGGGAGCCGGGCACGACCCAGAGGCCGTCGAAGCCGTCGAAGGACTCCGGGCCGGTGATCGTCTCGGTGGGCACCCAGACGGTGTCCACCTCCAGCTCGGCGCGGAAGCCGTCGAGGCGGGCGTGGGCGGGGGACTTGCCGTGGTCGCCGATCAGCGCCACGCGGGGGCGGGGTCCGGTGACGGTGGTCATGATGCGGTCTCCTGGTCGGTGTCGAGGGCGCGCCCGAGGCGGACGAACCCGTGGGGGGCGAGGCGGGCGACGAGCCGTCCGTCGCGTTCGGCGGTGGTGGACGCGCCGCCGAGGAACAGCAGCGGTCCGTCGCCGGGCGGCAGCAGTGGCTCGGGAAGCAGCTCCTGCGCCTCGGAGGTGAGGTTGGTGACGGTCAGCACGTGGGCGGAGCCGTCGGCGCTGGCGAGGACCTCGGCGGTCAGCGTGGGGCCCGCGTCCGGCTCGTGACGGACGGCGCCGTCGGCGTAGGCGCCGGCGAAGCGGACACCACCCGGGGTGGTGGTCTGGGCGAGCGGGGGCGCGAGGGTCACAGCAGACTCCGTCCGGTCATGGCCGGGCCGTTCGGGCGGCCCAGCAGGGCGAGCACGGTGGGCGCGATGTCGGCGAGGCTGCCGCCGTCGCGGAGGGCGTCGGGCAGGACCTGGCCGGGTGCCGGGACGACGACCGCGGGGACCGGGTTGGTGGTGTGCCCGCCGTACGGGAGCGGGGTGCCGTCCGGGCCGGGCTTGGACATCCGCTCGGCGTTCCCGTGGTCGCCGACCAGGACCACCCAGCGTCCGGTCGCGGCGGCGGCCGTCAGGATCCGGTCGACCTGGCCGTCGGTGTACTCGGCGGCCTTCACGGTGGCGTCGTGGTCGCCGGTGTGGCCGACGACGTCGATGTTGGCGAGGTTGGCCGCCACGAGGGCGACGTCGGACCGGCCGGCGGCCTCGATCACCGCGTCGGCGACCCGGTCGAGGTTCATCTCGGGCCGGGCGGTGTACCCGGGCGCCTCGTCCGAGGTGATCCGGACGTGCTCCTCGACCTCCCGGCGCCGCTCGTCGCGCCCGTTCAGGTAGTAGGTGACGTGCTCGAACTTCTCCTGCTCCGCGACCCGCACGGACCGCAGGCCGTGCGCCTCCAGCTGGTCCGCGAGACCCCCGGAGGCGTCGGCGCGGCCGACCAGGGCGGGGATGTCCGCCGTGGTGGCGTACTGGGTGAGGGAGAGGATCCGCACGTCGCTCTCGGCCAGGTGCTTGACCAGGTCGTCGGCGAGCTGCTGGATGCGGTCGCTGCGGAAGTTGGCGAACAGGATCGCGTCCCCGTCCCGGACCGTCGCCAGCGGTTCGCCGGCGGCGTCGGTGAGGACGGTCGGCGTGACCCAGACGTCGCCGTCGCCGGCGCCCGCCAGGACCTGGACGTAGTCACGAGCCAGGGCGCCGTCGCCGTCGGCGACCGCCTGGGTGACCTTGGCGGTCAGTTCCAGGTCGCCGCTCTTGTCGAGGGCGTAGCCGCGGCCGGAGACCGTGGCCAGGCGGCCGACGCCGGTCGTGGCGAAGAACTCCTCGACCCGTCCGAGGTAGTGCCCGGCCGTCCGGTCGGCGACGTCCCGCCCGTCGGTGACGGCGTGCACCCAGACCCGCTCCACGCCCCGGGCGGCGGCGATGGAGAGCAGCTCGTGGAGGTGGTCGACGTGGGCGTGGATCTGCCCGTCGGAGACCAGCCCGATCAGGTGCAGGGCGCCGCCGCCGGCCGCGAGGGCGTCGAGCGCCTCGGTGAGGCGCGGGTTGTCGCGCAGCCCGCCGGTGTCGATCTGCCGCTGGACGAGGACGCTGTCGTAGTCCAGGGGGCGGCCGGCGCCGATGACCATGTGGCCGATCTCGGAGTTGCCGACCGTGCCGGGCAGCAGGCCGACGTGCTCGCCCGAGGCTTCGACGAGCGTGGCGGGGTACTTGGTGCGGATGCCGTCCAGGACGGGGGTCTCCGCGACCGCGAGGGCGTTGCCGGCCCCCGGTTCGGCGTGGCCCCAGCCGTCCAGGACGAGCAGGATGCCGGGGTTCGTGCCGGTGGTCTCGGTCATCGCAGGGTGTCCAGGGTCTGCCAGAAGGCGGGGAAGGACTTGGCGACGCAGCCGGGGTCCTTGATGACGACGCCCGGGGTGCGCAGGCCCATGATCGCGAAGGTCATGGCGATGCGGTGGTCGTCGTAGGTGTCGATGACCGCGCCGTGCGAGGGGCCGCCGTGGACGGTCATGGCGTCGTCGTACTCGTCGACCTCGACGCCCATCTTGCGCAGCTCGGTGGTGACGGCCGCGATGCGGTCGCACTCCTTGACCCGGAGGCTGGCGATGTTCGTGATGTGGGTGGGGCCCTCCGCGAAGGCGGCGACGGCCGCGAGCGAGGGGACGACGTCGGGCATGGCGTCCATGTCGACCTCGATGCCCCGCAGCTGCCCGCCCTTGACGGTGACCGAGTTCTCGCCGACCTCGGTGTGGGCGCCCATCCGGCCGAGGACCTCGACCAGGCCGACGTCGCCCTGGTGGGAGGTGGAGCCGATGCCGGGGATGGTGACCCGGCCGCCGAGGATCGCGGCGGCGGCGATGAAGTACGACAGGCCCGAGGCGTCCGGCTCGACGACCGCGTGGCCGCCCTTGAAGGACTGGCCGGCGGGCACCTTGAACCAGCGGTAGCCGTCGCGCTCGACGGTGATGCCGTGCTCGGCGAGGGTGGCGAGGGTCATCTCGACGTACGGCTTGGAGACCAGTTCGTCGACGATCTCGATCTCGGTGTCCTGCTTCGCGAGCACGGAGCTGATGAGGAGCGAGGAGGTGTACTGGCTGGAGACGGCGCCGGAGATCTTTGTTTTTCCGCCGGCGAAGTTGCCGCCGGTGACGCGGACCGGCGGGGAGCCGTTGCCGCGCACCGCGACCGCCTCGACGCCGAGGCCGGGGAGGGCGGCGAGCAGGTCGCCGAACGGGCGCTCCTGCATGCGGGCGTTGCCGGTGATGGTGGTGGTGCCCTCGGCGAGGCCCGCCATGGAGATGAGGAAGCGCAGCGGGGTGCCGGCGCCCCCGACGAAGATCTCCTCCCGCGGGGCCGTCATCGGCTTGCCGGTCGGGGTGAAGGAGATGCGCGCGGCCTCGTGGTCGATCTCGGCGCTGACGTGCCCGAAGGACTCGACGGCCTTGGTGAAGAAGATGGTGTCGTCGGAGATCAGCGCCCCGTCGATCACGCCTTCCTTGCCGGACAGGGCGGCGACGGCGATCTGCCGGTTGGTGTAGCTCTTCGAGCCGAGCACCTTCACGTCGTGGTCGATGGCGGCCAGCGGCTCGACGGTGAGCTCTTCGGCCTTGAGACGGGGGTCGTTGATGCCGCTCATGGGTGGCACTCCTCGCAGGGGTGTGTGATCTGGATCACGCGGGAAGGGGGCCCGAGCCGGGGAGGGCGTCGGGAAGTCGGGGGGCGGAGGTGATCCGCCAATGGGCGAGAGAAGGGCTCGAATTCAGAGCCCGTACGCAGATTTCCCACGCGGCGGAAATCGCCTCGGCGGGGTTGCGCGTGCGGTGGAAGAAGGTCAGCTCGATTCGACCCGGAGTGGAACTGGCGTGGACATGTTCAAGGTCGTCCTCGGTCATCGCGGACGCCCAGACGATGTCCGTCACCGCTGCCGCCTTCAAGGTCCGGTGCGTGGCCGCGTCGGTGGCGACGAGGGTGGCGGTGGCCATGAGCATGGGGCCTCCCGGTCGGGCGGAGAGCCCGGGTAGGGACCACACGTGCTGGTCGGCCTCGGCCGGAGTGATCGCGCCGTACAGCTCGGCGTGGCGGCACTTCGGGCCGCAGCCGTGCCCGCCGGCGGGCGAGAAGCCCAGGGCGACGGCGGCGGCCCTGTTGGCCAGGCGCAGCAGACTCCGCGCAGCGGACATGACTGTCCTCCGTGTGTGGTGGATGGAATGCCCCGTGAAAAGGGGTGCGAGGGGAGGTGCGGAATCCGTCGTGGCGGCCTGCCGAACCTTTGTGATCACCAGTCTGCTGAGGTGCCGGCGGTGGTGGAAGAGATATCGGCTGGCATGAACCGCGTCCGGCAACGACCTGCCTGCGAGGGGGAATTCCGGCCGTCGTGATGCGGAGGAAGCCGGGCGACAAGACGTGATCACAGGGTGAACACGTCTTGTCGGGATGCTTCTGAGCTGCAAAGATCGGCGCTCGCCAATGGACTGATGAATATGTCTCACCTGTTGAGACATGGGCCGGGGGGTCGCTGTGCTGGCGAGTTTGGGACTGGACGCGGACGCCGAGACGGTCTACCGCCTGATGCTCACCTACCAGGACTGGGGCATCGGAGAGCTGGCCGGCCATCTGGGCCGTCCGGAATCGGACGTACGCGAGGCCCTGGACCGGCTCGCGGAACTCAACCTCCTGCGCCGCTCCCTCCAGGCTCCCGGCGGCGTGCGCCCCGTCAGCCCGAACCTGGGCTTCCAGCTCCTGCTCCAGCGGCAGCAGGCGGAACTACTGGCACAGCAGCAGCAGTTCGCCGAATCGCAGGCCGCCATCAGCACCTTGCTCGCGGAGTACGCCGAGCTGCGCACCGGTGAACGGCACGGCGTCGAGTACCTCCAGGGCATCGACGCCATTCAGGCCCGCCTCGAAGAGCTGGCCTACCGCAGCACGCACGAATGCCTGTCCTTCATGCCCGGGGGCGCTCAGTCCGCGGCCAGCCTGGAGGCGAGCCGACCTCTCGACGAGCAGTTGATGCGCCGGGGGGTGCGGGTCCTGACCGCCTATCTCGACAGCGTCCGCAATGACCACCCCACCGTCGAGTACGCGCACTGGCTGCACGACAACGGCGGCGAGGTGCGCACCGTTCCCGCCCTTCCCCTGCGGATGGTGCTCTTCGACCGTGAGGTGGCCCTGCTCCCCGTCGACCCGGACAACACCAAGAAGGGCGCCGTGCAGCTGACGGGCCCCGGCGTGATGACCGCCCTCGTCTCCCTGTTCGAACAGGTCTGGGAGCGCGCGGCGCCTCTCGGTAGCGTCCGCGACCGGGACGAGGCCGGTCTGACGGCGCAGGAGCGGGAGCTCCTGCGCCAGCTCACCCATGGCGCCACGGACGAGATCGCCGCGAAGAAGCTCGGCATCGGCCTGCGCACGGAGCGCCGGATCATGTCCGAGCTGATGGCACGGCTCGGCGCCCGCAGCCGCTTCGAGGCCGGGGTACTCGCGGCCAAGGCGGGCTGGACGGACTGAACCGGCCCGCCGACCGGCCCGCCGACCGGCCGACCGGCCGACCGACCGGCCGACCGGCCGGCCGGGCCGCCCCGGCGCCTCCGCCGGGAACACGACCGGCCGGCCCGGTGCGCGAGGCACCGGACCGGCTCTTCGGGGGCGGTGTGGAGTGGTGATGAAGAAGGGGAGAGGGCCCGGCCCGCGGCTCAGCCGCAGCAGCCGCCCTCGGGCTGCAGGGGCTTGATCGGCTCGTGGGCGGTGCTGCCGAGCAGCTTCGCCTTCAGGCGGCCGATCGCCGTTGTCGGCGCTTCCTCGGCGGCCGCGCCGAGCGTCTCGCGGCGGGCCTGGCCGTAGGCGGCGTGCAGCTCGGCGACCTTCGGCCGGAGCGCGGTGTCGGTGACCAGGACGACGGAGCGGATCCGTCCGGGGCGGAAGCCGCGCAGCCGCTTGGCCTCGTCCGCTCCCGGACCTGCCTCGATCGCGGTGAGGCCCTCGGCGTACGCGTCGCGCAGCGGACGGTCGAGTGCGATCTCGAAGTAGACGCCGCTGCGCTCGCCCAGTGCCTCGTAGTCGAAGCCGGCCCACTTCACGAACAGCCGCTTGCCCTGCCTGACCGTCACCGAGGCCGCGACCACGGCGTCGTCCTTGTGGACGAGGTACGCCCGGATGTCGGCGCCGCCCTCGACCAGCGCGGTCAGCAGGGCGCCGATGTGGACCTCGTCCTCGCCGCCCTCGTACTTCTGGCGGTTCTGCGTGACGAGCTCGGTGATCCGGCCGATCAGCGGGCGCAGCTCCACGCCGTCCTTGCGCTCGATGCGGGTCCCGGAGTTGTCCGCGCGGTCGCGGTCCTCCTTCACGCGGCGCCGCTTCCGGGCCGGCAGCGAGGCCAGGTAGGCGTCGTAGCTGTCGTGCTGGAGGTCGAGCAGATTGTTCTCGCCGTGGAACGCGATGTCGCCGCCGTACGCCTGGAGCGCGAGGGCGAGGACGTCGCTGTACGCGCTGTCGTGCAGCCACGGGGCGGTGATCGAGCGGATGCCGGCCTCGATCGCGGCCGGGACGACGCGGTCGACCAGGTCGGCGACGAGCAGCGGGTCCTCGACGGAGGCGTTCGCCTCGGAGCGGTAGCCGAGCGGCGAGCCGAGCAGCAGCGACGGGAAGAACGCGTCGGAGCCGAGGGCTTCGACGGCGTCGGTGGCGGACTCGCAGCAGGAGGTCGTGGCCGAGCAGCAGGCGGCGGTGCCGTCCTTCGGCTGCCAGCCCAGCAGCGTACGGGGGTCGGCGTCCACGATCGGGTCGGCGTCGAAGACGTACCCGGGCAGGAAGGCGATGTCGCCCTCGCCGCGGTCCGCGACGGTGTGCCAGGGCTTGGCGGCCTTCAGGCTCTCCTCGGTCGCCCCCAGCCAGTCCGCCTGCGTGTACGGGGTGGGGTCGGTGGCCTGCGGAACGCCGCCGCCGAGCGCGGCGATCGCGTCGTCCAGGGACAGGCCGGTGCGCACCTGCGCGGGGTCGGCCTGCTCCTCCTGCGGGCCGCAGCATCCGGAGGCCGCGACCGGCTCGGGCTCGGCGGGACCGCAGCATCCGGCCGCCTCGACGGGCTCGGGCTTCTCGGTCTCGCTGCCGCAGCAGGAGGACTCCGGCTGCCCGGCGGCCTTCTCGGCCGGCTCGGGGGCCGGGCAGCAGCCGGTGGCGGCGGTCTCGACGACCGGGAGGGCGGCCGACGCGGCCTCCTCGGCGGTGGCGCTGCAGCAGGTCGTGCTCATGGGGTGCTCTCCTCGTGGGGTCAGCGGTGCGCTTGGGGTACGGGGGGTGCCCGGCGGAAGGCGAGGGGTACGGGTCAGTCCCAGCCGGCGCCGTCGGTGGAGGGGTCGGTCGGGGCGGAGTCCCAGCCGGCGCCGTCGGTGGAGTCGTCGGCCGTGGTGGGGGCCACGTCCCACCCGGCGCCGTCGGTGGAGTCGTCGGCCGTGGTGGGAGCCACGTCCCAGCCCGCGCCGTCGAGGGGGGAGGCGAGGACGACGGTGGCCGCGTCCCAGCCGGCACCGTCCGTGGAGTCGGTGGGCGCGGTGGGGGCGGTGTCCCGCCCGGCCCCGGCGAGGGCGGGGAGGGCGGTCGCGCCCAGGGTCGAGGTGGCACCGAGTCCGATCACGGCGACGAGTGCGGCGGTGGCAAGACGCATCGAGGTACGCGGAACAGACATGGCTCTCCCCTGGCGATGATGGTGGCTCTTTGTCGGCCGGCGGCTCGGAGGCCGTTCCCGGTGGTCCCGGAGGGCTTGTCGCCCTTCCGGTGTCCATGAGTCTGTCCGAGCTCACCCAGGGTGTGGAAGAGATCACTGGTGGCAGGAAACGCGTCCGGCATCCACCTGCCTGAAGATGCCGAAGGGCCGGTTCTTCCCGCGTGACGCGGGCGTGAACCGGCCCTTGTGGAAAGGGGTGTTGGCGAGGACCTCAGCCCGCGGCGAGGAGCTGGGGCGACGGGTCCAGCGCCTGGCAGAGCACGCTCATGCTCTCCGGGGCGATCCGGTAGTAGGTCTGGCGCCCCCGCTTCTCGCGCTCCAGGAACCCGGCCTCGTACAGCACCCGGAGGTGGTGGGTGACGGTCGGCTGGGTGAGGCCCAAGGGCTCCGTGAGGTCGCAGGTGCACGCCTCGCCGCTGGGCTGGGAACGGATCAGGCCGAGCAGGCGCAGGCGGGTGGCGTCGGCGACCACCTTCAGGGCGGTCGCGAGATCGTCGGCGGCCTCGGGCGTGAGCGGGCCGGCGAGCACGGGGGAGCAGCACAGCTCCGAGATCGACGTGGGCATACCCGACTCAACGACGGTCATCTATGAATTGTTCCCGAGATCCATTGACAGTCATCTATGGGTTCCGGCAGAGTCTGACTCATCGACAGCCGTCTATGAGTTGCTGGAGCCCCCCGTGATCGACACCGTCCTCGACGTTCTGTGGCGCACCGCCCAGGACGTCGGCCACTCCCTCGCCGCCAACTGGCCGTTCCTGCTCGTCAGCGTGGTCCTGGCCTCGGCCATCCCCGTCTACATCGGGGCGGAGCGCCTGTCCGCCTGGATGCGCCGCAAGACCGCGGTCGCGGTGCTCGGCGCGATCGTCCTCGCGACCCTCACCCCGTTCTGTTCCTGCGGTACGACCGCGGTCGTCCTCGGAGCGCTCGCCTCCAGCGTGCCGTGGACGCCGGTCGTCACCTTCATGGTGGCCTCGCCCCTGACCAGCCCCGAGGAGTACGTGCTGTCGACCGGCCTCTTCGGCTTCGGCTTCGCGACCACCTTCTTCGTGGCCGCGATGGTGCTCGGCGTCTTCGCCGGTGTCGTCACGTGGCTGATCGAGAAGACCGGCTGGCTGGAGGGTCAGGCCCGCCTCACCGCCAACCAGGCGGAGGAGAAGGCGTCCGAGAGCTGCTGCGGCGACGAGGACGGTGCCGAGGGTTCCGGCGGTGGTGGCGTCTCGGCCGGTGGCGGTGTTCCCGCCGGTGGCGGCGGCCTGGCCCGTACGGCCCTGCTCACTCGCCCGGTCGTCACGAAGCCCGCCCCCACGCCCGCCCCTGCCGGCGTCGTGGAGCGACTGAAGCTGAAGGAGTTCGGTGAGGAGCTGAAGGTCAACGTCAAGCGCCTCGCCCTCTACTTCCTGGGCTTTGCCACCCTCGGTTTCCTGCTCATCAACTCGATCCCGACCCATTACCTCACCGAGTTCCTCGGCGACGGCAACGTCTTCGCGGTCCCCGTCGCCGCCCTCATCGGCATCCCGGTCTACCTGAACTCCGACGGCTCGCTCCCGCTCGTCGCCACCCTGATGCAGGGCGGCATGGGCCCCGGCCCGGCGCTCGCCTTCCTCGTGACCGGCGCGGGCACCAGCATCGGCGCCATCAGCGGCATGCTCCTCATCGCCCGCTGGCGCGTCGTCGCCCTGGTCGTCGGCATCCTCTTCACCGGCGCGCTCGTCCTGGGCTACACGGCCCCCATCTGGCTCTGACCCCTAGGGGGTCGGTGCCCCGCGGCACCGCGAACCGCACCAGCGCCAGCATCAGCACCAGCACCAGCACCACGTAAGACGGCAACGGCCCGCTCCCAGGCTTCGGGGCGGGCCGCAGCCGTTTCCGCACGTGCTCAGCAGCTCGATGGTGCGCAGGCCGCGCTGCGCATTCCCGCGAGCGGGCCTATCAGGTGCTCGATCCGGTCCGGGCGGACGAAGTAGTAGACCTCGTTCGCGCGCCGCTCCGAGGCGAGGATGCCGGCCTCCCGCAGCTTGCGTAGGTGGTGACTGATGGTCGGACCGGTCAGGTCGAACTCGGCGGCGATCTCGCCCATGCAGACCTCGCCCGCCGGGCAGCAGGCGACGATGCTGGCGATCCGCAGGCGTACCGGGTCCGCCAGGGCCTTGAACATGACCGACAGCTCCTCTGCCTGATCCGGCGTCATCGGGGCGGGGTAGCAGGTTCCGGACGGCGTCTCGGTGGTCAGGGGCTCGATCATGCGGCCCAATGTGGCCGATGGCGGCCTGTCGCGTCCAGGGCCGACCGGCTCCCGGACCGAGGGGGTCAACCCATTGACTCTCATCTATGAATCACGCCATACTCTTCTCATAGATAAGCGTCTATGAATCGAGGTCGAGTCATGTCGTCCCTTCTTGCGTCCCTCCGCCGGCTCCGCAACGCCCGTCAGTCCTCGCGTACGGCCGACGTCCGCTTCTGTGACGGCTGCGTGGAGGTCGTCGACCGGAGCGCCCGGGCCGCGGCCCTCCGGCGGGGCCACGAGACCACGCTCAACCACCTCGCCGTCCGCCTCTGACCTCCTGGGGAACCCCGTGAACCCGCTCCGCCCCTCCGTGCGAGCCGCCGCCGTCCCGCCCTCGGCCACCGCCGCTCTCGACGCCCAGGCCAAGGCCCTCGTCGCCGAAGGCGTCGACGTCGTCAACCTGACCAGCGGCGAACCGGCGTTCCCGACCGTCGAGCCCGCCGCCCGCGCGGCGGAGCTGGCCATCGCCGAGGACTTCTCCCGCTACACCCCGGCGGCAGGTGTTCCCGCACTCCGTACGGCGATCGCCGCGCACCTCAACCGCCACGGCACGGCGTACGAGGCACCACAGGTCGTCGTGACGGCGGGTGCCAAGCAGGCCCTGCACTACGCCTTTACGTCCCTGCTCGACCCGGGCGACGAGGTGCTCGTCCCCGCCCCGTACTGGGTCAGCTACCCCCACCTCATCGCCCTGGCCGGCGGAACCCCGGTCCCCGTCCGCCCCGCCCCCGGCGCCGGCCTGAAGGTCACACCCGAGCAGGTACGGGAAGCGGTCACCGACCGCACGAGGATCATGCTCCTCAACAGCCCCGCCAACCCCTCCGGCGTCGTCTACAGCCGCGACGAACTGGCCGCCCTGGCCGAAGTGGCCGTGGAGCACGACCTCGTCATCATCAGTGACGAGATCTGCGACCACTGGGTCTTCGGCGACGCCCGCTTCGCCTCCGTGGCCGCGCTGGGCGCCGAGATCGCCGCCCGCACCGTCACCATCGGCGGCGTCTCCAAGACCTTCGCCATGACCGGCTGGCGCATCGGCTGGCTCGCAGCGTCGGCCGAACTGGCCTCCACCGTCACGGCCCTGCAGAGTCACACCGCCTCCGCGCCGTCCTCCATCGCCCAGCGGGCCGCGCTCGGCGCGCTGACCGCCGACCTCGGCGCCGAACTGGAGCGCCGCCGCTCCGCCCTGGACGCCCGCCGCCTCGCGACCCTCAAGGCGATCGGCGGCATCCCCGGCCTGCGGGTCGACGGCAACGCCGAAGGCGCCTTCTTCCTCCTCGCCGAGGTCACCGGCCTGTACGGGAAGACCTGCGCCGGCCGCGCCATCACCTCCGCCGCCGACTTCGCCGAACTCCTCCTGGCCGAAGCCCGGGTGGCGGTCGTCCCCGGAGCCGACTTCGCCGCCCCGGACCACGTCCGCATCTCGTACACGGTGCCGCCCGAGCAACTCGACGAGGCGCTGGGACGCTTGGCGGGCTTCGTGGACGCGCTGTCCTGACGTCCCGGTCCCGCCTTCGCGGAGGGGTGCCGGCCACTACGGCCGGCACCCCTCCGCGCTTCAGCGCTCGACGGTGGCCGACTCCACCCACCGCGCGAGCACGCTGAAAGCGGCCGACTGCCGCTCACGACGTACGCCCGCTGCATTGACGGGCGGCTCGATGACCTGGAGAGGCGCACCGCCCAGCCGGGCTCCGCACAGAAGATGCCCCCGTCCGCTCGCCGCCTGTGAGATCCCCATGCCGAGCATGGCCGCGCCAACGAGGCCGCTGATCGGGGGACATAGTCTAGTCAAGTTTGATTAGACTGCTCGGCATGGGCAACGTGGACGAGAAGACCATTCCGATCCTGCCGTGCCGGACCCTTCAGCCGGTCCTCGACTTCTACACCGCGCTGGGGTTCGAGGTGACCTTCCGGCAGAGGAGCCCCAACCCGTACGCCGTCGTGGAGCGCGGCGGCATCCAGCTCCACTTCTTCGGCATGAAGCAGTACGACCCGACGGCGTCGTACAGCACGTGCTACGTCCGCACCGGCGCCGTGGACGAACTGCACGCGGCCTTCCGGGCGGGCCTCAAGGCCGCGTACGGGAGGATCCCGACCCGGGGCCTGCCGCGCATCGGGCCGCTCAAGGACACCACGTACGGCGTGCGGCAGTTCCTCCTGACCGACCCGGGCGGAAACTGCCTCCGCATCGGGCAGCCGACGAACGACGATCCGCACCATCGGCCCGCCCCCAAGGAGACCTTCGCCAGGGCCCTCCACCACGCGGCGCTCCTCGCGGACTCGAAGGAGGACGCGGCGGGCGCCGCCCGCATCCTCGACCGCGCTCTGGGAATCGAGGACGAGTCCCCCACCCCCGTACAGCTGCTCCGCCTCCTCGTCCTGCGCGCGGACGTCGCCGGCCGCCTCGCCGACGAAAAGACCGCCGCATCCGCCCTCGCCCGCGCCACCGCCCTCGCCCTCACAGAGGAGGAGCGGGAGGTGGCGCGGGACGACCTCGCACGGCTGAGGGAGCTGCTGGAGGCATGAGCGCCTGACAGGGCTCGCGATCAGGCACTCACGCCTCCATCGGCCGGCACTGCGCCTCCTGGGGGCGGTGCTCGACCTTCTCGCGACCAGAGACCAGGACCGTGCTGCGGGCAGTGCCCAAGGTGGCCAGGAAGCTCGGCCGCCCGCGCCGCAGCTCGTCCGGGACCTCGCGCCGTAACAGGGTCACCGACTTGCCGAAGCAGCGCGGGCTCAGCCCGGTGAACGGGGCTGTCCGGAACGGCACCGACGCCGTGATCGCACCAGCCCTAGCAAGATCATTCCGGTGGGGCTGCGGCGTCGGCCGGTACGTCCACATCGAGCTCTGCGAATCGGCCGTCGCTGCCCTCCCAGCGCTCTGAACCGCATCCCGCCCGCCCTGGCCGCCATCACCGACGCCCCGGCGGCTGCCCCGGTGTCCGACCCAGACGATGCTCTGGTCCGGGCGAACATCCTCCGCACCGACATGCACGCCCACCGGCCGCTGCCCGACGACTCCGACCTCGCCCGGGCCGTCGCCGTCCTCGCTCGCGCTCAGCAGGACGCCACCTGGTGCCGGCTCCGTCTACCGGCGGGCCTGGGGCAAGGCCCGCGAGGCCGTCCTGCCCGCGCACGAGTTCACGTCACCGTAGGTAAGCGCTCACGCCGCATCCATATCGAACCGGGTGAAGAGGTCAGGGTTCATCGCCGAAGCGTATGCGTCGGAACGATCAGCTAGAGACGGCGTCAGACAACCGCGGCCCGGGATATTTGCCTGACGAGGCCCCTCACGGGGGTAGGCGTCTTGCCGCGTGCTGATCAGGCTAATCCGGATGTAGGTCGACAGACGTTCGCCCTGATGCTGTTCACCGAAGGGGGCGTTACTCGAACCTGGCGTCGTACAGTTCGGCGTCGTCGGGGATCCAGGGAAAGGCGATCGAGGGGTACGCGGCCGATCTGTCCTGGAGGTCGAAGGCGAGGACGGCGTCGACGAACTCCCTCGGCGGCAGGTAGCCGTGGTCGAGTACGTAGTGCCCGATCAGAGAGGGGGCCGCGTAGGCGGTTCCCGGTTCTCCAGGTATCCGTATCTCTCCTGTGCCGGCGCTCGCGCGCCGATGCCCCGGCCGGGGTTCGTACCAGGGGTGGGCATTGTCGAGCGGTTCGGGGCACAGGTCGCACTCGTGCATGCCGAGAGCCTGGTTCACGGCCTGCTCCTCCAGCACCGTCAGCAGCTTGGACACGAACGCCGCGGGTGCCGGGCCTGCGGTCCAGGGCCGTCCGGCCTCCAGCCAGCCGATGTTGAGCCGGCGGTAGGCATCGCGCACGGTGACGAACCGCACGCCGCTGCCGACCTCGGTGAACACGTCGCCGTCCTCGGTGATGGGGGAGGCGTAGGGGCTGAGATCGGCGTAGTACATGACCGCATCCCATCAGAGGGAGGGCTCGTCGGCTGAACGATTATTCGGGCAGCAGCCGCGCCAGCACGTACTGCATCTTGGGGTCGGGATCGACGATCAGCGACTGGACGCGATAGCGGCCCGGTGACAGTTCGACGCGGAGCGCCTCCGCCGGCTGCTGTGCATGTCGCAGGGAGCCGAGGATCCCTGTCGGCCTCGTAGGCGGCGTCGGCCAGGACGTATCGTCCTCCGAGTTCGAGGGTGAGGACGTCCTTCCAGCCGCCGGCGGATCCGGCGCCGTGGACGGTGGACAGCAGCCCCGTGTCGTCGTCGGCGTAGCACCAGCGCGCGAATGTGAGGGGTTCGGCGAGCCAGGTGACGGACAGGGGCTCGGCGCCGAGCGTCAGGATGTCGCGGCCGGCCAGCCGCAGGGCCGAGACGTACTCGTCGATCACGTCGTCCGTCTCGGTTCCTTCCCCTATCGGGAGGAGTTCCTCCGGGATGAGCGCGTAGCGGGCGAAGTCGGTGCTGTCGAGCCAGGCAGCCATGCGACGGATCATCACATCCGCTTCTGACAAGCGTCGAGTGCGGCCGCGAGATCGGATCAGAGGGGCTTGGCTCTGTACGCGAGATGGAACAGCACTTGTCCACCAGATCGGGAGTCACCTGGTTTGCTCTCTCGAATCGAAATACTCACGAGTTCGGACAGCACGGGCACGTGTGAGCAGGGCCAACGTGGTGACTTAGTGTCTCCGCCGTGACCAGAACTACGCCGCCGCGCCCCGTGCACGTCGAGGAACTCTTTCCAAAGCTGCGGGCGTATCGGGGGATGACGACGCGCCTGCACCCGCGCCCGGGGCGTCCGGACGCGTCGGTCAGCTCGGTCGGCGGTCCTCTGCTGTGGCCGGCCGACGAACCGTGGCCAGTCTGCATTGAGCCGCACAAACGCAGCCGCGGGCACCGCATCGGGGACATCCGTCGCGGGCGTCAGGTACTCGCGGATGCCTGG
Organism: Streptomyces roseicoloratus; assembly: GCF_004117935.1. Classification (GTDB taxonomy): domain Bacteria; phylum Actinomycetota; class Actinomycetes; order Streptomycetales; family Streptomycetaceae; genus Streptomyces; species Streptomyces roseicoloratus. Next base: position 9,934 of record NZ_SDOY01000112.1, on the reverse strand, counting down.
GCCCGTGACCGACCCTCCGACGAGGAACAGGTCCTACTCAAGGAGCTGGGCCGTAGGCACCGGGACCCGGACGTCGCCGACACCGATCCGATCCCGCTGGTCGGTCTGGTCCAGCTGTACCGGCGGGACGTGCCCGGCCTCTCGCCGGGTCCGGACGGCTGCGACCTGCTCCAAGTGCTCTGGTGCCCGTTCGAGGCGCATGGCCCGACCCGCTACGGCCTGTCCCTGCACGTACGCTGGCGCCGTTCCGACCGGGTCGCCGTGGCGCTGGACGCTCCGCCGCAGCCGACGCTGGTCGGCTTCGAGGGCTCGGTCGCCGAGCCATGCGTACTGCACCCCGAGCAGGTCGTCACCTACCCATACGCCGGATCGCTGCCGGCCAGGCTGGGCGCCAAGATCGACGCCTGGGAGGAGCGCCAGGAACTGAAGGCGGAGAAGAACGGGCTGCACGACGAACTGGTCACTTACCACCACGACCTGTCGATTCCACCGGGTTGCCGGGTGGGTGGCTTTCCGTCCTGGCACACGACTGACCCGCACCCGATGACATGCGAGGAATGTGCCGCCCCCATGGTGCTGCTGCTGACCATCGACAGCAGTGAGTGGGACGGCGGTAGTGGCAGCTGGATGCCGACAGAGGAGCGCGATGTCGCGGAGCACCTGCGCGAGCCCCGCCCCACGCAACTCACGATCGGCCGAGACGGACTGCTGAACATCTTCGCCTGCCCCACCGAGCCCGGGCACCCACACCGATGGAGCATCCAATAGGCGGGACCAGAGCTTCTCGGACTGCCTGCCGTCACCTCCGGTGAACATCGAACAGGACACCGCGCAGGTGCCTCCCGAACCCGTGAACAACTGACTTCACCACTCATGAAGAAAGCCAGGGGCTCGACCGTGGCCGGGTCCTCTGCTGTGCCAGTTCGCCGGAGGCAGAGGGAGAAGAAGTCCAGGGCTGGATACGGCCCTGCGGCCAGTCAACGTAGACGACTGCCCAGAACCCCGACCTCACGGAGGCGCCCTGCACGGGCAGCGCAACCACGAGCCCTCCCTCTTGCACCCGATGGACTGGGGCACCCCCCGCCCTCTGGCAAGCGACGAGGGTGGGTTACTCCACGTCGACGCCGTATCCCCGTACGAGGGTCTCCAGACCATGGTCGTAGCCCTGGCCGACGGCTCGGAAGCGCCACCTCGGGCCCCGGCGGTAGATCTCGGCGAGGAGCAGGGTGCGCTCGCTGGTGGCGGCGTCCAGAGTGGCCTGGGCCGTGGCCGGAGCATCGACGCCCGGGGCGAGGGTCATCTGGACCGCTCCGATGTCCCCGAAGGTGGCGGCGCCGTCGATGGCGGCGGCGATCGCGATCCTGTGGGCGGCGGGCGGCAGCGCCGCGAGGTCGACGGTGATGGTCTGCTCGGTCGGGCCGTCGCAGAGGAGACGGGTAGCTCCGTCGGGGCTTTCCGGTGCGCCGTAGAAGACGAAGTCCCCGTCGCTGGACACCTGCTCGTCCTCGTCGAGGACGAAGGCGACGACATCGACCTCGCAGTTCGTCTGCTGTGCCCAGGAGGCACCCACGTGCCACTGGCCGGCGGCGGGGAGCGTGGGGAGATCGATGACTCCGCCGCGCGGCAGAACGCCGGTCATCGCATCTTCCCGGTCGGGGAGGTCGGCCGACTCGGAGGCGGGAGCTCCGAGCCATCCGTGCGCGTGGACCGGAAGCCCCAACGCCGTGACGCGGGTCATGCGACGGTCGAGTTCGCCTCCGGGGAAGAGGACGACGTCCGTGACGCTCGCCGAGAGGTTGATCGCGGCGGCCCCACCCAGCTCGACGACCCTGGCCCGCGCGGCGGACGCCTCCTCGTGGGTGCCGCCCAGAACCAGGACCCGCCGACGGCCGAACGGCTTGGCGGAATGCGGGGGCTCGGGTCGCCTGGGCGCCGGCACGTCCGCGACAGCCGCGGTCGCAGCGGGGGACGGCGTCGGCGTAGTAGGAGGAGTGGCCGGGGCCGCCGCTTCCGGGGTCTTCTTCGGTGCTTGATTCTCATGCGGTGTTCCGGGTCGCACCTCTCCCAGCAGCTTGAGGAACGTGTGCTCGTCGATGACCGTGACGCCCTCGGCGATCGCGCGTCGTGCCTTCGCCGAGCCCGACGCCGCGTCGTTGGTGACGAGAGCGCTGGTGTGCCGGCTGACCGACGACATGATGTTCAGGCCGGCGGCGACAGCCCGGGCCACCAGCTCGGCCCGGGAAGTCGCGGTCTCGCCCGTGACGGCGATCTTCATGCCCTGGACGAGTGGACCGCCGGGTGTCAGGCGGCCTGGGTTCCGGTAGGCGCACGGGGTCTTCGGCGGATTCGGCGCGAACTGCGGATCCTGCCGGGGAGGGCAGGGCACCAGCGGCAGCGGGACGTCCAGCCGTGCGGCTTCGGAGAGGGAAGACCGGAAGATCCCCGCGAGGACGCGCGTGTCGTCCAGCGCGTCATGAGCGCTGGTCTGCGGTACGCCGTAGTGAGCGGCCAGCGACGCCAGGCTGAGGTCGGCGGAAGGCGGTTCCACACGCCGGTTCAACGCCAGGGTGCACAGCCGCTGGGTGACCGGGAGGTAGAGCCGGGCGCGGGCGAATTCATGGGCCAGAAAGTCGTAGTCGAACTGTGCGTTGTGAGCCACCATGACGCGGTCCCGCAGGAGCGCCCCGATCCGTCCGGCTACCTGCTCGAAGGCCGGGGCGCCGCTCAGCCGTTCCGTGGTCAGGCCGTGGATGTGCACGGGGCCGGGGTCGCAGCCCGGGTTCAGCAGGGTGGAGTACTCGCCGGTCTGGGTCCCGTCCGGCCCGAAGGTCAGCACCGCGATCGAGAGGATCCGGTCACGCCGGGCGATCAGGCCGGATGTCTCGACGTCGACCAGAGCCCAGTCGTACGCGTAGTCGGGCAGGTGTGACACGTCGAGCGCGGCGGCGAGAGACATGACGGTAAGGATGATCCGGGCGTGATCGTCGCTTCAACCCGAATGCCGATTTGTCCCCTTGGTCCTGCCGGGAGAGCGTCCCGAAACTTCGGGCCGTTTTCGGGCCGAACGGCCGCCGGAGGTCGCTTCCGGCCGGTTCCAGCCGGTCAGAACGAGCCATCCGAGGTGGTCTCCCTGACACCTCCGCCACCGACCGAAAACCGCCCCTGACCAGCAAAAAGGCCCCTCCCGAAGGAGGGGCCTCGCTGTGCGCCCCCGGCAGGACTCGAACCTGCGGCCAAGTGCTTAGAAGGCACCTGCTCTATCCGCTGAGCTACGGGGGCCGGTGGTGGTCGGGACAAGGATAGGGGTCCCGTCGGCCTGGCCCGGTTGCTTCACCTGCGTGGCACGATGTGGAGGTTCGGTGAAGCGGTCCGATAATCGCAGGCAGGTGCGATTCGTGCAGCGCTTTTCGCGCCACTCGGGCCGGGTGTTGTGCAGTCGTTATGCCCGGGGTCCCCGGCTACATCCGTTCGGTCGGCGCGCAGAGCCCCTATACGCTTCAAAAAGGCTCCAAAATTGGGCATTCTTCGCATGTGGTGACCTTGGACGAACGGCCTCAGCTGATCGACGCACTCTCCGCCCTGCGCGACCGTGTCGCCGCCGTGCGTCTCCCCCTCCCCCTCCCCGGCGCCCTGCGGGCCCGGCAGACCCGGGCCGAGCTGCTCGCCCAGCTCGACGACTACCTCGTGCCCCGGCTGAAGGATCCCGACGCACCGCTCCTCGCGGTCATCGGCGGCTCCACCGGCGCCGGCAAGTCCACGCTCGTCAACTCGATCGTCGGGCGGCGCGTCAGCGAGGCCGGAGTGCTCAGACCCACCACCCGCACACCCGTCCTGGTCTGCCACCCCGAGGACCATCACTGGTTCGCCGGCATGCGCGTGCTGCCGCAGCTCACCCGCGTCTGGCTGCCCCAGCAGGACGACGACAACCCACCCGAGGAGCCCCCGGAGGACAACGCCCTGCGCGTCGAGACCGCCGCCACCCTGCCCCGCGGGCTCGCCCTCCTCGACGCCCCCGACATCGACTCCCTCGTCGTCGAGAACCGCCTCCTCGCCGCCGAGTTGATCTGCGCCGCCGACATCTGGGTCATGGTCACCACCGCCTCCCGCTACGCCGACGCCATCCCCTGGCACCTCCTCCGCACCGCCAAGGAGTACGACGCCACCCTCGTCACCGTCCTCGACCGCGTCCCGCACCAGGTCATCACCGAGGTCTCCCGGCAGTACGAGGCCCTGCTCGACAAGGCCGGCCTCGGCGACGTGCCCCGCTTCACCATCCCCGAGCTCCCCGAGTCCACCGGCGGCGGCAGCGGACTCCTGCCCGACACCGCCGTCGCCCCGCTGCGCGGCTGGCTCACCCACTGCGTCCAGGACCCCGCCGCCCGCCAGCAGGCCGTCGGCCGCACCGCCGCTGGCGTCATCGACTCCCTCGACACCCGCATGCCGGAGCTCGCCGGGGCGGTCGCCGCCCAGTACGCCGCCGCCGTACGGCTCGGCGGCGCCGTCGAGTCCGCGTACGAGGAGCAGGGGCGCCGGGTCCGCGAACTGGTGCGCCGCGGCGCCGTGCTCGCCGGCGACGCCCGTACCCGCTGGCGCGCCTATCCCCGCGACAGCTCCGCCGACGAACTCCTCGACTCCCTCGTCGAGTCCCTCTCCGCGCTCGTGCAATGCGCCGTCGCCGCCGCCGACGAGCGGGTACGCGACGCCTGGCGCCGCGAACCCGCCGCGGCCGGGCTCGCCCCCGGCCCCGCACCCCTCGGTGCGCGCAAGGACGAGGCCGGGGACGCCGGCGAGCGGATCGCCATGACCGTACGGCGCTGGCGGCGCCTCCTGGAGGAGATGGTCGAGGAGGAGGTGCGGGACATGGACCGCCCCGCCACCTCCCGCGCCGGCAAGCGCGCGGCCGCCGCGGCGGCACCCGACACCGAGACCCTCACCGCACTCCTCGCCGCCGTGCTCCTCGGCGGCCGCCGCACCCGGGCCGCGGGCGACCGACTGGCCGAACTCCTCGGCGCCCAGGGCGCCCTGCGGCTGCGCGACAAGGGCGGTGAACTGGTCGCCGGGTGCCTCGACCGCGCCCTGCACACCGAACGCGACCGGCGCCTCGCGCCCCTCGACGCCCTCGACGTGACCCCCGAGCCGCAGGCCGAACTGATCGCCGCGCTCTCCGTACTGCAGAAGGAGAAGTGACGCCCGTGGAGCCCGTGGAGCCCGTGGAACCCGTGGAGCCGGTCGAGCCCGTCGGGCCGGTCGATCCGGTCGAGCCGGTGAAGCGTGTGGAGTCTGGAGAACCTGTGGGGTCGGTGAAGCTCAGGAAGCCGGTGAAGGCCGGGGAGTCCGCTGAGCTCGGGGATGCACCGGGCCTGTCCGACGCGCCCGACGGGCCCGAGGCGGCAGGCGCGGCAGACACGGCAGGCGCGGACGGGCATGGTGTGCGGGACGTCCATGGCGTGCGTCGCGCGCGTGGCAGCGATGGCGCGCGTGGCAGGGATGGCGCGCGTGGCAGGGATGGCGCGCGTGGCAGGGATGGCGCGCGTGACGTGGGCGGTGCGCATGACGTGGGCGGTGCTGGAAGCGCCTGGGTCGCCGCGTCGCGGTACGAAGGGCGCAACGACGGGCGCGACTCCGCCCTCGTCTCCACCTCCGCCGCCTGGGACGACGGCCTCATCGCCCGTCGTGCCGCCGAGCGCGCCCACCCCGTCGGCGGGACGGCCGCCGGTTCCTCCTCGGCCGGTTCCTCCTCGGCCGGTCCCTCCGACGTCCGCGGCGACGATGGCGACGACGACGCCTTCCCGCCCCTGGGCGGCGCCTACGGTGGTGCCCTCCGGGCACGCCTGGACGCCCTCCACGAGCTGGTCGGGCTGTCGCGCACCCGGGTCGAGAACGGCGCCCTCGCCGAGGCCGGACGGGTGCTCGACGAGGCCGCCGCGCGGCAGCGGCTCTCGGCCCGGCACACCGTCGTCGCCATCGCCGGGGCCACCGGCAGCGGCAAGTCGGCCCTCTTCAACGCCCTCGCCGGCGTCCCCGTCTCCGAGACCGGGCTGCGCCGCCCCACCACCGCCGCGCCGATCGCGCTCAGCTGGTCCGAGGGCGCCGCGGGACTGATGGACCGGCTCGGCATCCCCGGACGGCTGCGTCGCAGGCCGCTCGCCGGCGGCGCGGGCGACGCCGACCTGCAGGGACTCGTCCTCATCGACCTGCCCGACCACGACTCGGCCCTCACCGCCCACCGGGATCAGGTGGAACGGCTGCTCGGTCTGGTCGACGCCGTGATCTGGGTGGTGGACCCGGAGAAGTACGCCGACGCCGCGCTCCACGAGCGCTACCTGCGGCCGCTCGCCGGGCACGCCGAGGTCACCTTCGTCGTCCTCAACCAGATCGACCGGCTCGGCACGGAGGCCGCCGACCTGGTCCTCGACGACCTGCGCCGGCTGCTCGACGAGGACGGCATGGCCGTCGGCGAGCACGGGGAACCGGGCGCGACCGTGCTCCCCCTGTCCGCGGTGACCGGTGAGGGCGTGGCGGAGCTGCGCGAACTGCTCGGACGCTTCGTGCAGGAGCGCACCGCGCCCGAACGGCGCCTCGCCGCCGACGTGGACGCCGCCACGGCCCGGCTGAGGCCGGTGTTCGTGGCGGACGGCCGGCCGGGGCTCGGCGAGCGGGCCCGCGAGGAGTTCGCCGACCGGCTCGCCGTCGCGGTCGGCGCCCAGGCGGCCGGCGAGGCCGCCGAACGGGTCTGGCGGCGCAACGCGATCCGCGCCTGCGGGACGCCGTGGCTGCGGCTCTACCGCTGGTACGAGCGGGTCCGCACGCACGGCACCACCGATCCGCGCCAGGAGAGCCCGGTCGAGGACGAGCTGACCGCACGTCAGCGGGTGGAGCAGGCGGTGCGGACCGTCTCCGACGAGGCCTCGCGCGGACTTCCCGGGCCCTGGGCCCAGGCGGTGCGGGAGGCGGCGCTGCGGGGCGCGGACGGGCTGCCGGAGGCACTGGACGAGCTGACGGCGAGCATGGGCGACCCGGCGGCCCGGCCGCCGCGCCCGGCCTGGTGGCCGGCCGCCGTCCTCGCCCAGGTGGTGATGACGTTTCTGCAGATCTTCGGCGCGCTGTGGCTGGTGGGCCAGATCGTGGGTGTGGTCGAACCGCTGCTCTGGCCGCCGGTCCTGATCATGGTGGCGGGAATCGTCGGCGGTCCGCTGGTGGAGTGGGCGTGCGCGGCGGCGGTACGGGGACCTGCGCGGCGTTACGGGCAGGAGGCCGAGCGCAGGCTGCGCGAGGCGGCCGCGGCCTGCGGCAGGGCCCGGGTGCTCGACCCGATCGCGGCCGAGCTGATGCGCTACCGGGAGGTGCGCGAACAGTACGTCACGGCCTCGGGCGCGACCCGGCCGGCGAGCCGGGCCACCCGGTTCGGCGGCACGCGCTTCGGGCCGGCGCGGACGGGCGCCGCGCGGGTGAGGTGAGGCGGGGCGACCTCATCGCTCGCGTGGTGGAACTCCACCTTCGGGTGACCGAGTTGTTCACACCCGGGCACTTGTCCACAGGTTTGCGCGGACTTCTCCGGTTCGGTCCAGCATGGACGCAGTGCAGTGCGGCACAGCGCGGCGCGGCACAGCGCGGCGCGGCACATCACAGCGCAGTGCAGCGCAGTGCAGCGCAGTGCAGGACGAGCGAACGAACGGGAGATGTGGGCGATGAACGACACGACGGTGACCCTCGTGGGCAACGTGGCGACGAACGTGGAGTACCGGGAGACGGTCGCGGGCGGAGTGGCGCGCTTCCGCTTCGCGGTGACCGCGCGTCGCTGGGACCGCGAGAGGGCGGTGTGGACGGACGGTCCCACGAGCTTCTACACGGTGTCCGCCTGGCGCTCGCTGGGCGCGAACCTGGCGGCCTCGGTCTCGGTGGGCGAACCGCTCGTGGTGCACGGCAGGCTGAAGGTGCGTGAGGAGGAGCTGGAAGGGCGCCGGAAGACCTTCGTGGACGTCCAGGCGGTCGCGGTCGGCCATGACCTGACGAGGGGTACGGCGGCGTTCCGCCGCTCGGTACGCCAGAACCCGGAAACTCCCGTACCGGAAGGACGGGTTCCGAATCTATCACCGACCAGGTCCGACGACCCCGGATCCGCCGGCTCCGGCCGCGCTCCTTCCCCCTCGGCCGACGCCGGGCCCGACCCCTGGCGGACACCCCCGACGACATCACCGGAATCCGTCGACTACCCTCTGGTCACGACTTCCTGACTCATTGTTGCGGGGATTTGTCGACACCGTGACCAGCGGTTTCCCGGTCAACTTCCTTCGTTGATAACGATTTCGATTCGGAATGGTTATCAGGTCGTACGACTGGACACCGGGGTCTTCCCCGTCCCTAGGATTCCCGGATACTCATGAGGCACTTGCTTCCAGTGGGGCAGTGAGTCTGCTGGCGGGCGCTCCCCCCACGCGTTTGATCGTTGACGCGGAGCAGCCCGCACGGAGGGGAAATTCATGTTTTCTGTACAGAGGCGTGGCGCTGCCCGCCTTGCCGCCGCGACGGTCGTTTCGGGTCTCGTCGTTGCGGGTTCCATAGCCATCGCGGGACCGGCGGTGGCTGACGACAAGCCGGCGGGCACCGGTGGTGCCACGGCGACGCTCGGTGATCTGAAGATCTTCGACGACGTTGTCATCAAGGGCAAGAAGGACCGCAAGGTCAGTGCCGGTCTCTTCGAGATGACCGTCAAGCCCGGCGGATCCATCCAGACCTACTGCATCGACCTCTACACCGGTGCGAAGACCGGCGAGGAGTACAAGGAGGTCGGCTGGGACCAGTCGTCGCTCCACAACAACAAGGACGCCGGCAAGATCCGCTGGATCCTGCAGAACTCCTACCCGCAGGTGAACGACCTCGAGATCCTGGCCAAGAAGGCCGGTGCCTCGAAGCTCTCCAAGGAGACCGCCGCCGCGGCCACCCAGGCCGCCATCTGGCACTTCTCCGACAAGGTCAACGCCGTGCCGGAGGACGCCGAAGCGGCGAAGCTGACGGAGTACCTGGAGAAGTCCGCGGTGGAGCTCTCCGAGCCCGCCGCCTCCCTGAGCCTCTCCCCGTCCTCCGTCGCCGGCAAGGCCGGCGGCCGCCTCGGCCCGGTCACGGTCGACACCAACGCCGCCACGGCGAAGGTCTCCCTCGCCCCCGGCGCCCCGGCCGGCGTGAAGATCGTCGACAAGGACGGCAAGGTCGTCACCGACGTCACCAAGGGCTCCCAGGTCTACTTCGACGTCCCGGCCGGCACCGAGGGCAGCGCCGAGCTGACCGTCCAGGCGGACACCACGGTCCCGATCGGCCGCGCCTTCGTCGCGACCAGGACGAAGAGCCAGACCCTCATCCTGGCCGGCACCAGCACCTCCACCGTCTCCGCCAAGGCCTCCGCGACCTGGGTGAAGCAGGGTGCCGCTCCGTTCGTCACCGCCGAGAAGAACTGCGCCAAGGGCGGCGTCGACGTCACCCTCGGCAACAAGGGCGACCAGCCCTGGGAGCTCGAGCTCAAGGGCATGAAGCACAGCATCGCCCCCGGCGAGTCGAAGACGGTCACCGTCCCGGTCGCCGAGGACGAGGCGTACAAGTTCACGATCACCGGCCCGAACGGCTTCGAGCAGGTCATCGAGGGCGTCCTCGACTGCAAGACGGCCACGCCCGGCCCGACGCCGTCCGAGACCCCGACCGACACCCCGTCGCCGTCGCAGACCCCGGCGACCGGTGGCACCACCTCCGGCTCCACCACCGGTGGCGGCGACCTCGCCGAGACCGGTAGCTCCAACGCCACCCCGATGATCGCCGGCGTCGCCGTCGCGCTCCTCGTGGTCGGTGGCGGCGCGGTCTTCTTCCTCCGTAAGAAGAAGACGGTCGGCCAGTAAGGTCACCCGGCCGTCCTGAGGGCGGTCACAGCACGCCACGGCCCCGCCGC